>NZ_JBYSZX010000021.1:0-99235 GCF_058787615.1 Pseudomonas sp. FW305-3-2-15-C-LB1 | reverse complement strand
AAGCGGTTTCTTTTTGGTTGGCATACATGCACCTCTTACTCATGTTATGCCCGAACACAAAATTTCTGACAGTCCCGACTTTTGAGTCTACCCGGGGTGCTCTCAGACCCGGATCGCTAACCTGCACACAGCTGCCACCCTCTTCATGTTTAGCGATGTGATCTGGTGGCTCGACTTCACAAGAGAGCAATCATCATTAGCAAAGTCGTCCCTGATCCACCCTTGTCCGCAATCACCACACTTGGTGTCGTCACTTTCGGCGACTACGGCGAAAACGAAAAACCGCTGTTTCGTGTCAATTCCGGCATGCCGATTGAGGAAGCCTTGGAACACGCCTCCACTTTGCTTTTTTATTCCAAGAAACTCGCTACGGGGTTATCGACGGCTGAAAATATTCCGGTGCGGCCTTCAGTCGTAATAACCCACTGTTTTTTTCAGTTGATCCGCGTATTCGTAAATCTCATCAATGGATGAAATGGCGTGCCGGGTTTCATTTTTTTCCTCGTCGAATATCCCGAGGTATTTTTGGCTGCGATTGAAGTGAAGACGGCAGATAGGCTTGCGATTGTTGTCGTCCAGTAATATCCCAAAATAGCTTTGGGTATCGCGTTGAACGATTCGTTTGGCATCGACAACGGAGCGTACGACAGCGCGGACGATGTGATAGCCCTCCAGTTCTTCAAGCGTCGTCAGGATCTTGTCTTCCGATTCGTCTCGTTCCTGAAGATCCGTATTTGCGCTGTTCGTGACGGTCAATGAAGCTATCGTCGGTTGAATTACCCCGCTCATGGCCGACTTGAGTCGATCATTGATCTGGTCATTCAGAAACTGAGCCAAGGCTTTACGTGTCAGTTCGAAAAACTGCTCACGGACTCTCTGAGTGATGACTCCCTCGTAAACGCGGGAGGCAAAGAATTTAACGAAGTCGTCTTCCGGTTTACTGACTTGAGCGCCAATCAGCTTCTTGAGCTGGCTGACATATTTCAGCTCTCCCGCAGCGTTGATGATTGAATCGACGTCGAAGGCTGACTTGGTCAGCTTTATCAACTCCGGTACGGAGTATTCATCAATATCCAGCAGGTCTAGCTCAAGAAATGGCTTTTCGTCCATTTTATTCGGTGCGTCCAAGTCAGTAAAAAACCGATAGACCTGGCCGTTGGTGAGAATTGAAATTCTTGCGCTGGTGACATGAAAATACCGAAACAGCTGCGAGGCATGATTGATGCTCAGTGACTCGCCGATCTTTTTGCATTCAATGAGTATCTGAACTTCACCGTCTTTCATGATGGCGTAGTCGATTTTTTCACCTTTCTTCGTCCCGACATCGCAGACAAACTCAGGCGTCACCTCCTGCGGATCAAACACGTCATAACCCAGTACCGTGTTGATAAACGGCATTACAAAAGCATTTTTGGTCGCTTCTTCTGTTTGAATGGCCGGGCCTTGCAACCGAACCTTGGCGGCCAGACTGGTGAGCTTTTCGAAAAATTCCATAGTAAGCCTCTTACCTATTCAGATCCGTGTATAGACGTGGTGGCAATTTGATTGCTACCCGAGACTAGACACAAATCCCCATAAAGCGAGGCTTCGTCGGAGCAAGTTTTCGATGACTCAAAAAAGCTAAAAAAACCGCAAGATTTCCTTCTTAGTAATCAGGGGCTTGAGGATGGCTTGTGAGTTTGCTGTGTAGGCGAATAATTTGGGTAATTCTTAGCGAGTTTCCGTGAGCGCAGCATGCTCCGCCAATTCCTGCTGGATAAACGCCGCAATCATCGCGCGATACACCTGTTCCGTGACCTCGGGATTGGCACCCACTGCCTGGGATATCTCCCGCACCTTGGCGATTACCTGTTCAACCCGTTGTGGGGCCTTGACGCTGTCTGTGTCTTTCTTGAAGCGCGCGGCCTGGGAGACGTAGCCGCCACGCTCGGCCAGCAGGGTGACGATCTGCTGGTCGAGGCGGTCGATGTGGGTGCGGACTTCTTCGAGGCTGGTGCAGTTAACGGCCATGTTGGTGGGGCTCCTTTTAGAAGAAACTGAATAGACGCTGACCCAATGTGGGAGGAGGCTTGCCTCCGATGGCGGCGTGTCAGGCGATGGATATGTGACTGATGCACTGCTATCGGGGGCAAGCCCCCTCCCACATATTGATCTCGGCCAGGCTTTAGTCAGTAGTGATACCACTTCACTTCAAGCATCACTTCATTCACCGGCGTCGACAAGTGGCTGTACTCGCGCTGTGCACTCAGGCGTAGTCCCAGGTTGCGCGACAATTCCCACTGTTGATTCAGGCTGATACTGCGGCGCACTTCGCCATTGGTGAAGAAGTCACCCTTGGCTTCCAGGCTCAGGTTGCCCAGCGGGTTCTTCCACAGCACGCCGGTGTTGAACCCGGCCGCCGGGGAGATGGCTTCGCTGAAGTCGTTGTTGTGCTCCACGCGCACGGTGCCGAGGGCGAAGCCGAGCATGTCGTCACTCAACTGCCAGGTGCCGCCGGCGCCGCCGTTGACGTGGGCGACCAGGGTTTCGTCGTCGTGTTTGCCGGGCACGCGTTCAAGACCGCCAGTGACTTGCCAGGACCACGGCTGCAACAGGGCGTTGCGTGGGGTCAGGGAGCGGATGGTGGCCAGGTCCAGTTGCTGCAGCTGCCAGTGGTTGCCTTCGTACTGGCGCAGTTTCATTTGCAGGATTTCGATCTGTGCGCCGAGGGGGAAACCTTCAGCGTTGTCGTTGAGGTCGTGGTAGGCCATGCGCAGGCCGTATTCGCCGAAGGCCTTGTCGCCCCGGGTGCCGATGCCGGCTTGCCAGGTGCGCGATTCGTGGCCGTTTTCCGGCAGGCCGGGCGGTGTGATCTTGAGGTCGGGCGCCGGGTTCTGGTTGATCGCGCGCAGCAGTTCGAAGCTGCGTTGGGAGCGGACGGTGTCGCGTTCCAGGCCGTTGGCGCGGTAGCGGCCGAGGCGGTAGGCGGCGTCGATGATCAGGGCCTGGCGGTCGCGGGGCAGGGCTTTGAAGGCCGGTTCCTGCAATTGCTGCTGGTCATCGCTGACCTTCAACACCCATTGCTGTTCGTCGCTGTCCAGCGGCTTGGCGCGTTCCAACAGCTCGCGCTCACGGGACGGGCGGTAGTCGATCCTTTCCACCAGGCCCGCATCTTTCACGGCCTTGACCGTATCGGTCGGGATGGCGGTCAGTGGAAACTGTTCGGTCAGGCGCAGGCCGGGGCGGGCCACTTGCAGCAGTTCGAGCAGGCGATAGGAGCAGTTTTCGTCGAAAAAGAAGTAATCGAACTGGATCTGCTTGAGCTCCCACACGTGCTCGACCATGCGCTCGGTCTCGACCTGGGTGAGGTTGAGGCGGTATTCCCACAGGTCGCGGTTCTCAAGGCTACGGTATTCGGAGAGTTTTTCCTGGTAGGGCACCAGGGCGAACAGGCCGGGATAACCACCCATCAGGCCTTTCCAGGCATAGAGGATACTGTTGTCGGAGCCTTCGATATAGGCACCGAAGTTGATCGCGTAGCTGAGCAGGGCGGTGTTGTTGCTTTGCACGTCGGCCTGGTCGATGCGCAGCAGGGTGTGGCCGAACATCGACGACGGGCTGTTGAGGTAGGCCGCCGGGAAGATCATCACCGCGCTGTGAGGGGCGACGTCCTTGAACCATTGCTTGAATTCCGTGCAGTCCACGGCGGGCAGGTCAGTGAGGTGCAACTGAGCCTTGAGCCAGCGGGTACGTGCGGGGTAAACGCATTGGGCATGTTTTTCACCCAGGCTGGCCGGCGCGTAGAGCGCGTCAACGGTGGCCTTGAGTTCGGCGTCCGGGTGGTGGGCGCCATCGGCTGCGAGGAAGAATTTCTTGTCGCTGACATAACTGCGCCAGCCACTGATTTTGCCGGCTTCATAATGGCCGAGGGACAGCCAGAACGGATCGTTGGCCAATTGCTGCAAACGTTGATCATCAAGATGCGGTGCCGCGTACAGCGGGGCGCAGGCGAAGAGTGCCGTCCAGGCAAAGCGTTTGAGCATAGGGGCAACTTAAGTCGGAATTAAGAGAGACCCAAAGGGGAGGCGGGCCCAAAAATAAAACCCGCGCCTTAAGCAGGCGCGGGCTGGACGAGCTTAAGCCTGGGTAGCGTATTTCGCCAGACGGGCATCGCTTTTCAGTACAGCAATGGTGTTGTTGTGCACGTCGTCAGCGGTCACGTCAGCCTTGCTGAAGATCTGCTGGAAGTGCTCGTGGGTCACGGCCGCGAAGTGTTCGCGATCTTCCGGGGCCACGCCCAGTACCACGGCGTAGGTGGTCAGCGCTTCGCCATTACCCTTGGCCATGTCTTCGGACAGCTCGTTCATCATGCCATTCATGGCAATCCACGATTTGCCGCCGTAAGTCAGGGCGCTGTTGGTGCTGCAACCGTTGGTGCCCGAGGTCATGCCGAACGTGGCGTTACCCGATGTACCGTTGGTGGTGGAAGCCAGGAAGTGAGCTGGAGTGCCGCGCTGGCCTTCGAACAACATGTTGCCCCAACCGCAGTTCGGGCCACCTGGTGCTTCTGCCATTGCATTGAGGGAGACGACGGTGAAGAGAGTACCGAGAAGGATCCGTTTCATAGCTTTGTTCTCTTTGTGTGCAAACCAATGGACAAGGGTTCAGGCGCATCGCGGCGCCCTAGGGGCCAGTTATTAGTCCAACCCGCGCAGTTTGGAGTTTAGGCACGTTCCAAGGGTTCCGTGCATTTTTCTAAAACATTCGATGATGACCCGATATTTTTACAGGGCGCGTCCCGTGTCTATGCTTTCCCACAGGCGCGCCTTGCCAGAGCGCGTAACCGGGAGCCAGAATGCCGTCATCTGCCCCGCCTGATGTAAGGAAGCCCGATGCCTGATCCTGTTGCTGCCAGCTTGCGTCTAGCGCCCGAAGCGCTGACTCGCCCTTTCTCCGCTGAACAGTTCAGCTTCTCGACCACCAATGATTTGGAGCCCTTTCGCGGTGTGCTTGGCCAGGAACGTGCGGTTGAAGCGTTGCAGTTCGGTGTGGCCATGCCACGCCCCGGTTACAACGTGTTTGTCATGGGCGAGCCCGGGACCGGTCGCTTTTCGTTCGTCAAACGCTACCTTAAGGCCGAAGGCAAGCGCCTGCAGACCCCGTCGGACTGGGTCTATGTGAATAATTTCGATGAGCCTCGCGAGCCGCGTGCCCTTGAATTACCGGGCGGCGGTGCGGCGGCGTTTATCAACGACATCAACGGTCTGGTCGACAACCTTGTCGCCACCTTCCCGGCAGTCTTCGAGCACCCGACTTATCAACAGCGCAAGAGCGCCATCGACCGCGCCTTCAACCAGCGCTACGACAAGGCCCTGGACGTGATCGAACGCCTGGCCCTGGAAAAGGACGTGGCGCTGTACCGCGACAGCTCCAACATTGCCTTCACGCCGATGCTCGACGGCAAGGCGCTGGACGAGGCCGAGTTCTCGCAGCTGCCGGAAGCTGATCGCGAGCGCTTCCACACGGATATTTCCGAGCTGGAAGAGCGCCTCAACGAAGAGCTGGCCAGCCTGCCGCAGTGGAAGCGTGAGTCGAACAACCAACTGCGCCAGTTCAACGAAGAAACCATCACCCTGGCCCTGCAGCCTCTGCTTGCGCCATTGTCGGAAAAATACGCGGAAAACGCAGGCGTCTGCGGCTACCTGCAAGCCATGCAGGTGTACTTGCTCAAGACCGTGGTCGAGCAATTGGTGGACGATGCCAAGACCGACGCCCAGGCGCGCAAGCTGCTCGAAGAGCAGTACTGCCCAAGCCTGGTGGTGGGCCATCCTGTCAACGGTGGCGCGCCGGTGGTGTTTGAGCCGCACCCGACCTACGACAACCTGTTCGGCCGCATCGAGTACAGCACCGACCAGGGCGCGCTCTACACCACCTATCGCCAGCTGCGCCCGGGCGCCTTGCACCGTGCCAACGGCGGCTTCCTGATTCTCGAAGCCGAAAAAATGCTCGGCGAGCCGTTCGTCTGGGACGCCCTCAAGCGCTCCCTGCAATCGCGCAAGCTTAAGATGGAATCGCCGCTGGGCGAACTGGGCCGCCTGGCCACCGTGACCCTCAACCCGCAGATGATCCCGTTGCAGGTCAAGGTGATCATCATTGGTTCGCGCCAGTTGTACTACGCGTTGCAGGACGCCGATCCGGACTTCCAGGAGATGTTCCGCGTACTGGTGGACTTCGACGAAGACATCCCGATGGTCGACGAAAGCCTGGAGCAGTTCGCCCAATTGCTGAAAACCCGCACGTCGGAAGAAGGCATGGCACCGCTGACCTCGGATGCGGTGGCGCGGTTGGCCACCTACAGCGCCAGGCTGGCGGAGCACCAGGGGCGCTTGTCGGCGCGTATCGGGGATTTGTTCCAGCTGGTCAGCGAGGCGGATTTCATTCGCCATCTGGCAGGCGACGAGATGACCGATGCCGGGCATATCGAACGCGCACTTAAGGCCAAGGCCACGCGTACCGGGCGGGTGTCGGCGCGGATTCTCGACGACATGCTCGCCGGGGTGATCCTGATCGACACCGCCGGTGCCGCGGTGGGCAAGTGCAACGGGCTGACGGTGCTGGAGGTGGGCGATTCGGCATTCGGTGTGCCGGCGCGGATTTCCGCCACGGTGTACCCGGGCGGCAGCGGTATTGTCGACATCGAGCGTGAGGTCAACCTCGGCCAGCCGATCCACTCCAAGGGCGTGATGATCCTCACCGGTTACCTGGGCAGCCGTTACGCCCAGGAATTCCCGCTGGCGATCTCGGCGAGTATCGCGCTGGAACAGTCCTACGGTTATGTGGACGGCGACAGTGCCTCCCTGGGTGAGGCGTGCACCTTGATCTCGGCCTTGTCGAAAACCCCGCTCAAGCAGTGCTTCGCCATCACCGGCTCCATCAACCAGTTTGGTGAAGTGCAGGCTGTGGGCGGGGTCAACGAGAAGATCGAAGGGTTCTTCCGCCTCTGCGAAGCGCGTGGCCTGACCGGTGAACAGGGCGCGATCATTCCCCAGGCCAACGTCGCTACGCTGATGCTGGATGAGAAGGTGCTGCAGGCCGTGCGTGCCGGGCAGTTCCATATCTATGCGGTGCGCCAGGCGGACGAGGCGTTGAGCCTGTTGGTGGGCGAGGATGCCGGTGAGCCGGATGCCGAAGGGCAGTTTCCGGAAGGCACGGTGAATGCGCGTGTGGTAGAGCGGTTGCGCGCGATTGCCGAGATGATCAGCGAGGAAGACCTGAAGGAAGCGGAGAAGGAGTTGGCGCAGGAGGCGTTGGCCGAGGCCAAGCCCACCTGATGTCGACGTGGAGTGTGGCGAGCGGGCTTGCCCCGCGTTGGGCTGCGAAGCAGCCCTAAAACCAGACAATTCAATCTCACTGGCACACCGCAGCGGTCCGATTGGGGCTGCTGCGCAGCCCAACGCGGGGCAAGCCCGCTCGCCACAACTAGCACCATAGCCACAACAATCCCATCACCACATGACGGGTAAAACCGTCATGAATTTGGCGCGACTGTAGGACCAACGCCCGTTGGTCCCTACAACCTTGGTTTGTCGTGGTTTTCTTCTATTCTGTGCTCAAGGGATATCCACAGGAGTCGCGGGATAGAAACAGCCTCGCGCCCAGGCGCAGGTTGAACACCGATCTACCGAGGGTCGCCGCCATGCCGCGCAACCTTTGCCTTACCCGCCAGTGCTTTGGCCTGGTCACCCGTATCGAATGTTCCATTCGCCCTCTTGCGGGGGATAACGGGATGTGGACCTTGTTGTTTGCCGCCGGAATGACCGGTGAACAGCCGTCCACCATTAAGTCTCAAGGCCCGTTCCCCGGGCCCTTCGTCGCGGAAAACATGCTTGAGTCCATCGTCGACAGCCTGACCCAGCACGGCTACGAGAAGGCGGGTGACCCGCAGATCTGGTGCCTGCACATGCAGGCCCATCTGCGACAGCTCAATGGTGACACCCAGCACTGACCGCTATTTGCTCTCGGGTTTGTCCAACTTGACCTCGAAGCCATATTGCACGGTGCTCAGGTCGGTGCGCTGGTAGCTTTCCAGGGTGGTCGGCCGGCCGTAGAAGTAATGCACGTCAAACAGCGCCGTGCCGTACTCCTCGGCGCGGTGGCTGACGCCGAGGATTTCCTTGAGGTAGTTGCCGCTGGCGTCCTTGGCGTAGAAGCGCCAGCTGTCGGCGGGGAAGGCCTTCTGGTCGACGATCAGCGCGTTGTCCTTGAGCGACAGCCCCTTGGGCAGCTTGGCCACGTCGATCTCGGCTTTGTCGATGGTCGCCAGGAACAGCGGAATCGAGCCCACCACATACGCCGGGTTTTCCGGGAACAGGTTCAGGTCGTAGGTGAGGGTGCCGCGTGCCGGGTTCAGTTCAAACGCCTCGGCCGGCAGTTCGATCGGCTCGCCACGTTCGCCTTTTTCGTCGGCGGTGAAGAAGGTCACCGGTGATTCGCTGCTGTTGCGCTCGCTGCCCACCAGGTCGTCATTGAAGGTGAACGGGTGGTCGAACACGATGTGCGCGGCGCTGGCGTCTTCAACCGACTGGCTGATGGTGACGCTGTTTTTCAGCTGGTCCTCGGTCATGCCCGCGTCTTTGAGCCAGCTGGCGGCGCCGTCGTCATACACGGTGACCGGCATCGGCAGGGCCTGGACGGTGTTCTGCAGGCTGTTCTTGTCAAAGCGCATCACGGGCAGGTCGAGGTCTTTGCGCGTGCGCGTGGCGGTGGAAAAATCCAGTACGTTGACCTGCAGGTTGTCGATCACGCCATTGAAATACACCTTGGCGTAATGGCTGCTTTGTTTGTGTTCGAAAGCTTTTTGTTCCTCGGTGAGCTGTTTTTCGAACGCCTCCGACCAGGCTTTCTGCTTTTGCATCTCGGCCAGTTGTTTTTCGTAGAACGCCACCTGGGCGCTGCTTTCGTTGATCGAGCCCGACCGGGTGAGGAACTGCCCGGTGCTGTCCCGCGCCTGCACCAGCAGCGGGTTGGGCGATTCGTCACCGACTTCAGGCGCCAGCGGTTGGCTGTTGGTCAGCTCGATCTCAGCGTAGTTTTTTTCCAGGAGCAACAGGTTGAGGGTGATGTTGCCCTCGGTGCGCTTGCGGCCTACGTCTTTTTTCGACAGATCAAAGGTCAACACCTTGCCCGGCGCGACCACTTCCACCGTACCCTTGAGGCTGACGGGCTGTGGCTGGCTCTTGTTTTCCGTCTCGATGCCGTCGATGAACGGGTAGGTCACCGTCAGGTCGTCGGGGTTGGTCAGGTTGGAGCTGCTGGGGCTCAGCTGGATGCCCGGATCGGTTTCCGACCATTCCGGCTGGAAGGGGATGACCTTGTTGTTGCTCAGGGTCACCGACTGCCATTCCAGGCCGTGGGGGAAGGGGAACTGGTCAGGCATGTTGAAGTTGAACGGGAACACCGGCTGCAAGTCGGTCAGGTAGTCGGAATGGGAGCTCTTGCGCAGCACAAACAGGCCATTGATGTAGGTGTCCACCAACGCCTGGGGCGTGGGGTAGTGCTTGAGCAGGGCCAGGGAGTCTTCGCCGTACTCGGCTTCGATGGGCTTGCTGGCGAGTTTGACCCGCGCCCGCTCCAGCAGCAGCAGCGAACCGCCCAGGTCGGCGACGGCGTCACGCAGCTTGGGGTCCTGGATGCTGTCCAGGGAGTGTTCGAACTTCGCGGTTTTCTCTTCGAGGGTGGTCTGCTTCTGCTCGTCACTGGGGGAGCAGCCGCCAGCCAGCAGCAATGCCGCGCACAGGCCGATACTGGCCAAAGGGGATCGCACATCCATCATCTGAGTTTTTCCTGTCCGACGTCATCGAGCCGAGTTGTTATTGGGCTCGACACTAGCAGAAAAATTCTCTTACAGATGCCGCACAGGTCAGTTTTCTCGTGGTTACAGCTGTCTTGTAGCGGCTGGTATACTCGCCGCCATTTCTAGCCAAGCTGTGTGAGATCCAATGGAACGCTTTATCGAAAATGCTATGTACGCCTCGCGCTGGCTGCTGGCGCCGATCTATTTCGGCTTGTCCCTGGGGTTGCTGGCGCTGGC
This sequence comes from Pseudomonas sp. FW305-3-2-15-C-LB1, assembly GCF_058787615.1. NCBI lineage: Bacteria > Pseudomonadati > Pseudomonadota > Gammaproteobacteria > Pseudomonadales > Pseudomonadaceae > Pseudomonas > Pseudomonas sp. FW305-3-2-15-C-LB1. The sequence goes on along the minus strand of NZ_JBYSZX010000021.1, from coordinate 89,166 downwards.
GCTGAAATTCTTCCAGGAAGTGATTCACCTGCTGCCGAGCGTGTTCTCGATGGCCGAGTCGGAGCTGATCCTGGTGCTGCTGTCGTTGATCGACATGGCCCTGGTCGGCGGCTTGCTGGTGATGGTGATGATTTCCGGCTACGAGAACTTCGTCTCGCAGCTGGATATCGATGACAACAAAGAGAAACTCAACTGGCTGGGCACCATGGACTCTTCGTCGCTGAAGATGAAAGTGGCGGCGTCCATCGTGGCGATTTCGTCCATCCACTTGCTGCGCATCTTCATGGACGCCAAGAACGTCGATCCGCAGCACCTGATGTGGTACGTGATCATTCACATGACCTTCGTGGTCTCGGCGTTTGCCATGGGTTACCTGGACAAAGTCACCAAACACTGATGCCCCGCGCCAGCCTTACTGCTCCACGAAGTAGTAAGGCTGGCGGTTGATCGACATCTGCTTGATCACCTTCACCGGGGTGGCCAGGTCGTTGGTATGGTCCAGCAACGCAATGTTGCCGGGCTTGGCGCCGAGGTAGTTGTGCAGCTCGGCCTCGGTCTTCAGGATCGGCAAGTAGGCCTGCAGATAGAACACGCTGGCCCCGGCGATGCGCTCGTTGGGCTGGAACAGCACCACCTCCCTGCCTTCATCTTTAAACGCCTGAACCTGGCTGATCACCGGGACGAACGACTGGCGCACATCGGCCTTGGGCGCAAACCAGAACGCTGCAATCAGATAGCAGCCCACGGCCAGGGTGAACACGCCGCCCACGAGGGTTCTGTGATGTGTGTAGAGCGCAGGTTTGCGGGTTTTCAGCCACGCCAGCAGCACCCGTGCATATTCCGCGGCCAGTACGGCGGCGGCCGGGGCCAGTGCCATCAGGTACACCGTGCGTTTGCTCGAGGCCAGGGTCAACAGGGTGAACTGCGCTACCAGCCAGACGCTGAAGAACAGGTGGTAGCGGTTGCGCACCAGGCTTTTGCGGAAATGCCACAGGCCCAGGTACACCAGGATATTCCACGGCAGGAACGCCTCGGGCAGCTTGGCGATGTAGTAGTAGAACGGCTCGTAATGGCCTGCCTCGACAAACGAACCGCTGAAACGGCCGACGCTGTTGGTCAGCAGCACTTCGGCCACCGCTTGCATGCCGCCACGCTGGAACAGGAAGCCCAGCCAGATCACCAATGGCACCAGCGCCAGCAAGGTGAACAGCGCGGGCTTGAGCCAGTCGCCAAGGCGCAGGCGCTTGTCCATGAGGCTGGTGCTGACCAGATATACAAAAATCACAATGCCCGGCATCGCCAGGCCCAGCACGCCTTTGCTGAGGGTGGCAATCACCATCCCTGCGGTAAACAGTGCCCATGCGCCTGTGCTTGACCCTTCACGATCGGGCCGCACGGCCTGGTAAAACCCCAGCAGTGCGGCGGTCACGCCGAGGGTGAGCAGCGAATCCTCACCCACACCGCGCGCATTGCTCCAGTAACTGGCCATGGTCGCCAGGATCAGCGCGGCGCTGAAGGCCAGCGTCTGCGGCCGGCCGAACTTGCGCAGCATGGTGTAAAGCAGCATTACGCTGAACAACCCAGCAAACGCCGAAGCCAGGCGCACTGCCCAGGTGGTGCCGCCAAACAGGCGAATCGCCCCGGCATCGATCCACAGGCTCAAGGGTGGTTTTTCCAGGAACGGTTCACGAAACAACTGGGGCACCACCCAGTTATTGTCCAGGTGCATCGCCATGGCGATCCCGGCCACGCGGGCTTCGGTGGAGCCTTGAAGCTCGTGGTTACCCAGGGCAAAGAAGAACAACAGACCAGCAAGCAGGAACAGCAGGGGAGCGGGACGCGTCATGGAGAGTGGCTACCAGGGCAGGAGGACCGTCCGGGGGAACGGTCATTGCAATGGGCTAGTATCCGTCGGCGTTTCTGAATATTTCGTGAACGAATGTGGGTTTTTTGTAAGGTCGGTCACGGCGCCATCAGGCTGGGCAGTGCGGCTCTACCTGCCGGGCTCAGCACCGGCTCCAGTTGCTCCCAGGTAAAACTCAGTTCGTTATCACAGCCATCACCCTGGGCGGGCGTCGACAGTTGCAGGCCCTGGGTGTTGAAGCTCAAGTCGAACGAGGAATAACTGGTCACGGCCGGGCACCCTTCGTCGGTGGTGGTCTGCTTGGCCAGCCAGCTGCTGAAAGCGGCCGGCAACTTGACTTGGCCCGAGTAGGGCGTGTCCCATTGCTCGTGGCCGCCCAACCACGTCCAGGGGTCGACCTTTTCACCGGTTTGCAGGTTCCAACTGTGCAGGCCCCAACTGATGCCCCCGCGTCCGTAGCCCGCCGACCAGCGATAGAACCGCACGGTGATCCAGTGCGATGACCAGTAGAACGGCTCCACCGCGATCTCACTGGTGGTGGTGCCGCCGCTCTGGTCCAGTGAGTTGCGCCGCTCCCTGTAGAAATCGGCCTGCCCGTCCGGGTTGATGGCCATGCGCGCGAGCTCTCGGTTGATCTTGTCGATGGCCGCACCGTCGCCTTCAAGTTTCAGGATGACCTGGCCTCCTTGGGTCTTCACTTGATAGGCGTGTTCGGCGAAGGTTTTCCGTTCGACCTTTACCGCGGGTGGCACGGCTTCAAGCGCATTGTTATAGGCATCGCTGGCGCAACCGTCCGTGTCCCTGCGTTTCAGCACCAACGCCAGGCTTTTACCCTCGAGAGATTTGCTCCAGGTACCCGTCAACGTATCGCCTTGGGGATCATCCAACTGCCAGAACCCGGTTTGCCCTTCTTCAACCCACGGCTCACTGGCGTTGACCTGAGTGAGCTGAATGGGCGTCAGGATGCGTTGGTAGTAGTAACTGCCATTGGCGCCGTGGGCACCGTTGAAACACACGGTGATCGCGGATTTACCCAAGGTGCCTGTCCAGACACCGGCCAGGTCGGCGGCGTTTGCAAGCAGAGGGGAGCAGGCAAGGATGAGAACGGCGAGAGGCTTGAACACGGGTATCGGACTTCCGGATGTCTGATAGAGGAGAGCAGGGTAATCGCAAGTGTGGCGGGATTCCAGACGCGCAACAAAAGGCCGAGTCGCTGAACGCGTCTCGGCCTTTTGGTTACTGGAATGTTTGTGTGTCTTGAGTGAGGGCCAGCACGCGCTCAACCAACAACTCGCCCAGCACGATCAGTTGCTGGGTGGCCAGCAGCTTGTGACGGTGGACGCCTTCGAGTTCGAAAGCCAGGTCGGTGGTCATGGCGTTGAGAGAGGCGAGGGTTTCGCTGGCTTGGATCAGCAGGGTTTCGGGGGAGATGTCTGGGGCGAGGGTGAAGAGGGTTGTGGAGGGGGGATTGGGGGTGATCTTTTTCATGGCTGAAACTCCTTGATTGATGGAGTCGCCAGACATCGCTGCTAAACGAAACGGGTGGCGACTGTGCGCGGGTTAGCAGACCAGGAATCAAGGAACCCGGCGCACCCGAAAGTGCCCCACGCACAGCCGCCATAATACGCACCAGCGGATGCTGACAGCATCGCTGGAACGGATGGTGGCTTTGCAGGCCTTGATAGTAAACGAGCTGCTAAACCCGGTCGCTGATTTTGCAGCGACTGGGGGAGGCTATCTGCGTGGGAGGAGTTGTACTAGTTCATCGATGGCGCGATATCTTGAAGGAAAATTCTGAGCGTTCATTTTGTCGAGCTTTCGAAACCCCAGAAATGACAAAACCCGCACTGGGCGGGTTCGGTTGATTCTGACGTGGTGGGCCTGGGTAATCTGAAACAAGTCGGTATCTATCTGTTTTTGCAAGTTAATAATTGTTCGGTCAACTTGCTTGGAATACCAGTTGGAACGCTGCGTGGTTTGGCTTCCGATGGACGGTGCTTTTTGAGTTCCGCGCCATTAACTAATCGGCATCGAATCTATCAAGCAAATGGTCGTGTAAACGTTAGCGATGGCTGGTGACGGGAGTATCAGTTTTTTTGTGTTCGGGCTGGTTAGGGCCTGCCGTCAGGCAGGCCCTTGTTTTACCAGCTCGGTCTGGTAAATCGGTCTCCGTACAGGATCGCAAATTGATTCATTGCCACTTTCCAGTCGTGTGCCGCATGACCCCAGTTGGCGGTGATGTTGCGCAACCCAAGCCATATCAGTTTCGTCGCGGCCTCATCGGTCGGGAAGTGCCCTCGAGTCTTGATGATCTTGCGTAACTGGGCATTGATGCTCTCGATGGCATTGGTCGTGTAAACCACTTTGCGGATGCCCGCCGGGGAAACAAAAAACGGTATAACCCGATCCCAGGCGCGACGCCATGCAGCAACCACAGTCGGATACTGCTTGCCCCAGGGGCCCGCTTCAAAGGCGTTAAGCTCTTGCTCAGCCACATCGGCATTGATCGCCTGGTAGATCGGCTTGAGTGCTTTGGCCAGTGCCCGACGTTTATCCCAAGCGGCATAGTCCAAGCTGTTGCGGATCAGATGCACGATGCAGGTTTGCAGCGTCGTGGCAGGAAAAACCGCCCCCAACGCCTCCGGTATTCCTTTGAGGCCATCCGTGACGGCGATCAGAACATCTTCAACGCCACGAGTCTTGAGGTCGTTGAACACCTTCATCCAAAACTTGGCACCCTCGGTGCTCTCGATCCATATACCCAGAATGTCGCGCGTGCCATCAGGTAATACCCCCAGCGCCAGATAAATAGCCTTGTTGCACACTAACCCCTCGTCCCGGATTTTGACCCGTAACGCATCGAAGAAGATCACCGGATACATCGGTTCCAAGGGTCGTTGCTGCCAAGCGCCCACCTCTTCCATGACCGCATCGGTGACTGAGCTGATGAAGTCATGGGACACGTCAGTTCCATACTGCTCAGACAGAAAAGCGCGGATCTCACGCACCGTCATGCCCCGGGCGTACATAGCAATTATCTTGTCGTCGAAGCCTGTAAAACGGCGTTCGTGCTTGGGAATCAGGATCGGGGCGAAGCTACCGTCGCGGTCTCTGGGGATATCCAGGCGAAGCGGCCCGTCGTCGGTCAGAACCGTCTTGCTGCTTTTGCCATTGCGCTGATTGGTCGACTCCTCAGGGCGCTCCGCGCCCTGAGGGTAACCAAGGTGGTGACCCAGCTCGGCGCCTAGCGCACGCTCGATCAGAGCCTTCTTGAACGCCATGGACGCGTCTTGAATGGCTTCGGCGCTCATCGGGCCTTTAACAAACTGCTCGATCAGCTCTTGGGGAATCGAGGGCAACTCCCTCGCTGTTGCATTGGCGGACTTCTTTTTGGTCGGCATACATGCACCTCTAGCTACATGTTATGCCCGAACACAAAATTTCTGACAGTCTCGCAGAATCCCGTCCGTGCTTCTGCCTCCAGACAGCCTTCATGTCCTGGAGAACTTCGCGTCCATCATTCCGACGCTCAATTTTTGCACCGAGCTCCAGCATTTCTGTATGTCTCGCGAAAAGCATCGAGGAACCGACACGATTCAGTATAGCCCTCAGTCGATCGACGAACTCTTCGAAAATTGCTACTTGCTCCCCCTGCAGGGATTGTCGATATTGCTCGAAGATCCTGGGTCTGCTCCTCTTCAGTCGGGCTGAGTCCGGAGGTAACAACGCAAGCGACGTAGTGTGGGCGGAAGCCTTTGTGGTTAAGCTTCGCTCCGACGCTCCTGAAATTCTGCACTAGCTCCGGAGTGTCAGCTGAATCAGTAACAACAATTGCGAATCAAAATGATCTGTGGATATCGCTTTCGTGATTTTTAATTGCGTGCGTTGTGATCGCAATTTATGCTGTCCCCGCTTTCACTTCAAACCAGCGTATTCATGACCACTGAACCTCTCTCACAGCTAACGCAAGCCCAGCGTGACCGTCTGGCTTACCTCGAATTGCGTCTGCGTTTTTTCGGAGAAATAGGGCGACAGGATCTGATTCAGCGTTTCGGCATTCAAACGGCTGCAGCCACGCGCGATCTCGCCACTTATCGCGAGTTGGCAGGCAACAATCTGGCGTATGACCGCAGTAGCAAGATCTATACGCCGAGCAAAGAGTTTCGACCGATTTTCACCTTCTCTGCTGACCGGGTACTGGCCTGGCTGGCGGAGGGCTTTGGCGATGGTGAGCCGGCAAGCAGCGCGCCGGGTATTTCCTGCGTAACGTCCAAACGGCTTACTCAGCCAGATTTGGATACGTTGGGTTTGGTGACGCGCGCGATCTACCATCGTTGCCCTCTGCGAGTGGAGTACTACTCGCTGTCTAGTGGAAAGACCCAGAGAGAAATTGTTCCCTTTGCCCTTATTGATACGGGGCTGCGCTGGCATGTGCGCGGCTACGACCGCAAGCGCGGTGCATTTCGGGACTTTGTGATCACCCGCATCAAGCGGCCAAAGCTGCTGACGGAGTCTTCTGTCGCTGAACATGAGTACCCAGAACAGGATGTCCAGTGGAGCAGGATATTGGAGGTCGAGTTGGTACCTCACCCGGACCGACCGCACCCAGACATCACTGCCATGGACTACGGAATGAGCGATGGTGTGTTGCGTTTGAGGTTACGTGGAGCCACGGCTGGCTACGTAATGCGCAAATGGAGCATCGACTGCTCACCGGACCACCGCCTGCGTGATCCGGAATACCGCCTTTGGCTGAAAGACCCGCTGTTGCTCTACGGAGTAGAAACGGCGGTGCTGGCGCCTGGTTACCTGGCAGGCTGACCAAACGATTGCATACAAGCCGTGATGCATTCAGTCATCCGGCGATACGAAAATTTAGAGCGACTACCTGACCATGAGCAACACCAGAGAACTTGAACGCGCCGAGCTGCACAAAACGATCTGGCGCATCGCCAACGACCTGCGTGGCAGCGTCGATGGCTGGGATTTCAAAACTTATGTGCTCGGCATGCTGTTCTACCGATTCATCTCGGAAAACCTGACCAACTACCTCAACGAGCAAGAGCATCGCGCGGGCAGCGCGGATTTTGACTACAGCGATTTGGCTGATGCTCACGCTATCGTGGGCCGATACGAAACGGTTCAGGAAAAAGGCTTCTACATTTTGCCGTCGCACCTATTCGCTAATGTGCGGCGACGCGCCCGCCATGATCCAAACCTCAACGAAACCCTGTCTCAAGTTTTCAAAGACATTGAGGCATCGGCACTGGGGGCGGGTAGCGAGGATGACTTCAAAGGGCTGTTCGATGACCTGGACGTCAACAGTAGCAAGCTCGGCCCCACCGTGGTTAAGCGCAACGAAAAGCTGGTGAAGCTGCTCGATGCCATCGGCGATCTGCCGCTCGGCAACAGCTCGGGCAATTTTTCTGATAACAGCATCGACTTGTTCGGCGACGCCTATGAATACCTGATGCAGATGTATGCCTCCACCGCTGGCAAGTCCGGTGGTGAGTTTTATACCCCGCAAGAAGTCTCCGAGCTTTTGGCCCGTATCACCGTGGTGGGCAAGACCCAGGTCAACAAGGTCTATGACCCAGCCTGCGGCTCCGGCTCGTTGTTGCTCAGCTTTTCCAAGGTGCTGGGGCATAACAAGGTGCGTCAGGGCTTTTACGGCCAGGAAATCAACCTTACGACCTACAACTTGTGCCGGATCAATATGTTCCTGCACAACGTGAACTACGAGAAGTTCAACATCGCCCATGGCGATACGCTGACCGACCCAGCGCACTGGGACGACGAGCCCTTCGAGGCCATCGTCTCAAATCCCCCATACTCAATCAAATGGGATGGCGATGCCAACCCGCTGTTGATCAACGACCCACGCTTCGCCCCCGCCGGTGTGCTCGCTCCCAAGAGCAAGGCCGACCTGGCCTTCACCCTGCACATCCTGAGCTGGCTGGCGGTCAATGGCACCGCAGCGATTGTTGAGTTCCCCGGGGTGCTTTATCGCGGCGGTGCGGAAGCCAAAATTCGCAAATACTTGATCGACAACAACTACGTCGATGCTGTCATCCAGTTGCCTCCGGATTTATTCTTTGGCACCACCATCGCTACTTGCATCGTCGTATTAAAGAAGTCGAAGCGCGACAACGCCACACTGTTCATTGATGCTTCTAGTCTGTTTGTGCGCAGTGGCAACAAGAACAAGCTGTTACCCAAGTACCAGCAAAAAATCCTCGACGCATTCTCTGGTCGAAAAAGCCTTGATCATTTCGCGCGCTTGGTCGAGAACGACGAAATTGCTGCCAACGGCTACAACATCGCCGTTTCCAGCTATGTCGAACAGGCCGACATCAGAGAAGCTGTGAACATCCGTGAACTCAATAAAAAAATTCTCTGCATTGTTGCTAGACAAGCGGAGTTGAGAGGGCAGATAGACGCCATCGTTGAGGATCTGGAAGGAGTCCAGGCATGAACCAGGAGCCAGCGGGAGAGATCATGCCCTACCAGCGCGGCTATGCGACCACCATCGATTTTCATCTTGACGGCGAAACGGTCTGGCTGACCCAGGAAAAGATGGCCGAGCAGCCGAGCGAGGTGGAAGCGGCCTATATGGAAGCCATTAAGACGGTACAGAAGAAAATTACCGGGAAAAAAAGCCATGAGTCGCATTGAGGAGTTGATTGCGGAGCTGTGCCCTGAGGGGGTGGCATTTAAGCCGCTGGGCGAGGTTTCCGATATCAAGCGGGGGACATCAATAACTAAGTCTGCAGTAACCCCAGGCGAAATCCCAGTCATAGCAGGTGGGCGCACACCAGCTTATTTCCACAATGTGAGCAATCGCGATGGCGCGACTATTGTCATTGCAGGTTCTGGGGCATATGCCGGTTTTGTAAGTTGGTGGGATCAACCTACTTTCGTCTCAGATGCTTTTTCTATTAAGCCGCAAGATACTTTGTTGGCGAAGTACTGCTATTACTGGTTGACTAGCATTCAACAGACATTGCACGAGCTAAAAAGCGGCGGCGGCGTGCCTCATGTATACCCTCGCGATGTTTCTACCCTCCGTATCCCCGTTCCTCCCCTCGACATCCAGCGCGAAATAGTGAAAGTGCTAGACACCTTTAAAGAGCTTGAGGCTGAACTTGAGGCTGAGCTTAGGGCGGAGCTTGAGGCGCGTCGCTGGCAGTACAAGTACTACCGCGATGCCTTGTTCGCTTTTAGCGATCAAGATATTCGCTGGGCCGCGATGGCCGAGGTCGGAGAGTTCTTCCGTGGGCGCCGTTTTACCAAAGCTGACTATGCCGATGCCGGGGTTCCGTGCGTTCACTACGGCGAAATATATACACAGTACGGCACCGCCACCGAGACAACGGTTTCACATGTGCGCGCTGATTTTGCGTCGACGCTCCGTTTTGCAAAGCAGGGCGATTTGATAATTGCTGGTGTGGGCGAGACGGTTGAGGATGTTGGCAAGGCAGTGGCATGGATTGGCAGTGGTGAGGTTGCGATTCATGATGACTGCTTTGCCTTCCGTCACTCGCTGAACCCTCGGTTTGTGTCCTATTACTTCCAGACCACGGCGTTTCACACGGAGAAGAACAAGTTCGTCGCCCGTGCTAAGGTCAAGCGCTTGTCTGCAGAAAGCCTGGCCAAGCTGACCATTCCTCTTCCTTCACCCGAAGAGCAGGCCCGCATCGTAGCGATCCTCGACAAGTTCGATTCGTTGGTAAATGAAATTTTAATCGGCCTGCCCGCTGAGATCGGCGTCCGCCGCCAGCAGTACGCGCATTACCGCGACCGTTTGCTCACCTTCAAGGAAGCCACATGAGCGAAGACACCAAGCCTTATCGCTACGAGGCCATTGCACTCTCCAATGAGAGCACCGTGGTTGCAGAGTTTATGCCAGATGCACTGGGCGTGGGCGAGACCGGCTACCAGAGTGAGGCGGCGCTGGAGAAGGCTTTTATCGAGCAACTGCAGCGGCAGGCCTACGAATACCTGACGATCAGCACGGAGGCCGAGCTGATCGCCAACCTGCGTGCTCGGCTAGAGCAGCTTAACAAGACCGTGTTTTCCGATACGGAGTGGCAGCGCTTCTTTACGACCTGCGTTGCAGGCAGCAATGACGGCATTCTGGAAAAAACCGCACGTATTCAGGAAGACCACATTCAGGTCTTAAAGCGCGACGATGGCAGCAGCAAGAACATCTATCTGATCGACAAGGCTAATATCCATAACAATGTCTTGCAGGTGATCAACCAGTACGAAACGTCGGCTGGCGAGAGTGGCGGTAAGCATGCCTCTCGCTTTGATGTGACGGTGCTGGTCAACGGCCTACCGATGGTGCACGTCGAGCTTAAGCGCCGTGGCGTGGACATTCGTGAAGCCTTTAATCAGATCAATCGCTACCAGCGCGATAGCTTCTGGGCGGGCTCTGGGCTGTTCGAGTACGTGCAACTGTTCGTGATCAGTAATGGCACGCTGACCAAGTACTACAGCAACACTGTGCGCGACGGGCACTTGAAGGAGCAGTCCGGAAAACGTAGTAAAAGTAAAGCCACCAACAGCTTTTCCTTCACCAGTTGGTGGGCGGACGCGCACAACCAGCCCATCACTGAGCTTTTGGGCTTTACCAAGACCTTCTTTGCCAAGCATTCGTTGCTGAACGTACTCACCAAATACTGTGTATTCGATGTGGATCGCAAGCTGCTGGTAATGCGGCCCTATCAAATCGTGGCCGCCGAGGGCATCCTGCAGCGCATTGCCACGTCAACTAACCACAGACACTTGGGTAAGTTGGTGGCGGGTGGTTACATCTGGCACACAACGGGATCTGGTAAGACGTTGACCAGCTTTAAGGCTGCCCAACTGGCCCGTGGATTGCCGGACATCGACAAGGTGCTGTTCGTGGTGGATCGCAAGGATTTGGATTACCAGACAATGCGCGAATATGAGCGCTTCGAGAAAGGTGCGGCCAACTCCAATACCTCCACCTCAGTGCTGCAGAAGCAACTGGAAGACCCAAACGCTCGGATCATCATCACCACCATTCAGAAGCTCTCTCGTTTTGTGGCCAAGAACAAGAAGCATCTGGTGTATGACGCGCATGTGGTGGTGATTTTTGACGAGTGTCACCGCAGTCAGTTCGGCGACATGCACAGCGAAATCACCCGCGTGTTCAAGCGCTACCACCTGTTCGGCTTCACCGGTACGCCGATCTTTGCGAAGAACTCGGGAACCGGAGGCAATCCATTGCGCCGCACCACCGAGCAGGCCTTTGGCGACAAGCTGCACACCTACACAATCGTCGACGCCATCAACGACAAGAACGTGCTGCCGTTTCGCATAGACTACATCAATACCCTCAAGATGCAGGCGCGGATCAAGGACAAGCAGGTCTCAGCCATCGATACTGAACGTGCCCTGCTGGCTCCGGAACGTATCAGCCAAATCGTCGGCTATATCCGCGAGCATTTTGATCAGAAGACCAAGCGTGCCAGCACCTATCGCCATGATGGCAAGCGAGTGGCAGGGTTCAACTCGCTGTTTGCCTGTGCATCGATTGATGCGGCCAAGCGTTACTACACTGAATTCTCCGCGCAGCAGAAGGGCTTGCCTGAGGCCCAGCGGCTCAAGGTCGGCATGATCTACAGTTTTGCTGCGAATGAGGACGACGAAGACGGCTTGCTCGGCGAGGAGGAGTTCGAGGCTGAAGGGTTGGATCAAAGCTCGCGGGATTTTCTGGACAGCGCGATCAAGGATTACAACGCGCTATTTGCTACCAGCTTCGACACCTCGGCGGACAAGTTCCAGAACTACTATAAGGATCTGTCGCAACGCCTTAAGAAGCGTGAGCTGGACCTGGTCATTGTGGTCAACATGTTCCTGACCGGCTTCGACGCCACCACGCTGAACACGCTATGGGTGGACAAGAACCTCAAGGCGCACGGTTTGATTCAGGCGTATTCGCGCACCAACCGTATCCTTAACTCAGTCAAGACCTACGGTAACATCGTTTCCTTCCGCAACCTGGAGCAGGAAACCAACGATGCACTCGCCCTGTTTGGCAACAAAGACGCCAAGGGCATCGTGCTGCTGAAAGCATACGCCGAGTATTACTTTGAATACCAAGCCCGAGTCGCTGAGCTGCTCGACAAGTACCCGCTGGCAAAGGCCCTCGTCGGCGAAGCGTCGCAGAAAGCATTTATCAAACTATTTGGTTCGATCTTGCGGCTGAAAAATATTCTGACGGCGTTTGACGATTTTGCCGGGCATGAGATTCTCAGCGAGCGTCAGTTCCAAGATTATCAAAGCCTTTACCTGAACCTGTATGCCGAGTTTCGCGCTACGTCCGAGGCGGAGAAGGAGTCGATCAACGATGACGTGGTCTTCGAGATCGAGCTCATCAAGCAGGTGGAAATCAATGTTGATTACATCCTGCTGCTGGTCGAGCAGTACTTGAAGAAAAAGGGCACAGGAGACGACAAGGAAATCCGCGCCACTATCGAGCGCGCCATCAACTCCAGTCTCAGCCTACGTAATAAAAAGGATCTCATCATTCAGTTCGTGGAGTCGGTCAATACCAAGGCCAAGGTGGACGCTCAGTGGCAGAGCTTCATGGCGGCCAAAAAGACAGAGGAACTGGAGCGCATCATCACGGAAGAAAACCTCAATGCCGAGGCGGCGCGTGAGTTCATTGATAATGCTTTTCGTGACGGCGGTATCCCCACGAATGGCACTGCCATCACCAAGATCCTGCCGCCCGTATCGCGGTTCTCTCAGAACAACGGGCATGCGGCCAAGAAACAATCAGTACTTGGCAAGCTGGCTGTGTTTTTCGAGCGTTATTTCGGATTGGCTTGACGGGAAAGCATTCAAAAAAGAAAAGAGCAAACAGTCTCACGCCTGAATCAAGCCGAGCCGCGAAGTGGCTACGGTTTGAATGAGTTCTTAGGATCCGGCTTGGTCACGGCATTTGTCAGTGACTGCGGGCGTTAAGGCATTTGTCTGCTCTTTTTGCTGAAAAGCTAAGTCAACCTAGGGAGTGCCAATGGTTGTCTGGTAGGGCGGCTGCGATGGTCTTGAGCAAAAGTAATGAATCAAAAAAGAGGGAGGCACGTCAAGATCGTATCGGTACTCAATAGCTACGTTTTCTCCATTGATACGAGCGCTCGTTATTTCGCAGACGCGCGCAACCTGGGTAGGGTCTCCATCCGTCTCTGCTGCAAAGATCGCAGGCAGCGATTTCAGGCGATTGAGGTTAAGCATCCCCCCTGGTTTGAATTCAGCTTGCTGCTCAGGGGTGATGTAGATACGACCAATCGAGATCTCATCTCTACGGTCGCCCCATCCTCCGCCCATTACCAATAGATTGAACATCGATTCCATTCTCCGGCTGTTGAAGCTGTCATTAAGCTGGCATAACCGAGCCAAAACCACCCATTCAGGCACAAAAAAGGCACTCGCGATAAACGCTAAGTGCCTAATTTATATAGCTTATTTGGTGGAGCCGGGGGGATTTGAACCCCCGTCCGCCAGTACTCCGCTGTCGGTACTACATGCGTAGCCGTTTCTATTAAGTTAACCCTCAGCGACCCGAAGGGCAGGGTGCTTTGGGCGAGTTGTGTAAGTTTTAGCCGCTTCGTCCACAACGTACTGCACGGCGATTCTGTTCTATATGACAATCACTTTGGGTTTACAGACATCCCCTGGTGATTGCTGGACCCGAAGGTACCAGAAGCTCAGGGCTAAGGCTGCTTACGCAGCGAGAGCGAATTCCTGGCCGTAGTTTTCGTCATTGGCAACTATAAGAAGTTGCAACAGTGGATTTACGAGTTCTGTTACCAACTCGGCATGCACCTAAAGTTTCGCGACCGGCGTCGAATCCTAAACGGCCCCGTGCTTGTAACTCGTTGTTTCTTAGTGAGTGACAAGCCTATGCAGTGTACGCCAAACACTCGCGGAAGGCCAACCCGAAGGTTGGTCTTCCGCTATGGCGTGGCCTATTGGCCGCCTTTTTCGCTGTTCTGCAGGTCTTGCAGCGCCTTCGAGGTGATCTCGATGCACTTTTTGTCATCACCCGCGGCGTGGGCCGCCTTGGCCTGGGAGACGGCGGTGTCTATCTCGCCGCTTTTACCACTGGTGTCGGTGGCGAGCAGCGCTTTACCGTTGTTGATTTTGTCCAGATTGATTTTGCACAGATCGGGCTCGCCCGCCGCGAACACAGGGGAGGCCAGCATCGCAGCGGTAATGAACAAGCCAGCAAGAGCGGAACGCTTCATAGGGTATCTCCTTGCGCAAAAGGGCTCGACGCTGCTGGCGTTCAACCGCTGCCAGCGACATCACTGATAAACCTCGCTTGGCGAGGCCTATGCAGATGACTACGCCGGCGCGCAGGGGTTCTGTTTTTTTTGCAGGCTCAGTGAGCGCGGGCCTGGGTGACGCGGTCCACCAGGTAGACCAAGCCGTGATAATCGATGCCGCCATGCTGGCTCAGGCCGATCTCACAGGTGCGGCTGGTGGAGATGCCTTCGCTGCAATATTGCACCGCATCCTTGAGGGTGCGCAGTGAGTGGGCGTTGAGTTCCGGCGTGGTGAAGCCCTTGTCGCCGGCGAACCCGCAGCAATGAATGCCTTCCGGGATCACCACGGTGTTGGAGCAGCGGCGAGCGAGGTCGATCAGGGCCTGACTCTCGCCCAGGTGCTGGGTGCTGCAGGTGACATGCACCGCGATGGGGGCTTCCTGGGGGGTGAAGTCGAGGCGGTCCATCAGGTGCGTGCGGATAAATCGTACGGGGTCGTAAAGATCCAGGCGCGTTTCGCCCAGGTCCTGTACCAGGCGCAGGGTGCAGGGGCTGGTGTCGCAGTAGATCGGGTCGAGCCCGCCACGGCTGGCGTGGAGCAGTGCGCCGATCAGTTCCTGGCGCTTGTGTTCGGCCTGTTCGGCGTAGCCTTTGGAGGCGAACGGCTGGCCGCAGCACAGGCTGTCCTGATTGTCGGGGAATACGACTTGGTAACCGGCTTTTTCCAACAGGTTGCGGGTTTTGTCGTACAGCGACATCTGCTCTTTATCGCCCGCCGCCGGGCCCATGGCGCGTGAGACGCAGGCCGCCAGGTAGACCACCCGGGGTCGCTCGTCCGTCACCGCCGGGCTGAAGCGAATGGCTTTCTCCGGCTGCGGCATGGCGTTGGTCCACTGCGGAATCTGCCCCTTGGACAGCTTGGTCACGCTGGCCGATAGCTTCGCCAGGCGCGGGGCGCCCAGCAGCATGCGTGCGCCATTGGCCACATGCAGTGTAAAACGCGCGCCTTGCAGCGCGGTGGCGAAATGCGTGGCGAGCCATTCGGCGGTTTTCGTACGGTCAGCATCGCGGCTGCGCAGTTTTTTCACCAGGTCGCCGGTATTGATTCCTACAGGGCAGCGCTGGGCGCAAAGCCCGGTGGCGGCGCAGGTGTCGATGCCTTGGTACTGATAGGCGGCTTCCAGCTCAGCGGTGTCGATACCAGCGCGTTTTTTCGCCTGGATATCGCGCCAGATCACGATGCGCTGGCGTGGGCTCAGAGTCAGTCCTTTCGACGGGCACACCGGCTCGCAGAAACCGCACTCGATGCACTTATCCACAAGCTCGTCGGCGGCGGGCAGCGGCTTGAGGTGCTTGAGGTGGATTTGCGGGTCTTCGCTGAGCACCACGTCCGGGTTGAGAATGCCGTTGGGGTCGAGCAGGCGCTTGAGTTGCCACATCAGTTTGTAGGCGTCGCTGCCCCATTCCAGCTCGACGAACGGGGCCATATTGCGGCCGGTGCCGTGTTCGGCTTTCAGCGAACCACCGAATTCCACCGCTACCAGTTGTGCCACGTCGTCCATGAACGCTTGGTAGCGTGTGACTTCTTCCGCGCTGTTGAAGCCTTGGGTGAACACGAAGTGCAGATTGCCTTCCAGCGCGTGTCCGAAAAGTATCGCTTCGTCGTAGTGATGTTTGTCGAACAGCTCGATCAAGCGATTCACGCCGATTGCCAGTTGTTCGACCGGGAAGGTCACGTCCTCGATGATTACCGTGGTGCCGGTTTTGCGCACGGCGCCGACGGCGGGAAAGGTGTCCTTGCGGATCGCCCACAGGCGGGCGTTTTCCACGGGGTCTTCGGTGAAGTCGACCTGCTTCTCGACCGGAAACTGGGCCAGGGAAGCCATGATCAGCGCCAGTTGCTCGTGCAGTAACGACGAGGACGCTGCACGCGACTCGATCAATAGGGCGCAGGCATTTTCCGATAGGTGCTGTACGAAAGCGGGCATGCCCGGCTTGTTCTGTACCGAGCGCATGCTGCGACGGTCCAGCAGCTCAACGGCCGAAACGGGTTGGGTCTTGAGGACGGTGACTGCATTGCAGCAGGTTTCGACGTCCGGAAACACAATCAACGCCGAGGCTTTGTTGGGGTGATCGATCACGGTGTCGTAGGTGACCGCGCTGATAAACCCGAGGGTCCCCTCGGAGCCCACCAGCAGATGGCTGAGGATATCGAGGGGGTCGTCGAAATCCACCAAGGCATTGAGTGACAGCCCGGTGGTATTTTTCAGACGGTATTTGTGGCGGATCTTTGCCGCCAGTTCAGTATTTGCGCGGGTCTCGCGCCCCAGTGTCGCTAGACGCTCAAGCAGCGCGCCGTGCTGTTCGCGAAACGCCGCCACGCTGGCTGCGTCTTCGGTATCCAGGCGGCTGCCGTCAGCCAATACCAGGCGTATCCCGGCCAGGGTGTGGTAGGTGTTCTGCGCCGTGCCGCAGCACATGCCGCTGGCGTTGTTGGCGACGATGCCGCCGATTTTGCAGGCGTTGATCGACGCTGGGTCCGGCCCGATCTTGCGCCCGAACGGCGCCAGCCACGCGTTGGCCTGGGCGCCGATCACGCCGGGCTGCAGGCGGATTTGTGTGCCTTGGCCGCGAATTTCGCGGCCATTCCAGTTGTCCCCCAGTACGATCAGCACCGAGTCGCTGATGGCTTGCCCGGACAGGCTGGTGCCAGCGGCACGGAAGGTGACTGGAACGCGGTCGCGTTGAGCCAGTTGCAGCAGCGCGACGACTTCGTCTTCCGACTCCACGCGGATTACCAGCTGTGGGATCAGTCGGTAAAAACTGGCGTCGGTGCCGAAGGCGAGGGTGGAAAGCGGGTCGTCGAAGCGTCGATCTTTCGGGATCAGTTGTGCGGCGTCGCGCAGGAAAGCAGCAGGCAGGCTCATCGGTCCTCCAGAAATAGCAGACGCCGGAACCGTTGTCCGGCGTCGATTCTTACCCTATTGCGTGCAGGTCTCAGTGCACCAGCATACCGGTGAACCAGTAGGCCTGGGCCAGGGTGATCAGCCCGACGATGGTGGCAAAGAACAAGCTGTGCTTGAGGGTGAAGCGAAACAGGTCGGATTCCTTGCCCACCAGGCCGGTGGCGGCGCAGGCCACGGCGATGGATTGTGGCGAGATCATTTTGCCGGTGACGCCGCCGCTGGTGTTCGCGGCAACCAGCAGGGTGTCGTTCACACCGATCTGATGCGCAGTGGTGGCTTGCAGCGAGCTGAACAGGGCGTTGGACGACGTGTCGGAGCCTGTCAGGAAAACCCCCAGCCAGCCGAGGAAAGGCGAGAAGAACGGGAAGGCTGCACCGGTGCCAGCCAATACCAGCGCCATGGTCGACGACATGCCGGAGTAGTTGGTGACGAAAGCAAAGGCCAGCACCATGCCGATGGACAGGATCGGCCAGCGCAGTTCGTAGAAGGTCTCTTTTAAAGTGGTAAGACCAGTCTTGATGTCGATCTTCAGTACCAGCATCGAGATCAGCGCGGAGAAAAAAATCGCGGTGCCGGTCGCGGAAATCGGGTCCAGCTTGAACACGGCCGGAATCTCAGTGGGGTTGGTCACGATCGGTGCGACCTTGATCACCAGTTGATCCAGGTGCGGGATCGCAAAGTTGAACACCCAGCTGTACATCGAGCCACCGGCGGCGAACATCGCCTTGAACGGCTTGAGGGTCCAGATGGTGACCAGCACCGTGAGAATCAGGAACGGCGACCAGGCCTTGAAAATCTGCACCAGGCTGTAGGGTGAGACAGTCGTGTTGCGCGGCAGGCCGAAACCGCCCGCACTCGCGGTGACCGCAGCGCTGGATGTGGCGCCGGCTATCTGTGCGCCCGCAGTGCGCTTGGGCTGCCAGACTTTCAGGAACAGCGTCAGGGAAATCAGGCTGGCCAGGGCCGAGGTGATGTCCGGCAGTTCCGGGCCGATGAAGTTGGAGGTGAAGTACTGGGTGATGGCAAAGCTCAAACCTGCAACCAGAGCGGCCGGCCAGGTTTCACGCACGCCGCGCAAACCGTCCATCATGAACACCAGCCAGAAAGGCACGAACAGCGACAGCAGCGGCAATTGGCGGCCGGTCATGGCGCCGATCTTGAACGCATCAATGCCGGTCACTTGACCTGCCACGATGATCGGGATGCCCAAGGCGCCGAATGCGACAGGCGCGGTGTTGGCGATCAGGCACAGGCCGGCGGCGTACAGCGGGTTGAAGCCCAGGCCGACCAACAACGCTGCGGTGATGGCCACGGGGGCGCCAAAACCGGCCGCACCTTCCAGGAAGGCGCCGAAGCAGAAGCCGATCAGCAGCACTTGCAGGCGTTGGTCATCGGTAATCGACAGGACCGAACTGCGGATGATCTCGAATTGGCCGCTTTTGACCGTGAGTTTGTAGAGGAACACGGCCGCGACGATGATCCACGCGATAGGCCATAGGCCGTAGGCAAAGCCGTAACCGGCGGCGGCCAGCGCCATGTCCACCGGCATCTGGAAGGCGAAGATCGCCACCAGGATCGACAGCGCCAGGGTGATGCTGCCGGCCACATGCCCTTTGAGGCGAAACACGGCCAGGGCCAGGAAGAAGAATACGATCGGGATGACGGCCGCCAGTGCGGACAGGCCGAGGCTGCCGAGCGGGCTGTAGAGCTGTTGCCAGGTTTGCATATGGGGTGGCCCCTGATTGTTGTTGTTTGGTCAGCTTGGATAATTGGTAATACCAATTTACAATCGCTGTTGGCTAGAGTAAAAGCCTTGCCAGGGGCGTGTCAATTTGCCGCTTGCGAAACTTTGGTCGTAGGTCGGTGTGCAGGGGGCTGATCGGTTGAAAGGAAGGCGTTCTGATAGGTGCCGCAAGCGCTGCGATAGGCCAGAATAGAGCCCCGGCGAGTGGTCGGGATGGTGGAGAGTGAGTGATGGGGTTTGATCAGGTGCGTCAGCGCCGTTTGTCTGACGATATTGTCGAGCAGCTTGAGGGCATGATCCTCGAGGGCACGCTGAAGTCGGGCGAGCGCTTGCCGGCCGAGCGCGCTTTGGCTGAGCAGTTCGGGGTGTCGCGGCCTTCCTTGCGCGAGGCGATCCAGAAGTTGGCGGCCAAGGGTTTGCTCGTCAGCCGTCAAGGCGGTGGCAATTATGTGGCTGAGTCCCTGGGCTCCACGTTCAGTGATCCGTTGCTGCACCTGCTGGAGAACAATCCCGAGGCCCAGCGTGATCTGCTGGAGTTTCGTCAGACCCTCGAAGCGTCTTGCGCCTATTACGCCGCGCTGCGCGCCACGGAGGTTGATCGCGAGCGGCTGACGGCGGCGTTCGAGGTGCTACAGGATTGCTACACCCGCTGCGATGAAGTGAGTCGAGCGGAAGAGGGCGCGGCCGATGCACGGTTTCACTTGGCGATCGCCGAAGCCAGTCATAACGCCGTGTTGCTGCACACCATTCGCGGTCTGTTCGACCTGCTGAAACGAAATGTGGTGACCAACATTGGTGGCATGTACCAGCAGCGTACGGAAACCCGTGACATGCTGATCAGTCAGCATCGGGATTTGTACCTGGCGATTATCGAAGGTCGCGCCGAGCAGGCGCGCGAGGTTTCAACACGTCACCTGCTGTATGTGCAGGAAGTGCTGGAGGAAGTACGTCAGGAAGTTCAGCGCGTGGCGCGTGCGGAGCGGCGCAAGGGGATGTAGCCGAGGGGGGGGGGCGCCCACGGCTGCATCGCAGCAAGGATTATTCTTCCTTGCCCTTGTTGCGCACGGCGCGATGCAGTTCGCGGTTGGAATCACGTTCGCGCTCGGAATCACGCTTGTCGTATTCCTTCTTGCCCTTGCCCAGTGCGATTTCGCACTTGACCAGGTGCTTGCTCCAATACCAGGACAGACAGACGCAGGCATAGCCCTTCTGCTGTACAGCGGCTGCGAGCTTTTCCAGTTCGCGGGCATTGAGCAGCAGCTTGCGCGTACGCACCGGGTCGGCGATCACGTGGGTGCTCGCGGTGGTCAGCGGGGTGATATGACTGCCGAGCAGCCATGCCTCGCCATCCTTGAGCAGCACATAACTGTCGACCAGTTGCAGCTTGCTGGCACGCAGACTCTTTACTTCCCAGCCGGCCAGGACCAGACCAGCCTCGAACCGATGTTCGATGAAGTAATCGTGTCGCGCCTTTTTGTTTTGCGCGATGGTCCCTGTGGGGTGTTTCTTTTGTTTAGCCATAGGGGCGGCATTATAGGGAGTTGCGAGCGTGTCGGCTACGGTCAACCTGCGTGCTTGAGCGTGTTGGATGAATCCCGGACAATGCAGGCAGTTCTCTGGATTTTTTCTTTCGCGGATCGGGCTGTTTTTTCGCGATGTTTGCCTCAGCTGTGGAAATAACGCACACATGACGACGCATATTCAACGTTCAGCGCTGCTGCCCTATCCGGCACAGGCGCTCTATGACCTGGTCAACGACGTGGCGCGTTACCCGGAATTCCTGCCGTGGTGCTCAACGGCCGAGGTGCTGGAAAGCAGTGATGACCACATGGTCGCCAGTGTCGGGGTCGCGAAGAGTGGCCTTAGTCAGCATTTTGTTACGCGTAATGTGCTGGTGCCCGGTAAGTCCATCGAAATGAATTTGCAGGAAGGGCCGTTTACCCAACTGCATGGCGTATGGGTGTTCAAGGCGCTGACGGATAAGGCCTGCAAAATCAGCCTGGATCTTTCTTTTGACTATGCCGGGCCTATTGTGCGGGCGACGTTGGGGCCGTTGTTCAACCAGGCCGCCAATACCCTGGTGGATGCATTTTGTCAGCGAGCCAAGCAACTGCATGGTTGAGATCGAAGTGGTGTATGCCGCCGAGGATCGCCAAGTGTTGCTCGCGGTGTCGGTGCCGGTGGGCACCCATCTGCGTGCTGCAGTGCAGGCGTCCGGTATTGCAGCGCGATTTCCCGAGCTGGATCTAGCGAATTGCCCTTTGGGGATATTCGGCAAGGTGGTTGCGGATGCCGACGTGCGCGCAGTGCAGGCCGGTGACCGTATTGAGATTTACCGTCCGTTATTGGTGGATCCGAAAGAGGTGCGCCGGCTCCGCGCGGCCAAGGCGGCCCGGGCCAAGCAGCAGCACCCATAGGCCAGCCAAATGGCAGGCAACAAAAAGCCCGGCATGCCGGGCTTTTTGTTGAGCGCCGCACACTTACTGCGGGCTGTTGTCCAGAGGCTGCGGCGTCGGGACGGGTACTGTCTCCACCCCGTCGACGTCTTTCTGGATCTTGTCAAGCAAGGAGCCAGGCTTGGCCGGTACTTCGGACTTCGGCTTCTCGCCTTCCTGCGCAGGCGCAGTCACGTTGTTACCGTTATCCTTGCCAAGCAGGGCTTCATCACGGCTTACGCCGGGCATGAAGTCGCCGGACAGGCTGACAAGCTGGTCATTGCCATTGAAGATGACACTGACGCGCTCCTGCTGGCGTTCACCGCCACCTGGTTGCAGGCTGTAGAGATAATCCCAGCGATCGGCATGGAAAGTGTCGGTCAGCAGGGGATTACCCATGATAAACCGTACTTGCCGTCGGGTCATTCCGGGGCGTAACTGGTCTATCATGTCCTGCGTGACGACATTGCCCTGCTGGATGTCGATTTTGTAAACCCCGGGGAATGAACAACCGGCGAGTGCGAGCAGTCCCACAAAGGTGAAACTGGTTAGCAAGAGCTTGGTGTTTTGCATCGGTGGGCGACTTCCACTATCTTGGCTGGGACAACGTAAACGCCGATCATACCCGTATTAAGAGAAGCTGCGAAGCAGCATCCGCGAGAAAGCTAACCATGGTTGAAAATAGCGAACTACGCAAAGCCGGTCTCAAAGTGACTCTGCCACGAGTCAAGATTCTACAAATGCTCGATTCTGCTGAGCAGCGCCACATGAGTGCCGAGGATGTCTACAAGGCGCTGATGGAGTCTAATGAGGACGTTGGTCTGGCCACGGTTTACCGTGTGCTGACCCAGTTTGAAGCCGCTGGGCTGGTGGTTCGTCATAATTTCGACGGCGGTCATGCAGTGTTCGAATTGGCTGACGGTGGTCATCACGACCACATGGTTGACCTGGATACCAACGAGGTTATCGAGTTCACCAGCCCGGAAATCGAAGCGTTGCAGCATAAGATTGCTGAAGAGCATGGCTTCGATCTGGTTGACCATAATCTGGTCCTGTACATCCGTAAGAAAAAGTAACAAGCGCTGCAGATTTACGCTGCAAAACGATCGAAGGCGACCTCAGGGTCGCCTTCGTGCTTTCTATAAAGAAGGAATGTTGTTCGCTCAGGCCTTTGCTGCCACGACCATTTTCTTCGCGTGCGCCAACGACTCCTTGGTCAAATCAATACCGCCGAGCATGCGCGCCACTTCTTCCACACGTTCGGATTTGTTCAGCTTGGACACGGCCGTGTGCGTCGCATCACTGCCGCGTACCTTGTGCACAAACAAGTGTTGATGACCTTGGGCTGCCACTTGCGGTAAGTGGGTGACCGTCAGTACCTGGCCTCGATCCCCAAGGCGTCGCAACAGTTGGCCAACAATTTCTGCTGTCGGCCCGCCAATGCCCACGTCAACTTCGTCGAATACCAGTGTCGGTACCCGGGAGGTTTGCGCGGTAATCACCTGGATCGCCAGGCTGATCCGCGAGAGCTCGCCGCCGGATGCCACTTTTGCCAACGCCTTGAGCGGCTGCCCAGGGTTGGCGCTTACCAGTAGTTCAACCTGCTCCAGTCCGTGGGGTTGCAGCTCGTTGCTGGTGTTGGCGTGCAGTTCGATGGTGAAGCGTCCGCCCGGCATGCCCAAGCGTTGGATCTCCAGCTCTACTGCGCTGGCCAGGCCGGTCGCGGCTTGTTGGCGCAGGTCGCTCAGTTCGCGCGCTTTCTCCTGGTAATGACGAGCGAACGAGGCGAGTTCTTCGCCCAGTCGTTCGATGGACTCGTCATTCGCATTCAGGGTCTCGATTTCATCCAGCAGTTTTTGCTGCATTGTCGCCACTTCGGTGGGCTGGATTCGGTGCTTGCGCGCCAGGGTGTAGATGGTGTCCAGGCGTTCTTCTATTTCCTGCAGGCGTGCCGGGTCGGCATCGAAGTGATCCAGGAAGCGATTCAGTTCGCCGACCGCTTCCTCCACCTGAATCTGTGCACTGGTGAGCAGCGTCGTAGCTTCGCTCAGCGAGCCGGAGGCATTGTTCACGCTCGACAAGCGATTGAGGCTGGCAGTCAGTGCATTGAGCACGTTGCCCGAGTCGCTTTCACTGCATTGCTCAACCACCTGGCGACAAATACCCAGCAGGGTTTCTGCGTTGGTGAGGTTCTTGTGTTCCTGCTCGAGCTGCTCCAGTTCGTTCTCGCCCAGGCCCAGGCTCTCCAGTTCTTCGAGTTGATAGCTGAGCAACTGATGGCGAGCACGTTGTTCATCGCCGGAGTTGGAGAGTCGCTCCAGTTCCTGGCGAGTCTGGCGCCAGCGCTGGGCGGCCAGTTGCACCTGGCGGGCAAGGTCTGTGGCGCCGGCGTATTCATCTAGCAGGCGGCGATGGGTGTCGGTCTTCAGGAGCGACTGGTGCTCATGCTGGCTGTGGATATCGATAAGCAGCTCGCCCAGGGCTTTCAGGTCGCCCAGTGGGCAGGGCGTACCGTTGATATAGCCGCGAGAGCGACCCTCCGCCGTGATAACCCGTCGCAGGATGCACGGGCCTTCATTATCAAGGTCGCGTTCGGCCAGCCAGGTTTCGGCCTCGGGAATATCGGCCAGGTCGAAGGTGGCCAGGATATCAGCCTTGTCTGCGCCGGGGCGCACCACGCCGCTGTCGGCGCGATCACCCAGGGTGAGGCCCAGGGCATCGAGCATGATCGACTTGCCGGCGCCGGTTTCGCCTGTGATTACGCTCATCCCTCGGTCCAGTTCGAGATCCAGGTGTTCAACGATGGCGTAGTTATGTACGGACAGGTGCACGAGCATGACGGCCGCTCCCAGGCTTTAGGTCTGGTTATTTATACAGTGTTTTGTTCGGGGCTGACAATCCTGGCGTTTAGCTCGATTTGCTTGAATAGATGTGTTTTTTAGCGCGCTGAGGAATGAAAGAGCAGGAATTGATCCCGGTCATGGGAAAGACTTTTGGTAACGCCTACGCCCTTGAACCTGGAAATTGTGGCCCCATATACCGGAACAGAAGCGCGAGTTGAGTTCGCGCATGATTTTGAAAGGAGAAAACTATGGCTGACGAACAGACGCAGGATACGCAAACTCCAGACGCCAATTCGGCTGTCGGCGACGAGCTGACAAGTCGCGTGCAAACGCTCGAAGAGCAATTGGCCGCTGCGCAGGATCAGTCTTTGCGTGTTGCCGCCGATCTGCAGAACGTCCGCCGCCGTGCCGAGCAGGATGTAGAGAAGGCTCACAAGTTCGCACTGGAAAAATTCGCCGTTGACTTGCTGCCGATCATCGACAGCCTGGAGCGTGGTCTCGAGTTGTCCAATCCGGATGACGAAAACATCCGCCCAATGCGCGAAGGGATCGAGCTGACCCTGAAAATGTTCCAGGACACCCTGAAGCGTTATCAACTGGAAGCCATCGATCCAACCGGCGGCGAACCGTTCAACGCTAAACATCACCAGGCCATGTCCATGCAGGAAAGCCATGACCTGGAGCCTAACAGCGTGCTGAGAGTGTTCCAGAAGGGCTATCAGCTCAACGGTCGCCTGCTGCGCCCGGCGATGGTCGAGGTGAGCAAGGCGGCACCGGTTGCGCCTTCTATTGATGAGCAGGCTTGAAATACGCTGTAAAGCCCCCATCTATAAGTCAAGCGTTTAAGTGCTACCGCAGTTAGCCACCACTGCTGCGGCAACCAAATTCAAGTTTCGGGAGAGTAAATCATGGGCAAAATTATCGGTATCGACCTGGGGACCACCAACTCGTGTGTGTCCGTCATGGAAAATGGCAAGGCCAAAGTCATCGAGAACGCGGAAGGCGCGCGTACCACACCGTCGATCATTGCTTACGCAAATGATGGCGAGATCCTGGTCGGTCAGTCGGCCAAGCGCCAGGCTGTCACCAACCCGCACAACACTCTGTACGCAGTAAAGCGTCTGATCGGTCGTAAGTTCGACGAAGAAGTCGTACAGAAAGACATCAAGATGGTGCCTTACAAAATCGCCAAGGCTGACAACGGTGACGCCTGGGTTGAAGTAAATGGCGCCAAGATGTCTGCACCGCAGATTTCGGCTGAAGTCTTGAAAAAGATGAAGAAGACGGCCGAAGACTACCTGGGTGAAACAGTGACCGAGGCGGTGATCACCGTTCCGGCCTACTTCAACGACAGTCAGCGTCAGGCCACTAAAGACGCCGGCCGCATCGCGGGCCTGGACGTAAAACGCATCATCAACGAACCAACCGCAGCTGCGCTGGCTTACGGTATGGACAAGGCCAAAGGCGACCACACCGTGATCGTTTATGACCTGGGTGGTGGTACGTTCGACGTGTCGGTTATCGAGATCGCTGAAGTTGACGGCGAGCACCAGTTCGAAGTGTTGGCCACCAACGGTGACACCTTCCTGGGTGGTGAAGACTTTGATATTCGTCTGATCGACTATCTCGTTGACGAATTCAAGAAAGAAAGCGGCATCAACCTCAAGGGTGATCCGCTGGCGATGCAGCGTCTGAAAGAAGCTGCTGAAAAAGCCAAGATCGAACTGTCTTCGAGCAATTCGACCGACGTGAACCTGCCGTATATCACTGCAGATGCCACCGGTCCTAAGCACTTGAACGTGAAGATTTCTCGCGCCAAGTTGGAAGCACTGGTTGAAGACCTGGTTCAGCGCACCATCGAACCTTGCCGCATCGCGCTGAAAGACGCCGGTATCGACGTTGGCTCCATCAACGACGTGATCCTGGTCGGCGGTCAGACCCGTATGCCATTGGTTCAACAGAAAGTTACCGAGTTCTTCGGCAAGGAAGCACGTAAAGACGTGAACCCGGACGAAGCGGTTGCCATGGGTGCTGCCATCCAGGGTGCGGTACTGGCCGGCGACGTGAAAGACGTGCTGCTGCTGGACGTCAGCCCGCTGACCCTGGGTATCGAAACCATGGGCGGCGTGATGACTGCGCTGATCGAGAAAAACACCACGATTCCTACCAAGAAATCCCAGGTGTTCTCGACTGCCGACGACAACCAGGGCGCGGTGACCATTCACGTGCTGCAAGGTGAGCGTAAGCAGGCTGCTCAGAACAAGTCCCTGGGCAAGTTCGACCTGGCCGAGATTCCACCAGCTCCACGTGGCGTGCCACAAATTGAAGTGACCTTCGACATCGATGCCAACGGCATCCTGCACGTTGGCGCGAAAGACAAGGCGACTGGCAAAGAGCAGAAGATCACCATCAAGGCCAACTCCGGTCTGTCTGATGAAGAAATTCAACAGATGATTCGTGATGCTGAAGCGAACGCTGATGCGGATGCCAAGTTTGCCGAGCTGGCTGGCGCCCGTAACCAGGGTGATGCGCTGGTTCACTCGACGCGCAAAATGGTCGCTGATGCTGGCGATAAAGTGACTGCCGAAGAGAAGGCTGCCATCGAAGCTGCTGTCGTTGCCCTGGAAACCGCCGTGAAAGGCGATGACAAGGCAGCTATCGAAGCCAAGATCGAAGAACTGTCGAAAGTGTCTGCGCCAGTTGCTCAGAAAATGTACGCCGAACAAGGTCAGCCAGCTGACGGTGCTGCGCAACAGGCAGAGCCTGAAGCCAAGCACGACGACGTTGTCGATGCCGAGTTCGAAGAAGTCAAAGACCAGAAGTAAGTTGGTCGCCCGGTTGACCGCTATCAAGCGGTGACTGGTAGGATGTCGCCGCGCGGGAGCTTGCTCCCGCGTTGGCGTGTCTGGGGTATGCGAATTTTTACAGCATGCGACAGTCTTCGGATGCTGGCGGTGTGATCGGGAATGCTCCTGCTTTCCGAGCAGTAAATACCGCATTTTTGGCCGGGTCCCTGGCTAAAAGTAGTAATGACCAGGATCGTTGAATTGACGTGAGTTGGGTCCGGGCCTGTATTGGGGCTCAACGAGTTTGGCAAGGCTCAGGAGGGTCTGGCCGAACGTCCTTAAGAGTGCAAAGACTTATGGCAAAGCGTGACTATTACGAAGTATTGGGTGTGGAGCGCGGCTCCAGCGAGACAGACCTGAAGAAGGCCTATCGTCGCCTGGCGATGAAGCATCACCCGGACCGTAATCCGGATAGCAAAGAATCCGAGGAAATGTTCAAAGAGGCCAACGAGGCCTACGAATGCCTGTCCGATCCCAACAAACGGGCAGCGTACGACCAGTATGGCCACGCCGGTGTCGACCCGAGCATGGGCGGCGGCGGTGCCGGTTTTGGTGGCCAGAACTTCTCCGATATCTTCGGCGATGTATTCAGCGACTTCTTCGGTGGTGGCCGGGGTGGTCAGCGTGGCGGCGCCCAGCGTGGCAGCGACTTGCGCTACACCCTGGAGTTGAACCTGGAAGAAGCCGTACGCGGCACCAGCGTCAATATCCGTGTGCCGACGCTGGTCAATTGCAAGCCGTGCGACGGTTCGGGGGCCAAGAAAGGCTCTTCGCCGATCACCTGCCCAACGTGCGGCGGTATTGGTCAGGTCCGTATGCAGCAGGGCTTCTTCTCTGTGCAGCAGACCTGCCCGCGCTGCCATGGCCAGGGCAAGATCATTTCCGACCCATGCGACTCCTGCCACGGCGAAGGTCGTGTCGAAGAGTACAAAACCCTTTCGGTGAAAGTGCCGGCGGGTGTGGATACCGGTGATCGCATTCGTCTGTCGGGTGAGGGCGAGGCGGGTACGCAGGGTGGCCCTACGGGGGACTTGTACGTGGTGATCAATGTGCGCGAGCACTCGATCTTCCAGCGTGACGGTAAGCACTTGTTCTGCGAAGTGCCGATCAGCTTTGTTGATGCGGCGCTGGGTGGCGAGCTTGAGATTCCAACGCTCGACGGTCGGGTCAAGCTCAAGATCCCTGAGGGCACCCAGACTGGCAAGCAATTCCGTATCCGTGGCAAGGGCGTTGCGCCGGTGCGTGGCGGCGGTGCTGGCGACCTGATGTGCCGTGTGGCGGTAGAGACTCCGGTCAACCTGAATCGTCGTCAGCGCGAACTGCTTGAGGAGTTCCGCAGCTCGATGGAGGGTGATGACTCTCACTCGCCGAAAACCGCGGGCTTTTTCGACGGTGTGAAGCGCTTCTTCGGCGACCTGTAAGGAATTGAATATGCGACGTATAGCCGTAATGGGCGCTGCCGGGCGCATGGGCAAGACGCTGGTCGAGGCGGTGCAGCAACGCTCGCCGGCCTCCGGGCTGACGGCGGCGATCGTCCGCCCGGGCAGCACGTTGATCGGCGCGGATGCCGGTGAGCTGGCTTCGCTGGGGCGCATCGGCGTTTCGTTGTCGGGCAACCTGGAGCAGGTGGCTGACGAGTTCGACGTACTTATCGACTTCACCCTGCCGGAAGTGATGCTGAAAAACCTGGCGTTCTGCCGCAAGGCGGGCAAGGCGATGGTGATCGGTACCACCGGTTTGACGGTTGAGCAGAAGCAGTTGCTGGTGGAGGCGGGCAAGGATATTCCTATCGTCTTCGCGGCCAACTTCAGCGTGGGCGTGAACCTGTCGCTCAAGTTGCTTGATCTGGCAGCGCGCGTGCTGGGGGACGAGGCGGATATCGAAATCATCGAGACCCATCATCGCCACAAGATCGATGCGCCGTCGGGCACCGCGCTGCGCATGGGCGAGGCGATCGCTGATGCGCTGGGTCGCGACCTGTCGAAAGTGGCGGTATACGGCCGCGAAGGCCATACCGGCGCGCGTGCGCGTGACACCATCGGCTTTGCAACGGTGCGCGGGGGGGATGTGGTGGGTGATCACACCGTGTTGTTCGCCACTGAGGGCGAGCGCCTGGAAATCACGCACAAAGCGTCCAGTCGCATGACGTTTGCCAAGGGTGCGGTGCGTGCAGCACTCTGGTTGGAAGGTCGCGAAGCGGGTCTTTACGACATGCGCGATGTGCTGGATCTGCACTAAGCAGTAGCTAAAGCGGGGCCTCAAGCTTATGCTTAGGCCCCGTTTTTACCCGCTGAGCGACGCCCTGTCGCATTCCCCTGCCTTTAAGGCTCATTAGCGGTGGACCAAAAAAGCCTTTTTCTGTAAGCTACAGCTTTAGTGTGTCCACTAAAAGCGCGCAGAATAATTCAGTGAAGAAGCGGGGTGACGTGTCCATACGTCACTCCGCTTTTTTACAACCTGCGATCGCCCTTTCAGGCTTTATTTACGGGAGGTCTTCTTGACTAAGCCAGCCATACTCGCCCTTGCTGATGGCAGCATTTTTCGCGGCGAAGCCATTGGAGCCGACGGTCAGACCGTTGGAGAGGTAGTGTTTAACACTGCCATGACCGGCTATCAGGAAATCCTTACCGATCCTTCCTACGCCCAACAGATCGTTACCTTGACCTATCCGCACATCGGCAACACCGGTACTACACCGGAAGACGTCGAGTCTGATCGTGTCTGGTCGGCCGGTCTGGTGATTCGTGACCTGCCTCTGGTTGCGAGCAATTGGCGTAACACGATGTCGCTGTCCGATTACCTGAAGGCCAACAATGTTGTGGCGATCGCGGGTATCGACACGCGCCGCCTCACGCGCATCCTGCGTGAGAAGGGGTCGCAGAACGGCTGCATCATGGTCGGTGACAATATTTCCGAAGAGGCGGCGATTGCCGCAGCCCAAGGTTTCCCTGGCCTGAAGGGCATGGACCTGGCGAAAGTCGTCAGCGTCAAAGAGAAGTACGAATGGCGCTCCACGGTCTGGGACTTGAAGACCGACAGCCACGCGACCATCGAAGCCGCGGACCTGCCTTACCACGTAGTGGCCTACGACTACGGCGTGAAGTACAACATCCTGCGCATGCTGGTGGAGCGCGGTTGCCGCGTGACCGTAGTTCCGGCGCAAACTCCGGCAAGCGACGTGCTCGCCCTGCAACCGGACGGCGTGTTCCTGTCCAATGGCCCGGGTGACCCTGAGCCATGCGACTACGCCATCCAGGCGATCAAGGAAGTGCTGGAAACCGAGATTCCGGTGTTCGGTATCTGCCTCGGTCACCAATTGCTGGCCCTGGCCTCCGGCGCCAAGACCCTGAAAATGGGTCATGGCCACCACGGCGCCAACCACCCGGTACAAGACCTGGATACCGGCGTTGTGATGATCACCAGCCAGAACCACGGTTTTGCGGTAGATGAAGCCACCCTGCCGAGCAACGTGCGCGCCATTCACAAGTCGCTGTTCGACGGTTCCCTGCAGGGTATCGAGCGCACCGACAAGAGCGCGTTCAGCTTCCAGGGCCACCCTGAAGCCAGCCCGGGCCCTAACGACGTAGCGCCGCTGTTCGACCGTTTCATCAATGAGATGGCCAAGCGACGCTGACTGAGCGGCCTGCGGGCGGCCCCGGATGTCGGTGGCCCCCGCAGGCTCTTCAAAGATTGTTCAAGACGGCTTGCCGACTGACCTGCGGATTTGAGTGACAAACCCATGCCAAAACGTACAGACATAAAAAGCATCCTGATTCTCGGCGCTGGCCCGATCGTGATCGGCCAGGCCTGTGAATTCGACTACTCCGGCGCCCAGGCCTGTAAGGCCCTGCGCGAGGAGGGCTACCGCGTCATCCTGGTGAACTCCAACCCGGCCACCATCATGACCGACCCGGCCATGGCCGACGCCACCTACATCGAGCCGATCAAGTGGCAGACCGTTGCCAAGATCATCGAGAAAGAGCGTCCGGACGCGCTGCTGCCGACCATGGGTGGCCAGACCGCACTGAACTGCGCCCTGGACCTGGAGCGCGAAGGCGTCCTGGAAAAGTTCGGCGTAGAGATGATCGGCGCCAATGCCGACACCATCGACAAGGCTGAGGACCGTTCGCGCTTCGACAAGGCCATGAAGTCCATCGGCCTGGCCTGCCCGCGTTCCGGTATCGCCCACAGCATGGAAGAAGCCAATGCGGTCCTCGAGACCCTGGGCTTCCCGTGCATCATTCGTCCGTCGTTCACCATGGGCGGCACCGGTGGCGGTATTGCTTACAACCGTGAAGAGTTCGAAGAAATCTGCGCCCGCGGCCTGGACCTGTCGCCGACCAAAGAGCTGCTGATCGACGAATCCCTGATCGGCTGGAAAGAATACGAGATGGAGGTTGTCCGCGATAAAAAGGACAACTGCATCATCGTCTGCTCCATCGAAAACTTCGACCCGATGGGTGTGCACACCGGTGACTCGATCACCGTGGCTCCGGCACAGACCCTGACCGACAAGGAATACCAGATCCTGCGTAACGCCTCCCTGGCGGTATTGCGCGAGATCGGCGTGGAAACCGGCGGCTCCAACGTTCAGTTCGGTATCTGCCCGAACACTGGCCGCATGGTCGTGATCGAGATGAACCCGCGCGTATCCCGTTCGTCGGCCCTGGCTTCGAAAGCCACCGGCTTCCCGATCGCCAAGGTCGCGGCCAAGCTGGCCGTGGGTTACACCCTGGACGAGCTGTCGAACGACATCACTGGCGGCAAGACCCCGGCGTCCTTCGAGCCTTCCATCGACTACGTCGTCACCAAGCTGCCGCGTTTTGCCTTCGAAAAATTCGCCAAGGCTGATGCGCGCCTGACCACCCAGATGAAGTCTGTCGGTGAGGTCATGGCCATCGGCCGTACCTTCCAGGAATCCCTGCAGAAAGCCCTGCGCGGCCTGGAAGTGGGCGTTTGCGGCCTGGACGAGAAACTCGACCTGAGCAACCCGGAAAGCATGAGCGTGCTCAAGCGTGAGCTGACCGTGCCGGGCGCCGAGCGCATCTGGTACGTGGCGGACGCGTTCCGTGCCGGCATGACCGTTGAAGACATCTTCGGCATGAACATGATCGACCCGTGGTTCCTGGTGCAGATCGAAGATCTGATCAAGGAAGAAGAGAAGGTCAAGACCCTGGGGCTGGCCAGCATCGACCGCGACATGATGTTCCGCCTCAAGCGCAAAGGTTTCTCTGATCAGCGTCTGGCCAAACTGCTGGGTGTGACCGAGAAGAACCTGCGTACCCATCGCCACAAGCTGGAGATCTTCCCGGTCTACAAGCGTGTTGACACCTGCGCGGCCGAGTTCTCCACCGACACCGCGTACCTGTACTCCACCTATGAGGAAGAGTGCGAAGCCGCACCGTCGGGTCGCGACAAGATCATGATCCTGGGCGGCGGTCCGAACCGCATCGGCCAGGGTATCGAGTTCGATTACTGCTGTGTCCACGCTGCCCTCGCCCTGCGCGAAGATGGCTACGAGACCATCATGGTCAACTGCAACCCGGAAACTGTTTCTACTGACTACGACACCTCCGATCGTCTGTACTTTGAGCCTGTGACCCTGGAAGACGTGCTGGAAATCGTGCGCGTCGAGAAGCCGAAAGGTGTGATCGTCCAGTACGGCGGGCAAACTCCGCTGAAACTGGCGCGTGCCCTGGAAGCGGCCGGCGTGCCGATCATTGGTACCAGCCCGGACGCTATCGACCGTGCAGAAGACCGCGAGCGCTTCCAGCAAATGGTTGAGCGCCTGAACCTGCGTCAGCCGCCAAACGCCACTGTGCGCAGCGAAGACGAAGCCATCCGTGCCGCCAGCAAGATCGGCTACCCGCTGGTGGTGCGTCCGTCCTACGTGCTGGGCGGTCGTGCGATGGAAATCGTCTACGAAGAAGAAGAGCTCAAGCGTTACCTGCGTGACGCGGTGAAAGTATCCAACGACAGCCCGGTGCTGCTGGACCACTTCCTCAACTGTGCCATCGAGATGGACGTGGACGCGGTGTGCGACGGTACCGACGTGGTGATCGGCGCGATCATGCAGCACATCGAACAGGCGGGCGTTCACTCCGGTGACTCCGCTTGCTCGCTGCCGCCGTACTCGCTGCCGGCGCACATCCAGGACGAAATGCGCGAACAGGTCAAGAAAATGGCCCTGGAGCTGGGTGTTGTCGGCCTGATGAACGTGCAGCTGGCGTTGCAAGGCGAAGACATCTACGTGATCGAGGTCAACCCGCGTGCTTCGCGTACCGTGCCGTTTGTTTCCAAGTGCATCGGTGTGTCCCTGGCCATGATCGCTGCCCGCGTGATGGCTGGTAAGACCCTGAAGGAAATCGGCTTTACCAAGGAAATCATTCCGAACTTCTACAGTGTGAAAGAGGCGGTGTTCCCATTCGCCAAATTCCCTGGCGTGGACCCGATCCTGGGCCCAGAGATGAAGTCGACCGGTGAAGTAATGGGCGTTGGCGATACCTTTGGTGAGGCGTTTGCCAAGGCCCAGATGGGCGCCAGCGAAGTGCTGCCGACCGGCGGTACTGCGTTTATCAGTGTGCGTGATGACGACAAGCCACTGGTTGCAGGCGTGGCCCGCGATCTGATCAACTTGGGCTTCGAAGTCGTGGCCACTGCCGGGACCGCCAAGCTGATCGAAGCTGCCGGCCTCAAAGTGCGTCGCGTGAACAAGGTGACGGAAGGCCGTCCGCACGTGGTCGACATGATCAAGAATGACGAAGTCACCCTGATCATCAACACCACCGAAGGTCGCCAGTCGATCGCGGATTCCTACTCTATTCGTCGTAACGCCTTGCAGCACAAGATCTACTGCACCACCACCATTGCTGCTGGCGAAGCCATCTGTGAAGCGCTCAAGTTCGGTCCGGAAAAGACCGTGCGTCGCTTGCAGGATCTACACGCAGGATTGAAGGCATGACCAAATACCCAATGACCGTCCAGGGCTTCAAGGCCCTGGAAGAGGAGCACGCCCACCTGACCAAGGTCGTCCGTCCGAAGCTTAGCCAGGACATCGGGACGGCCCGCGAACTGGGTGACCTGAAGGAAAACGCCGAATACCACGCTGCCCGCGAGCAGCAAGGTATGGTCGAAGCGCGGATCCGTGACATCGAAGGCCGTCTGCAGAACTCGGTGGTCATCGATGTGACCACCATTCCTCATACGGGCAAGGTGATCTTCGGTACGACCGTCGAAATCGCCAATGTCGAGACCGATGAAAGCGTGACCTACCACATCGTGGGAGAGGACGAGGCCGACATCAAGCAAGGCAAGATCTCTGTGGGGTCTCCGATTGCCCGCGCCTTGATCGCCAAGGAAGAGGGTGATGTGGTCGCTGTGAAAACGCCGAGCGGTGTGATCGAGTACGAGATTGTTGAAGTTCGTCACATCTGAAAGACGGCGCCCGCTTCGTGCGGGCGCCATGCTTTGGCAGCTCTCCCAGATGCTTTGGGTGGGCGGCCTGTGGTTGTTGCATATCGGTGTGTTGCCAGCGCTGGGCCTGATTGGCCTGGCACCGCTGCTGATCGACGAGATCGATGGACTACTCAGTGCGCTGCTGGTGGGTTTTGCGGCGGCGTGCGTGACGCTCCAGGTATTGGTGCTGGTCAAGGCCGAGGGCTTGGGGAGTTTGTGGCGGGATATTCGCGGGCAACTGCTGTTGATGGCGCTGTATGCATGCGCAATGTTTTGCGTGGTGCATGTCTGGTTGCCGGAAGCGTTGCGCTGGCAGCTATTCAGCTATCTTGTGCTAGGGTTCTCCGGCCTGGTGCTGGTTTTACAGCCTGCACCGGGATGGAGTGGCGGGGCGCGCGAAGCACGCCCGTGACCCTTTTTATTACTTGAAGCGGTGTACGTTCGACAGTTGCTTGTTGACGCTGAAGTTCTTGCGATACAGCAGCGCCATCTTGCCGATGACCTGGACCAGGTCCGCTTTGCCTGCCTTGCACAGTTCTGCAATAGCAGCCAGGCGAGCTTCGCGATCAAGGATGTTGACCTTGATCTTGATCAGTTCATGATCGTTCAGCGCACGTTCGAATTCGGCTAACACACCTTCAGTCAAACCGTTATCTGCCACAATCAGAACTGGTTTCAGATGGTGGCCAATGGATTTGTACTGTTTCTTCTGCTCTTGAGTGAGCGGCATAATCTGACCCCTGCGTCTGATCTTGTAAAAAGCGGCGGCCAGTTTACCCGAGCGAGTCCGGGACCGCCCAGTTAATCACGACCCGTTTTATTTTTCGAGGTGGCCCGTGGCCCGTTCCAAAACCAGCCTTAAGTGGCTACAAGAACATTTCAACGATCCTTACGTCAAAAAGGCGCAAAAGGACGGTTACCGGTCCCGGGCCAGCTACAAGTTGCTGGAACTCCAGGACAAGGACAAATTGTTCCGCCCAGGCATGAGCGTGATCGACCTGGGTGCCGCCCCGGGTGGCTGGTCCCAGGTGGCCAGTCGTCTGATTGGTGGGCAAGGCCGGTTGATCGCTTCTGACATCCTGGAGATGGACAGCATCCCGGATGTGACGTTCGTGCACGGGGACTTTACCCAGGACGCGGTCCTGGCCGAAATCCTGGAAGCCGTCGGAAATTCGCAGGTGGACCTTGTGATTTCCGACATGGCCCCCAATATGAGTGGATTACCGGCTGTTGATATGCCGCGAGCCATGTTCCTGTGCGAGTTGGCGCTGGATCTGGCGGGTCGGGTATTGCGTCCGGGTGGTGATTTCCTGGTCAAGGTCTTCCAGGGTGAAGGCTTCGACGAGTACCACAAGAACATTCGCAAGCTGTTCGACAAGGTGCAAATGCGTAAGCCGGACTCCTCGCGTGACCGGTCTCGCGAGCAGTATCTGCTGGCGCGGGGGTTCCGTGGCATCGAAGGCGCCGCCAGTGATGAGCGTCTTTGAGGGTTTGAAGGGAGTCGATAGGTTTTTTTATATCGCTTTCGTCACGAAGCTTTACGAATATTGTGTAGTCAAAGTTTCACAAAGGGTTACAGACGGCGCCTGCCAGTGTTGTAGGTAATGTAGTAAGTTAGGCCGGTGAATATCATGCGAAGCGCGCGCCAGTAGCGGAGCTTGCTTCAGAGGGTAGTTAATTGAACGATATGGCAAAGAATCTGATCCTGTGGTTGATCATCGCGGCTGTCCTGGTGACGGTGATGAACAACTTCTCCAGCCCTAACGAGCCGCAGACCCTCAACTATTCCGACTTCATCCAGCAAGTTAAGGATGGCAAGGTCGAGCGCGTAGCGGTTGATGGCTACGTGATCACCGGCAAACGCAACGATGGCGACAGCTTCAAGACCATTCGTCCGGCCATCCAGGACAACGGTCTGATCGGTGATCTGGTGGATAACCACGTGGTCGTCGAAGGCAAGCAGCCTGAGCAGCAGAGCATCTGGACCCAGTTGCTGGTAGCCAGCTTCCCGATCCTGGTGATCATCGCGGTGTTCATGTTCTTCATGCGCCAGATGCAAGGTGGTGCGGGAGGCAAGGGCGGACCGATGAGTTTCGGCAAGAGCAAGGCACGCCTGCTCTCCGAAGACCAGGTGAAAACCACGCTGGCTGACGTTGCCGGTTGCGACGAAGCCAAGGAAGAAGTGGGCGAGCTGGTCGAGTTCCTGCGCGATCCGGGCAAGTTCCAGCGATTGGGCGGCCGCATTCCTCGTGGTGTGCTGATGGTTGGCCCTCCGGGTACCGGTAAAACTTTGCTGGCCAAGGCGATTGCCGGCGAAGCCAAGGTGCCGTTCTTCACCATTTCCGGTTCCGACTTTGTCGAGATGTTCGTCGGTGTGGGCGCCAGCCGTGTTCGTGACATGTTCGAGCAGGCTAAGAAACATGCGCCTTGCATCATCTTCATCGATGAAATCGACGCCGTCGGTCGCCATCGTGGCGCCGGCATGGGCGGCGGTCATGATGAACGTGAGCAGACCCTCAACCAGTTGCTGGTTGAGATGGACGGCTTTGAAATGAACGACGGCATCATTGTGATCGCTGCTACCAACCGTCCGGACGTGCTGGACCCTGCATTGCTGCGTCCAGGCCGCTTCGACCGTCAGGTTGTGGTGGGCTTGCCGGATATCCGTGGTCGCGAACAGATCCTGAAAGTACACATGCGCAAAGTGCCAATGGGTGATGATGTGGCTCCGGCCGTGATTGCCCGTGGTACTCCTGGCTTCTCCGGTGCCGACCTGGCCAACCTGGTCAACGAGGCCTCGTTGTTCGCTGCCCGTACCGGCAAGCGTATCGTGGAGATGAAAGAGTTCGAATTGGCCAAGGACAAGATCATGATGGGCGCCGAGCGCAAGTCCATGGTCATGTCCGAGAAAGAGAAGCAGAACACCGCTTATCACGAAGCCGGTCACGCCATTGTCGGTCGTGTTGTGCCTGAGCACGACCCGGTCTACAAAGTGTCGATCATCCCGCGTGGTCGGGCGCTGGGTGTCACGATGTTCCTGCCGGAAGAAGACCGTTACAGCCTGTCCAAGCGCGCACTGATCAGTCAGATCTGCTCGCTGTACGGTGGTCGGATTGCCGAAGAGATGACCCTTGGCTTCGATGGCGTCACCACCGGCGCTTCCAACGACATCATGCGTGCCAGCCAGATTGCACGGAACATGGTGACCAAGTGGGGCTTGTCGGAAAAACTCGGTCCGCTGATGTATGCCGAAGAAGAAGGCGAAGTGTTCCTGGGGCGTGGCGGTGGTGGTCAAAACGCCAGCTTCTCCGGTGAGACAGCCAAGCTGATCGACTCCGAGGTGCGCAGCATCATTGACCAGTGCTACGGCACGGCCAAGCAGATTCTCACGGATAACCGCGACAAGCTGGATGCCATGGCGGATGCGCTGATGAAGTACGAGACCATTGATGCCGACCAGATCGACGACATCATGGCCGGCCGCACGCCGCGTGAACCTCGCGATTGGGAAGGCGGTTCTGGCACCTCTGGCACTCCACCCGTGGTTCAGAATGAACGCCCTGAAACCCCGATTGGCGGCCCGGCAGCTGACGTCTAAGGTTTGAAATGACTTCTGTGTTGTCCTCCACCCGGTTGCCTTGCGGCAACCGGGTTCTTGATTTGGCCCATACGCATGTCATGGGCATTCTCAATGTAACCCCCGACTCTTTCTCTGATGGCGGCCGCTTCAGTCAGCGCGATGCTGCATTGCGTCATGCAGAGGCCATGGTGGCGGCGGGAGCGACCCTGATTGATGTCGGCGGTGAGTCGACTCGGCCTGGTGCTCGACTGGTTTCTCCCTTGGAGGAGCTGGAGAGGGTCGCGCCAATAGTTGAACGCATTGCGCGTGAACTGGACGTGATCATCTCGGTTGATACATCAACCCCGGCGGTAATGCGCGAAACTGCACGCCTGGGGGCGGGAATGATTAACGATGTCCGCTCCCTTCAGCGTGACGGTGCGCTTGATGCGGCAGCGGCCACCGGTTTGCCGGTGTGTCTGATGCATATGCTGGGTGAGCCGAGCAATATGCAGGACAGTCCTCACTATGATGATCTTGTTGGTGAGGTGAGTGGATTTCTTGCCGAGCGGGTTGCGCACTGCGTTGCCGCCGGGATTGCTGTGGAAAAGATCGTCCTCGATCCCGGTTTCGGCTTTGCCAAGACCCTGCAGCACAATCTAAGTCTGTTCAAGCATATGGAGTCCTTGCATGCCCTTGGTCGGCCTCTTCTGGTCGGCGTTTCGCGCAAGAGCATGATAGGGCTTGCGCTGAATCGCCCGGTGGGTGAGCGACTGTACGGTGGTCTTGCACTGGCGGCGCTTGCAGTCACCAAGGGTGCGCGTATCTTGCGGGTGCATGATGTTGCCGAGACGGTGGATGTGGTGCGTATGATTGCCGCGGTAGAATCAGCCGAATAAGAATGATGGAGCACTTATGACTAAAAAATATTTTGGCACCGACGGTATTCGCGGTCGGGTCGGCGAGTTTCCGATTACTCCTGATTTCATGCTCAAGCTCGGCTGGGCCGCAGGTATGGCGTTCCGCAGCATGGGCGCGTGCCGCATCCTGGTGGGCAAGGACACTCGGATTTCGGGTTACATGTTCGAGTCGGCGCTGGAGGCGGGGTTGTCTGCTGCGGGTGCCGATGTGATGCTGCTGGGGCCGATGCCGACGCCGGCCATCGCTTACCTGACGCGCACCTTTCACGCTGAAGCCGGTATCGTGATCAGTGCTTCGCATAATCCTCATGATGACAACGGCATCAAGTTCTTCTCGGGTCAGGGCACCAAGCTGCCGGACGAGATCGAGTTGATGATCGAAGAGCTCCTGGATGCGCCGATGACGGTGGTTGAGTCCAGCAAGCTTGGCAAGGTGTCGCGTATCAACGACGCCTCCGGCCGATACATTGAGTTCTGCAAAAGCAGCGTGCCAAGCAGCACCAATTTTGCCGGCCTGAAGATTGTGGTCGATTGCGCCCATGGTGCGACCTACAAGGTGGCGCCGAGCGTATTCAAGGAGTTGGGCGCAGACGTGACAGTGCTGTCGGCCCAGCCTAACGGGTTGAACATCAACGAGAACTGCGGCTCCACCCATATGGAGCAGTTGCAGGCCGCTGTACTTGCCGGGCATGCCGACCTGGGTATTGCCTTTGATGGTGATGGTGATCGTGTACTGATGGTGGATCACACGGGTGTCATTGTTGATGGTGATGACCTCCTGTTCATCATTGCTCGCGACCTGCACGAGCGTAACAAGCTGCAGGGCGGTGTCGTCGGTACGCTGATGAGTAACCTGGGGCTTGAACTGGCCCTGGCGGATCTGGGTATTCCGTTCGTGCGTGCCAATGTCGGTGACCGCTATGTGATCGCGGAACTGCTTGAGCGCAACTGGCAGGTAGGTGGTGAGAATTCCGGACACGTAGTCTGCTTCCAGCACACCACGACAGGCGATGCGATCATTGCTGCGCTGCAGGTGCTTATGGCCATGAAGCGTCGTGAAGAAAGTCTGGCCCAGGCGCGCCAGGCCGTGCGCAAGTGCCCGCAAGTATTGCTGAACGTGCGTTTTGCGGGCGGCTCAAATCCTATTGAGCATCCGGCTGTCAAAGAGGCATGTGAGCGTGTAACCCTGGCAATGGAGGGGCGTGGCCGTGTGTTGTTGCGCAAGTCCGGCACAGAGCCGTTGGTGCGTGTCATGGTCGAAGGTGATGACGAAACACAGGTTCGCGGCCATGCCGAAGACCTGGCAAAACTGGTAACTGAAGTTTGCGCCTGAATTCGGCTTGCCAGTGATGATGTGGTTGGGTAACATCTGCGCCCACTTTGACCGACGAGGTACAGCATGCGTCGCACTATGGTAGCTGGTAACTGGAAGATGCACGGTACCCGCGCCAGTGTCGCTGAGCTGATCAATGGCCTTCGTCACTTGGCCTTGCCGAGCGGTGTTGATGTCGCGGTTTTCCCGCCTTGCTTGCATATCACCCAAGTGGTTGATGGCTTGAAGGGCAAGTCGATCCAGGTCGGCGCGCAGAATTCTGCGGTGGAAGCCATGCAAGGCGCATTGACCGGTGAGATTGCACCGAGCCAGTTGGTCGATGCGGGTTGTTCCTATGTGCTTGTCGGGCACTCCGAGCGCCGTCAGATGATGGGCGAGCGTGATGGAACACTCAATCGCAAGTTCGCAGCAGCACAGGCTTGTGGCTTGATTCCGGTGTTGTGCATAGGGGAAACCCTGGAGCAGCGCGAATCGGGCAAGACTCTTGAAGTTGTCTCGCGTCAGCTGGGCAGCATCATCGAGGAGTTGGGTGTTGGTGCGTTTGCAAAGGCAGTAATCGCTTACGAGCCGGTCTGGGCCATTGGTACCGGGCTGACTGCTACACCGCAACAAGCGCAGGATGTGCACGCAGCCATCCGCGCGCAGTTGGCGGCAGAGAATTCTGAAGTCGCACAAGGTGTGCGTCTTCTATACGGCGGCAGCGTGAAGGCGGCCAATGCGGTCGAACTGTTCGGCATGCCGGATATCGATGGGGGGCTCATTGGTGGAGCTTCCCTGAATGCAGATGAGTTCGGTGCGATCTGTCGCGCCGCGGGAAACTGAAAAAATGCTGGAAACAGTCGTAGTCGTTTTTCATCTGTTGGCTGCTCTGAGCGTAGTTGCTCTGGTTTTGCTGCAACAGGGTAAAGGTGCGGATGCTGGTGCGTCTTTCGGTGCAGGTGCTTCAAATACTGTGTTCGGAAGCCAAGGTTCCTCTACCTTTCTTAGTAAGTTTACTGCTATACTTGCCGCCGGTTTCTTCATAACCAGCTTGGGGTTAGGTTACTTTGCTAAAGAGAAAGCTCATGTGCTGACTCAAGTAGGTCTCCCGAACCCAGCAGTGTTGGAAGTACCAAAAGCAAAACCGGCTTCTGATGATGTCCCGGTGCTTCAAGAGCAAAAGTCGGCTACTCCAGCGACTGACGTGCCTCCAGCTCAAGAGCAGAAGTAAGAAGGGTTGTAAACGCTGTATTGCCGAGGTGGTGGAATTGGTAGACACGCAACCTTGAGGTGGTTGTGCCCATAGGGTGTAGGGGTTCGAGTCCCCTTCTCGGTACCAATTGTCAGGAGAGCCCGCTGTTGCGGGCTTTCTTGTAGGTGGAAGGTTACATTGACCCTGTAAGGGATCGGTCGTATACTTCCGCCCCAGCTTTGTCGCGGGGTGGAGCAGTCTGGTAGCTCGTCGGGCTCATAACCCGAAGGTCGTCGGTTCAAATCCGGCCCCCGCAACCAGTTTTAGCGGAGCCCCTTTTAAGGGGCTTTTTGTTAGCTGGACACTTTCAACGCCGCTGTTCGACGGCGTTTCAAGGATGGGCGTTTCGCCCATTTTTTTATTTTGCACAGCATGCACATACATGCACGAGGGGGTTCAGGTGTCGAGCAAGCTAGAAGAGTTGCAGGCCTTGTTGGCCCCGGTGGTCGTGGCCCTAGGCTATGAATGCTGGGGTATTGAGTTTTCGGCTCAAGGTCGCCACTCAATGTTGCGCGTTTATATCGATAAAGAGGGCGGCGTGCTGGTGGACGATTGTGCCATTGTCAGCCGGCAGATCAGCGGTGTGCTGGATGTTGAAGATCCGATCTCCGTTGAATACACCCTCGAAGTTTCCTCGCCAGGCATGGAACGCCCACTGTTCACTATTGATCAGTTTGCAAAATTTGCCGGTGAACAAGTGAAGATCAAGCTGCGATCTCCCTTTGAAGGGCGACGCAACTTTCAGGGCCTTCTGCGCGGTGTAGAAGAACAGGATGTCGTGGTGCAGGTAGAAGACCATGAATTCCTGTTGCCGATCGATATGATCGACAAGGCCAACATTATTCCCAGTTTTGACTGAGACGCGGATCCCGCGGATCCAATGGCTTGCGAAAGGCGAGGCGTACGATGAGCAAAGAAGTACTGCTGGTTGTTGAGTCGGTATCCAATGAAAAGGGCGTACCGGCAAACGTGATTTTTGAAGCGCTGGAGCTGGCCCTGGCCACTGCTACCAAAAAGCGTTTTGAAGACGAAGTTGATCTGCGTGTGGAAATCAACCGCCACACCGGTGCCTATGAGACTTTCCGTCGCTGGACGGTCGTCGAAGAAGCCGATCTTGATGATCCGGCCATCGAAACCTGGCCAAGCAAGGTTGCCGAAACGCATCCTGGTGCCAAGGTCGGTGATGTCGTCGAAGAAAAGATCGAATCGATCGAATTCGGCCGTATCGCTGCACAGACCGCCAAACAGGTCATCGTGCAGAAGGTTCGCGAAGCCGAGCGCGCTCAAGTCGTTGACGCCTATCGCGAGCGCCTGGGTGAAATCATCTCCGGCACCGTGAAAAAAGTCACCCGCGATAACGTGATCGTCGACCTGGGCAACAACGCCGAAGCGTTGCTGGCTCGCGAAGACATCATTTCCCGCGAAACCTTCCGTGTCGGCGTGCGCCTGCGTGCGCTGCTCAAGGAAATCCGCACCGAGAACCGCGGCCCGCAGCTGATCCTGTCGCGTACCGCACCGGAAATGCTGATCGAGCTGTTCCGTATCGAAGTGCCGGAGATCGCCGAAGGCCTGATCGAAGTCATGGCTGCGTCCCGCGACCCGGGTTCGCGCGCCAAGATCGCGGTCCGCTCCAAGGACAAACGCATCGACCCGCAGGGCGCGTGCATTGGTATGCGCGGTTCGCGTGTTCAGGCAGTGTCGGGCGAGTTGGGTGGTGAGCGTGTGGACATCGTGCTGTGGGACGATAACCCGGCGCAGTTCGTCATCAACGCCATGTCGCCGGCTGAAGTGGCGGCAATTATCGTTGACGAGGATGCCCATGCCATGGACATCGCCGTTGGCGCAGACAATCTGGCTCAGGCCATTGGTCGTGGTGGTCAGAACGTGCGTCTGGCCAGCCAACTGACCGGTTGGACCCTGAACGTGATGACCGAATCGGACATCCAGGCTAAGCAGCAAGCTGAAACCGGTGACATCCTGCGCAACTTCATCGAAGAGCTCGAAGTCGATGAAGACCTGGCGCAGGTGCTGGTAGATGAAGGCTTCACCAGCCTGGAAGAGATTGCCTACGTACCGTTGGAAGAAATGCTCAACATCGACGGCTTTGACGAAGACACCGTCAACGAGCTTCGCGCTCGGGCCAAGGATCGTTTGTTGACTAAAGCCATCGCTACTGAGGAAAAGCTGGCAGACGCCCATCCGGCCGAAGACCTGCTCTCGCTTGAGGGTATGGACAAGGATTTGGCGATGGAACTGGCGGTGCGCGGCGTAATTACCCGCGAAGACCTGGCCGAGCAGTCTATTGACGATCTGCTCGACATCGACGGCATTGACGATGATCGTGCCGGCAAGTTGATCATGGCCGCCCGAGCCCATTGGTTCGAGTAACTAGGCGCGGCCTGAGGAGAGAAGTGCATGACGCAAGTCACGGTGAAACAACTGGCCGATGAGGTCAAAACACCGGTAGAGCGCCTGTTGCAGCAGATGCGTGAGGCAGGTCTGCCGCACACCGCCGCCGATGAAGGTGTGAGCGATAGTGAGAAGCAGTCTTTGCTGACTCACTTGAAGAGCAGCCACAAGGCGAAAGTGGAAGAACCGCGCAAGATTACATTGCAGCGCAAAACCACCAGCACCCTGCGTGTTGCTGGTAGCAAGAGCATCAGCGTTGAAGTACGCAAGAAGAAAGTCTTCGTACAGCGCAGCCCGGAAGAAATCGAAGCCGAGCGCAAACGCGAACTGGAAGAACGTCGCGCAGTAGAAAATGCTGCTCGTCAGAAGGCTGAAGAAGAAGCCAAGCGTCGCGCCGAAGAAGAAGCGCGTCGCCAGCCTGCTGCTGCGCAACCTGCTGCCACTGAAGCGGTCGCCGCGCCTAGCGCGCCAGTTGAAGCTGTGCGTGAGGCCGCTCCGGTTGCCGCTGCACCAGCACCGGCTGCTGACGCCCGTAAACGCGACGAACCTCGTCGTCCGGACAAACCACGTGCCGACGATAACAATCGTCGCGGTGGTGGTGGCGATGGCGAGCGCAAA
Source organism: Pseudomonas sp. FW305-3-2-15-C-LB1 (assembly GCF_058787615.1). NCBI lineage: Bacteria > Pseudomonadati > Pseudomonadota > Gammaproteobacteria > Pseudomonadales > Pseudomonadaceae > Pseudomonas > Pseudomonas sp. FW305-3-2-15-C-LB1. Next base: position 44,638 of record NZ_JBYSZX010000021.1, on the reverse strand, counting down.
AACGCTCCGCATCGTGCCTCGGTCAAAGAGAAAGCGCCTGCTCCACGCGTTGCCCCACGTACTACCGACGAAGAAAGCGATGGCTTCCGTCGTGGTGGTCGCGGCAAGGCCAAGCTGAAGAAACGCAACGCCCACGGTTTCCAGAGCCCAACCGGCCCTGTCGTGCGTGAAGTGAAGATCGGCGAGACCATCACTGTGGGCGATCTGGCCCAGCAGATGTCGGTCAAGGCTGCTGAAATCATCAAGTTCATGTTCAAGCTGGGCACACCGGCCACCATCAACCAGGTTCTGGATCAGGAAACTGCCCAACTGGTTGCTGAAGAACTGGGCCACAAAGTGACCCTGGTCAGCGACACCGCCCTGGAAGATTCCCTGGCCGAGTCCCTGAAGTTTGAAGGTGAGGCGGTTTCCCGTGCACCGGTTGTGACCGTAATGGGCCACGTTGACCACGGTAAAACCTCCCTGCTCGACTATATCCGTCGTGCCAAGGTAGCCGCAGGCGAAGCCGGCGGTATCACCCAGCACATCGGCGCGTACCACGTTGAAACCGACCGTGGCATGGTGACGTTCCTCGATACCCCTGGTCACGCTGCGTTTACCGCAATGCGTGCCCGTGGTGCCAAGGCGACCGACATCGTGATCCTGGTGGTTGCAGCCGACGACGGCGTGATGCCACAAACCATCGAAGCCGTTCAGCATGCCAAGGCAGCTGGCGTTCCGCTGGTAGTCGCTGTGAACAAAATCGACAAGCCGGGCGCCGATCTCGATCGCATCCGTAGCGAACTGTCGGTTCACGGCGTGACATCCGAAGAGTGGGGTGGCGACACTCCATTCGTACCGGTTTCCGCGAAGATGGGTACTGGTGTTGACGAACTGCTCGAAGCCGTTCTGCTGCAAGCCGAAGTTCTGGAACTGACTGCCACTCCATCGGCTCCTGGCCGTGGCGTTGTAGTTGAGTCCCGTCTGGACAAGGGCCGTGGCCCGGTTGCGACCGTTCTGGTTCAAGACGGTACCCTGCGCCAAGGCGACATGGTGCTGGTCGGTTCGAACTACGGCCGTGTACGTGCCATGCTCGACGAGAACGGCAAGCCAATCAAGGAAGCCGGCCCGGCTATCCCGGTCGAGATCCTCGGCCTGGACGGTACACCGGACGCTGGCGACGAGATGAGCGTGGTTGCCGACGAGAAGAAAGCCCGTGAAGTGGCTCTGTTCCGTCAAGGCAAGTTCCGTGAAGTCAAGCTGGCCCGTGCTCACGCCGGCAAGCTGGAAAACATCTTCGAGAACATGGGCCAGGAAGAGAAGAAGACGCTTAACATCGTCCTCAAATCTGACGTACGTGGTTCCCTCGAAGCGTTGAACGGCGCTTTGAACGGCCTGGGTAACGACGAAGTGCAAGTGCGCGTTGTCGGTGGCGGTGTCGGTGGTATCACCGAGTCCGACGCCAACCTGGCACTGGCTTCCAACGCTGTACTGTTCGGCTTCAACGTGCGTGCCGATGCCGGCGCTCGCAAGATCGTCGAGCAGGAAGGCCTGGACATGCGTTACTACAACGTCATCTACGACATCATCGAAGACGTCAAGAAAGCCCTCACCGGCATGCTTGGCAGCGACGTCCGGGAGAACATCCTGGGTATTGCCGAAGTACGTGACGTGTTCCGCTCGCCGAAATTCGGCGCGATCGCCGGCTGCATGGTGGTTGAAGGCACTGTGTACCGTAACCGTCCAATCCGTGTACTGCGTGAAGACATCGTTATCTTCGAAGGCGAGCTGGAATCCCTGCGCCGCTTCAAGGATGACGCTTCCGAAGTACGTGCCGGCATGGAATGCGGTATCGGCGTCAAGAGCTACAACGACGTCAAGGCTGGCGACAAGATCGAAGTCTACGAGAAGGTTCAGGTTGCTCGCAGCCTCTAACTCGCGCACTTCAGGAGCCACGCAACGCGTGGGCATGCAATTGCCCCGCGCAGCGTACGGACTCTAAACGCAACGCCCGGTCTGGCTTTTGTCAGGCCGGGCGTTTGCCGCTTTCAGACCCCACGGGTTTCACCGTGTGGCAGTAACAGGTAACAAGACATGGCAAAAGAATACAGCCGTACCCAGCGTATCGGCGATCAGATGCAGCGCGAGCTGGCCCAATTGATCCGTCGCGAAGTCAAAGACCCACGCGTTGGCCTGGTCACCATCACCGCCGTTGAAGTGAGCCGTGACGTGGGTCACGCCAAGATCTTCATCACCGTGATGGGGCAGGACAACAGCGAAGAAATCGCGCAAAGCATCAAGGTGCTCAACTCGGCTGCAGGCTTCCTGCGCATGCAGTTGGCCCGTGAAATGAAGCTGCGCAGTGTTCCTCAGCTGCACTTTCACTACGATGAGAGCGTCGTGCGGGGTGCACATCTGTCGGCCCTGATCGAGCGCGCCGTGGCTGAAGACAGCCAGCACCCGTCCACACCTGAAGACGCCAAGGAGTAAGCGGTGGCTCAGGTCAAACGTATCCGTCGCAACGTCAGCGGCATCATTCTGCTCGACAAGCCCATTGGTTTTACCTCCAATGCCGCGTTGCAGAAGGTCCGCTGGCTGCTCAATGCCGAAAAGGCCGGGCACACCGGCAGCCTCGATCCACTGGCCACCGGCGTGTTGCCGTTGTGCTTTGGCGAGGCCACCAAGTTCTCCCAATACCTGCTCGACTCCGACAAGGGTTATGAAACCCTGATGCAACTGGGCAAGACCACCACCACGGCCGACGCCGAAGGTGATGTTTTGCAGGTTCGCGAAGTGACCGTTGGTCGTGCTGATATTGAAGCTGCTTTACCCGCTTTTCGTGGGGAAATCAGTCAGATACCGCCGATGTACTCGGCGCTCAAGCGTGATGGCCAGCCTCTTTACAAGCTGGCACGTGCGGGCGAAGTAGTGGAGCGCGAACCGCGTTCTGTTACTATTGCGCGCTTGGAATTGCTCGCCTGTGAAGGCGACACCGCCCGGTTGGCCGTGGACTGCAGCAAAGGCACCTATATCCGTACCCTGGTGGAAGATATTGGTGAAAAGCTCGGTTGCGGCGCGTACGTTGCAGAACTGCGGCGCACCCAGGCCGGTCCTTTCAGCCTGGCCCAGACGGTCACGCTGGAAGAGTTGGAAGCGGTACACGCCGAAGGCGGCAATGAAGCAGTTGATCGCTTCCTGATGCCATCGGACAGCGGTTTGCTCGATTGGCCATTGCTGCACTTCTCGGAGCACAGCGCGTTCTACTGGCTCAACGGCCAGCCGGTACGTGCCCCGGATGCCCCGAAGTTCGGCATGGTGCGGGTACAGGATCATAACGGTCGCTTTATCGGTATCGGTGAAGTGAGCGAAGACGGGCGCATCGCGCCGCGTCGACTGATTCGGTCAGAATGACCGAACGAGTGTGGCTGTTAACAGGCACGGTCAACACTCATTTTTAGATACAGGGATTTGTCCCTGGCCTGTTGAAACTGCCCTTTGGGTGGTTTCCTGAAAAAAGGATTGCCTCATGGCTCTCGACGTTCAAGAAAAAGCACAAATCGTTGCTGACTATCAGCAAGCTGTTGGTGACACTGGTTCGCCAGAAGTGCAAGTTGCACTGCTGACCCACAACATCAACAAGCTGCAAGGTCACTTCAAGGCCAACGGTAAAGACCACCACTCGCGTCGTGGTCTGATCCGCATGGTAAACCAGCGCCGTAAGCTGCTGGACTACCTGAAAGGCAAGGATCTGGGTCGTTATCAGACTCTGATCGGTCGCCTGGGTCTGCGTCGCTAATAAGCGATTGCGCTAGAGGTTGGTTGTCTGCCGTGTGCCAGTGGGATTCCCGCTGGCCCATGGCAGGCTCCCAGCCTCAAGTTTTATCTGGACACACGTTTTACCCTGGACGAGCGTCGGGCCGATTCCCGGCATTGCCCAAGAATTTCGCAAGAAGACAAGTTCCCCAAGAGCCACAAAGAAGGTAGGACACCGTGAACCCGGTTATCAAAAAATTCCAGTTCGGTCAGTCGACCGTTACCCTCGAGACAGGCCGTATCGCCCGTCAAGCCTCCGGCGCAGTGCTGGTTACCGTTGATGACGACGTTACCGTACTGGTGACCGTTGTTGGCGCCAAGACCGCTGACCCGAGCAAAGGCTTCTTCCCCCTGTCCGTTCACTACCAGGAAAAGACTTACGCTGCCGGTAAGATCCCTGGCGGTTTCTTCAAGCGCGAAGGCCGTCCTTCCGAGAAAGAAACCCTGACTTCCCGACTGATCGACCGTCCGATCCGTCCGCTGTTCCCAGAAGGCTTCATGAACGAAGTGCAGGTTGTCTGCACCGTCGTTTCCACCAGCAAGAAGACCGATCCGGACATCGCTGCGATGATCGGTACCTCGGCGGCCCTGGCCATCTCCGGTATTCCTTTCGATGGCCCGATCGGCGCAGCCCGCGTAGCGTTCCACGAAAGCACCGGCTACCTGCTGAACCCGACTTACGAGCAACTGAAAGCATCGAGCCTGGACATGGTCGTTGCCGGTACCTCGGAAGCCGTGCTGATGGTTGAATCGGAAGCCAAAGAGCTGACCGAAGACCAGATGCTGGGCGCCGTACTGTTCGCCCACGACGAGTTCCAGGCTGTCATCAAGGCTGTCACCGAACTGGCTGCCGAAGCGGCCAAGCCAACCTGGAGCTGGGCTCCACAGGCTGAAGCCACCGAACTGCTGGGCGCTATCCGCTCCGAGTTCGGCGCTGCCATCTCCGACGCCTACACCATCACCGTCAAGGCCGACCGTTATGCTCGCCTGGGCGAGTTGAAGGACCAGGTTGTCGCCAAGCTGTCCGGTGAAGAAGGCCAGCCTTCCGCCAGCGACGTCAAAGCGGCTTTCGGTGAGATCGAATACCGCACCGTCCGCGAAAACATCGTTAACGGCAAGCCACGTATCGACGGTCGCGACACTCGTACCGTGCGCCCGCTGAACATCGAAGTCGGCGTTCTGCCGAAGACTCACGGTTCGGCCCTGTTCACCCGTGGTGAAACCCAGGCGCTGGTCGTTGCGACCCTGGGTACCGCCCGTGACGCACAGTTGCTGGACACCCTGGAAGGCGAGAAAAAAGACCCGTTCATGCTGCACTACAACTTCCCTCCGTTCTCGGTGGGCGAGTGCGGTCGCATGGGTGGTGCTGGTCGTCGCGAAATCGGTCACGGCCGTCTGGCCCGCCGTTCGGTCCAGGCCATGCTGCCTGCCGCTGACGTGTTCCCGTACACCATCCGTGTTGTGTCGGAAATCACCGAGTCCAACGGTTCCAGCTCCATGGCTTCCGTTTGCGGTGCTTCCCTGGCACTGATGGACGCCGGTGTGCCGATGAAGGCGCCGGTTGCCGGTATCGCCATGGGCTTGGTTAAAGAAGGCGAGAAGTTCGCCGTCCTGACCGACATCCTGGGCGACGAAGACCACCTGGGCGACATGGACTTCAAGGTAGCCGGTACCGCCAAAGGTGTGACCGCGCTGCAGATGGACATCAAGATCAAGGGCATCACCGAAGAGATCATGGAAATCGCCCTGGGCCAAGCCCTGGAAGCGCGCCTGAACATCCTCGGCCAGATGAACCAGATCATTGGTCAGTCCCGTACCGAACTGTCGGAAAATGCTCCGACCATGATCGCGATGAAAATCGACACCGACAAAATCCGTGATGTTATCGGTAAAGGCGGCGCGACCATTCGTGCGATCTGCGAAGAAACCAAGGCTTCGATCGATATCGAAGACGACGGCTCGATCAAGATCTTCGGCGAAACCAAGGAAGCGGCTGAAGCAGCACGTCAGCGCGTCCTGGGCATCACTGCCGAGGCCGAGATCGGCAAGATCTACGTCGGTAAGGTTGAGCGCATCGTCGACTTCGGCGCATTCGTCAACATCCTGCCGGGCAAAGACGGTCTGGTGCACATCTCCATGCTGAGCGACGCTCGCGTTGAGAAAGTCACCGACATTCTGAAGGAAGGCCAGGAAGTGGAAGTGCTGGTACTGGACGTGGACAACCGCGGCCGTATCAAGCTGTCCATCAAGGACGTAGCAGCAGCCAAAGCTTCGGGCGTTTAATCACCCAAGGCTTAAGGTTGAAAAAGAGGACTCTTCGGAGTCCTTTTTTTTTGGATGCAGGAAAGTACCTAAAAATCAGGCGCTTAAATGAGAGCAAAAGCCGCAACTTGCATGCAGGCGCGGGCGGCATCATGCAAGTTGCACGAATCCGAAATTTTCTGTTTTTTATAAGTTGTTGTTTATAAAGGGTTTTATTGATGATTCGGACTTGGCACACTGCCTGCAATAACCCTGTTAACGCTGCAGCATCAAGGTTCACACACTGCAGACTTTTAATAAAACAGGAGTTACTCGTATGAAGAAGTTCGCTCTCGCTACTGCTACCGCTCTGACCCTGGCCATGGGTGCCAACGTTGCCTTTGCCCAGACTTCCCAAGCGCCAATGACCCTTGCAGCGGGTGAAGCCACCAAGGCGAAAGAAGCTACTTCCGACACTTGGATCACTACCAAAGTCAAAGCTGATCTGCTGACCGAAAAAGGTATTCCAGGTTCCGACATCAAGGTTGAAACCAATAAAGGCGTGGTTTCCCTTTCTTCTGACGTCGCTATCTCGGACTCGCAAAAAGCGACTGCCGTAGCTATCACCAAAAAAATCAAAGGTGTAACCGCTGTTTCGGCTGACGGCCTGCTGGCTGGCGGCGCGACCAAGGCGGACAACGTCGACAAAACCAAAAGCGCAGCAGCAGGCGCTAAAGAGTCCACCTCCGATACCTGGATCACCACCAAAGTAAAAGCTGACCTGGTAACCGAGAAAGGCATTCCTGGTACCGACATCAAAGTCGAAACCAATAAAGGTGTAGTGTCCCTGTCTTCGACCACCCCGGTCACTGAGGCTCAGAAAACTACCGCGGTGAACATCACCAAGAAAATCAAAGGCGTTAAAGCTGTATCGGCCGACGGCCTGAAAGCAGAGTAACCCTTGGAGCTTCGTCTGAACGAGACGGCGGCGGCTTAGGGTGAGTTAGATATCCACCCGATGCACCTCTGGAGTTCATGCGACCGACCACACGGATGTGGTCATTACAGGCCCCGGCACTTGTGTCGGGGCCTGTTCTATTGTGGGCTGTTCCTACAGGGCTTATTCGGCATCCAGGTGCATTGGCGTAACGACGCGACCATCTTTCTCCGCCTGGCCCAGATTGGCATCAATGAAGTACACCCGGTCATCTTCCAATTGGCCTTTATCCACCAGGTAATCCTTGATGGTGCTGGCACGGTCCTGGCCAAGTTGGCGTAGCAGTACGTCGCTGCCACTCCAGAATTTGATCACGCCGTCGCGAAGCTTCGCGCTGCGCTCATCGCTGCTCAGGTCCTTCCATTCGGCCGGCGGTTGTTGTTTCAGGCGGGTGCGGTAGATGCCTTCCAGCAAGGGGGCTTTTTCCTTCTCGGGTACGACGAGCAACGACGCCTGGGCGGGTACTTTGTCACCGCGACGTTGAAGAATCTTGTAGTAGTTGTACTGGTATTCACGCTCTAGCCGCTGGGCCGCAAGGAATGGCCCATCGCTGCTGGCTGCGGCGGTACCTTCGATTTCCAGGCGCAGGGTAGGACGCTCTTTCAGCGCTTTGGCCAGTGTGTTCAAGGCGCTTTCGGCATCCTTGTTCAACTCGCTGGAACCGGCGGCGAACGACACATTACCGAGATCTTCCGAGCCGCCACCGGTCACCAACCCACCGATAAACTTGAAAGGCGCCGTTGCCGCGCGTACCACGAGGTTACGCAGGGTCTGCCACACGATCGGCATCACGCTGAATTGCGGGTTGTTCAAGTCACCGGTTACCGGCAATTCGATGGAGATCTTGCCATCACTGTCCTTGAGCAAAGCGACGGCCAGGCGAATCGGCAAGTCCACGGCATCGGCGCTGTCGACTTTCTCGCCCAATTGCAATTGCTCAACCACCACCTTGTTCTCGGCCTTCAACTGGCCTTTGGTGATTACGTAGTGCAGGTCGAGGTTCAGCCGTCCCTTGCGGATACGGAAGCCAGCGAACTTGCCGGAGTAAGGCGTCAGGGTGGTCAGTTCGACACGCTTGAAGCTGGTCGCAATGTCCAGCGCCGCCATCGGGTCGAACGGGTTCACGCTGCCCTTGATAGTCACTGGCGCATAGCGATCAACCTTGCCCTTGATATCGACGCTGGCCGGTTTGGCCTGCCGACTGTCGATAGTGCCGATCTGCCCGTTGAGCTGTTGAATCGCGGTGGCGAAGTTGGGGGTAAGGCTGAAATCGGCAAAATTGGCCGAGCCGTCATTAATCGCAATCTGCCCGATGCGGATGCCCAGGGGCTTGTCCTTGCTGGCGGGTTTGGAACCTTTGTCGGGCGCTTGTGGAATCAGCAGGTCATCCACGTTGGTGGTGCGGTCGTCGTTGATCATGAAGCGCGCATACGGCTGCAGCAGGTTGACCTTGTCGATCGACAGGCTGTCGCCGTGCTGGTAGTTCACGCCTTCGAGCACCAGGCGCTGCCATTTGAGAAAGTCGCGGGTCTTGAGGGTATCCAGGGTGTGCAATTGATCGACTTGAGCCCGGCCGGTGACCTGCAACTTCAGCGGATCGGTGCTTTTGAGGTTCACATCAAGATTGCTGCCGAGCATACCGCTGCGCAGTTCCAGGCGAATGAACGGGCTGATGTAGGACTGGGCCACCCGCAGGTCGATGTCCTGGGAATTCACTTTCAGCCTGGCACTGACCGGGTCGAGGTTGACCTCGCCGGTCGCCTGGAGCTTGCCTTGCTTGCCCACGCCGGAGTCGACCTTCACGGTAAACGGGCTCCGGTTGAGGCTGTCGAAATTCTGCATGTCGACGTTCAACGGGCCGAGTTCCAGCGCTACTGCTGGCTTGGCCTGTCGATCGGCCAGGTGCACCTGGTAGTTACGCAGTTGCACGTCCTTGAGCAGCACTTGCCACGGTTTGCTTGGCGCGGCGGGTTCGGCTTTTGGCGAGTCGGCGGTGGCGGGTGCGTTTTTCGCTTCGGGCGCCTTGGCCGGTTTGCTCGGCTGGCTGGCGAACAGTTTCTGCCAGTCCAATTGCCCGTCAGCCTCAAGGGCTGCCCAGGTCTCCAGTTTGTTACTGCGGATCTTGCCGACCACCACTTGCTGCTTGGCCAGGTCCACCGTGGTCTCGCTGACGTCCAGGCGCTCCAGGCGCACCAATGGGCGGCCGTCCGGTGCCTTGATGGCAAAGGGCGCGATGCTGGCGGCGGTGTTGGTCAGGTTCAGCTCGGTCTCTTTGGCCAGGCTGAATTTGTACTCGGTGCTGAAGTTGAGCACGCCGTCTTCAAGCACCAGTGGCAGCGCGTCACGTACGTAGGGCCACCAGGCTTTCATCTTGCCGTTGGTGACCTTCAACGTGCCTTCGGAAGTGATCGGCACCAGGCTGAAATTGCCTTTCCAGTCGATCTGTCCACCTGCGGGGCCGGCTGCGACCAGGGTCATGTCGGCATTGTCTTCGGGCAGGGTGCTGAGGTTCTTCAGCTCGAAGTCGAGTGTGTCGTAGAGGAATTCGATGGGCTCGCTGGGGCGCAAGTCTTCGAAATGCACATAGCCGCCGGCCAGCTTGATGCTGTCGATACGCAGAGGGAACGGTTTGGCATCCGGATTGGTCGGTGTTGGCTCGCTGGGCGGCAGTTTGAACAACTGCGCCAGGTTGAGTTGGCCGGACTTGTCGAACAGCAGCTCGGTCTTGGGCTTGTCCAGCTGTATATCGGCCAGGTGCAGGGCGCGGGTCCAGAGGCTGTCGATCTGCAGGTTGGCGTAGAGGCGTTCGAACCCGACTTGTTCCTTGCCGGGTTCACCGATCTTCAGGCCCCACAGGGTCAGTTCCAGGCTGAACGGGTTGAGCTCGATTCGCTCGATCCGCGCCGGCACCGTGGCGTAATTGGCCAACTGCTGGTTGGCGATGCGAAGGGCGATGCCGGGGAGAATCAAAAAGCCCAGCAAGCTGTACAGGGCAAGGGCGGTCAACAAGGCGCCAGCGGCGCGAATCAATCCTTTGGGCATGGGGCGGCGCCATCTATGTCAAACAGGAGTGCCTTGGAGTATGGCACGGGTTTTCGGTTCCGAAGAGCAAGGGCCTTTGAGAAACGTCTTACAGTTGGAGTAGCAGGGTTTTCAGGGGCGGTTGCTGATCCTGGGACGGGAAGTCCGCTCCAGGCGTCATGATTTTCCAGTCACGCACCGGGCGCCCGGCTTTTTCCGCGCAGCGCAGCACCTGTTCGCGCCAATCCTCCATGCTGACTTTCGCCAGGTTGTTGCAGCAGATCAGCACGCCATTGTCAGCGGTGGCCAGCAGGGCTGGCTTGAGCAGGCTCTGGTAGTCGCGCAGCAGGTCGACGGTGCCGAACGCGCTCTTGGCCCAGGCCGGTGGATCCAGCAGCACCAGGTCGTATTGACGTTGCTCCAGGCGCGGATAACTCGGCAGCTTTTGCCCACGGCGCTGGGTGATCGGCAGGCCTGCCAATTGGCGAATCGCCGGGAAGTAGTCGGACTGTACGAACTCCATGCTCGGCAATTGCGGGTTCAGCAAGCCGTTTTCGCGACCGACCGCCAGGTTGCCCTCGGCAAAGTCCAGGTTGCACACCTCGCGGGCGCCACCGGCGGCTGCGCTCAGGCCCACGCCGCAGGTGTAGGCGAACAGGTTGAGCACGCTTTTTCCGGCGCTGTTGGCCTTGACCCAGCCGCGGGTGTTACGCAGGTCGAGGAACAGCAGCGGGTCCTGCCCGGCATGCCGCCCACGCACGCGGTAACTGAGGCCCCACTCGTGGCCAACCAGGTCCTGCAGTGCGGCGGGTTCGGCGCGATACACCGTGTCTTCGCGGTCGATGCGCGAATTGCCACGGGCGCGATCGTTGTACACCAGCAACAACTCCAGGCCCATGTACTGGTTGACCTGTTGATGCAGGTCCAGCAGGTCGGCGGTTTCCAGGGATTGGTGGAAACTCTGCACCAGCAACTGCGGGCCGTAGCGGTCGATGGTCAGGCCCCCGGCGCCTTCCTGGCTGCCATGGAACAGCCGGTAACAGTCGGTGCCCTGTGCGTGCAACTCGCTGATCAGGTCTTGGCGATGATCGAGGGCGGCGCGCAGCGCCTGATTCAAGGGAGACATGGAGCGCGCCTTGCTGGGGAATTGAGGGCGCGAAGTTTAACAGCTATGCGCCGTCGCCTACATCAACCCCATCCGGCGATGGGCGCGTTGCACAGAGCCATTGCGCATCGCCCAGCGCAACATCGGCGCACTGCGTTTGACGCCGGAACGGATCATCTGACGTTGCAGCGGGCTCTGGTGCTGGTCGAGCATCGCGCTGGCCCAATCCGGCAGCAGGTCGATCCCGGCGCGCATCATCAAGCTGCCAAATGGCTTGGCCAGCAGGCTGGGGGAGGGAGCATTCAGCAGTAGCCGCAGTACTTCGCGGCTGCGATCGTCGCACAGCAATTGCGGGCGGATGCGAGCCAAATAATCCGAAACGTCCTGCCGAGAACGCGGAACATGCCGCGCACCCAGCTGTTCAGCGACCAAGGCAATTTCACTGTAGTAACGGTCCTGGTCGCGACCGGACAGGTGCGGGTTGCAATAACGCAAGTGAGCGGCCAGGAAGTGACTGACCTCCGCCACATGCACCCAGGTCAGCAATTCCGGGTCGCTGGCCGCATAAGGCCGGCCATCCGGGGCGTGGCCGACCACCTGCAAGTGAATGGTGCGGACTTTTTCGATCAGCCATTCGGCGTCTCTGCGCGAGCCGAACGTCGTGCCCGAAATGAACTGCGAGGTCCGCCGCAAGCGCCCAAGCATGTCCTGGCGAAAGTTGGAATGGTCCCACACGCCCGCCAGGGCCAACGGATGCAAGGCTTGCAGCATCAAGGCGCTGATGCCGCCGATGAGCATACTGCTGAAGTCGCCATGCACTTGCCAACTCACCGAGTCGGGCCCGAACAAGCCTGGGTCGCCCTTGGGGTTTTCCAGGTCCAGTTGGCCCAGCGACAGGCCGGTCAGGCTCATCAACTGGGTTTCGATACGGCTGCGGATAAATTCCATGGCGACGTGGGGTTTCCTATCGGTTCAGGCGTTTGTCGATCAAACCGTCGACCACGCTCGGATCGGCCAGGGTCGAGGTATCACCCAGGCTGTCCAGTTCGTTGCAGGCAATCTTGCGCAAGATCCTGCGCATGATTTTGCCGGAACGGGTTTTCGGCAAGGCCGGGGCCCATTGGATCAGTTCCGGCTTGGCGAAGCTGCCAATTTCTTTGCTGACCAGATCCAGCAGGTGTTTTTTTAACGCATCGCTGGGTTCCACGCCATTCATGGGGGTGACAAAGGCATAGATGCCCTGGCCTTTGACATCATGGGGATAGCCCACCACGGCGGCCTCGGCCACCTGGTCGTGCAGCACCAGGGCGCTTTCTACCTCGGCAGTGCCGATGCGGTGGCCTGACACGTTGATCACATCGTCGATGCGCCCGGTGATCCAATAATCGCCGTCTTCATCGCGGCGTGCGCCGTCACCGGTGAAGTAGTAGCCGGGGTAGGGGTTGAAGTAGGTGTCGACCATGCGCTGCGGATCGCCGTACACACTGCGGATCTGCCCCGGCCAGCTGGCTTTGATCGCCAGTACGCCACTGCCGGCGCCGCTGAATTCCTTGCCGTGTTCATCGAGGAGTACCGGCTGTACGCCGAACATTGGCTGGGTCGCGCACCCTGGCTTGATTCGCTGGGCGCTGACCAGTGGGCTGAGCATGATGCCGCCGGTCTCGGTCTGCCACCAGGTATCCACAATCGGGCAGCGTTGTTCGCCCACGGCATTGAAGTACCAGTCCCAAGCCTCCGGGTTGATCGGTTCGCCGACGCTGCCCAGCAGGCGCAGGCTGGCGCGCGAGGTATTTTCCAGCGGGCCGTGGCCTTCGCGCATCAGCGCACGCAGGGCGGTGGGCGCGGTGTAGAAGATGTTGACCTGGTGCTTGTCGATCACCTGCCAGAAGCGCGAACTGTCCGGATAGCTCGGCACGCCCTCGAACATCAGCGAGGTCGCGCCATTGGCCAACGGACCGTACACGATGTAACTGTGGCCGGTGACCCAGCCCACATCGGCGGTGCACCAGAACACTTCACCGTCGCGGTAATCGAGCACGTACTTGAAGGTCATCGCCGCTTGCAGCAGATAGCCGCCGGTGGTGTGCAGCACGCCCTTGGGTTTGCCGGTACTGCCGGAGGTGTAGAGGATGAAGAGCGGGTCTTCGGCGTCCATCGGCTCGGGCGGGCAGTCGCTACTGGCCGCATCCAGGGCTTGTTGATACTTGAGGTCGCGACCTTCGCTCCAGCCAACGGTCGCTCCGGTGCGCTCCACTACCAGCACCGTGCTCACATTCGGACAACTGGCCAGGGCCTTGTCGACATTCTGCTTCAGTGCAACGGGCTTGCCGCCGCGCACGCCTTCGTCTGCAGTGATCACCGTGCGGCAGTCGGCATCGAGAATACGGTCACGCAAGGCATCCGGCGAGAAACCACCAAACACCACGGAGTGCACCGCGCCAATCCGTGTGCAGGCGAGCATGGCGTAGGCGGCCTCCGGGATCATCGGCATGTAGATGCATACCCGGTCGCCTTTCTTCACGCCACGGCTTTTCAGCACATTGGCCAGGCGGCTGACGTTCTGGTGCAACTGGCGGTAGGTGATTTTTGAAGATTTTGTCGGATCATCGCCTTCCCAGATGAAGGCCGGCTGATCGGCGCGTTGCGCCAGGTGACGGTCGATGCAGTTGTAGCTGACGTTGAGTTGACCACCGGCAAACCATTGGGCGGCGCCGGTGTGGATGTCTGAGCGTTGAACGGTGTGCCAGGGCGTTATCCAGTCGAGAAAGCGCTCGGCCTGTTCAGCCCAGAAGGTATCCGGCTGTTCGATGGATTGGCGGTAGAGGCGCTGATAGTCCTCTTGACTGAGTTGCGCAGCCCGGCGGACGGCATCGGCGGTGGGGAACGTGCTGATATCGAACATGAGCGATCCTTATTCTTGTTTTTGCGACAAGTCATAAAGATGCACCCGGCAGGGGTAGGGTTCAAGGCCAACCTCCAAATGGACATTGGCCTTGCAAAACCCGGATCAGCCGCGGTGACGACCGCGGAAGTAATTGATCAGGCCCTGGGTCGAAGCGTCCTCGGCCGAGGTCTCTTCGGCGCCGGTCAGGCGGTTGTAGACGCCCTTGCCCAGCTCCTTGCCCAGCTCCACACCCCATTGGTCGAAGGCGTTGATACCCCAGATCACGCTCTGTACGAACACTTTGTGCTCATACATGGCTACCAGGGCACCCAGGCGACGCGGGCTGATGCGTTCGACCACGAGGGTGTTGCTCGGGCGGTTGCCCGGAATCACCTTGTGCGGTGCCAGCTTCTGCACTTCGTCTTCCGGGATACCTTTGTCGCGCAGCTCGGCTTCCGCTTCGGCGCGGGTCTTGCCGAGCATCAGCGCCTGGCTCTGGGACAGGCAGTTGGCGTACAGCCATTGATGGTGGTCGGACACCGGGTTGAAGCTGACGATCGGCACGATAAAGTCGGCTGGGATCAGTTGGGTACCCTGGTGCAGCAACTGGTGGTAAGCGTGCTGGCCGTTGCAGCCAACGCCGCCCCAGATCACCGGGCCGGTATCGGTAGCGACGGGCGTACCGTCCTGGCGCACGCTCTTGCCGTTGGATTCCATGTCCAGCTGTTGCAAGTGTTTGGTGATGTTACGCAGGTAGTGGTCGTACGGCAGGATCGCGTGGCTCTGCGCGCCCCAGAAGTTGCCGTACCACACGCCCAGCAAGCCCAGCAGCACCGGCATGTTCTGTTCGAACGGGGCGTTCTGGAAATGCTGGTCCATGGTGTAGGCACCGGACAGCAGTTCCTTGAAGTTGGACATGCCGATGGCCAGGGCGATCGGCAAGCCGATGGCCGACCACAGCGAGTAACGGCCGCCGACCCAGTCCCACATCGGGAAGATGTTTTCTTCGCGAATTCCGAAGGCCACGGCCGCCGCGTTGTTGCTCGACACGGCGATGAAGTGGCGATACAGCTCGGCTTCCGAGCCACCCTGGGCCAGGTACCAGGCACGGGCGGCCTGGGCGTTTTTCAGGGTTTCGAGGGTGTTGAAGGATTTTGACGAGACGATGAACAGCGTGGTCTCGGCGCGCAGCTTCAGGGTCAGCTCGTGGAACTCGCTGCCGTCGATGTTCGCCAGGTAGTGGCAGCGCACGCCTTTGTGGGCGTAGGACAGCAGCGCTTCGGAGACCAGCTCCGGGCCGAGGAACGAGCCACCGATACCGATGTTCACCACGTCGGTGATTGGCTTCTCGGTGTAGCCACGCCACAGGCCGTCGTGGATGCGGCCGACCAGGTCGGTGATCTGGTTCAGCACTTTGTGCACGTCAGGCATGATGTTCACGCCGTTGACCGACAGCTTGTCACCCACCGGACGGCGCAGTGCGGTGTGCAGCGCTGGGCGGCCTTCCGACGAGTTGACCGGTTCGCCTTTGTACAGCGCGTCAATCGCTTCCTTGAGGTGGACCTCTTTGGCGAGGTTTACCAGCAGGTCACGGGTTTCGCCGGTGATCAGGTTTTTCGAGTAATCGAGGAAAAGTCCGCAGCTGCTCAAGGTGAACTGGGAAAAACGCTGAGGATCGGCATTGAACGCTTCGCGCATGCTGAAATCCTGCATGGCTTGGCGATGTTGATTGAGCGCTTGCCAGGCGGGCAGAGCGGTAACGTCATGAGGGGTGCGGTAGTACGCCATCGCTGCGGGTTTCCTTTTATTACGGGGACTGCCTTTAGGACACTTATTTGCCTGGAACATCCAGTCTTTGATCAAGCAATGGGTTCCAGACAGCGCTAACCATAGCGCAGGGCGATTACATTAAACCTAGCGTGTCGATATGTCTTGGCTTTGTCTGCGCTAAGGCCGGTACTTTTTTATACCGGCACTTTTTATTTACGCAGTGAGGAGGGCAACTGGAAGGGTCAGTCGAGGATCAGATGCAGGTTATCGATGAGACGGGTGGCCCCCAAGTAGGCGGCGACCAGGATCGCGATATCCCGGTCTTCGGCCGTGGCCGGGCGCAAATGCACGCCTTGGCGCACTTCGAGGTAGTCCAGGCGCAGCCCGGCGGCTTCGATCTGGCGGACCTGTTCGGCGCGCAGCTTGGCGAAGTCATGGTCACCGGCCTTGATCGCAGCGCCTATCTGGCTGAGGCTGCGGTACAGCACCGGCGCAATGGCGCGCTGTTCGTCGCTGAGGTAGCCGTTGCGCGACGACAGCGCCAGGCCGTCGTCGGCGCGCACGGTGGGCTCGCCGATGATCTGGATCGGCATGTTCAGGTCATGCACCATGGCGCGGATCACGGCCAGTTGCTGGTAATCCTTCTGGCCAAACACGGCCATGTCCGGCTGCACCATGTTGAACAGCTTGCTGACCACCGTCGCCACGCCTTCGAAATGCCCGGGACGGCTGGCGCCACACAGGCCTTCGGACAGTTGCGGCACGCTGACACGGGTCTGGCCGGTCATGCCGCCGGGGTACATTTCCTCGACGGTAGGTGCGAACAGCAGGTTGCAGCCGGCTTGCAGCAACTTTTCCTGATCGGCGGCCAGGGTGCGGGGGTATTTGTCCAGGTCTTCGCCGGCGCCAAATTGCAGCGGGTTGACGAAGATGCTGGCGACCACGAAATCCGCCTGCTGGGCGGCCTTGGTCACCAGGGTGGCGTGGCCGCTGTGCAGGTTGCCCATGGTCGGCACAAAGCCGATACGCTTGCCGGCGCTGCGGGCATGGGTTACGGCGGCCCGCAGTTCACGTACGGTTTTAACGGTGTTCATGCAGAGAACCCATGTTCGGCGGCCGGGAAGGTCACGCCTTTGACTTCGGCGACGTAGGCGCTCAAGGCGTCATGGAGGCTGGTCTGGCCAGCCATGAAGTTCTTCACGAACTTCGGCACACGACCGCTGATCGACAGGCCGAGCATGTCGTGCAGCACCAGCACCTGGCCATCGGTGGCCGAACCTGCGCCGATACCGATTACTGGCACTTTCACGGCCTGGGTGATTTCTGCCGCCAACTCGCTCGGCACACATTCGAGCAGGATCATGGCCGCGCCGGCCTGTTCCAGGGCGATGGCGTCCGCACGCATCTGGCGCGCCTGGGCCTCATTCCGGCCCTGGACCTTATAGCCGCCAAGGATGTTCACGGACTGCGGCGTCAGTCCCATGTGCACACACACCGGCACGCCGCGTTCCGCGAGCAGGCGGATCGACTCGGCGAGCCATAACGCGCCTTCAATTTTGATCATGTGCGCGCCGGCTTGCATCAGCTTGCCGGCATTCTGGAAGGTTTGTTCGAGCGTCGCGTAACCCATGAACGGCAGGTCGGCGATGATGAAGGCGCCATCGTTACCGCGCTTGACGCTGGCGGTGTGGTACGCAAGTTCATCGGTGGTGACGGGCAGGGTGCTGTCATTCCCTTGAAGAACCATGCCCAGGGAGTCGCCCACCAGCAGCACTTCAACCCCGGCCTGGCAACTGGCGTGGGCGAACGTGGCGTCGTAGCAGGTCAGCATGGCGATTTTTTCACCTTTGAGCTTGAGGCTCTGCAAGGTGGTCAGGGTAATGTCTGGCATGAAAAGGGTCCTCGTTCAGGCGCTTGGAAACAGCGAGTAACGCGCGTGAGTCTTCGTTTATACAGGCGCACTGTCTTGAGAGCAGTGCTTATAAGGCCTGGATTGCGCCCTTCAGCGCCGGGTTGGCGGCAGCGGGACGCCTATAGTCGTGAGGAGGACACGGGAAGTCAATTGGATGTGTTACCGCATTGTTACGATGACGGTGTTACCGCTGTTACTGACGCGATTCAGCAACGGTGAGCCGTTCAAGACCGACAAACGGGCAGGCTTCAAGCAGTTCGTTGAGGGTTTGGCCATCGGGTAACGCCAGGCTGGCGGGCGCCAGTTCGGCCAACGGGTACAGCACAAAAGCCCTCAGGTGCATCTGGTAGTGCGGCACCTTGAGACGCGGTTCGTCGATCAGGCGATCGCCAAACAGCAGGATGTCCAAGTCAAGCGTGCGCGGGCCCCAGCGCTCGAGGCGTTCGCGGCCCTGGTCGTTCTCGATGGCTTGCAGCGCATCCAGCAGCTCAAGAGGGGCGAGGTTACTGTCAAGGGCGGCCACCGCATTGGTATAGCGCGGTTGGCCTGGGAGCAGGGAGTCACTTTGATAGAAGGCAGAGACACCGGCGACGTGCGTGCCGGGCAATTGCGCCAGTGCTTCGATAGCGCTGCGCAATTGCTGATCCGGGGCCGCCAGGTTGCTGCCCATGCCGATGTAGATGCGTTCCACGCTTATTCGCCCGAGGCGTCGGCCGCGCTGCGCTTGCGCTTGCTGCTGCTACGGCGACGCTTCTTCGGCCCGGCGCCTTCGCCATCGCCTTTGCTGCCGAGGTCACGGATCATGTCGCGGCGTTCGCTGTCATTGGCGTCCTGGTAGTCGGTCCACCATTCGCCCAGGCCGTCGGTCTGCTCGCCGGCGCTTTCACGCAACAACAGGAAGTCGTAGCCGGCGCGGAAACGCGGGTTGTCCAGCAACAGGTCGGCACGTTTGCCACTGCGGCGTGGCAGGCGCTCCTGCATGTCCCAGATCTCACGGATCGGTATGGTGAACCGTTTGGGAATGGCGATGCGCTGGCACTGCTCGGCGATCAGCTCATGGGCGGCTTCCTGCATGGCCGGGATCGGCGGCATGCCACGCTCCTGCAGGCGCAGCACGCGCTTGGGCAGGGCCGGCCACAACAGGGCGGCAAACAGGAACGCCGGGGTGACCGGTTTGTTCTGCTTGATGCGCAGGTCGGTGTTGATCAGTGCTTCGCTGATCAGGGTGTGGGTGTACGTCGGGTTGTATTCCAGCGCCTCGGCGCTGGCCGGGAACAGTGGGTCGAACAACTGCAGGTCGACGAGCATTTCGAAGGTGTCGGCGGCATAGCCCGAGAGGAACAGCTTCAATACTTCTTCGAACAGGCGCGCCGAAGGGATCTCCCGCAGCATCGGTGCCAGTTCGCGAATCGGCGCGGCGGTGTGTTTCTCGATGCCGAAGTTGAGCTTGGCGGCAAAACGCACCGCACGCAGCATGCGCACCGGGTCTTCCTGGTAGCGCTGGACCGGGTCACCGATCAGGCGGATCAGGTTGTTGCGGATATCGTGTACGCCATTGGCGTAATCGAGAATGCGCTCGCTGACCGGATCGTAATACAAGGCATTGATGGTGAAGTCGCGGCGCTGCGCGTCTTCCTCGAGGGTACCGTAGACGTTGTCACGCAGGATGCGCCCGCTTTCGTTGCGGGAGGACTGATTGGTGTCTTCCTCTTCATCGTTTTGCGGGTGGCCGGCGCGAAACGTCGCAACTTCGATGATTTCGCGACCGAAGTGGATATGCACCAGCTTGAAACGCCGGCCGATGATCCGCGCATTGCGAAATTCGGCACGCACTTGCTCAGGCGTGGCGCTGGTGGCGACGTCGAAGTCCTTGGGCGTGATATTGAGCAGCATGTCGCGTACACAACCGCCCACCAGATAAGCCTGGTAGCCGGCGTTCTGCAAACGTTCGACGATATTCACGGCATAACGGCTGAATTGAGCGCGTTGCAGCGAATGCTGGCTGCTGTTGAGCACTTCAGGCGTGCTGGGTTTGTGTTGCGTACGACGCAAGGGCGAACGGAATGACTGGAACAACTTCTTCAGCATGGGATGCACTGTTTGAAGGAATGTTCGGCCATAACGAAGAATGACCGCATGATGGGCGGGGATTCTAGCATTTAGTCAGGGGATGGTGTAGGAACAAGCTGCAAGCCCCAAGCCAAAAGCTTCAAGAGGTTGCTGGGTGGTCAAATGGCGGAAACTACAAGGGGAGCCGAAGCTCCCCCAGAAGTAGTTGCGTGCTCTATTTTTATTATGGATTGCGGGCTTCTTGTTTTTGTTGATCGCCCTCGCCATGAAGCTTCACCTTCATGACACTCCCAATCGGGAGTCAAGAGCAAACGGATTGCTTTGGTCGCTGTGTTGCTGATCTACGATCCAACCAGTTCAGGCTCTGCCTTAGGGCAGTTTTTGTTGTTCTCGGCCTGGTTGCGGGGCAAGCCCCAAATGCAACGCCTCTCCAAAAGAATCAGTTAGCTGCGCCTCCGCCGTGTTGTTTTTGTTATGCGTGAGTCGATTCGTCTTATTTTTATTGTCTTGTACAAAGCTTGTTATTGTTTTTTTACTAAGCATATAGCAGGGTGCGTGCCAACTTTTGCACCGCCCAGCAAAACCGGGGGGTTGAGGTGGTATCGGGCTTTTGACGGCCCAAAAAAAACCGGGGCTTCGTTACCGTAAGCCCCGGCTTTTGTTACGCGAAATATCCGCGGTAACAGTTTTTTCACATCTGCGGGTGTTACCTGTGGGGGCGCGCCCTCAACTCTCGCTGGCCACGCCGGTCTTGCGCCGCGGAATGCCCAGGCGCTGGCGACGTTCCCACAGGCATTTACGGCTCACGCCCAGCTTGCGCGCCAGTTCGGTCTCGGTCATATGGTCCTGGTGCTCAAGGACGAAATGCTGGAAGTAATCTTCCAGTGACAGATCTTCCGTCGGCTCGTGGCTGGTGTTGCTACCGCCGCCCTGTTGTGGGGCCAGGCCGATGAAGTCGTCGTCCTCCAGATCGCTCAGCTCAATGTCGATACCCAGCAGCTCGGCGGAAATCTCCGGGCTCTCCGACAGGATCACCGCACGCTCGACCGCATTTTCCAGCTCCCGCACGTTACCCGGCCACGAGTAATGCCGAATCGCCTGCTCGGCGTCCGGGGCAAACTTCAGGTCGGTACGGTTGATGCGCGCGCTCTGGCGCAGCAGGAACGCGTTGGCGATCTCATTGACGTCGGCGCCACGCTCACGCAGGGCCGGCAACTTGAGGGCGATCACGTGCAGGCGGTAATACAAGTCTTCACGGAACTGGCCGATCTTGGCCAGGCTCTTCAGGTCCCGGTGGGTCGCGGCGATCAGTCGAACATCGACCTTCTGCGATTGCACCGAGCCCACACGGCGAATCTCGCCTTCCTGCAACACGCGCAGTAACCGCGCCTGGGCTTCCAGAGGCAGTTCGCCGATTTCGTCGAGGAACAGCGTGCCGCCGTCCGCCGCTTCCACCAGGCCCGCACGCCCGGCGCTGGCGCCGGTAAACGCGCCTTTTTCGTGGCCGAACAGTTCGGACTCGATCAGGGATTCAGGGATCGCCGCGCAGTTCACCGAGATCATCGGCGCCTTGGCACGCTTGGACAGGTTGTGCAGGGCGCGGGCCACCAGTTCTTTACCGGTGCCAGACTCGCCCTGGATCAATACATTGGAGTCGGTGGGCGCGACTTTGCGGATCTTGCTGTACAGGTCCTGCATGGGTGGGCAGGAACCGATGATGCCGATCTCGCCGTTGCTGTTGTCGACGCCTGGCTTGTCATTGGTTTTGCTCGCCGGTCGTTGCTCGGCCGGCGCGCTGCTGGCCGACTGGCGGTCGCGCAGGATACGGGCCACCGCCTGGAGCATCTCGTCATGGTCGAATGGCTTGGCGATGTAATCCACCGCGCCCATCTTCATGGAGTCCACCGCCGACCGCAGGCTGGCGTAGCTGGTCATGATCAGCACCGGAGTGCCCTGGCCCAGTTTGATCAACTCGGTACCAGGCGCGCCAGGCAGGCGCAGGTCGCTGACAATCAGGTCGAACGTGGGAATGCTGAACCGCTCCTGGGCTTCCTGCACCGAGCCGGCTTCGCTGACCTGGTACTGATTTCGTTCAAGCAGGCGACGCAAGGCAGAGCGGATAATGGTTTCGTCTTCGACGATCAAAATGTGCGGCATTGATTCAATTCTCTCGACGGTCTCAGTTCACAGCGGACGTCGCTTCGACATGACGCGGCAAGGTCACCCGAATACGGGTGCCGCGTTGGCTTTCGGTGTCAGCCGGGCTGTCGATGGTGATTTGTCCATAATGCTCTTCAACGATGGAATAGACCAGTGCAAGGCCCAGACCGGTACCTTCACCTGGGTCCTTGGTGGTGAAGAAGGGTTCGAACAATCGGTCCATGATGTTCTGTGGAATACCGCTGCCTTCATCTTCGACGATCAGATCGACCGTATGTTCGAAAGCCTCGGTCTTGACGCGCACCGCACCGCCGGCCGGGGTGGCGTCACGGGCGTTGGACAGCAGGTTGATCAGCACCTGGGCGAGGCGTTGGGAGTCGCCGTCGACCCAATGGTCGGGGTCGCATAAATTGAAGAACTGTACTTCGAAATTGCGCCGGTTCAAGGCCAGCAGCCCAATGGCGTCCTGTGCCACCTCGGCCAGGCACACGGCTTCGTCGTGGTTCTGGTGGGCGCCGGCGTGGGCAAAGCTCATCAGCGACTGCACGATGCGCGAAACACGCTTGGTCTGTTCGAGGATCTGCCCGCTGATTTCGGTGATTTCGCCGTCGTCTTCACGCTCTTCCCGCAGGTTCTGCGCCAGGCAGGCAATACCGGTGATCGGATTGCCGATTTCATGGGCCACGCCCGCCGCCAACCGACCGATACTGGCCAGGCGCTCGGAGTGCACCAGCTTGTCTTCGAGCATCTGGGTTTCGGTCAGGTCTTCCACCAGCAGCACCAGACCACTGTTACCGGGGGCCAGGGGTTCGTCGATGGCGGCTTTGTGCAGGTTGAGCCAGCGGGTCTGGCCGTCGAGGGCCAGGTGCTGCTTGTGCAGGTGTTCGTCGGGCAGATTGATGAAACCTTGCAACAGTTCTTTCCACGGCTCGCCCAGTGTATTCAGGCGTGAGCCGACTACGCGTTGCGCCGCGATACCGGTGAGTTCTTCCATGGCCTTGTTCCACATCAGGATCTCTTGATCCTTGGCCAGGGAGCAGACGCCCATCGGGAGTTCCTGCAGGGTCTGGCGGTGGTAGCGACGCAGGGCATCGAGTTCGGCGGCCAGGCCTGTGAGGCGGGAGTGGTAGTCCTCCAGCCGGCTTTCGATGAAATGGATGTCTTCGGTCACGTAGTTTTCGCCGCCGGCCTTGTAGGGCAGGAAGGTTTCCACCATGTCCTGGGACACGCTCGGCCCCATCAATCCGGACAGGTTGGCTTCGATACGGTCACGCAGGCGGCGCAGGGCGTACGGGCGGCGCTCATCGAACGGCAGGTAGAGATCGCGCAGCGCCTGCTCGACTTCCTTCTGTGCCGCCTTGGCACCCAACGGCTTGGCCAGTTGCGTGGCGAATTCCTGGGGTGAGGCGGCATGCAACTCACGTCGTTGCGGACGGCGTACGTTATCCACCGCGCAGGCTTCGGCGGCGCTGGTTTCTTCCGGGCTGGCGTTTGTAAACAGTGAGATCAGGGTGAACATCAAGACGTTGGCGGCCAGCGACGCAATCGCGGCCATGTGCCAACTGGTGTCATCCAGCACGTAGATCATGTTCAGCAACGGGATGTAGAAGCCCTGCAGGTTGCCGACCAGCGGCAGCAGCATGGTCACGACCCACACCAGGATCCCCGCCAGCAGCCCGGCGATGAAGCCACGGCGATTGGCGGTCGGCCAATACAGTACCGACAGCACGCCCGGCAGGAACTGCAAGGTGGCGACAAATGCAACGATCCCCAGGTTGGCCAGGTCTTGACCCGCGCCCAGCAGCAGGTAGAAACCATAGCCGGCCATGATAATCGCGACGATCAGCGCGCGCCGTGTCCATTTCAGCCAGCGGTAGATATTGCCCTCGGCCGGTGGTTGGTACAGCGGTAACACCAGGTGGTTGAGTGCCATCCCCGAGAGGGCCAGGGTGGTCACGATGATCAACCCGCTGGCAGCCGATAGCCCCCCGACGTACGCCAATAGCGCCAAGGCCGGGCTATTCGCGGCTATGCCGATGCCCAGGGTGAAATACTCAGGATTGGTGGTGGCCCCCAGTTTCAGACCGGCCCACAGGATCAGCGGCACCGCCAGGCTCATCAACAGCAGGAACAACGGCAAACCCCAGCTGGCGCTAACCAGCGAGCGCGGGTTGAGGTTTTCGGTAAAGGTCATGTGGTACATGTGCGGCATCACGATTGCCGAGGCGAAGAACACTAGCAGCAGTGTGCGCCAGGGGCCTTCCTGCAATGGCGTATGCAGGGCGGCGAGGGCGGTCTGGTTCTGCAGCAGCCACAGTTCCAGCTGTTGCGGGCCGTCGAACACGCCGTAGAGCGCGTACAGGCCAACGCCGCCGATGGCGATCAGCTTGATCACCGACTCGAAGGCAATCGCGAACACCAGGCCCTCGTGCTTCTCGCGGGTGGCGATATGGCGTGAGCCGAAGAAAATCGTGAACAGCGTGATCAGCGCGCAGAAGGCCAGGGCCACCCGATGTTGCACCGGTTCGCGGGTCAGGATGCTGATGGAGTCCGCCACCGCCTGGATTTGCAGGGCCAGCAACGGCAGCACGCCGATCAGCATGAACATGGTGGTCAGCGCGCCGGCCCAGGTGCTGCGAAAGCGGAAGGCGAACAGGTCGGCCAGGGAGGACAGTTGGTAGGTGCGGGTGATCTTCAGGATCGGGTAAAGCAGCACCGGTGCCAGCAGAAACGCACCGGACACCCCGAGGTAGCTGGAAAGAAAACCGTAACCGTATTGATAGGCCAGGCCTACGGTGCCATAGAACGCCCAGGCGCTGGCGTAAACGCCAAGGGACAAGGTGTAGGTCAGCGGATGGCGAATGATCGCCCGCGGAATCATTCCACGCTCACTGATCCAGGCCACCCCGAACAGCGCGGCCAGGTAGGCGGCGCTGATCAGCAGCATCTGGGTGAGGCTAAAGCTCATCGGCATCTTTTTGGCTCTGCAGGATGAAAGTCACGACGATCAGGATCAGCCACAGCAGATAAGGGCGATACCAGGCGCCCGTGGCGTCGATCCACCAATCCATGATGGCGGGGGAAAACAGGTAGATCCCGACGACCAGCAGCAGGACCAATCGATAGATGTACATGTTGGCCTCTGATTGAAAAACTGCGGCGATGGTAACGGATGCCGGCCAAGCTGCAAGCGCCTTCAGCTCAATTGCGCTTCTGCCAGCGTGAGTCTGTGCGGTATCCGCGTGGCGTCCCAGTGCTGGATGCCCCAATCCAGCAGTTCCCGTGGGCTGGCGTGGAGCAGCTCGTCACCGGGTTGCTGCCCGAGGGCGCGCAGGGCCCTTAATAGCAAAGGCGTGGCCTGGTCGGGTGTCAACGGCGGGGAACGATAGGATTTGCCCAATTTGTTACCGTCCGGCTGGACGATCAGTGGCACATGCAAGTAGCGCGGTTGGCGCAGGCCGAGCAGTTCCTGCAGGTAGAGCTGGCGCGGCGTGGAGTCGAGCAGGTCTGCACCGCGCACGATATCGGTAACACCTTGCCACGCATCGTCGAGGACGACTGCCAATTGATAAGCATAGAGGCCATCGCGGCGACGGATGACGAAATCGCCTACATCGCGACCCAGGTGCTGTCGGAATTCACCCTGGACGCGGTCGGTAAAGTGGTAAGCAAGCTCAGGAACACGCAAACGGATGGCGGCATCTTGCTGATCGTGGCCGGCATTGCGACACAGGCCCGGGTAGATGCCGTTGTAGGCCTCCAGTTGTTTACGTGAGCAAGTGCAGGCGTAGGCGAGGCCGTGGTTGAACATATCGTTCAGTACTTTGGCATAGGCTTCGTGCCGTTCGCTTTGTCGGACCAGTTCGCCGTCCCATTCAAATCCGTAGCTTTCCAGTGCGTGCAGGATCGCTGCCTGGGCGCCGGGCTCTTCGCGGGGCGGGTCGAGGTCTTCCATGCGCATCAGCCAGCGGCCTTGGTTGGCGCGGGCGTCGAGGTAGGAGGCGAGGGCGGCGACCAGTGAGCCGAAATGCAAGTGGCCGCTGGGCGTTGGGGCAAAACGCCCGATATAGGTAGAGGCTGTCATGGGCCGGATACTACTGGAAATTCGGTAAACCCCAGAAACAAAAATGGGGCGTTCGCACGCCCCATTCGTTCAGCTCGGCTGGATTACTTGCCGACCTGTTTTTCCTTGATTTCGGCCAAGGTCTTGCAGTCTACGCAGAGGTCTGCGGTTGGGCGGGCTTCCAGGCGACGAATACCAATCTCGACACCGCAGGATTCGCACCAGCCGTATTCTTCGTCCTTGATCAGCTGCAGCGTCTTGTCGATCTTCTTGATCAACTTGCGCTCGCGATCACGGGCGCGCAGTTCCAGGGCGAATTCTTCTTCCTGGCTCGCGCGGTCGGCCGGGTCAGGGAAGTTGGCTGCTTCGTCCTTCATATGGTCAACCGTACGGTCGACTTCCTGCATCAAGTCCTGTTTCCACTTGTTCAGGATCTTGGTGAAGTGCTCGCGCATGGGCTCGCCCATGTACTCCTCACCTTTCGTCTCTACGTAAGGTTCGAAGCCGTTGAGGCCTTGAGTCTGCTGTTGCTTTGCTTGGGTGGACATGAATAGACCGCCTCTCACTCTTCTAATCCATTGCGCAGGATTGCAACGTCACCGACACCTGCCGGCCCTGCGGCTGCAAGCGGGCGAACTTACCAGATAGATTCGGGGTGCGCCACTCCCGGTTGTCGAGGCCCACCGCAAAGGGGTTGCAAACTGCGACTGCCCGCCATTGCTGGGTATGTGTTGCCTCGAATGTAGATTTTAGTCGGTTTGCACGCGCTTGCCCGGACTGCACATGCCGCCGGGCAGGCAATAGAACATGTTTTACGGCGCGGGTTCGGTAGAATCCAGATTTTGTCCTCACCGTTAAGGAAGGCTAATGGCCCAGCCCTACAGTGCGCGCAGTCGCGCCATCGAACCTTTTCATGTCATGGCATTGCTGGCGCGGGCCAATGAGCTGCAGGCCGCCGGCCATGATGTGATCCACCTGGAAATCGGCGAGCCGGATTTCACCACCGCCGAGCCGATCATCCAGGCCGGCCAGGCGGCATTGGCCAATGGTAAGACCCGTTACACTGCAGCCCGTGGCCTGCCAGAGTTGCGCGAAGCCATCAGCGGTTTTTATCAGCAGCGTTACGGCTTGAACGTGGATCCCGAGCGCATTCTGATCACTCCTGGCGGGTCCGGCGCGTTGCTGCTGGCCAGCAGCCTGCTGGTTGACCCGGGCAAGCATTGGCTGCTCGCAGACCCTGGTTACCCCTGCAATCGCCACTTCCTGCGCCTGGTAGAGGGCGCGGCGCAACTCGTGCCGGTAGGCCCGGAGGTGCGCTATCAGTTGACCGCCGACCTGGTGGCCAGGCACTGGGATCAGGACAGTGTGGGCGCGCTGGTGGCCTCGCCAGCCAACCCGACGGGGACGATCCTCACCCGTGGCGAATTGGCCGGGCTTTCTGCGGCCATCAAGGCGCGCAACGGCCACCTTGTGGTGGATGAGATCTACCATGGCCTCACTTACGGCACCGACGCAGCCAGCGTGCTGGAAGTCGACGACGACGCCTTCGTCCTCAATAGTTTTTCCAAGTATTTCGGCATGACCGGCTGGCGCCTGGGATGGCTGGTTGCACCCCCGGCGGCAGTGGGCGAGTTGGAGAAGTTGGCGCAAAACCTCTACATCAGTGCTCCCAGCATGGCCCAACACGCGGCGCTGGCGTGTTTCACCCCACAGACCCTGAGCATTCTCGAAGAGCGCCGTGCCGAATTCGGTCGCCGTCGCGATTTCCTGTTGCCCGCCCTGCGCGAGCTGGGGTTTGGCATCGCCGTTGAGCCGGAGGGGGCGTTCTATTTGTACGCCGATATCAGCGCATTTGGCGGTGATGCCTTCGCATTTTGCCGCCATTTTCTCGAAACCGAGCATGTGGCTTTTACGCCTGGCTTGGACTTTGGCCGCTACCAGGCCGGTCATCATGTGCGTTTTGCCTACACGCAGAACCTCGATCGGCTACAAGAAGCGGTGGAGCGGATCGCCCGTGGTCTGCGGAGCTGGCAAGGCTGATGCGCTTTAATCCTCCCCTTGAAGAAGCGCGACTGATTCGCCGCTACAAGCGTTTTCTCACCGATATCGAGACCGTTACCGGCGAGTTGCTGACCATTCACTGCCCCAACACGGGCTCAATGCTCAATTGCATGGTGGAAGGTGGGCAGGTCTGGTTCAGCCGCTCCAATGACCCCAAGCGCAAATTGCCCGGCACCTGGGAAATCGCCGAGACGCCTCAGGGCCGCTTGGCCTGTGTGAACACGGCGCGGGCCAATCAATTGGTCGAGGAGGCGCTGCATGCAGGGGGGATCACT
Source organism: Pseudomonas sp. FW305-3-2-15-C-LB1 (assembly GCF_058787615.1). Lineage (NCBI taxonomy): Bacteria > Pseudomonadati > Pseudomonadota > Gammaproteobacteria > Pseudomonadales > Pseudomonadaceae > Pseudomonas > Pseudomonas sp. FW305-3-2-15-C-LB1. Next base: position 16,287 of record NZ_JBYSZX010000021.1, on the reverse strand, counting down.
GAGCTCAATGGCTTTACCGCGTTGAAACGCGAAGTGCCTTACGGCCAGGAGAAAAGCCGCATCGACTTTCGCCTGGATTATCCCGACGGCGCGGCCTATGTCGAAGTCAAAAGTGTGACCCTGGGCTATGACGGCTCTGCGGTTGCGGCGTTTCCCGACGCGGTGACCCAGCGCGGCGCCAAGCATTTGCGTGAGCTGGCGCACCTGGCGCGGGAGGGTGTGCGCGCGGTGCAGCTGTACTGCGTCAATCTCTCGGGGATTGAGGCTGTGCGACCGGCGGTGGAAATCGACCCCGGTTATGCCGCAGCCCTGCGTGAAGCCAAGGCGGCAGGGGTGCAAGTGCTGGCGTATGGCGTGCGTGTGACCTGCGAAGAAATCTGTGTAGACCGGCAGCTGGACGTGCTGCTCGACTAGAGTTCCACCCATAGGCCTTGAGCGTCTTCGCAGCCGCGCAGGGCGGTCAGGCTCTGCCCGGCGCAAGGGCCGGCGATGCATTCGCCATTCTCGATCAGGAACAGGGCGCCGTGGGTCGCACACTGGATCAGGCTGGCGCTGTCGTCGAGAAACTGGTCGGGTTGCCATTCCAGTGGAATGCCACGATGGGGGCAACGGTTGATGTAGAAGTACGCAACGCCGTCGCGACGCACGGCCAGCAGCTTGCACCCGTCGATATCAAAACCGAGGCTGCTGTTGGGCGCGAGTGCGGTGGAGGGGCAGAGAAACTTCATTTCACTCCTTAAGTGCCTTGACGTTCAAATGCAAACAATTATCAAATGCCGGCTCGCCCGTCAGCTGACCGGGCGCTCAATACGATGCCAGACGGGCGTTTGCTGTCACATCAATGAGTGCTTGAGCGGCCCTGCCCTTGGAAGGAAACCCTGTTATGCGACTGAGTACCAGCGCTATTGCGCTCGTTGTCGGACTGCTGGTCAACCACGGGGCGCAAGCCTCTGAACTGCCACAACGCTGGGTGAGTGCCGGTGGGGCGCTGTCGGAATGGGTGACGGCCCTGGGCGGCGAGTCGAAACTGGTCGGGGTGGACACTACCAGCCAGCATCCCGAGTCCCTCAAGGCGTTGCCGAGCATTGGTTATCAGCGGCAATTGTCGGCGGAAGGCATTTTAAGTCTGCGCCCGCAGGTGCTGGTCGGCACCGAAGAAATGGGGCCGCCGCCGGTGCTGGCGCAGATTCGCAGTGCAGGCGTGCAAGTGGAAATGTTCTCGGCGCAGCCGGACCTGCCAACGTTGAAAGGCAATCTTCAACACCTGGGTAAGTTGCTGGGCAGCGAGGCCAAGGCCACCGAATTGTTTACCGGATATGAGCAGGCGCTGGATCAGCAGAAACGCTGGGTGACCAAGGCCCAGTCCACGCAAAAGGCGCCAGGCGTGTTGTTGTTGCTCGGGCATGCAGGCGGCAAGCCGCTGATCGCGGGCAAAGACACGGCGGCCGACTGGATGTTGCAACAGGCGGGCGGGCGCAATCTGGCGGTCCATGAAGGTTACAAGCCGTTTTCGGTGGAGTCGTTGGCGGGCTTGAGCCCGGATGTACTGGTGTTTGCTGACCGTGCCTTGACCGCAGACGCAGCGCGTGCGGCACTGTTCAAGGAAAACCCGATCCTGGCGTCCACGCCGGCGGCCAAGAGCGGGCGAGTGTTTGAGGTCGATCCCACCCTGTTGGTCGGCGGACTTGGGCCGCGTATGCCGCAAAGCCTCGCGGACCTGTCTGCCGGGTTTTACCCGTCCCAGGCCAAACCAGCCCCATGACCACTCCGGTAAAACCGAAAACGCTGTTTGTTGGGTTGGCGTTGTTGTGTGTCTTGGCGACCTGGCTTTCGCTGGCGCTGGGGCCAGTCAGCTTGCCTCTGTTGGATACGCTCAAAGCCGCCTTGCGCTTGATGGGGCTGCCGATTGAGCCCCAAGGGCTGGAGCAGGCTGAGCTGATCCTGGGGCAGATCCGTTTGCCACGCACGCTGCTGGGCTTGGCTGTCGGCGGGGTATTGGCCTTGTCGGGGGTGGCGATGCAGGGGTTGTTCCGCAATCCTCTGGCGGATCCGGGTTTGGTCGGGGTCTCCAGCGGTGCTGCGCTGGGGGCGGCGGTGGCGATTGTCGGCGGTTCGTTTTTCGGTGGTTTGCCGGATGCAGTTGGACCTTACCTGTTGTCACTTTGCGCATTCCTGGGAGGGCTGGGTGTGACGGCACTGGTATATCGCTTGGGGCGGCGCAACGGCCAGACCAACGTCGCGACGATGCTGCTCGCGGGCATTGCCCTTACGGCTCTCGCCGGTTCGGCGGTGGGCCTGTTCACCTACCTGGCCGACGACGCCACCTTGCGCACCCTGACATTTTGGAACCTGGGCAGTCTCAACGGCGCCAGCTATTCGCGGTTATGGCCGCTGTTGCTCGTGAGCGCGGGTGTGGCGCTGTGGTTGCCGCGCCGGGCCAAGGCGTTGAATGCCCTGTTGCTCGGTGAGTCGGAGGCCAGTCATCTCGGCATCGATGTGGAACGGCTCAAGCGCGAATTGGTGTTGTGCACGGCGCTGGGCGTGGGGGCGGCGGTTGCCGCAGCGGGCATGATCGGTTTCGTGGGGCTGGTGGTGCCGCATCTGGTGCGCTTGTTGGCGGGGCCGGATCATCGTGTGCTGTTACCGGCATCGGTCTTCGCGGGTGCGAGCCTTTTGTTGTTTGCCGATCTGGTCGCACGGCTTGCCTTGGCACCGGCTGAGTTGCCGATCGGTATCGTTACAGCGTTTATCGGTGCGCCGTTCTTTCTTTTCCTGTTGTTGCGGGGGCGTGCCTGATGCTTCGTGTGGAAGACCTGCACATCCGTCGCGGGCGCAAAACCGTATTGGCGGATATCACACTCGACCTGTTGCCGGGTGAAGTGCTCGGCGTGTTGGGGCCCAATGGTGCAGGCAAAAGTACGCTGCTCGGTGCGTTGTGCGGCGAGTTGCATCCCGACCTAGGCACAGTGTGCCTGGATCAACGTCCTTTGCAGGCGTGGAGTGGGGCACAACGATCACAGCGCCTGGCGGTATTGCCGCAAAGCTCGACGTTGGACTTCGCTTTCCGTGTCGAAGAGGTTGTCGGCATGGGCCGCTTGCCTCATCAGACCGGGCGCGTGCGCGATGACGAGATCATCGAGGCGGCCTTGCAGGCGGCTGACGTCGGGCACTTGAACGGTCGCAGCTACCTGGCGTTGTCCGGTGGCGAGCGCCAGCGGGTGCACCTGGCGCGCGTGCTTGCACAATTATGGCCAGGTGAAGCGGGGCAGACGTTGTTATTGGATGAGCCGACGTCAATGCTGGATCCTTTGCATCAACACACGACCTTGCAGGCCATTCGTACCTTCGCCGATCGTGGGGCGGCGGTGCTGGTGATCCTTCATGACTTGAACCTCGCAGCCCGTTACTGTGACCGTATTCTGTTGCTGGAGGCGGGGCGTCCGCATGCCTTGGATACGCCGGCGCAAGTGATGCAGCCTGAGCCCCTGAAAGCTGTTTTTGGTCTGGATGTGCTTGTGCAGGCTCATCCCGAGCGTGGGCATCCTCTGATCATTGCGCGCTGAGTTCGACTTTTCCACAGGCAAAAAAAGACCCGGCAAAAGCCGGGTCAAATAACCGTGATTAGCCTGATGAGGAGATAATCTGAGAGTCCGAACCAATGGTCTTTCAGTTATCGGCTGATCTCGCGACCAGTTGTGATAATCATAACGATTCTCATTTGAGAGTCAACCTTTGTTTTTTCGGTGTCTTGGGTTTTCTCAAACGCCCGTTCGGAATGTCTATAAACAGGGGGGCCTGATAGTCGATCTAATTCTTTTGGCGCGTTGAAAGAGCGTCGAGTTGACGGTTCAGCGCTTCCTTGCGCTCGGCAGGAATGTCATTCCAGTGCACGTCCATCAATGCCCCTTCGATGGCATACAGCAGCACTTTCGATGCACGAAACCCGCGCGTTCGCACGGCCCGGTAGGCATCAACCGCACCCAGGCGACGCAAGTCGGACGCGCTGTGGATGCCCACCGCATGCAGCCACTGTGCTGATGTCTTGCCAAGGTTTTTCAGGTGTTGCAGCTCATCGTTCATCAAGCCTCCTTGCGACGGCCGAATGGTGCGGTGGGTATGTGACCAGGCAAGCCTGAACAGAAGTGTAGCGCTCAGTAGGAAAAGCGTAGTTCTTTAGTCGGAAACGGCCTAAAGACGTATAAGCATGACCAGGTCAGGCAGGTGGGAAGTCCCCGGCACGCCTGCGCGAAACCGGGGCGGAAGCAGAGGGTTTCAGCGAGTGCGATAGCGCAGGCGTGTGCCGAAATTGACCGACATGAGAATCTCGTCAGCGCTCAGTTCGGGCGGGAAGTATGTGCCGGAAATCTGCGCGTGGGCCAGGCTGGCGCCCTCCAGCGGGCAGTCGCGCAGGTCCAGCCCGCGTAAATCGGCAGATCGGAAATAGGCGTCGGTAAAGTCCACGCCTGCCGTGTTCAGTTCGCGCAGATCCAGCCCACGGAAGTCGCCACCGCGCATGTCGATGGCACCGTCTTTTGGACGTTCCCGGTTGAAGCCTCGCACATCGTCTTTATGCAGGAGCGAGTAAAGCGGCGTATCAAGAAGCTTGGGCTGACTCATGACGGCAACTCCCGTTGGATTTATGGCGCCATTATAGTGCCACTATTGCTTGGTCGCGTGGCCCAAGTAGGCGACACGACCAAGAAATTTTTCTTACAGGCCCGGCAGGCGCTGGCGGATATGCGCCACCAGTGCATCGAGGGTCCCGCTTTCATTGGTCTCGACGCGCTTGCTGAGGAGCAACTCCTCGGCGGTGAGTGGCTCGCGATTGGCTTGCTGTTCTTTGATAACAGTCAGTGTCGCGTCGGAAGGGTCGTTGTTGTCCTCCTGACGTTGCGCCAGCCAACTGGCGATAACTGCTTGTGGGGCGTTGCAATCCAGAATCAGGAAAGGCGCACCCGTGGCTTCGGCAACAGTGGCGGCCGCATCGCGTTGTTCACGTTTCAGGAAGGTCGCATCCAGCACGACCGGGTAGCCGGCGCGCAGCACGGTATCGGCGATTTCATTCAGGCGTGCGTAGGTCGCAGCACTGGCGTCGGCCGCATAGATACCGGCCTGTGGTGTGTTTTCCACGTGCTGCTCGCCAAACAGGCGCTTGCGCTCCACGTCCGATCGCAGGCGCACGGCACCCAGTGCCTCCACCAGGCGCATGGCCACATGGCTTTTACCGACAGCCGAAACGCCGTGGGTAATGGCCAGGAAGCGCGATGGAATGGTGCTGTAGCTTTCCGCCAGGTTGGCATAGTTGCGGTATTGGCGCAGAGTCGTGGCGCGCTGCACCGGGCTGGCTTCGCTCGGCATGCTGAACAGCGCGATCTTGGCGCGGACCAGGGCGCGATAGGCTTTGTAGAAGTTCAGCACTTCCAGGCCCTGATAGTCACCGGTCAATTCCAGATACTGGCTGATGAAGCGGCGTGCCAGGGACTTGAGTCCACGGTCTTCCAGGTCCATGGCCAGGAAGCCGGTATCGGCGTACACATCGGTGAAACGGAAGGGCTCGTTGAATTCGATGCAATCGAAGATCACCACGTGGCCGTCGATCAACGTTGCATTACCCAGGTGAATATCACCGTGGCATTCGCGGGTGAAGCCGTCCAGCTTGCGCTGGGAAAACAGTGGCTTGAGACGCTCGAAGCTGCTTTCGGCCCAGGCCTGCAGGGCTTCCAGCTGGGTCAGGTCAGTCTTGTCGCTGAGGAATGGACGGATCTGGTCGAAGTTCTGGCGAACCGGCGCCATTACCTCATCCGGCGTGCCGGCCGGGTGTTCCTGCGGCACTTTCGGTGCGCAGAGGTGGAAGTGCGCGATCTGCTTGGCCATCTCATCGATGTGTGCGCTGGTCAATTCGCCGTTGGCTTGCAGGGTGCTGAGCAGTTGGCTCTGCGGAAACTGGCGCATTTTCAGTGCGTATTCGATCACCGGGCCATCGCCATCCAACTGCGGGGCTTCGGCTGTGCCGGTGATCGGCAACACTTCAAGATACAGATCCTCGGTCAGGCGCTGATTGAGGCGCAACTCCTCGTTACAGAAGTGGCCGCGCTTTTCCAGGCCGGTAAAATCCAGAAATCCGAAGTTCATCGGCTTTTTCAGCTTATAGGCGTAAGGACCGGTCAGTACGACCCAGGAAATATGGGTCTCGATGACTTGGAACGCTTCAACCGGATGGGGATATAAAGCCGGATTTTGCAGGGCAGCGATCAGGGACTGGCTCACGGGCGATCCTTCAGAGTCTGGGGAAAAACATGGCGGGCATTATGGCTGCTGCGACCGCTTGTGCAAACCGCTGTCCGGCTCATGTTGATCATCAATAAAGTGCGTATAATCCGCCGCCATGACTCGAACCCGATCTCCCCGTTCCCGTAAAAAACCTCCTTCCCGTGGTCTGCGCCCCTGGCTTGGCTGGGCGCTCAAGCTTGGCCTGGTAGGCCTTGTGGTGCTTGCCGGCTTTGCGGTCTACCTCGACGCTGTGGTGCAGGAGAAGTTCTCCGGCAAGCGCTGGACCATTCCGGCCAAGGTGTACGCGCGCCCGCTGGAATTGTTCGCAGGCCAGAAGCTGAGCAAGGATGACTTCCTGACCGAACTCGACGCCTTGGGCTATCGTCGTGAGCCCGTGAGCAACGGTCCGGGTGCAGCGGCTGTCAGCGGAAATACCGTCGACCTGAACACCCGTGGCTTCCAATTCTATGAAGGCCTGGAAAAAGCCCAGCCGGTGCGTGTGCGTTTCTCCGGCGATTACGTCGCCGAGTTGTCGTCCCTCAATGGCTCGAAGCTGCCTGTGGTTCGCCTGGAGCCGCTGATGATCGGCGGCATTTACCCGAAGAACCTTGAAGATCGCATCCTGATCAAACTTGATCAGGTGCCGCCTTACCTGCTGGAAACCCTGGTAGCCGTTGAAGACCGTGATTTTTACCATCACTGGGGGGTCTCGCCGAAGTCGATCGCCCGCGCAGTCTGGGTGAATACGTCCGGCGGCAAGATGACCCAGGGCGGCAGTACGCTGACGCAACAATTGGTCAAGAACTTCTACCTGACCAACGAACGCAGCCTGACCCGCAAGCTCACCGAAGCCATGATGGCGATGCTGTTGGAGTTGCATTACAGCAAGCAGGAAATCCTCGAGGCGTACCTCAACGAAGTATTCGTCGGCCAGGACGGTCAGCGCGCGGTGCATGGTTTCGGTCTGGCCAGCCAATTCTTCTTTGGCCAGCCGCTGTCCGAACTGAAGCTGCACCAGGTTGCGTTGCTGGTGGGCATGGTCAAGGGGCCTTCCTACTACAACCCGCGTCGCAACCCCGAGCGTGCGCTGGAGCGTCGCAACCTGGTGCTGGATGTTCTAGAGCAGCAAGGTGTTGCCACCGCCGAACAAGTTGCCGCCGCGAAGAAAATGCCACTGGGTGTCACCACCCGCGGCAAGTTGGCAGACAGCTCCTTTCCGGGCTTTATCGACCTGGTCAAGCGCCAGTTGCGTGAAGACTACCGTGACGAAGACTTGACCGAAGAAGGCCTGCGGATCTTCACCAGTTTCGATCCGATCCTGCAGATGAAAGCCGAAGCGTCGGTCAATGACACGTTCAAGCGAATGACCGGCCGCAAAGGCGCGGATGAAGTCGAAGCGGCCATGGTCGTGACCAACCCGGAAACCGGTGAGGTCCAGGCCCTGGTCGGCAGCCGCCTGGCCAGCTTCGCCGGTTTCAACCGCGCCCTGGATGCCGTGCGACCTATTGGTTCGTTGGTCAAGCCGGCGGTCTACCTCACGGCCCTGGAAAAACCGAGCAAGTACACCCTGACCAGTTGGCTGTCTGACGACCCGCTGTCAGTAAAAGGCGCTGACGGGCAGGTGTGGACGCCACAGAACTTCGATCGCCGTTCTCATGGGACAGTGTTCCTGTACCAAGGGTTGGCGCACTCCTACAACATCTCCACTTCGCGTCTCGGCCTCGAAGTGGGCGTACCGAATGTCCTGAAGACCCTCGCGCGCCTGGGCATTACGCGTGAGTTCCCGGCATTTCCATCGATCCTGCTGGGTGCCGGCGCAATGACCCCAATGGAAGTCGCGACGATGTACCAGACCCTGGCCAACGGTGGTTTCAATACGCCGATGCGCGGGATCCGAAGCGTGCTGACGGCTGAAGGCGAGCCGCTCAAGCGTTATCCGTTCCAGATCCAGCAGCGTTTCGATGCGGGCTCCATCTACTTGATCCAGAACGCCATGCAGCGTGTGATGCGTGAGGGTACTGGTAGTTCGGTCTATAAGGTGCTGCCGTCCAACCTGACACTGGCGGGTAAGACCGGGACCAGTAACGATTCGCGCGACAGTTGGTTTGCGGGTTTTGGCCAGGATGTGCTGGCGGTGGTTTGGATGGGGCGTGACGACAACGGCAAGACACCGTTCACCGGTGCCACCGGTGCGCTGCAGGTCTGGACCAGTTTCATGCGCAAGGCCGACCCGCTGCCGTTGAACATGCCGCAGCCGGACAACATCGTGCAGGCCTGGATCGATCCGCACACCGGGCAGGGGTCCGATGCCAACTGTCCGGGCGCGGTGCAGATGCCGTATATTCGCGGCAGCGAACCGCCACCCGGCGCCGCATGCGGTGGCAGTGCCCCTGCTGACGCGGAATCGGTGATGGATTGGGTCAAGGGCTGGATGAATTAAGCAAAGAGGGTTTCAAGTGAACAAGTGGTGGATTCCAGCTATTACAGCTCTGGCTTTGCTCAATGGTTGCGCCAGCGTGCAGCGCGGCTCCATTCCCGTGGTGGACTCGAGCACGACCGTGTCCAATAACGACCGGATCTCGGCCAACGGCGGGTTCCGCCAGACCGTGACCAACCGTCCCGCCCAGGCCAAGCCGCAAGCTGTGCCGCAGGATTCAGGTGTGGTGGTGATGGTGCCGGGTGGTGGCGCAGCGACGTCGGCGCCGATCAGCGCCGAGCCGTGGACCCCGGGGCCAAGCACCTCCGGTCCGATTGACTCGACCCCGATTCAGACGGCCCCGATCAACCAGGGCACCTACAACATGCCATCCACCCCGAGCGGCATTCCATCGTCCTCCAGCGCCGGCGGCCTGTCGGCTGACGAGCAATTGGATGGCCCGGTACTGGCCTTGCTGACCACTGCACAGCAGCAGCAGGCGAGTGGCGACCTGAATGGTGCGTCGTCGAGTCTCGAGCGCGCCCAGCGCGTTGCGCCGCGTGAACCGCAAGTGCTGTATCGCCTGGCCCAGGTGCGCATGGCCCAGGGCGATGCGCCGCAGGCCGAGCAATTCGCGCGTCGTGGCCTGACCTTGGCCAATGGTCGTCCCGACCTGCAAGCCAGCCTGTGGGCCTTGATTGGTGACGCGCGCGCCGCACAAGGCGACGCCGCCGGTGCCGCCCAGGCGCGCCAGAAAGCCAAGGTCAGTCTCTGATGGATGCACGGTTTCCCGCGATTGCCGAACAGTTATTGCTGATCGAGCGAGAGTTGCGTGTCCAGGGCTGGTGGGACGAGGTGTCCCCCAGCGTCGAGGCGCTCAGCAGTGTCGAACCCTTTTCGGTGGACACTCTGGACTTTCACCAGTGGCTGCAATGGATATTCCTGGTACGCATGAAGCAGATCCTCGAACAGGACCTGCCGCTGCCCAATGCGTCGGGCATTCTGGAAATGGCCGAGATGGTCTACGCCGATCGCCCGCTGGAAAGCCTTGGCTTACGCAATGCGCTGAAAAAGTTCGATCAACTGATCGTCGACGCTCGTTAATTGCCTGACTGCCGGCTTTTTCGGCAGTCTTGCGCATATTTCTACCGCTTGACGACATTCAGGCGAGTTTTATCCCTCCTCAAAGCCCTTTCTTCTACGTTCTCATGCGCTTAGTTGGAAAAAAGCGCAATTATTGCTTGACTTGAAGGGCCTGAAACAGAAGAATCCAAAGTCCGCTGTATCGGGACTGCCAGAAGCAGGCCCGCTCAGCAGATCATGAGGTGCACATCCGCGCCGACCTGTTACACCCGCAACGCGTTACCTCGCGCTGGGTGGGAAAAGCCCGCAACACTTGGGACGATCCCAATACTTGCTCAGTCAGTGCTGACGTAGTCGGCGACCACCGTCGCTCATGCTCTGTTGAGAAGTAAACCTATTAAGACCCGTCGGTTTTCAACGGACGGTATTCTGGCGTTTTAGAGGTGAACAACGTGGAGCTTTTATCTGGCGGTGAGATGCTCGTCCGCTTTTTGCGTGACGAAGGCGTCGACTATATCTACGGGTACCCAGGTGGTGCTCTGCTGCATGTTTACGACGCACTGTTCAAGGAACCGGCTGTTACCCACATCCTGGTTCGCCACGAACAGGCCGCGACCCATATGGCTGACGGTTATGCCCGTGCCACCGGTAAAGCCGGCGTGGTACTGGTAACGTCCGGCCCTGGCGCAACCAATGCCATCACCGGCATCGCGACTGCGTATATGGACTCTATCCCGATGGTGGTCATTTCCGGCCAGGTGCCCAGCACCATGGTGGGGACCGATGCATTCCAGGAAACCGACATGATCGGTATCTCCCGGCCGATCGTGAAACACAGCTTCATGATCAAGCATCCTTCGGAAATCCCGGAAGTCATGAAAAAGGCCTTCTACCTCGCACAGTCCGGTCGTCCGGGTCCTGTGGTGGTCGATATCCCCAAGGACATGACCAACCCGGCCGAAAAATTCGAATACATCTTCCCGAAGAAAGCCAAGCTGCGCTCCTACAGCCCGGCGGTCCGCGGGCACTCGGGGCAAATCCGCAAGGCGGCAGAAATGCTGTTGGCGGCCAAGCGCCCAGTGTTGTACTCGGGGGGGGGTGTGATCCTGGGCGGCGGTTCTGCACAGCTGACCGAACTGGCCAAGCTGCTCAACCTGCCGGTCACCAACACCCTGATGGGCCTCGGCGCCTTCCCGGGTACGGACCGTCAGTTCGTCGGGATGCTCGGCATGCACGGCAGCTACACCGCCAACCTGACCATGCACCATGCCGACGTGATCCTGGCCGTGGGTGCGCGGTTCGATGACCGTGTGATCAACGGTGCGAGCAAGTTCTGCCCGAATGCCAAGATCATCCATATCGACATCGACCCGGCGTCCATCTCCAAGACCATCAAGGCCGACGTGCCGATCGTAGGTCCTGTTGAAAGCGTGTTGACCGAAATGGTTGCCGCGCTCAAGGACATCGGCGAGGCGCCGAACAAGGAATCCGTTGCCAGCTGGTGGAAGCAGATCGACGAATGGCGCGGTGATCGCGGCCTGTTCCCTTACGACAAGGGTGACGGCAGCATCATCAAGCCACAAACCGTGATCGAGACCCTGTGCGAAGTGACCAAGGGCGACGCCTTTGTGACCTCCGACGTGGGCCAGCACCAGATGTTCGCCGCGCAGTACTACAAGTTCGACAAGCCTAACCGCTGGATCAACTCCGGTGGCCTGGGCACGATGGGCTTTGGTTTTCCTGCGGCCATGGGCGTGAAACTGAGCTTCCCAGACACCGACGTCGCGTGCGTCACCGGTGAAGGCAGCATCCAGATGAATATCCAGGAACTGTCGACGTGCCTGCAGTACGGCCTTCCCGTGAAGATCGTCTGCCTGAACAACGGCGTGCTGGGCATGGTTCGTCAATGGCAGGACATGAGCTACAACAGCCGTCACTCCCATTCCTACATGGAGTCGTTGCCGGATTTCGTAAAATTGGTTGAAGCCTACGGTCACGTCGGCATTCGCATCACTGATTTGAAAGATCTGAAGCCGAAGATGGAAGAGGCGTTCGCCATGAAGGACCGCCTGGTATTCATCGATATTCAGGTGGATACCAGCGAGCACGTCTACCCGATGCAGATCAAGGACGGCTCTATGCGCGACATGTGGCTGAACAAGACGGAGCGTACTTAATCATGCGGCACATTATCTCCCTGCTTCTGGAGAACGAACCCGGCGCTCTGTCTCGTGTTGTCGGCCTGTTTTCGCAGCGTAACTACAACATCGAAAGCCTGACCGTGGCTCCGACCGAAGACCCGACCCTGTCGCGTCTGACGTTGACCACTGTGGGCCACGATGAGGTGATCGAGCAGATTACCAAGAACCTCAACAAGCTGATCGAAGTGGTCAAGCTGGTCGACCTGTCGGAGAGTGCCCACATCGAGCGCGAGCTGATGCTGGTTAAAGTCAAGGCTACGGGTGCCCAACGTGCCGAGATCAAGCGCACGACCGACATCTATCGCGGGCAGATCGTCGATGTGAGCGCCAGCGTTTATACCGTTCAACTGACCGGTACAAGCGACAAGCTGGACAGCTTCATCCAGTCGATCGGGACGGCCTCGATTCTGGAAACGGTACGCAGTGGTGTCACCGGGATTGCCCGTGGCGACAAAGTACTCAGCATCTAACCCAAATTAGCGAATGGCCTTACGGCCTGGATATATAGAGGAACCTCATGAAAGTTTATTACGATAAAGATTGTGACCTGTCGATCATCCAGGGCAAGAAAGTCGCCATCATCGGCTACGGTTCCCAGGGCCACGCTCAAGCGTGCAACCTGAAAGATTCCGGCGTTGACGTGACCGTTGGCCTGCGCAAAGGCTCGGCCACTGTTGCCAAGGCTGAAGCCCACGGCCTGAAAGTGACTGACGTCGCTTCCGCTGTTGCTGCTGCCGACCTGGTCATGATCCTGACCCCGGACGAGTTCCAGTCCGCGCTGTACAAGAACGAAATCGAGCCGAACATCAAGAAGGGCGCCACCCTGGCCTTCTCCCACGGCTTCGCGATCCACTACAACCAGGTCGTGCCACGCGCCGACCTGGACGTGATCATGATCGCGCCAAAAGCGCCGGGTCACACTGTACGTTCCGAGTTCGTCAAGGGCGGCGGTATTCCTGACCTGATCGCGATCTACCAGGACGCATCGGGCAACGCCAAGAACGTGGCACTGTCCTACGCCGCTGGCGTGGGTGGCGGTCGTACCGGCATCATCGAAACCACCTTCAAGGACGAGACTGAAACCGACCTGTTCGGCGAACAAGCCGTACTGTGCGGCGGTACCGTCGAGTTGGTAAAAGCCGGTTTCGAAACCCTGGTTGAAGCTGGCTACGCGCCGGAAATGGCCTACTTCGAATGCCTGCATGAACTGAAGCTGATCGTTGACCTCATGTACGAAGGCGGTATCGCCAACATGAACTACTCGATCTCCAACAACGCCGAATACGGCGAGTACGTGACTGGCCCGGAAGTGATCAACGCCGAGTCCCGTCAGGCCATGCGCAACGCCCTGAAACGTATTCAGGACGGCGAATACGCCAAAATGTTCATCAGCGAAGGTGCTACCGGCTACCCTTCGATGACCGCCAAGCGTCGTAATAACGCCGCTCACGGTATCGAAGTCATCGGCGAGCAACTGCGCTCCATGATGCCGTGGATCGGTGCCAACAAGATCGTCGACAAAGCCAAGAACTAAGTCGTACGTATCAGGGGAAAACGCGGCCTAGGCCGCGTTTTTTCGTTTGGGCGGCGGGTTCTGGTATAAAGCTGCATCGTTTGCGGGCGAACACTCGCCGCAAGTATCTGTCGAACTTTTTTCACACCGTTGCAAGGTAAAGTCCATGAGCGAACGTCCCGAAGAGCCAAGCCAGGCTCCTGACGCCGAAAGCCTGCTGCCGATCGATGAACATGTCGAAGAAGGGCATGACGCGGAAGGTCGCAAGGTCCGGCATCGTGGCATCTATCTTCTGCCCAACCTGTTCACCACGGCGAACCTGTTTGCCGGGTTCTATTCCATCATCAATTCCATGAGCGCGCAGAGTGCTCTGGCGGCGGGTGATGCGGCGAGTGCCAGCAAGTATTTCGGTTTTGCTGCCATCGCAATCTTCGTGGCCATGGTGCTCGACGGCCTTGATGGCCGTGTGGCGCGCATGACCAACACACAAAGCGCCTTCGGTGCCGAGTACGACTCGCTCTCGGACATGGTTGCGTTTGGCGTCGCCCCCGCGTTGCTGGCGTTCGCCTGGGCGTTGGGTGATATGGGTAAGGTGGGCTGGATGGTTGCCTTCATCTATGTCGCCGGTGCTGCCCTGCGCCTGGCGCGCTTCAACACCCAGGTTGGGACCGCCGACAAGCGTTACTTCATCGGTCTGGCCAGCCCTGCTGCTGCGGGTGTGGTGGCAGGTATCGTCTGGGCCTTCAGTGATTACGGCATCCAGGGTTCGAAAATGTCGTTCCTGGTGGCCTTGATGGTGGCCGCTGCCGGCATGCTGATGGTCAGCAACATCAAGTACAACAGCTTCAAGGAACTGGACTTGAAGGGGCGTGTACCTTTCGTGGCAATTCTGGCGGTAGTGCTGGTATTTGCCGTGGTGTTCAGTGATCCACCGCGCATCCTGTTGCTGGCGTTCCTGGTGTACGCCGCTTCGGGGCCGGTTCAATACCTGCTGCATCTGCGCCGCGACAAAACATTGCCTTAATGTAATTTCCCCCATACTCCGCAGTCTATTGGTGCATCAGTCCTCCAATGCTGCGGAGTTGCCATGTTAATCAAATTACCCAAAGCGTCCGATTGCCACGAGTCGGATGTCACGCCTGAATCCTTCTATTTATCTCGCCGTAGCTTGCTCGGTGGTGCGCTTGCCGGTATTGCAGCCAGTAGCTTGCCGCGTTGGGCCAGTGCTGACGAGGCCTCGCGTTATGCCGATGTTGAAGCGGGCAAGGCGCCTGGCTGGTTTACCGAGAAACTGCCAGGCACAAAATGGCAGGCCATCACGGTGAAGGACGAGGCGATCACGCCTTTCAAAGACGCTACGCACTACAACAACTTCTATGAGTTCGGTACAGGTAAGGGGGACCCGGCCACGAATGCCGGTTCACTCAAGACCGAGCCGTGGAGCGTTGTCATTGATGGTGAGGTTGCCAAGCCAGGCCGTTATGCCCTGGAAGACTTCATGAAGCCCTATCAGTTGGAAGAGCGGATCTACCGTCTGCGCTGTGTAGAGGCCTGGTCGATGGTTATTCCATGGATCGGTTTTCCCATCTCGGCGCTGCTCAAGCAAGTTGAGCCGACCTCGAAGGCCAAATACATCCGTTTTGAAACCCTCCAGGATCCCAAAAGTATGCCGGGGCAGCGTTCGAGTTTTGGCTTGATCGATTGGCCTTATGTGGAGGGCTTGCGTCTGGATGAGGCGATGAATCCTCTGGCGATCCTGGCGGTGGGTATGTATGGGCGTGAGTTGCCCAATCAGAATGGTGCGCCGCTGCGCCTGGTGGTGCCTTGGAAGTACGGCTTCAAGAGTGTGAAGTCGATTGTACGGATCAGTCTCGTGAGTGAGCAGCCGAAAACCACGTGGCAGAGCATTGCTGCTGACGAGTATGGCTTCTACGCGAACGTGAACCCTACGGTCGATCATCCACGTTGGACTCAGGCGCGGGAGCGTCGTCTGCCGAGTGGGCTGTTCAGCCCTAATGTACGTGAGACTCAGATGTTCAATGGGTACTCGGATGAGGTGGCTTCTCTTTATACCGGTCTCGATCTGCGGAAGAACTACTGATGCGTTACCCGATCTGGCGTGTTGGCGTCTTTATCGCAGCGGCGATTTGGCCGCTCTTCTGGCTCTATGAAGCGTGGAGTTCTGCTCTCGGGCCGGATCCGGGCAAGGTATTGGTGGATCGGCTGGGGCTCGGCACGTTGATTCTGTTACTGATTACCCTGGCAATGACACCGCTGCAGAAGCTCAGCGGTTGGGCGGGGTGGATAGCGGTGCGTCGGCAACTGGGGTTGTGGTGCTTTGCCTACGTTGTGCTGCATCTGGCGGCTTATTGTGTATTTGTGCTTGGGCTGGATTGGTCGCAGCTGGGGGTGGAGTTGCGCAAACGGCCCTACATTATTGTCGGGGCGCTGGGGTTTATTTCCCTGTTGGTTCTGGCGGTGACGTCGAATCGTTACAGTCAGCGTCGGTTGGGGGCGAGTTGGAAGAAGCTGCATCGCTTGGTGTACGTAGTTCTTGGGCTGGGTTTGCTGCATATGTTGTGGATCGTGCGAGCGGACCTCAAAGAGTGGGCTATCTATGCTTCTGTAGGTGCGTTGCTGTTGGTGCTACGGATACCGCCCGTAATGCGGCGAATCCCACGGCTTATTGCGAAAAAACCACTTTCTGCAACAAAAACGTAATTAAGGGTTGACGGCAGATTCTGGAAGTCTATAATTCGCCCCACTTCCGGCGCAGTCGAAACGGAAAACTCCTTGGTAAACAA
>NZ_JBYSZX010000020.1:0-103404 GCF_058787615.1 Pseudomonas sp. FW305-3-2-15-C-LB1 | reverse complement strand
AAGATCCCGTCCAGCGTCCCATCGGTGAGGGTCAGGAGTTCCTCGCCGGTGACCATCGACACCGGGCAGCCGTTGGTAACGGTCTTGTCCGAAGATGCCGCCGCATCCCCATTCGGGTTGCGAGCAGAAACCGGCACGTCATCCACGGTCTCCTGCCGCACCAACGCGGTTCGCTGGGACTTGCTGCGCACCACCGGCACCGCGTTGGAAACCACCTGATCCCCAGCCTTCAACGGCGCATCCGGAATCGTCTTGATCGTCGTCGCCTGGCTACTGAGCAATATCGGCTTGGCCACCTGCGTGTGATCCGCACGAAAATTCCCGAACTGCCCAGCCATGTGCTCAAGCCATTTGCGCGCACGTTGAGACTTGATGCTGCCCAGCACCTTCGTACTGATGCGTGCCGCCATCCCCATACCTGCCGTGGCAAGGCACAGCAGCAAATTGATCAATACTTCAGCGCTGATTTCCCCCAGCAGCTCATTCATATAAGGCGGCGGCAACATCCGCGTCCAACTGACCATTGCCGACAGATAAATGAACAGCAACGGCTCATCACTCAGCACCAGCAAGCCCTTTGCGATGCTTTCGGTGCCGAGCTTCAACAGCTTTTCGAATTCTTCCTGGCTCAGGTAATGCAGCAGCTTTTCGGCATGCTTCAGCGGGTCCAGAAACCACTGAAGCATCTGCGTGATGTTGTCCCAGAGTGAATACAACGCCCCACTAAACCCGCGTGCATAGGCTTCGTGCAGCGAGAGGTAGCGCTTGAGAAAATTGGCTTCGGAATAACCCTTCCACAAGGCGGCGAAGGTGGTGGCCCATTCACGGCGCAGCCAGCCTTCCAGCGGTTCGATAACCGACTGATAAGAGGCGTACAGCGCCTTGAAGTGCGCCTTGGAAACGTTGGGATAGAAACTGACCCGGTACTGCTGGTTACGATCACATTCCTTGATTTCGAGAATGCCGCTGGGTCCGATGGTTTTATGGATGGGCTCCCCGAGCGGGCCACCCTTCGGATCAATGCGCTGCACCATCACGGGCGTATCGCCAATCGGCACAAATCGAGAACTCTGGAACATATGCACCAGGGTCAGCGTGCCGTCTGCCTGGCAGGTTGCGGTGGTGGTGCTGGGAAACAGGGAGCGATTGATCGGCGCGACCAGCGCCACTTCATCTCCAACCTTGAAGACCTGCTCGATATCCAGCGCCGAAAAGCTGAAAAAGCTCGAAGCCCAGGCGTCGTAGTGATTGAGGCAGCGCTTGAAGTCGCGGATAACGGATTCGACGTCTCGCGTCTTTGAATCCAGGGTGGCCAGTACCAAATAGCCAATGGTTTGGCTGGTCACTTCGATCATGAAACAGCCCCATCAACCGGAGCCAAAACCCATAACGCCATCTGCAATCCCTCGCACTGTGTAGTCAGGCGAGGGACTTTGCGGACGTTTGCAGGGCAGGGGAGTAGCGCTTATCCGGCGGTTATGTGGGACGGTTCGACAGTGCTCGTCCGCTATCACGCGACTAGCGGCTATTGTCAGAAATTTCCCACAAGAGTACAAATGTACTCCATGACGACTCTAACCCCCCGCCGTACCGCCATCCTGACCTTTATCCGCGACCGCATCGCGCAACAAGGCCAGCCTCCCAGCCTCGCCGAGATCGCCGAGGCGTTCGGTTTTGCCTCGCGCAGCGTGGCGCGCAAGCATGTGCTGGCGCTGACCGAAGCCGGGTTTATCGAGGTCAACCCCAACCAGGCGCGTGGCATTCGTTTGCTCAACCAGCCGGCGCGCCCGGAATGGCTGGATGTGCCGGTGCTCGGTCGCGTGGCCGCAGGTTTACCCATCGGCGCCGATGCCGAAGTGCACAGCCGCCTGCAACTGGACCCGTCGACCTTCGCGAAAACCCCGGACTACCTGTTGCGGGTGCAGGGCGATTCGATGATCGAGGACGGCATTCTCGACGGTGATCTGGTCGGCGTACGCCGCAGTGCCGAGGCCTTGAACGGGCAGATCGTGGTGGCGCGCCTGGACGGCGAAGTGACCATCAAGCGTTTCGAGCGCAGTGGCGACCACGTGCGTCTGCTGCCGCGCAATCCCGCGTATCAACCCATCGTGGTGGGGCCCGACCAGGACCTGGCCATCGAAGGGGTATTCTGCGGTTTGGTGAGGCAAGGCTGATGGGCGCCGTGGTTGCGCTGGACACGCTGTTCAATGGCGGGCGTGTCTGGAAGGGCCGGCCCGCCGCTCCGCCGTCCAGTGTGCATCCCACCGGGCTGGCGGCGCTGGACGCGGTGCTGCCCACGGGCGGCTGGCCGGAGGCGGCCTTGAGTGAAATCCTCATGGCCAAGGAAGGTGTGGGCGAATTGCAACTGGTGTTGCCGACCCTGGCGCGCTTGTCGAAGGCGGGGGAGCGCATTGTGTTGGTGGCGCCGCCGTATACACCGTACCCCCATGCCTGGCAGAACGCCGGGGTGGACCTGCGCCTGCTCTCGGTGATCCAGGCCGAGGAACGCGATGCCCTGTGGGCGGTGGAGCAATGCCTGCGTTCCGGCAGTTGCGGGGCGGTGCTGTGCTGGCCGCGCAAGGCCGATGACCGGGCGCTGCGGCGCCTGCAAGTGGCGGCGGAAACCGGGCAGACCCTGGCGTTTGCCTGGCGCGCCTTGAGTGAGTCAGTCAACTCATCGCCCGCCGCGTTACGCCTGGCCGTGGAGGCCAAGCCCGCGCAGGTAAGGGTGCTCAAGTGTCGGGGCGGGCTGGCCCATCCGGCGCCGATTGCCCTGGCGGGGCACTGAGGTTGTCATGCGCTGGGTGTGTATTGTCTTCCCGCAATTGGCGCTGGACGGGGTGCAGCGTGTGCACCCCGAACCGGACCAACCCTTGGCCCTGCTGGCTGGCACGCCACAGCGGCGCGTGCTGCAAACCGTCAATGACGCCGCCCGCGCCCTGGGCCTGCGCCCCGGTCAATCCCTGACGGCGGCGCATGCCCTGACCAAAACCTTTGCCAGCGTCGAATACGACCCCGCCGAGATCGAGCGCCATCAACAGTTCCTGGCTGCCTGGGCCTACCAGTTCAGTTCCCAGGTCAGCCTGTACTACCCGCGTGCCTTGTTGTTCGAGATTGAATCGAGCCTGGGCCTGTTCGGGCCGTGGCCGCGGTTCGAAGCACGCTTGCGCCAGGAATTGACCGAACTGGGTTTTCGTCACCGCATCGTCGCTGCGCCCAACCCGGCGGCGGCGCGGGTGCTGGCGAATTTCTACGATGGTTTGGCGGTGCAGGATCACGGCTTGCTACAGGCCCTGGCGCCGCTGCCCATCGATCGCGCCGGCCTCGACCCGCAGGCCGCCACGGCGTTGTCGCGCATGGGCCTGCGCCGCCTGGCCCAGGTGCAAGCGCTGCCTCGGCACACCTTGGCGCGACGCTTTGATGCCGACCTGCTCAAGCACCTGGACGCATTGACCGGGCAGCGCCCATTGGCCTTGGCGTTCTATCAGCCCCCGGACCGATTCGACGTGCGCATCGAGCTGAATTTCGACGTGCAGTCCCATCAGGCGCTGCTGTTTCCTTTGCGACGCTTGACGGGAGATCTGTCGGCCTTCCTGTGTGGCCGCGACAGTGGCGTGCAGCGCTTTGACTTGCACTTGGAACACGCCCAGGCGCCGGACACGGTGATCAAGGTCGGCCTGCTCAGCGCCGAGCGCGAACCGGCGATGCTGTTTGAATTGGCCCGGGGTCGCCTGGAGCAGGTACAGGTCACCTCACCGGTACGCGGTTTCCGCCTGGTCGCCCAGGATTTGCCGGTGTTCGTGCCGCAGCGCCAGGACCTGTTCGACGACCGCCCGCAACAGACCTTGCCGTGGGAACAATTGCGCGAACGCCTGCGCGCCCGTCTCGGCGATGAGGCCGTGCAGGGCTTGCGCTTCCACGCCGACCATCGCCCCGAATGCGCCTGGCAAGCGGCGAGCGACAAAAACCTCTGCCCGACCTTGCACAAGGTGCAACGCCCCGGTTGGTTGCTGAGCGAACCTACGCTATTGGCCGAACACGGCGTGAATATCCTCATGGGGCCGGAACGCATCGAGTCGGGCTGGTGGGACGGCGCCGATATCCGCCGCGACTACTACCTGATCCAGACCCGCGCCGGCCAGCAAGGCTGGGCCTTTCGTAACGTCGGGCAAAGCGATGGGTTGTGGCTGCAAGGCTGGTTTGCATGAATTACGCCGAGCTGCACTGCCTGTCCAACTTCAGCTTCCAGCGCGGTGCGTCCAGTGCGCTGGAGCTGTTCGAACGGGCCAAGCGCCAAGGCTACAGCGCCCTGGCGATCACTGACGAATGCACCCTGGCGGGTATCGTGCGGGCCTGGCAGGCGGCGAAGGCGGTGGAATTGCCGCTGATAATCGGCAGCGAGATGCGCATCGAGAACGGCCCGAAACTGGTGCTGCTGGTGGAAGACCTCAGCGGTTACCAGCACCTGTGCCGCTTGATCACCGTGGCCCGGCGGCGCGCGGAAAAGGGCCGCTATCGCCTGTTGCAGGAGGACTTCGAGCAACCGCTGCCCGGCCTGCTGGCACTGTGGGTTGCCGAGGACGGCGACACCCAGGCCTCGATCCAGTGGCTGCGCCGCACCTTCGCCGGGCGCCTGTGGCTGGCGGTGCACCTGCACTGCGGCCAGGACGATGCGCGGCACCTGGAGCAACGCCTGAACCTGGCCGCCAGCCTGCACATCCCGGCGGTGGCCTGTGGCGATGTGCACATGCATGCGCGTGGCCGCCGCGCCCTGCAAGACACCATGACCGCCATCCGTCATCACGTGCCGGTGGCCGAAGCCGGCACGCGCCTGCACCCCAATGGCGAGCGGCACCTGCGCAGCCTCGATGCCCTGGCCGCGCTGTACCCGCAAGCCCTGCTCGATGAAACCCAGGCGATTGCCCGGCGTTGCACCTTCGACCTCAGCCAGTTGCGCTATCACTACCCGCGTGAACTGGTGCCCAGCGGCCACGACGCCGAATCCTGGCTGCGTGCCGTGACCGAAGCGGGCATCGCCCAGCGCTGGCCGCAGGGGGTCGACGCCAAGACCTTGCAGCAGATCCATGACGAACTGAGGCTCATCAGCGAGCTGGGCTACGAAAGCTATTTCCTCACGGTGCATGACATTGTGCAGTTCGCCCGCAGCCGTTCGATCCTGTGCCAGGGCCGCGGCTCGGCGGCCAACTCGGCGGTGTGTTTTGCCTTGGGCATCACCGAGATCGACCCGAGCCTGACGAGCCTGTTGTTCGAGCGCTTTCTGTCCAGGGAGCGCAACGAGCCGCCGGACATCGACGTGGACTTCGAACATGAGCGCCGCGAAGAAGTGTTGCAGTACGTATTCCAGCGCTACGGCCGCACCCGCGCGGCGCTGACGGCGGTGGTCAGCAGTTACCACGCCGCCGGTGCGGTGCGCGATGTGGCCAAGGCCCTCGGGCTGCCGCCGGACCAGATCAACGCCCTGGCCGACTGCTGTGGGCGTTGGAGCGACGACGCCCCGCCGCTGGAGCGCTTGCGTGAAAGCGGCTTCGACCCCGACAGCCCACTGCTGCGCCGAGTGCTCACGCTCACCCAGCAGTTGATCGGCTTCCCTCGGCACTTGTCCCAGCACCCCGGCGGCTTCGTGATTTCCGAATACCCGCTGGACACCCTGGTGCCGGTGGAAAACGCCGCCATGGCCGAGCGCACCATCATCCAGTGGGACAAGGACGACCTCGACGCCGTGGGCTTGCTCAAGGTGGATATCCTGGCCTTGGGCATGCTCAGTGCGATCCGTCGTTGCTTCGACTTGCTGCGCCGCCATCGCCACCGCGACCTGGCCTTGGCGACGATCCCCCAGGACGACCCGGCCACCTACGCGATGATCAGCAAGGCCGACACTATCGGCGTGTTCCAGATCGAGTCGCGGGCGCAGATGTCGATGTTGCCAAGGCTCAGGCCGCAGAAGTTCTATGACCTGGTGATCGAGGTCGCGATCGTGCGACCCGGGCCGATCCAGGGCGGCATGGTGCACCCGTACCTGCGGCGGCGGAACAAGGAGGAGGAGACCACCTATCCTTCGCCGGAGCTGAAAGTGGTGTTGGAGCGTACCCTGGGCATTCCGCTGTTCCAGGAGCAAGTGATGCAGATCGCCATGGTTGCCGCCGACTACAGCCCCGGCGAGGCCGACCAGTTGCGCCGCTCCATGGCCGCCTGGAAACGCCACGGCGGCCTGGAGCCGCACCAGCAGCGCCTGCGCACCGGCATGCTGAAAAACGGTTACACCGAAGCCTTTGCCGCGCAGATCTTCGAGCAGATCAAAGGCTTTGGCAGCTATGGCTTCCCTGAGTCCCACGCGGCCAGTTTCGCCTTGCTGACCTACGCCAGTTGCTGGCTCAAGTGCCATGAACCGGCGGCGTTTGCCTGTGCGCTGATCAACAGTTGGCCCATGGGCTTCTACAGCCCGGACCAGATCCTGCAGGATGCACGGCGCCATCGCTTGCAGATCCGGCCGGTGGATGTGCAGGCCAGCGATTGGGATTGCAGCCTGGAGCCCATCGACGGCGCGCAGCCGGCGATTCGCATGGGCTTGCGCATGATCTCCGGGTTTCGCGAAGAGGATGGGCGGCGCATCGAAGCTGCGCGCCTGCGTCGAGCGTTCAGCGACATTGCCGACCTGGACGAGCGCGCCGGGCTGGATGCACGTGCCCAGGCCTTGTTGGCGGATGCCGGGGCCTTGCGCGCCCTGGCTGACAACCGGCACACGGCGCGCTGGGCGGTGGCCGGCGTGCACAAGCAACTGGGGCTGTTTGCCGGCCTGCCGAGCCCGGATGAGGCGGCGGTCGAGTTGCCGGCACCGACCGTGGGTGAAGACCTGCAGGCTGACTATGCCACTGTGGGCACGACCCTGGGGCCGCACCCTCTGGCGTTGCTGCGGGATGAATTGCGCAAGCGCCGCTGTCGCAGCTCCCATGAACTGATGGCGGTGGAGCACGGCCGTAATGTCAGCGTTGCGGGGCTGGTGACCGGTCGACAGCGCCCGGGGACTGCCAGCGGTGTGACCTTTGTCACCCTGGAAGATGAATTCGGCAACCTCAATGTGGTGGTCTGGCGTGACTTGGCCGAGCGCCAACGCCAGGCGCTGGTGGGCTCGCGGCTGTTGAAGGTGGACGGGCGCTGGGAAGCGGTGGGCGAGGTGCGGCACTTGATCGCCGGGCGCCTGACCGACCTGACGCCCTTGTTGGAAGGGATCAATGTGCGCAGTCGGGATTTTCACTGAGTCCCGTGGTTTCTGCTGTAATCACTTCTGATGCAGATGAGGTGAAACCATCCGGGTTTGCAGCGCTCCAAAACTTGCCGATGTTCTCTTAGCGCACAGAGCCAACCGATGCAATTCTTATCCAACCCCCACGGCTGCGAAGGCTGGGCCGGTGAAATGGCCCAGCGGATCCGCGCATTCGATTGGTCGGGCACCGACCTGGGCCCCATTGACCGCTGGTCCACCAGCCTGGCGTGTACCGTACAGATGATGCTGGCTTCGCCCGTGCCGATGGTGATGTTGTGGGGACGCCTGGGACACATGATCTACAACGACAGCTACTCGGCCTTTGCCGGTGGCCGTCACCCCTATCTGCTGGGCACACCGGTGGAGCTCGGCTGGCCGGAAGTGGCCGACTTCAACCGGCATGTGATGGACACCTGCCTGGCCGGCGGCACCCTGTCATTCAACAACAAGGACCTGGTGCTGTTGCGCAACGGCCAGCCGGAAACCGTGTGGCTGGACCTCTACTACAGTCCGGTGGCCGGCGACGATCAACAACCGGCCGGCGTGCTGGCGATTGTGGTGGAGACCACCGAACTGGTGAAGTCCGAACAGGTACGCCGGGAACTCACGCACAACCTCGAACAACGGGTGGCCGCCGAAGTGCAGGCGCGCTCCGCGGCCGAGGACCAGTTGCGCCAGTCGCAGAAACTCGAAGCCATTGGCGGCCTCACCGGCGGCGTGGCCCACGACTTCAATAACCTGCTGCAAGTGATCGCCGGCAACCTGCACCTGCTGGCCCGCCAGGAACCGGACAACGCCCAGGTGCAGCGGCGTGTCACGGCCGCCATTGCGGCGGTGGAGCGTGGAGCCAAGCTGTCCTCGCAACTGCTGGCGTTCGCCCGGCGCCAACCGCTGTCGCCGGCGGTGTACAACCCGCAACGCATTTACGCGGGGCTTGGCGAGTTGCTGCAACGGGCGTTGGGCGAAACCATCCATATCGACGTGCAGATGCCCCAGGATGCCTGGTTTATCAATGTCGACCGCAACCAACTGGAGAACGCGCTGCTCAACCTGGCGATCAATGCCCGCGACGCCATGAAGGGCGAAGGCGTGATCCGCATCTCCGGCGAAAATATCATCCTCAATCCGGCCGATTGCGCGGGTAAAAGCATCAAGCCCGGCGAGTATGTGCGCCTGGAGGTGGCCGATACCGGCGTCGGCATGTCCGAGAGCACCCTCAAGCGTGCCTTTGAACCCTTTTTCACCACCAAGCGTGAAGGCCATGGCACTGGCCTGGGCCTGAGCATGGTGTTTGGCTTTGTGCGCCAGAGTGGCGGGCATGTGGAAATGTGGAGCGAGGAGGGCAAGGGCTCGGTGGTGCAGATGTATTTCCCCCACAGCCTGGAACCGGAAAGCCTCGATGTGCATATGGACCAAGTGCAGCACAGCGGCGGCCAGGAAACCATCCTGGTGGTCGAGGACAATGAAGGTGTACGCCTGACCGTCGTGGAGTTGCTCGAACAGTCCGGCTACACCGTACTTACCGCCGAGGACGGTGACCAGGCCATGTCGAAACTGCAGGCAGGCTCGCCACCGGACCTGATCTTCACCGATGTGGTCATGCCCGGCCGCGTCAAAAGCACCGACCTGGCCGACTGGGCCCGCCAGCAGACGCCTGCGGTGCCGGTGCTGTTCACCTCCGGCCACACCCGTGACATTCTCTCCAGCAATCACTTGCTGAGCCCCGATATTCATCTGCTGAGCAAACCCTACAGCCCCGAAGCGCTGACGCAACGGGTGCGCAGCGTGCTCACCGCCCGACAAGGTTGTCCATGACTTCAACGCGCAATATTCCCTCTATCACTGCCCAACCCTCGGGCTTTGTCCGCGTGCGCGGCGCCCGCGAACACAACCTGCGCAACGTCGATGTGGATATCCCCCGCGATGCCCTGGTGGTGTTCACCGGGGTGTCGGGTTCCGGCAAATCGTCCCTGGCGTTTTCCACGGTGTATGCCGAGGCCCAGCGTCGCTATTTCGAGTCGGTGGCGCCCTATGCACGGCGGTTGATCGACCAGGTCGGCGTGCCGGACGTGGACAGCATCGAAGGCCTGCCGCCTGCCGTGGCCCTGCAACAGCAGCGCGGCACGCCGAGTGCGCGCTCGTCGGTGGGCAGCGTGACCACGTTGTCGAGTTTGATCCGCATGCTCTACTCCCGCGCCGGCAGTTATCCGAAGGGGCAAGCGATGCTGTACGCCGAAGACTTTTCGCCGAACCTGCCCCAGGGCGCGTGTCCGCAGTGCCATGGCCTGGGGCGTGTGTATGAAGTGACCGAGGCGCTGATGGTGCCCGATCCTTCCCTGACCATTCGCCAGCGTGCGGTGGCGTCCTGGCCGTTGGCGTGGCAGGGGCAGAACCAGCGGGACATCCTGGTGACCCTGGGCTATGACGTGGACATCCCCTGGCGCGACCTGCCGAAAAAGCAGCGCGACTGGATCCTGTTTACCGAAGAGACCCCCACCGTCCCGGTGTACGCCGGCTTCACCCCGGAACAGACCCGCGATGCGTTGAAGCGCAAACTGGAGCCGAGCTACCAGGGCACCTTCATCGGCGCACGGCGCTACATCCTGCACACGTTCACCCATACCCAGAGTGCGCTGATGAAAAAGCGCGTGTCGCAGTTCATGCAGGGCAGCGCCTGCCCGCTGTGCGATGGCAAGCGGCTGACCCAGGCGGCGCTGTCGGTGAAGTTTGCCGGGGTGGACATCGGTGAGTTGTCGCAACTGTCGTTGACGCAGTTGGCCGAGTTGCTGCGACCGGTGGCGGCGGGGCAGGACAAGATGAAGCTGTCGGTGGAGAAACGCCTGGCCGCGCAGCGCATCGCCCAGGACTTGCTGGAGCGGGTCAGTACCTTGACCGAACTGGGCCTGGGTTACCTGTCCCTGGAGCGCAGCACGCCGACCTTGTCGTCCGGCGAGTTGCAGCGACTGCGCCTGGCAACGCAATTGGGTTCGCAGTTGTTCGGCGTGATTTACGTGTTGGACGAACCTTCGGCAGGCCTGCACCCGGCGGACGGCGAGGCATTGTTCACCGCCCTTGACCGCTTGAAGGCGGCCGGCAATTCATTGTTTGTGGTGGAGCATGACCTGGAAACCATGCGCCGCGCCGACTGGCTGATCGACGTCGGCCCGGCGGCCGGTGAACAGGGCGGGCAGGTGCTGTACAGCGGCCCGCCGGCGGGGCTGGCGCAGGTGGAGGCGTCGCAGACCCGTGAGTACCTGTTCGCGGAACAGCGCGTGTCGGCTCAGGTGCGCCGTGAAGCCACCGGCTGGCTGCAACTGGAAGGCGTGACGCGCAATAATCTCAAGGGCCTTGACGTGGATTTCCCATTGGGCTGCTTCACGGCGGTCACCGGGATTTCCGGCTCGGGCAAGTCCAGCCTGGTCAGCCAGGCACTGCTGGAGCTGGTGGGCGCCGGCCTTGGGCGTGTGATGGAAAACGACGAAGAACCAAGCCTGGAAGACGACGCCCCGCAAACCAGCGGGGGCCACATCCGTGCCGGGCTGGAGCATATCCGCCGCCTGGTGCAGGTCGACCAGAAACCCATCGGCCGCACGCCACGCTCCAACCTGGCGACCTACACCGGGCTGTTCGACAACGTGCGCAAGCTGTTCGCGGCCACTCCGGCGGCGAAGAAGCGGCATTACGATGCCGGGCAGTTCTCCTTCAATGTCGCCAAGGGCCGTTGCCCGAACTGTGAAGGCGAGGGCTTTGTCAGCGTTGAACTGCTGTTCATGCCCAGCGTGTATGCGCCATGCCCGACCTGCCATGGCGCACGCTACAACCCCGAGACCCTGGCGATCAAATGGCAAGGCTTGAGCATCGCCGACGTGCTCGGGCTGACAGTGGAACAGGCGGTGGAGGTATTTGCCGAGCAGCCTGGGGTGTTGCGTTCGCTGCAGGTGCTGCGGGATATCGGCCTGGGTTACCTGCGCCTGGGGCAACCGGCGACCGAGCTGTCCGGTGGTGAAGCACAACGCATCAAACTGGCGACCGAGCTGCAACGCAATGCGCGGGGCGCCACCCTGTATGTGCTGGATGAACCCACCACCGGGTTGCATCCACGGGATGTGGACCGCCTGCTCAACCAGTTGAACCAGCTGGTGGACGCGGGGCATACAGTGGTCGTGGTGGAGCATGAAATGCGCGTGGTGGCGCAGAGTGACTGGGTGATCGATATCGGGCCGGGGGCGGGGGATATGGGCGGGAAGGTGGTGGCCAGTGGTACGCCGCAGAAGGTTGCCAAAAGCAAGGCCAGCCGGACTGCGCCATTCCTGACCAAAGAACTGAACTAAAAGCGGATGAGAACTTGTGGGAGGGGGCTTGCCCCCGATGACAGTGTGTCAGTCAACTGATATGCGACTGACACACTGTCATCGGGGGCAAGTCGAACCGTCGCACCGCCCCTCCCACATTTCGATCACTGTTGAGTCAGTTGGATCTGCGCTTTCGCCTGCTTCACCACATTCTCCACGGTAAACCCGAACCTCTCCTGCAACTGTGCCAACGGCGCCGACGCACCAAAGCTGTTCATCACCACCTTGGCGCCGGTCTGCCCCACATACCGGTCCCAGCCGAGGGGGCCTGCCTGCTCCACCACGACCCGCGCTTTCACCGCCGGCGGCAACACGCTGTCGCGGTACGTCTGGTCCTGGTCCTCGAACAACTCCCAGCTGGGCATGGACACCACTTGCGCGGCAATCCCTTCGTCTTTCAACTGCTCATACGCCGCCACCGCCAGGCTGACTTCGCTGCCTGTGGCCAGCAGAATCACCTGGGGCGCATCTGCACCCGCCAGCACGTAAGCGCCCCTGGCGGCCCCGGATGCCGGCGCGTACCGCATACGATCCAGCGTCGGCAGCGGTTGACGCGACAGCACCACGCAACTTGGCCGATGGGTCTGTGCCAGCGCCACCTTCCACAGCTCGCGGGTTTCATTCGCGTCACCGGGGCGCAAGGTCAGCAGCCCCGGCGTTGCGCGCAACTGGGTCAGATGCTCGATCGGCTGGTGCGTTGGCCCATCTTCACCCACGCCAATCGAATCATGGGTAAACACGAACACCACCGGCAGTTCCATGATTGCCGCCAGGCGGATCGGTGGCTTCATGTAGTCGCTGAACACCAGAAAGGTCGAGGTGTACGGCCGCAGGTAGGACAATGCCATGCCATTGGCGATGGCGCCCATGGCATGTTCACGAATGCCGAAGTGCAGGTTGCGCCCGCTGTAGTCCTCGGCGCTGAAACGCCCGGCGCCGTCGAAGGTGAGGTTGGTCTTGGTCGACGGTGACAGGTCGGCCGAGCCGCCCAGCAGCCAGGGGATCTGTTCGGCAAACGCATTCAGCACCTTGCCGCCGGCGGCACGACTGGCGATGCCCTTGGCGTCGGTATCGAAATCCGGTAGGTGTTTCTGCCAGTGCTCCGGCATTTCCCCGGCACGCATGCGCCTCAATTCATCGGCCAATTCCGGTTCGTACTGTTCCAGCTGGGACAGGTGTTCGCTCCACTTTTCATACAGCGGCTCGCTGCGCTCAAGCAAAACATCACGCAATTGCGTGCGCACCTCATCGGGAACCAGGAAGCTGGAATCCTCGGGCCAGCCATAGGCTGCCTTGGTCAGGCGAATTTCCTCTTCGCCCAGGGGCTCGCCATGGGCGGCGGCCGTGTTGTGTTTGTGCGGGGAGCCGTAGCCGATCACGCTGTCGACCACAATCAGGGTGGGCGCGCCGCGGTTGCAATGGAACGCCTCCAAGGCATTGCTCAGGGCTTGCAAGTCGTTGGCATCGGTCACATGCAGGGTGTGCCACCCATACGCCTGGAAGCGCTTGATCACATCTTCGCTGAACGCCAGCTCAGTGTGGCCTTCGATGCTGATGGTGTTGTTGTCATAGATCCAGCACAGCTTGTCCAGTTTCAAATGCCCGGCCATGGACGCCGCTTCGCCGCTGATGCCCTCCATCATGTCGCCGTCGCCGCACAGGGTGTAGACGTTGTAGTCGAACAGGGTTTTTTCTTCGCGGTTGAAGCGCTTGGCCAGCCAACGCTCGGCCATCGCCATGCCGACGCTGTTGGCACAGCCCTGGCCGAGCGGGCCGGTGGTGGTCTCCACCCCAGTGGTCATGCGGTATTCGGGGTGGCCGGGGGTTTTGGAGCCCGCTTGGCGAAATTGCTTGATATCGTCCAGGCTGACAGCGGCCTGGCCGGTGCGCTTGCCGTCGGCATCCAGTTCCACCACACCGGCCAGGTGCAGCAGCGAATACAGCAACATCGAGGCATGGCCGACGGACAGCACAAACCGATCACGGCTGGGCCAGTCGGGATGTTGCGGGTGATAACGCAGGAAACGACTCCACAGCGTATAACCCACCGGCGCCAGGCCCATGGGCGTGCCCGGATGGCCGGAATTGGCCTTTTGCACGGCATCCATGGCCAGGGTGCGGAGGGTGTTGATGCATTGGGTGTCGACAGCGGTGGCAGCGTGCGTCATGAAACCGTTCTCCCTCGGGTGGCTATCTAGAGTGGAGGGCAGGGCGCGGCAAAGGTTTGATCCAAACGCCCGCGCCGCGACGAACGGGGCTGTATTGACCCTGAACATGACAAGACCCCTCGCAATGGTCTAGCTTCTAGGGCGTAAGCCATTGATCAACATGCGGAGGTACGCCATGCCAGTGAAACACGACCTGTATCAGGACTTGGGGTTGAGCAAGGAAGTCGTTCACGAACGCAGGGCGAGCGACAAACGCCTGGACTCGCTGCTCACGCAGTACGACGACGCTGACAAAGAGGTGCTGAAGGCGGAGTCGGCAAGTGCCAGCGACGAGGATGTGGAGAAGCTGAAGAAGAAACGCTTGTTGATCAAAGATGAGATTGTGGTGAAGTTGGGCTGATCACAACCGAGCCTCCTTGTAGGAGCAAGCGTGCTCCTACAAGGTTATGGACATATTTTATCTACCCGGCTTTAGGCCTGTCACGGCGCATCTCCAGTAAACCGGGTTGATTCAAGCTTTTTGCTCTTTTTACAACGTTGTTGCCCACTTAGCAGTAAGGTAGTACTTGCAAAAAATAGCCCCATAAAACAGACGCCTGCAACAACAATCAACGTTGACGAGAAACCATATCTATCCAGCAGCCCGCCGAAGACAGTGTAGGAGATACCGATGATGATCGAATTGACTAGATTGGCGACGGAGAGGCAGGAGGCTCGAATACGTGACTCTATGTTGTCATTGATGTAGGTCTCGTAGGCAGTTTCATAGATAGCGGGGAGTGACATGATTAAAATAAATACTGCGACTGAAGAGAGTGTTCCGGTATTCAAAGATAGGGTGAAGAGAAGTGCTGTGACAATGAGGGTGGTGGTGACGGCTATCACCCCAAGCGTGAATCTGGAGCAAATATATCCTGCAACCATAAACATAGCAGCCGATATAATTTCAACTGCGGCATAAATGCCGGCAACAACAGGTATTTCTAGACCCTGCTGGGAGAAGAATGGCTGGCCGTAGATGAAAAGAGGAATGGTTGAGAGTTCAAATAGAGCATATCCAACAAAGAGAGGTACAAGTAAAGCACCTCTGTTGGAACTGAAAAATTTGATGAGTGAAATAAAGCTACCCTCTGCGGTTGTCGTATTTAATTCATTTACGTTGTTGGGGTTTAGTGAAATAGGTGGAAGCTTGATTTCGGAGTTGAATACTACAATGATGGCGCCGATGAGTTTTGATGCTGCAAAAAAAATATAGACTCCGTTCCAAGACAAGGTGTCTTGTATGACACCGCCAAGAAGCATGGACAAACTCAGCGATATCGCACCAATAGCACGGGCGCGTGACAATATTTTAGGATACTCATCAGCCCGATGTTCTGCCAGTAAGTTGTCATACAGCAATGCTCTGTCTGAACCAGACCCCATGGCAATGCTGGCACCGAATAGGCAGAATATGATTGCGAAGGGAATAAAAGACGAAAATAGCAAAAAACCAATCCCACTCATACACAAGCCTAAAAAGCTGATGATAAGCGTGAACTTGCGACCATATCGATCTGCGAGTAAACCAGAGGGGATTTCCAGCGCGACTGAAGAAAAAAACAAGAATGATTGTAGGATACCTATCTCTCCCTGGGTGATACCGAGTTGCAGTAGGTAAAGTACAAATAAGCTTCTCTGGACGTCCAGGTTCATGAAGACAGACAAAACGTAATATAAGTTGTCGTTCTTGTTTTTGATAGGTTTAAGCATGCTTGTTGAGTGTCTGTTTTGGGGGCGGGAAGGAGGCTGATCATTCCTGAATGGCACTCAGTAGAAGCCATGTTGCCAGCATTGTGCAAATGTAGGACTTCCTAAATGCGTGTAGTATTTTTCTGTTGGGTTTAATGTGAGTTGTTCTTTGTGGTGTATTTTTGAATTGCACGCATGATAAGCGCAGTGGGGCTTATGTCTGGAGTTTGGGAGCACATACGCGTCACCTTGCAATTACTATTTTTTTTGAGTCGCCAGTTCATAGATTATGAGCACTATCAGCACGCCTACCGTGAATGAGTACAGCAGCAACGCATTTATCGAGATCGGTTGCTTGTACACATACACAGCGATCACAAGCTGCGTGATGGGCAATACGAATTGAAATAAGGCTGCCTGGGAAAGTGGGATTCTGCCGATGGCGTAGGCAAACATTATCAAGGGCACGACCGATATTACGCCTGCCAGGAGAATCAGCCACTGAGCCTGAGTTGACATGGGATCTGGCCAGGCAAGGCTCCATCCAAGCAGCGCAACAGCGAGCACGATGGCGAGTGTTAAAAACAGAGTCTCGACGAACAAGCCCTCTACCGCATTCAACGGTGTGGCTTTTTTGATGCAGGTGTAACTCCCCCAAGTGACGGCGATCAGCACGTAAATCCAGTGGTTTAGCTCGCTGCTGGTTAGCGCCAGCAGCAAGGCTGCGGCCATGATAGTCAGCATTGAAACAGTCTGTGCAGGCCTGAGCTTCTCGCGGTAGAAAAAGACGCCCATCGTTATCGATAAAAACGGGGCAAGCAAATAGCCGAAGCCACTTTCAAGCACATGGCCGTGCAGGGATGCCCATATGAAGGATCCCCAGTTAACGGCTACCAAAAAAGAAGCAGTGCAGTGCAGGCCTAAGGTGCGGATATTGAGCTTTACGAGGTGACGAAAGCCTTGGCCAAACCCAATGATCACAGCCAGTGCGAGCAGGGATAGCAGGACCCTGTAGGCAACCAGAACCTGGGGCGTGAGTTCGTTCAGCTCTCGCCAGTACAGCGACGATACCCCAAGGAGAATATTGGCAGCTAAGCCGCTGGAGGCCGCCAATAGATAGGTAAATGAAGGCTTGGTCATATCGGCCGCACGCAGGGGAATCTGCTGCAGCATCGTTGTTTTATTGCGCAGTGAACAGGGACGTTCGCCCCGTTCACATTTTTTCAGAATTGACTGAAAGACATCATCCCACTCACTGCCTATCATGCCCATCGCCCACCCGGCTCTGGGGACTGTTGCAGCGCAAGGATTGCGCTGGTGAGCCGGGTGGGTACTTCAGTTCATGCCAGCAGCGCCTGGGTGCATTCATCGATGGAGCGCTGCTGCGTCTTGCCATACAGTTTCAATTCATCAATCGTTCGCTGGCCCAGTGCCTGTTCGAATTCGGCCTGGTTCGAGTTGGCCACATAGTGACTCTGCGCCGCATCCCCCAGGTTCGACTGGAAAATCCCCGCCGCGCTCACCGGCAGAAAATCTTCATACACCAACGGTTCCACGTCGATGTGGCCGGCGGCGATCAGTGCCTCCAGGGTGCGTGGTTGATCGGCGCTGCCGCGTGCCGCCAGGCCTTGCTCGGTGGGGAAGTAGCGGTAGTAGGCCAGGCCCTGCTCGCGCATCTGGGCATGGTTGTCCGGAAAGGCCTGGAAGTGTTGCTCCATCAATTCGACATAGCGCGCAGCGTTGCCTTCGTTGGGGAAGGCGCCCAGTGCGCCGCGGGCGGCGTTCAGCAGTTGGTCGTAGAGCGCGCGGCCTTTGGGCGTCAACGCCACGCCGCGTTGTTCGATTTCGCCGAAGCGTGCGCTGTGGCTGCCTTGGGCGTCGGTGAAGGCGATGGGTTCGTCCAGGGCCTTGAAGCTGGTCTGGCGCAGCAGGATCGGGCAGTGGCGGCGCGGCGGGCCTTCGATCACGGCCTTGGGGGTGATGCCTTTGCCGGGCATGGCGGCCTGGACCTGGTCGATGTCCAGGGTGCGTGGGGTCAGGTGGTTGATGTGCGGGCCCTTGAAGGCGACCACGTCGGCGATCAGGCGGTGCTGGTCGCTCAGTTGCTGGTACTGCGCGCCGGTGACGGTGGCGGTGTGATGCCAGCGGAAGGTTTCTAGGGCCTGGCGGATGAATTCGTCGGCATCCTGGGCGTTGAGTCCGCCCTGGTTTTCGGCTTGTTCAATCAGCGCCAGGGCGCCGGGGGTGAAGATCGAACGCTTGGCCAGGGCGGTTTCGGCGAAGGCGCGCAGGTCGGGGTTTTCGATCAGTTCCAGGCGCAGCAATGAGGTGAACACGCGAAACGGGCTGGTCTGCAACGCCTGTTCATGCACGGCGCGAAACGCGGTGGAGTGTACGGGCACGCCAGCCGGGGTCAGGTCGTAGTAGCCCACCGGCTGCATGCCCATCACCGCGAACAGGCGGCGGATGGTGGCCAGCTCGGTGGCGGTGCCCAGGCGGATCGCGCCGTGGCGTTCCATGTCCAGGCGCTGGATTTCGCCGGTGCGTTGCAGCTGTTGCGCCAGCAGCGGTTGGGTGTCGAGCACGTGCGCATTGGTCTCGGCCACCAGCTCCATCAGCGCGCCATACAACGGAACTTCATCTCGGTACATGTCGGACATGGCCTTGGAAAAGCCCTTGCGGATCTCGTCGGGGCTGACCTGTGCGGTGCTGGGCATAGAAAAATTCCTGATGGCGGGGGCGAGGATAGTGGCCTTTTGCTGGATTTTGTTGAGCGCAACGCCGCCTTGCAAACGAAGATTCTTCAGGACTTCATTCTGCAAATGAATGAGATGACGTGAGGATGACAAAAAACGGCCCGTGTGAAATTTCATTTTCGGGCGTTTTTCCTAACTAATTCTTCACGAAGTCCGCCCCGGCCGGCGTGAAAGAATCGTCACGTTTGCAAGGATGAAAACGCCGTTATGCACACCAGACACATAAAAAAATGTTTAGGGGCTGTCGTTAATGAAAATTTCTACACTGGCGTTGTCGATCACCGCCGCCGTTCTTGCACAACAGGCTTACGCCGATGACTTCGGGCTCGGCTCGCTGGGCACCGGCAACGGTCACAGCGGCTTCCTTGAAGACAGCCATGCGTCTGTCAGCTCACGGACCATGTACTACAGCGCGGATAACCGCTCGGGCACCAACAACGATCTGCGCGAAGCCGCCACAGCGCTGCGTTTTGACTACAAGTCCGGCTTCACCCAAGGCACCGTTGGCCTGGGTTTCGATGTCATGGCCTTCGGCGCCCTGCGCCTGGACGGTGGCGACGGCCACACTGCGGGTCCGGGCCTGGCGGGTAACGGCAACAGCTTCTTCCCGACCAGGAACAATGGCACTGAACCGGCCGACTCCTTTGGGCGCGCCGCCGGCAATGTGAAGTTCCGTATTTCCCAGACCGAGTTGCACGTCGGTGGTGGCCTGGCGCCGGTGCTGCCGATCCTGGTGTCCAACGACAGTCGCGTGGCACCGCAGACCTTTGATGGCGGTATCCTGACCTCCAACGACATTCCCAATGTCACCTTCACCGGTGGTGAGCTGAACCGCGCCGAAGGCCGTGCTTCCAGCAACTCCACAGGCCTGAGCGTGGCCGGTGGTACTCGCGACAGCGACAGCTTCAAGTTCGGTGGGGTGGACTACAAGCCGTTTGGTTCTTCCGACAACGTGATCGCGAAAAACCTGACGTTGCAGTACTACTACGCCCAACTGCAAGACTTCTACAAACAGAACTACGTTGGCCTGGTCCATACCCTGCCGCTGGGCAATGACCAGTCGTTCAAGACCGACCTGCGCTACTTCGACAGCCGCAGCGACGGCAAGAACGGCGAAAGCGGCTACCAATTCAACAACAACGGTGGCTACGCCAAACACGCCGGCGAAGTCGACAACAAAACCTACAGTGCGGCCTTCACCTACCAACTGGGCGGCAGCAGCTTGATGCTCGGCCACATTGGCGTAGGTGACGACGGCGGTTTCGTCTGGGTCAACCAGGGCAGCCTCGCCGACCCGCATGCCCAAGGCGCCGGCGGCAGCGACTTCTACCTGTTCACCGACGCCGTGGTCGGCCAGTTCTCCCGCGCGGGCGAGCAGGTCAACTTTGGCCAATACACCTATGACTTCAAGGCGTACGTACCTGGGCTGAAGGCGTCCGTGGCCTACCTGGACGGTTCGGACATCAAGGCCAAGGTCGCCGGCGGCCCTGACCAGAAGGAAAACGAAGCCGACTTCCGCCTGGACTACGTGGTGCAGGCAGGTCCCCTGAAAGGCTTCGGTACCACCTTCCGTACCGGTACCTACCACGGCAAGAACACCGGCACCGCCGACCAGGACCAGACCCGCCTGATCTTCAACTACACCTACGCCATCTTCTAAGTCTTCATGTGCACCCGGGCGTCATTGGGCTCTACACTGCCTCTCACCTGGTAGGCGCTGGAGGACCCGATGACGGCCACACCCGACACTCGAATGCTTGAGACAACCGAAGGTCAGCGCCTGGCGCAGCAGGATGCCGAGCGCTGGCGCGAGTGGGGTCCCTATCTGAGCGAACGCCAATGGGGCACGGTGCGCGAAGACTACAGCGCCGACGGCGACGCCTGGGCCTACTTCCCCCATGAACATGCACGCAGCCGCGCCTACCGCTGGGGCGAGGATGGCCTGGCCGGTTTCAGTGACAAGGCGCAACGCTGGTGCCTGGGCCTGGCCCTGTGGAACGAGCGCGACGCGATCCTCAAGGAACGCCTGTTCGGTCTCGACAACGCCGAGGGCAACCACGGTGAAGACGTCAAGGAACTGTACTTTTTCGTCGACGGCGTACCGAGCCATGCCTACATGCGCATGCTCTACAAATACCCCCATGCCGCCTTTCCCTACGCCGACCTGATCAGCGAAAACGCCCGCCGTGGGCTGGCTGATGCCGAGTACGAGATCCTCGACACCGGCGTGTTCGAAGACAACTGCTACTGCGATGTCAGCGTCGAGTACGCCAAGCACCAGCCCGACGATATCTTCATGCGCGTCACCGTGCACAATCGCTCGGACCAGCCGACGCGGCTGCAGGTGCTGCCGCAACTGTGGGCGCGCAATGACTGGAGCTGGACCTTTGACGCGCCCAAGCCGCAGTTGATGTTGGACGGGGAGCAGGTGCTGGCACGCCATCCGGAACTGCCGGACCGTCATCTCGGCGCCTGGGGCCAGGACGGGCTGGAGTGGCTGTTCTGCGAGAACGAAACCAACTACCCCAGGCTGGATGGGCAGCCGGCGCCGGGGCCGTTCAAGGATGGGATCAACGATTACGTGGTCGAGGGTGTTCACTCGGCAATTCGGCGTGACAGCGGTACCAAAGTCGCGGCGCGTTTCGTTGTCGAACTGGCCGGGATGGAAAGTAAAACGCTCTACCTGCGCTTTGCCCCTGTCGACGCGCCACAGGTCAACGCGCGCAAGCTGTTCGAACAACGCCGCCAGGAAGCGGATGACTTCTACGCCGCCCTGCAACGTGGCATGGCCGACGACGATGCGCGCAATGTGCAGCGTCAGGCACTGGCCGGGTTGCTGTGGTCCAAGCAGCTGTACTATTTCGACGTCAACCAATGGCTCGACGGCGACCCCGCACAACCCGCGCCGCCGCCCGAGCGCCTGCATATCCGCAATACCCATTGGCGCCACCTGTCCAACTTCGACATCCTCTCCATGCCCGACACCTGGGAATACCCGTGGTATGCCTCGTGGGACCAGGGCTTTCAGGCAGTGGCCATGGCGCTGATCGATCCGGCGTACGCCAAGCAGCAGTTGTTGCTGCTGGTGAAGGACCGCTTCATGCACCCCAACGGCCAGTTGCCGGCCTACGAATGGCGGTTCGACGACGCCAACCCGCCGGTGCATGCCTGGGCCAGCTGGCGGGTGTACCAGCAGGACAAGGCGCTCAACGGCGTAGGCGATATGGACTTCCTTGAGCGGATCTTCCACAAGCTGCTGCTGAATTTTTCCTGGTGGGTCAACCGCAAGGACGCCGAAGGCCGCAACCTGTTCCAGGGCGGTTTCCTGGGGCTGGACAATATCGCCTTGTTCGACCGCTCCGCCGCACTGCCGCCGGGGTATCAACTGGATCAGGCCGACGGTACGGCGTGGGTCGCGGCCTATGCACTGGACCTGATGCGCATCGGCCTGGAGCTGGCCAAGCGCAATGCAGTGTATGTCGACATCGCGGTGAAATTTTTCGAGCACTTCCTGTATATCGCCGGCGCCATCAACCGTGTCGACGACAGCGCCGAAGGCCTGTGGGATGAGCAGGACCTGTTCTTCTACGACGTGCTGCACCGCCCCGATGGCCAGAACGAACCGGTGCGCCTGCGTTCGATGGTTGGCCTGATGCCGCTGTTTGCCGTACTGGTGCTGGAGCAGCGCGAACATGAAGGCCTGGAGGGGTTGCGCGAGCGGCTGCTGGGGTTCATGAAACATCGGCCGGACCTGGCCAGGCTGGTTTCACGCTGGAACGAACCGGGGCAGGGCAATCGCCTGTTGCTGGCGCTGCTGCGCGGCGAGCGGACCAAAGACCTGCTGCGGCGCATGCTCGATGAACAGGAGTTCTTGTCGACGTTCGGCGTGCGCTCCTTGTCCAAGTCGTTCGCCGAGCAACCGCTGGCGTTGAAGATGAATGGCAACACCCTCAGTGCGAGCTACCAGCCGGGTGAATCCGACTCGCGGCTGTACGGTGGCAATTCCAACTGGCGCGGGCCGTTATGGATGCCGGTGAACTACATGCTGATCGAGTCGCTGCGCGAATTTCACCGTTATTACGCGGACAACTTCTCGGTGGAGTACCCGGCGGGCAGTGGTTATCTGGCGTCCCTGGAGGACGTGGCCGACAGTCTGAGCCAGCGGCTGACGCGGTTGTTCCTGAGGGATGAAAACGGCTCCCGGCCGTCGATGGTGGGATATGCGCCGTTGGAGGCGGATCCGGCAAGTCGCGATCTGGTGCTGTTCCATGAGTACTTTCATGGCGAAACCGGGCGTGGGCTGGGGGCTTCGCATCAAACCGGGTGGAGTGCGTTGGTGGCGTTGTTGCTGCAACCCAAATAAAAATCCCGCCTGTAAAGGCGGGATCGGGATTCAGGGTTGCCGGTGAATCAGGAAGGGAACAGCTCGCTCAGCTTCATGGCCAGCATCATGTCGCCTTCGGTGCGCAGCTTGCCGCCCATGAAGGCCTGCATGCCGTCGGTCTCGCCGCTGACGATGCCTTTCATGGTTTCTGCGTCCATCACCAGGGTGACCTGGGCGTCCGGGTTTTCACCTTCCAGCAATTCACAGGTGTTGTTTTTCACGACCAGCGAGAAGTTCTGGGTGTCGTCGATGCGGAAACCGAACACCAGGTCCAGGCCGTCAGCGGCGGCTGGGTTGAATTTGGCTTTCATTGCTTCTACAGCTTTGGCTACGTCAGTCATGGTTTCGATCCTTTAGGGTAGAGTCCAGTGACCTTGGGGTCACGGTTGGCCGCAGTTCATCGGAACGTGATGAGCTGCGGCGCCTTCAACAGTTGCAAGTGGGTATGGCTGTTGAAGGAAGCCAGTGCCACCTCGCGACCGCGGAATTTCAGCTGGTTGAGCGAGGTGTTAACAATTTGCCAGTTCAGTTCGAAGGCTTGCGCGGCAGGCATTCGGGTGATCAGGTGGAGCAGGGCGGTGATGGTGCCGCCGGAGGTGAATACCGCGATCTTCTGCGTGTTGTCCGCCGCCTCAAGGATGCGTTGCAGGCCGCTTTGCACGCGTTCCACGAAGCCCAGCCAGCTTTCCAGTCCCGGTGGATCATAGGTGCCGGCCAGCCAGCGCTCGATGATCAGCGCGAAGATGCGCTGGAATTCGCTGCGGTTCTGCGCGGCATTGCGCAGGATCTCCAGGGCTTCGGGTTCGGTGGTGAGCAGGTCGGGAAGCAGGGCGCGGATGATTGCGTCGGCATCGAATTCGTTGAACGCGCAGTCGACTTCCAGCGCCGGCACCGGCAGACCGAGGGCGTGGTACTGATCGAAGGCGGCGCTGGCGGTGTGCTGCTGGCGGCGCAGGTCGCCGGCCACGCAGCGGTCGAACACCAGGCCCATGTCCGCCAGGTGGCGACCGAGCACTTGCGCCTGCTCCACGCCGACGGGCGACAGCACGTCATAGTCGTCTGCACCGAAGGAGGCCTGGCCATGTCGAATCAGATAGATGCTGCCCACGTCCGTTTTCCCGGTACGTTGAAAGTCTGGCGAGGTTATGAGGATGCCTGCGAGCTGTCAATGAAAAAACATACGCTTGTTTTAAAAGCTCGTTGGAGCCTGTAGTTGCTGGCGGTTTGATCACTGGCCCGAACGCGGTGCCGCCGGTATGCTGGGGCAATCCGCGCCCGGCGCACTGCACTTGTAAGGAGCAACATGGATTTTTTGGCCGAATATGCGAGCTTTCTGGCGAAGACCGTCACCCTGGTGGTCGCTATTCTGGTGGTATTGATCAGCTTCGCGGCGCTGCGCAGTAAAGGGCGCCGCAAATCCGCCGGCCAGTTGCAGGTCAGCAAGCTCAATGATTTCTATAAAGGCCTGCGCGAGCGCCTGGAGTCGAGCCTGCTCGACAAGGACCAGCTCAAGGCCTTGCGCAAGTCCGAAGGCAAGGCCGAAAAGAAGAAGGGCAAGCAGAAGGCCGAGGCCAAGCCACGGGTGTTCGTGCTGGACTTCGACGGTGACATCAAGGCCTCGGCCACCGAAAGCCTGCGCCACGAAATCACCGCCTTGTTGAGCCTGGCCACCCCGAAAGACGAAGTGGTGCTGCGCCTGGAAAGCGGAGGCGGCATGGTCCACAGCTACGGCCTGGCCTCGTCGCAACTGGCGCGTATCCGCCAGGCGGGCGTGCCGTTGACCGTGTGCATCGACAAGGTCGCGGCCAGCGGCGGCTACATGATGGCGTGCATCGGCGAGAAGATCATCAGCGCGCCGTTCGCCATCCTCGGCTCCATTGGCGTGGTGGCGCAGTTGCCGAACGTCAACCGCCTGCTGAAGAAGCACGACATCGACTTCGAAGTACTCACCGCCGGCGAGTACAAGCGCACGCTCACCGTGTTTGGCGAAAACACCGAGAAGGGCCGCGAGAAGTTCCAGGAAGACCTGGACATCACTCACCAGTTGTTCAAGAACTTCGTGTCGCGTTATCGCCCGCAGTTGGCAATCGATGAAGTCGCCACCGGAGAAGTGTGGCTGGGTGTTGCAGCCCTCGACAAGCAACTGGTCGATGAACTGCAAACCAGTGACGAATACCTGGCCACCAAGGCCAAGAGCGCCGAGGTGTTCCACCTGCACTATGCCGAGCGCAAGAGCCTGCAGGAGCGTGTGGGCCTGGCGGCCAGCGGTTCGGTGGACCGGGTCCTGTTGACCTGGTGGAACCGGTTGACCCAGCAGCGGTTCTGGTAAGGCTGATCAGCGGTGCGCAGGTTTTATTGAAGCCTGTTGCACCGCTGGGATTGGTTTGCTCATCAACATCCCCACCACCAACGCTCCGAGCAACCCCAACAACCCCGCCACCCACAACACCCCGCTGAAGCCACCCACAAAGGCCTGCCGTGCCAGCGGCTGTACCACCGCCCGTGCCGATTCCGGCAACAAGCCCATCGCCGCCGGCATATCCCCGGCCACCACGCGTGACGCAATCGCGTTTACCTGTGCCTGCCATTGCGCGCCAATGCTTGCACTCAACAGCTGTTCGCTATGACCGCTCAACAACGCCCCATACACCCCAATCGCCAACATGATCGCGCTGAAGCGCATGGTCGTGCTCATGCCCGACGCCATTCCCGCGCGGTCCCGTGGTACGCAGGCCATGATGTTTTTTTGCGTATCGCCATTGAGCAAGCCGGCACCGGCGCCCGTAACGGCAATCGCCAGGGCGAAGGGCAGGTAGTCGCCGACGTTCACTGCCCAGGCACTCAAGAGGTTGCCGCTGCCCACCAGGGTCAACCCGGCTGCCATCATCGTCGCCGGGGCAAAGCGTGCGGCCAGGCGTGCGCCGATGCGCGGACAGATCAGCATGGTCAGCGCAAACGGCAGCATGCCCAGGCCCGAGGCGATCGCGGAAAATCCCAGGCCGTTCTGCAGATAGAACGGTAGCAGCGTCATCATCACCTGGGCACAACCGGCATAGGCGAACATCCCCAACAGCGCACCGATAAAGCGTGGGTGGCGGAACAGTTGCAGGTCGACCATGGGCCGCCGTTGCACCCGTTCGACGAGTACAAACACGCCCAGCAAGACTGCGCCACCGATCAGGCGGGCGTAGGTCAACGGGTTGTCCCAACCGATGCGATTGGCTTCGATCAGGCCCCAGATCAGGCACAGCAGGCTGGCGCTGAACGCCAGGCTACCCCACGGATCGAGCCGAGCGGATTGGGTGTCGCGGGATTCCGGGATGGCGCGCAGGACCAGACTCATCAACATCAGCCCCACCGGCAGGTTGAGGTAGAAGATCCAGCGCCAGCCCAGGTACTGGGTGATCAGACCGCCCAAGGTCGGTGCGGCAGTCATCGCCACGCCCATGCACGCGCCCCAGAAGGCCCAGGCCTTGGCGCGCTGCACCTCGTCGTGGAAGGTATGGCCGATGGAGGCGAGGGCGGATGTGAGCAACAGCGCCGCGCCCACGCCTTTGACCGCGCGGGCGCTATCGAGGAGCAGCGCGGTGGATGCTGCCCCGCAACCCAATGACGCCAGGATGAAAATACTCAGGCCCCAGACCAGGGTTTTCTTGCGTCCGAACCGGTCGGCAATGCTCCCGGCCGGAAGCAATAGCGCGGCGAACGCCAGCATGTAGGCGCTGACCACCCATTCGATATCGGCGAAGTTCGCCCCTAGGTCGCGGGCGATACTCGGCAGGGTCACGGCGACGATATTGGTGTCGAGCACGATCAGCGAGCAGGCGCCGGACGCAGTCAGCAAGGTCAGGCGTGGGCTGACCCGGCTCATGATTGAATTACCTCAAAGGCAATAGGGGGGATACGGTTGACGGACATCGCAAGCGCTCTCTAGTGTTGTGGTTTGTCTCAGCATATCCGCGCTGCCCAGTGGCTTTATTAGCCAGGCCGACTCGTTTCATTACCTTTGAGCTAATCCAGAGATGGACATCCGTCATTTTCGCTATTTCCTGGCCGTTGCCCGTCAGCGCAATTTCACCCGCGCCGCCGAGCAGCTGGGGATCGCACCCCCGACCTTGAGTCGGCAGATCCAGGACATGGAAACCAGCCTGGGCACACGTCTGTTTGTTCGTCAGCAGCGCGAAGTCAGCCTGACCGAGGCCGGTGCCGCGCTGCTGATCGAAGCGGAGGCGACGGTGCGTCAGTTCGAGTTTGCCCAGCGCAATGCCCAGCGTGCCGGGCGTGGCGAGATCGGCCATCTGGAGTTGGGCTACGTGGCTTCCGCCGTGTATTCCGGCGTGTTGCAGCGGCAGATGCAGGGGTTCTGCCAGGCGTTTCCCGATGTCAGCGTGAACGTGCGTGAATGTGCCATGGCAATACTGCCGGGTGCCGTTGCGGACGGGCGCTGCGATATCGGCTATGTCCGTTCGCCGATGACCTTGCCGGACGGTGTGGAAGCAGTGCGCCTGGACAGTGAAGGTTTTGTGCTGGCGTTGCCGCAGGACTCATGGCTGTTGGGTTTGAAAGTCATCCACTGCGAGCATCTGCAAAACGAGACGTTTATCTTGCCGGAGCAGATCAGCGGCACGCTGCACGTCGCGGCCCAAGGTGGTTTTGCGCCGCGCCTGGGGCCGCAGCCGGGTGGGTTGGTGGCGGTCGTCGCGCTGGTGTCATTGGGGCAGGGCGTGGCGGTGGTGCCGGCGTCGGTGGTGGGGCATGTGAGCTTGCCGGGAGTGGTGTATCGCCCGATTCAGGGCAGCGAGGCGGCGTCCTGGTTGTCGTTGATCCACCGGCGCTTCGAGAAAGCGCCGGCAGTGGTGCGGTACATACAGTTGGTCAAGGCTCAAGCACTACCTTGAGGGACTTGTCGCCGCGCTCCATTACTGCGAACGCTTCCTTGAAGTCCGCCAGGGCGAACTTGTGGGTGACCACGTCGCGCATGTCGATCTTGCGGTTGCCGATAAAGTCGATGGCGCGCGGGTACATGTAAGGCCCCAGGTGCGAGCCGAGCACATCCAGTTCCTTGC
This sequence comes from Pseudomonas sp. FW305-3-2-15-C-LB1, assembly GCF_058787615.1. Taxonomy (NCBI): domain Bacteria; kingdom Pseudomonadati; phylum Pseudomonadota; class Gammaproteobacteria; order Pseudomonadales; family Pseudomonadaceae; genus Pseudomonas; species Pseudomonas sp. FW305-3-2-15-C-LB1. The sequence continues at coordinate 75,665 of NZ_JBYSZX010000020.1, read as the reverse complement.
GGTCGCCGATGATCGACCAGTCCACCGTGGCCTCGTCATTGAACACGCTGAACTCGACGAACCGCCCCAGCTTGCGCAGCATCGCCAGGCCCTGGTTCACGGCCTTGTGATGACCGGTGGCTTCGATGTAGATGTCGCAGCCGTAGCCATCGGTGATGTCGCGGATCTTCGCCAGTACGTCGACTTCGGCCGGGTTCCACACTTCGTCGGCGCCCATGCGCAGGGCGAGGGCGGCGCGTTCCGGTTTCATGTCCAGCACGATGAGTTTCTTCGGATTGCGCATGCGCACCGCACCAATGATGCCCAGGCCCAGGGTGCCGGCGCCGGCGACCACCACGACATCGTCGAAATCCACATTGGCGCGCTCGGCAGCATGCAGCGAGCAGGCCAGGGGTTCGATCAGGATCGCTTCATCCGGGGCGATGGAGTCCGGGACCTTATGGATGATGCCTTCCTTGGTGAAGATCATGTACTGGGCCATGGCGCCCTGCACGTTGTTCTGGAAGCCATACAGGTCGTGTTTCTGGCACATCCAGTACTGGCCGTGGTTGCAGAAGCGGCAGCCCCAGCACGGCACGATCTGCTCGGAAATGACCCGGTCGCCGATCTTCACGCCGCGCTTGTCCGCGCCGGGGCCCAGGGCGACCACGCGGCACACGAATTCATGGCCGGGGATCATCGGCGGTTTCACATAGCGTGGTTGCTCGGCGTCGCCCCAGAACGACGGCGCGCCGCGATAGGTCTTGATGTCGCCCATGCAGATCCCGCACAACTCGACCTTGGTGAGGATTTCCTCGGGGCCGGGGGTGGGCACGTCGACGGTTTCCAGCCGGTAGTCTTCCGGGCCATGGCAGACCACGGCCTGCATGGTTTTCGGGATGACGGGGTGCAGGTGTTCTTGCGGGCGTTCGGTGACGGTGGACATGGCAGGCCTCACAACAAAGATGAACGGATCGCTCCCATGCGGGGAGCGATCAACCGGCTACGGCTTACTTGGCGCCGCTGACTTGCTTGTACAGCGCATCGGCGTTGGCGTTGGTTACTGGCACCCAGGGCAGGATGTAGTTCTTCGCGGTGCCGTCAGCCCATTGCACATCCTTGGCATAGCGTTCCCAGATCACCGAGCGGGGCTTGTAGTCGCTGCCGGCCAGGGCGCGCAGGGCCACGTCCAGCGCACCCTGGGACTGGGCCTGGGCATCCTGCAGGAAGGTGGTGACTTCGTCTTTTTTCGCGGCCTGGATGGCATCCGGCATGCCGTCGATGGAGGTAACCGGTACATCCTTGGACGTCAGGCCGTGGGATTTCAGGGCCTGTACCGCGCCGAGGGCCATGTCGTCGTTCTGCGCGATGACGCCGTTGATGCCTTTGGGGTGGGCGTTCAGCCAGTCCTCCGTCAGCGCCATGGCCTGGGCGCGGTCCCAGTTGGCGGTTTTTTTCTCGATGATCTTGATGTCCGGGTGCTTGCCCAGCACTTCCAGCTCGCCTTTTTCCCGGTCGATCTGTGCCGACTGGCCAATGGGGCCCTGGATGATCACTACATTGCCCTTGCCGTTGAGTTTGTCGACCATGGCCTGGGCCTGCAGGCGGCCGCCCTCTACATCGTCGTTACCCACGTAGGGGACGGCGGCATCGGCAACTTTCGTATTGGAGGCGATGACCACCACGTCGTTACTCATGGCCTGCTTCACGGTGCCGACGCCAGCCTTGGTGTCGATGGGCACGAAGAGGATGGCGTCGTAGTGCTGGGTCACCATGTTTTCGATCTGGTTGTTCTGAGTCAGCGCGTCGTAGTTGCCGTCGAATACGGTCAATTGCACGGTGCCGTCTTTCACGGCGGGGTGCTCCTTGAGTTCGCGTACCCAGTTCTGCATGAATTGGCCCTTGAGGCCGTAGACCGCGGCGCCGACCTTGTAGGTCTTGCCGTCGGCGGCCAGGGCGATGCTGCTGGCGAGGAGGGAGAGGGCCGCAGCGGCGGCGAAGGTCGTAGCAAGTTTCATGATGAGCACCCCATTTATTGTTGTAGTCAGTCGTTCATTCATTGCCTTGTGCTGATCATATGTTTATCAAATGAAAATCTGATCAGTCAAATGCTTTCGTATAAAACGCAGAAATAGGCTGATTTATTGGTTTTTAGGGCTTTGTACCAACGATAAGTAGGTATTTATGCTGATAATAATTTCATTTAATGATCAAATGATCGTGCTGGTTTCGAAGGTTTTACAGATCTTGTAATAGTTTTGGGTTGTGGGGATTTTCCCTTTCGACTGTACGATTCAAGTCCTTTTGTCATTGCAGGATTTGCATGAACACCCTCTCGGAGCCTCCCAGTCGTCTTTCCCCAAGACATCCTCTGTCGTTGTTCCCGCTGAAGCACCCCGTATTCCGACTGCTAACCTTTTACCGGTCTACTGACCGCACTCTGCCGTGCCCGGCATTCTGAAAATCGATGACTGAAGAGACTCAATAAATGGAATGGTTAGCGGATCCAACGGCCTGGCTCGGCCTGTTGACCTTGATTGTGCTGGAACTGGTACTGGGCATCGACAACCTGGTGTTTATCGCGATCCTGGCGGACAAGCTGCCGCCGGAGCAGCGTGACCGTGCGCGCTTGATCGGCCTGTCCCTGGCGTTGCTGATGCGCCTGGGCCTGTTGGCGAGTATTTCCTGGTTGGTGACCCTCACCCAGCCGTTGTTTGAGGTGTTCGACAAGAGCTTCTCCGGCCGCGACCTGATCATGCTGTTTGGTGGTGTGTTCCTGCTGTTCAAGGCCACCATGGAATTGCATGAGCGCCTCGAGGGGCATGTGGCCCAGCGCACAGGCAATGTGGCCTACGCGATGTTCTGGCCGATCGTGGCACAGATCGTGGTGCTCGACGCGGTGTTCTCCCTGGATGCGGTGATTACCGCCGTGGGCATGGTGGACGAACTGGCGGTGATGATGATCGCGGTGATCGTGTCCATCGGCCTGATGATCGTGGCGAGCAAGCCGCTGACACGCTTCGTCAACGCGCACCCGACGGTGATCATGCTGTGCCTGGGCTTCCTGATGATGATCGGTTTCGCCCTGACCGCCGAAGGCCTGGGGTTCCATATTCCCAAGGGTTACCTGTACGCCGCCATCGGCTTCTCGATCCTGATCGAAGTGTTCAACCAGATTGCCCGTTCACGCCGCAAGAAGTCGGCGCAAGGCGTGTTGCCGGTGCGCGAACGTACCGCCCACGCGGTGATGCGCTTGCTCGGCGGTCGCAGCCTGGCGGTGGAAGAGGTGGGTGAAGAGGTGGCCGACCTGCTCGGCGAGCCGGATGCCACCCAGGGCCCGCTGTTTGATCGACGTGAGCGCGTGATGATCAGCGGCGTGCTGCAACTGGCCGAGCGACCGATCCGCACGCTGATGACGCCGAGAGCCAAGGTCGACTGCATTGATCTGGCGGACGACCCCGACAGTATCCGCCTGAAACTGATGCACTCGTCCTATTCGCGACTGCCGTTGATCCGCAATGGCGCCGTCGATGAGCCGCTGGGCTTCGTGCACAAGAAGGAGTTGCTCAAGGAGTACCTGGCCGGCAACGAGCCGAACCTGGAGCACCTGGCGCGTCGGGCGATCAACTTGCTCGAGAGTTTTTCGATCCTCAATGCGCTGGAGCAGATGCGCCAGGAATCCACGCACATTGCGTTCGTCATCAACGAATTCGGTGACTTTATGGGCGTGTTGAGCATGACCGACATTCTCGAGTCCATTGCCGGTGAGTTGCCGGATGCCAGTGAAATCGAGGGGCCGGATATCGTCGAGGAAGGCGATGGCTTTCGCGCTAATGGTGCCTTGAACCTCAACCTGGTCCGCCAGCGTACCGGTTTCAAGGCGACGGCGACCGAGGACTACCAGACCCTGGCCGGTCTGGTCATGAGCCTGCTCGACCGCCTGCCAGTGGTGGGCGATAGCCTGGAACATGAGGGCTGGCGCATGACGGTGGCGGCGGTGGAAGAGCGGCGGGTGACGCAGGTTTGCCTGGTGCCTATGCACCAGGCGTAACGGCGGGTAGTTGGCTGTATTGCTCGAAGGCGCTTCGCAGCGCTTGCTCGCCAAGGCCGGGAAGGGCTTCGAGCAGTACCTGATTGCGGTAGATCAACAGCATCGGGATACGGTCGACCCTTGGGTGTGGAGGCGTGTCCATACAATCAAGAATCAAGATTTTGACCTGCTCCTTGTAGTGCTCGCTGATGCGCATGAAACGCGGCATCGCATCAGTGCAAGCCGTGCATTCATGTGACATGAAAACCACAAATACGGGTTGTGGGGTATTCAGTTCGCGCTCAAACGCAGCTTTGTCTGCAATCACGGCATTCACATAGCTCATCGATATTTCCCTCCAGGCCTGGCTCACGCTAAGCCGGGGGGGCGTCAGTCGTCTACTGTCAACCTTCACAGGTCCCGGTCACGCTCCAAGCGTTCGCGGGCTTTGCGCGCCTGGCTTGCGCATTTCTTGTATTCCAGATTGTCCCTTGAGGCCTTCGCCTGACGGTAGCCGTGGTGGTTCTGGCTTGTGTAATTGGTGCTCAGGGCTTCGTTGAGCTTGCGCAGTTCGGCCTTGCATTCGCGTCGGTCGTTGCTGGCCGAAGCGCTGCCGGCCACCAGAAAGGACAGCAAAACCAGGGTGAGGCGGAAGGTCATCGGGGTGGAGTCCTTGTCGGAATGAATGTGCCAAGGCTAGCCCAGCGCGGGGATTTTTCCACGCAACAGCCGCACCGCAACGGTGCGTGGTAATACTGCTGTAGCGCACGCAAGTGTGGCCTGTCACCGCCGTGTGGGGCCTTGGGTAGCAAAGAGATTTCAAGTGCTGGCTTAACGCCTGGTTACGGATCTTCATTTATCTATCTGATCTAAAACAGATTTATTCATGCCGTGTTTTTCTGTTACCGCGTGTGGCACACTTTCTGCTGTCTATTCCGTTGTTACATACTAAGTTCCGGTATAGCGGAATACACAACTCCTGGAGTGCTTGTCATGCATCACCGACCTTCCGTATTCAAAGCGTGTGTTTTTCTCTTCGCCGCATCGGCTTCCCTCGCAAGCCAAGCGCAAGCGGCGGACAGCAAGCTCGATGATGTGCTCAAGCGTGGGCATCTGATCGTGGGTACAGGCAGTACCAATGCGCCGTGGCACTTCCAGGGAGCGGATGGCAAGTTGCAGGGTTTTGATATCGACATCGGCCGCATCGTGGCCAAAGGCTTGTTCAACGACCCGAGCAAGGTCGAGTTCGTGGTGCAGTCCTCTGATGCGCGGATTCCCAACCTGCTGACCGACAAGGTCGACATGAGTTGCCAGTTCATCACCGTCACCGCCAGCCGCGCGCAGCAGGTGGCCTTCACCCTGCCGTACTACCGCGAAGGCGTGGGCCTGCTGCTGCCCAACAACAGCAAGTACAAAGAGATCGAAGACCTGCAGGCCGCCGGCGACAGCGTCACCGTAGCGGTGCTGCAAAACGTCTACGCCGAAGAGCTGGTGCACCAGGCCCTGCCCAAAGCCAAGGTCGACCAGTACGACAGCGTCGACCTGATGTACCAGGCGGTGAACTCCGGTCGCGCCGATGCCGCCGCCACCGACCAGTCCTCGGTCAAGTACCTGATGGTGCAGAACCCAGGTCGTTACCGCAGCCCGGCTTACGCCTGGAGCCCGCAAACCTATGCGTGCGCCGTCAAGCGTGGCGATCAGGACTGGCTGAACTTCGTCAACACCGCGCTGCATGAAGCCATGACCGGCGTGGAGTTCCCCACCTACAAGGCCTCGTTCAAGCAATGGTTCGGCGTGGACCTGCCGGAACCTGCGATCGGCTTCCCGGTTGAGTTCAAGTAAATCGAAAACCTGGGGCGTCGCTGACGGCGCCCCAATCAGGTACTGCTGACCATGAACTATCAGTTGAACTTTGCCGCCGTGTGGCGCGACTTCCCCAGCTTGCTGGCGGGGCTCGGCTTGGGCCTCGAGCTGGCGCTGCTGTCGATCGCGATCGGCTGCGTGATCGGCCTGATGATGGCATTTGCCATGCTGTCGAAACACAAGGCACTGCGCGTGCTGGCCTCGGTGTATGTGACGGTGATCCGCAATACGCCGATCCTCGTGCTGATCCTGCTGATCTACTTCGCCTTGCCCAGTCTGGGCATCCGCCTGGACAAGATCCCGTCGTTCATCATCACCTTGTCGTTGTACGCCGGGGCTTATCTGACCGAAGTATTCCGCGCCGGGCTGCTGAATATTCCCAAGGGCTTGCGTGAAGCCGGGCTGGCCATCGGTCTGGGCGAGTGGCGTATCCGTGCCTACATCACCGTGCCGGTGATGCTGCGCAATGTGTTGCCCGCGCTGTCGAACAACTTCATTTCGCTGTTCAAGGACACCTCGCTCGCCGCCGCCATCGCGGTGCCGGAGCTGACCTATTACGCCCGCAAGATCAACGTCGAGAGCTACCGGGTGATTGAAACCTGGCTGGTCACGACCGCGCTCTACGTGGCCGCCTGTTACCTCATTGCCATGCTGCTCCGTTACCTGGAACAGCGTCTGGCGATCCGTCGTTAAGGAAGGTTTCCATGTACGAATCCCCCAGCTGGCTGCATGAGTTGTGGATCGCCCGGGATACCCTCTGGGCGGGTTTTCAGGCCAGTGTTTATGTGTCCGCATTGGCGATTATCTTTGGCACCCTGATCGGCATAGTCGCCGGGTTGATCCTGACCTACGGCAAATTCTGGATGCGTGCGCCGTTCCGGCTGTACGTCGACCTGATCCGGGGCACGCCGGTGTTTGTGCTGGTATTGGCGTGCTTCTACATGCTGCCGGCGCTCGGTTGGCAGATCACCGCGTTCCAGGCCGGTGCGGTCGGGTTGACGCTGTTCTGCGGTTCCCACGTCTCGGAAATCGTGCGCGGTGCGCTGCAAGCCATTCCCCGTGGGCAACTGGAAGCGGGCAAGGCGATTGGCCTGACGTTCTATCAGTCCCTGGGTTATGTGTTGCTGCCCCAGGCGCTGCGCCAGATCCTGCCGACCTGGGTCAACTCCTCCACGGAAATCGTCAAGGCCTCGACGCTGCTCTCGGTGATCGGCGTGGCCGAGTTGCTGTTGAGCACTCAGCAAGTGATCGCACGCACCTTCATGACCCTGGAGTTTTACCTGTTCGCAGGCTTTATGTTCTTTGTCATCAACTACGCCATCGAGTTATTCGGGCGCTACATTGAAAAGCGGGTGGCCTTGCCATGAACCAACCTCAAACCAACCCACCACTGCTGAACATTAGCGGCCTGCGCAAGCAGTACGGCCAGGTGGAAGTGCTCAAGGGCGTCGACCTGTCGATGCAGCGCGGTAACGTGGTGACCCTGATCGGCTCCAGCGGCTCGGGCAAGACCACTCTGTTGCGCTGCGTCAACCTGCTGGAAGAGTTCCAGGGCGGGCAGATCACCCTGGATGGCGAGTCCATCGGCTACAGCGAAGTTGCCGGCAAGCGGGTGCGTCACCCCGAGCGCGTGATTGCCCAGCATCGTGCCATGACCGGCATGGCATTCCAGCAGTTCAACCTGTTCCCGCATTTGACGGCGTTGCAAAACGTCACCCTGGGCTTATTGAAAGTTAAGAAAATGCCTAAGGACGAGGCGGTGGCGCTCGCGGAAAAATGGTTGGATCGTGTAGGACTTCTGGAGCGTCGTAACCACTTTCCCGGCCAGTTGTCGGGCGGCCAGCAACAACGTGTGGCGATTGCCCGCGCGATTGCCATGAACCCCAGCCTGATGCTGTTCGACGAAGTCACCTCGGCCCTCGACCCGGAGCTGGTGGGCGAAGTCCTCAGCGTGATCAAGGGCCTGGCGGAAGAGGGCATGACCATGTTGCTGGTCACCCACGAAATGCGCTTTGCCTATGAAGTCTCGGACAAGATCGTGTTTATGAACCAGGGCCGCATTGAAGAGCAGGGCACCTCGAAGGACATCTTCGAGCACCCGCAATCGCCGCGCCTGGCGGAATTTCTCAAGAACATTCGTTTTTAATCAGGAGCCTGTTGTTATGAGCATTACTCGTTATGGTGCCGGCAGTACTGCCGGCGGCGGCCAACCCCGTCCTTTCGCCCGCGCCGTGGAAGCGGACGGTTGGTTGTACGTCTCGGGCCAGGTGCCTGCGGTGGATGGCGAAATCATCACTGGCGGCATCATTGAGCAAACCCGGCAGACCATGCGCAACGTGGTGGCGATCCTCGAAGAGGCTGGCTACGAATTGAAAGATGTGGTGCGCGTGGGGGTATGGCTGGAGGACCCGCGGGACTTCTGGAGTTTCAACAAAGTCTTCGGCGAATACTTCACCCCGGAACACGCCCCGGCGCGGGCCTGTGTGCAGGCGAACATGATGGTCGACTGCAAGGTGGAGATCGATTGCGTGGCCTACAAGAAAAAGGGCTAAATGCCCCATTCTTGAAACCACGGAAAATCCAATGTGGGAGAGGGCAAGCCCCCTCCCACAAGGATCTGCGCAGATCACAGCATTTTTACAGGAATCGAAGGCTGCCATGACCGAAGACACCATCAAACGCCGCGCCAAAGGCCTGGACCGGGCATTCGATATCCTCGATTTTCTCAAGGAAATCGGCCAGCCCCTGCGTCCGAATGATATTGCCAGCGGCATCGGCAGCCCCAAATCCACCGTCTACGAATTGGTCGCGTCACTGCTGGAGCGACGCATCCTGGAAACAGTGGGCAAGGACGGTCACGTCTACCTCGGCCGCCAGCTGTATTTCCTGGGCCAGGCACACCTGCGGCATTTCGACCTGACCCGCGAGGCCGACCACGCCTTGCAGGAGATCGTCAGCCAGACCCACGAAACCGCGCAGATGTGCCTGCTGAACGGGCGCAAGTACACGGTGGCGCTGATGCGCGAGGGCGAGCGGCATTTTCGTATTTCTTCGGACATCGGCGAAAACGCGCCGATCCCCTGGACCGCTTCCGGGCGCCTGTTGCTGGGGCACTTGAGCGACCAGCAGATCGTCGACCTGATCGATCACGATGACTTTATCCTGCCGGATGGCCAGCGCTTGCCGCTGGATACCTTCCTGGCACAAATCCGTCAGGCCACCCTCGATGGTTTCTTTTCCTTCGACAGTGTGGCCGACACCTTTACCCATTGCTTTGCCGCCCCGGTGCGGGACGCGCAAGGCATCAGCATTGCGACCCTCTGCATCGTCGCCCCGCGCGCCGATGCGATCAAAAATTACAACGACTATCGCCGGGTGTTGATCGAAAGTGCCAACAACCTGGCCCGTCGCATCAACGAATAGGAGCATTTTATGTCTGCCATCAATGCCGTTGAAAAAGGCGCCGCCGCCGTCGGTGCCCATCTGGTCCGCGACGTCAGCCTGCCGGCCCTGGTGCTGCACCGCGAGGCGCTGGAACACAACATCCGCTGGATGCAGGACTTTGTCAGCAAGAGCGGCGCGCAGCTCGCGCCCCACGGCAAGACCAGCATGATGCCGGCGCTGTTCCAGCGTCAGATCGAGGCAGGCGCCTGGGGCATTACCCTGGCCAACGCCGTGCAGACCCGCGCCGCGTATGCCGGTGGCGTGCGCCGCGTGCTGATGGCCAACCAACTGGTGGGCGCGCCGAACATGGCATTGATCGCTGACCTGCTGGCCGACAAGGACTTCGACTTCCACTGCATGGTCGATCACCCGGACAACGTCGCCGACCTGGGGCTGTTCTTCGCCGCCCGTGGCCTGCGCCTGAACGTGATGATCGAGTACGGCGTGGTCGGCGGCCGTTGCGGTTGCCGCAGCGAGCAGGAAGTGCGCGAACTGGCCAAGGCAATCAAGGCCCAGCCGGCCCTGGCCCTTACCGGTATTGAAGGCTATGAGGGCGTGATCCACGGCGAGCACGCCATCAGTGGTATCCGCGATTTCGCCGCGAGCCTGGTGCGCCTGGCGGTGGATTTGCAGAACAACGGCTCTTTCGACCTGCCCAAGCCCATCATCACCGCGTCGGGCTCGGCCTGGTACGACCTGATCGCCGAGTCGTTCGAAGAACAGAACGCCGCCGGCCGCTTCCTCAGTGTGCTGCGCCCCGGCAGCTACGTGGCCCATGACCATGGCATCTACAAAGAAGCGCAATGCTGCGTGCTCGACCGCCGCAGCGACCTCGATGAAGGCCTGCACCCGGCCCTGGAAGTCTGGGCGCATGTGCAGTCGTTGCCCGAGCCGGGCTTTGCGGTGATCGCCCTGGGCAAGCGCGACGTGGCCTATGATGCCGGCCTGCCGGTGCCGCTCAAGCGTTACAAGGCCGGTATCCTGCCAGCGGAAGGCGATGATGTGAGCGCGTGCAAGGTGACGGCGGTGATGGACCAGCATGCGTTCATGACGGTGGCGCCGGGGGTTGAACTGCGTATTGGTGACATCATTTCCTTTGGCACTTCGCACCCGTGCCTGACCTTCGACAAGTGGCAGGTCGGTTGCCTGGTGGATGAGCAGTTGCAGGTGATTGAGTCTCTGCCTACCTGCTTCTAGACCGCGTCGATCCCATCGGGGGCAAGCCCCCTCCCACAGTTTGATGTGTGAACCCATTCCAATGTGGGAGGGGGCTTGCCCCCGATGAGGCCATCAGTCACTCCCGAGACAATCGCTATGAGCACCCAACCCCGCATCGCCCTGATCGGCGAATGCATGATCGAACTGCAACACCGTGCCGACGGTAGCCTGCACCAGAGCTTCGGCGGCGACACCCTGAACGCGGCGGTGTACCTGCGCCGCGAGTTGGGCGATACCGGCGGTGTCGACTACGTCACTGCCCTGGGCGATGACAGCTTCAGCGATGCCATGTGCCGGCAATGGACTGACGAAGGGTTGGGGGTGGGCATGGTCCAGCGCCTGCCCGGACGTCTGCCGGGTTTGTACTGCATCCAGACCGATGCCAACGGCGAGCGCAAATTCTTGTATTGGCGCAACGAAGCCGCCGTGCGCGACTGCTTCACCACGCCGGCAGCCGAGCCGATCCTGGCCGCGCTGCCGGGCTATGACGTGGTGTATTTCAGCGGTATCACCCTGGCCGTGCTGGGTGAAATCGGCCGCGAACGCTTGCTGCAAACCCTGATCGAAACCCGTCGGCGCGGGGGCAAGGTGGTGTTCGACAACAACTACCGGCCGCGACTGTGGACGAGTGTCGAGGCGGCGCGTGCTGCGTATGGGCGTGTCCTGGCCGAAGTGGATATTGCCTTGCTCACCGAGGATGACGAGCGTGCCCTGTTTGGCTATCCCGACAGCGAGCAGGTGTTGACGGCGTATCCGGATATTAAAGAGGTGGTGCTCAAGCGTGGCGCGGATGCGTGCCTGATACGCTGCAACGGCGAGCGCTTTTGCGTGCCGGCGATCAAGGTGGAAAAGGTGGTGGACACGACAGCGGCGGGGGATTCGTTCAGTGCGGCGTACCTGGCCGGGCGGCTCAAGGGAAGCTCGCCGGAGCAGGCTGCATTGGCTGGGCATCGGTTGGCCAGTCGGGTTATCCAGGTGCCGGGGGCGCTGATTCCCCGGGGGTGAATGGTCGCCTGCGGCGGATCGGGGGCAAGCCCCCTCCCACAGTTTGATTTGTGAACCTATTCAAATGTGGGAGGGGGCTTGCCCCCGGTAGCGGTCTGCAGCCAACCCATCAATCCCGGTAAAACACCTGCACCAGGTGCTACCCGAACTTGCTCTTGATCGGCCCGTGAACTCGTTTCACGTTGTGATCCAGGAGTGCTCTACGCCTATTACCACACGGGCTCTTTCGAAAAAGGGGAAGTAATGGTCCGTCACCTTGGATAATTTATGAAAGTAAGCGGTGTCAACTACACCAGGGTTAATCTTGGTGCCATGGCTGCGGGAGCGCTGGACCAGTACGCCGTAATAATCCGGTCGTTCACGTGCTAGTACATCGTTGAATACTTGCGGACCGGTCAATTGAAAAAGCTCGGCTGAGTAGGTTTTTAAGGCTTCGTAGGTTGAATCGTATTTGCCAGTAAAGTGCGGTCTGGGTTTGATAAAGAAATCCTTATGCTTGTCGCACCGGCTGAGCATCTCTTCCGTTACCTTGACCAATACCGGGTTATTGGCGTGAGTGGCGAAAATACTGGAGTTGTAACCATAAAAGTCTGCATGGGGCGCATTGATGAAAGTGCCTAGTAATACATCATTGCTCGCCGCCATGAACACTTGCTCGCTTATCTTCGTTGTGAAGCAGTCATCCATGTCCATGTAGATGCCTCCGTAATGATTGGCGAGCGGGTAGCGTAATATGTCAGACGCTGCCGAGTAGTTGGTTGTGGTGCCTGTGGAGATATTCAGGTAGTGCTTATAGATGGCGTGTTTTTTGAAATCTTCAAAAAACACGGTGCCGTTCAACGGAGCAATCGTCAACGTGGGTACGGCGTTTTTCAGTATCTGTGTAAGGGGAATCAATAAGTCATCACTCACATCGGTATGGACGATGACCTTATAACCCGCTGTGTGCGCGGCGTTACGGGTAAGCGCGTCAATGAGGTTCTGACTGGGAAGTAAAGTACCTATCCATATTTTATGAATTTCTCGCGGAATCGGTTGTGTATCCGTGGGCAACACGGGATAGCCAGGAAGCTCCACGTTTCTGAATTCAGTGGGCTGGGGCAACTTGTGCCTGATGGCTTGCCAGTCTTCCAACGTTCCGCGGTCCCAGTAACCCTCATGGGTGAGCCATACAGCTTGGGTGAGGAGTTCGCCGTCAATGGTATCAGGGTGTGTCATCCAGACGCCATGCTGCACGTCGTACCAGATACTCATCGGCGCGCCCTCCGCATCAAGAACAGATAGATGATGCTCAAACTTAACCACCGGAACTCTTGAGGTATGAAGGGGCGCCAAGGGTTGTAGGGCGCTGACAGGAGGGGTGCAGTGATGTTCAGGGTTCAACATTGTATCTCCCACCTGTTTCGAGTGTGATCGAACTTGACGCGAGGGCCGATGTGAGTGTCGTTGTAAAGTTGATAGTCGTCAGTGCCGTGCAGTTTTCTCACAGCGAAGATGTTACCCTGAAGATAAATATAGGTTTTCCCTTCTTTTACGTACATTGAGTTGACGGCTGTTATCTCTGATACGTCGACAGCACGAGCGTGTAATTTGAATTGTTGTTGGATATTGAGTTTGTTGTCGCCGGTGCGGGTGTCAGGTTTGAAGAACTGCGCGCGGCCTTGCGCAGTGGGTACAGCGGAGAGGGGGCGGTACTCAAGTGCTGGAAGATGCCTGTGTGCAAGCGTTTTGAACAGTGTTGGCCCCTGCGACATTTCGGCGCGTGTAAATCTAAGTAAAAACTTGATGGCCAGCATGCCTTTGTGACTGTATTGAAATAACAGTGCAATGGCGCCGAAGGGATTAGCCGCACCTAGAGACCGCAGGAGTACATTGGGTAAAGAACTTTGTAACGGTTGGATCGCCTTGGCTGCTGTTAAGGCTACCTTTGAAAAATTCGTTGACTTAGAAAGAATGATGACCCGACCAAGGCGCGTGGAAATACTAAGGGCCTTGATGCCAAGTCCGACAAACGGCAGTAACAGGCTGAACATTTCAAGGGCCGTGGTAATGATAGTACCCAGTGTTACTTTTCCGGCCTTGATGTCCTGATAAAGCGCATATCCAGGCAGTACAAAGCGCGCCATGAGTTGCGCGCGTGCAAACAGTCGCTCTTTATGGGTCTCGTACGGCGTAGGACTCTTCAAATAGGGGTAGGCAAGGTCCATGATGTTGCCGAATACAGCGTTCACCATTTTTTTGCACAAGTATTGGATCTTTTGTGCTCTGGACATTCCCTGTGTCTGCCGTCGGACGGTGTAGAAGCTGACCATTAAGTACGGCGTACTTTCTTTCTGATCTGGGGCACCTCTGAGGTAAGCCCCTTCATTCAAGGGAGAGATATACAGATACGGCAACTCATGCCACAGAGCATCCTGTGTGGGGGGAGAAGACGTCACGTGGATGCGGGTAGCGCGTTTAGCAGAGAGAGGTAGCGCTCGGACAGTTCCTGAAGGGCAAAATATTTCATAGGCGTACTGGATGTCCTCGTTCTCTTTATAAAGGGCGATGAGCCCAAAGCGGCTTTCCTCCCAGTTACCCTGACTGTTTTCAAACGATACCTTTATGTATTTGTAAGCGTTAAGTATCCGCTCCCGGTCCAATTGCGGTGTGCCGTGCAGCGCGAGTGCCAGGCGGTCAACCATGGCGCTTAGAAAGTTGTCCTTGTAGATGGAAAATTGTTGGTCAAACCGCGCTTGTAACTCGCAAGCGCCGTGTGGGTAGGGTTTTACCCCAATCTCTTGTTCTGTAAACCCCACACCGGACACACAGGACATGTACTTTTCCAGAAGGGTCATACGCATTCGGCGTCCAATATGCCGGTCTGCCGCGACGGAGGGGTGAACATGGAAGTACTTCTTGAGCTCGGCTTCTGTGAACGCGATGATCTGTTCCGCATCCACACCAGGATTGGCTTTTTTGAATGCGCTGCTTGCCATGCTTTTACGTTGAGGTGGTACTTGCGCCAGATGAGTAAAGGTTTGTGCCTCGAGGGCCTCTTGTTCGCTGACATAGGCGACAGCCTTGAGGCTATCGGCATGGGTGACCCAGGCAATTTCGGTTTCGGGAATGACTCCCTGGCACATGGCAAAGTGCAGACTGGGCAGCTGCTTTAAAAGAGCAACAGCGGTTTTCTTATCATCGCTCAACCCCGCGTAATGAGCATTCGAGTAGGCGGTGACTATTTCCACGTAGCTCAGGCCTTGGCTAGAGCATGGCTGTTCAGCTTCCAGGCATGCAACCGCATGACGCCAGTGAAGACTGTCCAGGGTTTGCCCGTACAGCAGGGTGGCTGGCACTTGGGTCACTAATAATTCCGGTGCATAACGAGCGCAGAGCAGTGTGAAGACGAACCGCTGGGTTTGGCGGTCTACGTTTTTCGGGAGGCGTTGTTTGAGATGCGCTCGAAGCGTCTCGCGAACCTGGCTTACCGGAGATTCCCCTAGCTCGACGCTGTGCAAGTTCAAACCACAAATGTAGCCGGGCTTTTGTTCGGTGGGTGGGTAGAGATAATCGGTTATAACCGAGATGGCGAGCGCCCTAAATGATGTCTGCGCGTCATTGCGGCCTGGTGCAATGATTTTTCCAAGGGCTTTGCCCAGTCTGTGCAAGCCTGGAAGATCCAGCAGCAACTCATGATATAGCGAATAGTTACGTGGCTGTGCTGGTGAGATCATGTGCTCAGGGTCGTAGTCCGCCAATAACGACAGATTGAGGTAAGACGCTAATGCCGTTAGATCAATCTGGTCAGGTGTTGCTTTGATTTCACTGCACAAAATGGAAACGAGCGCGGGAGATTGGTCCTGTGCGAGGGTCAGCTCTCGTGCGGAGTAGTAGGGGTGAACGCCCTCGCTGGGTAATTGCTTCATGCCCAGTAACCTGAGGCCCACGCTTTCGAGTCGTAAGCCTAGGCGATCGCTGGGGGCGTTGCTCGCATAGAGCTGCATGAAGTAATAGAAGTTGTGCCGAAGACTGCCGGGGTGCTGCCAACTGAAAATCTGGCGTTCATCGCGGTAGGCGCAGATGCGTTGCAGGGCAAGAAAGCGAAGAGAGAGGGGAACAGGTGTCTCGGCAGAGAAATAACTGACGACATGGCTCATGACACCTTTGAGAGTGTTACCCACTTTGTCGGTGTTCAAAGTGCCTATCATCAGCGCTCTGCATTTAGTGTCATTGAACGCAAGCTTATTGAGTGCCGAGAGGTCCAGTATGGGTGAGTCCAGATCTTTGCTGTAGATATCCTGCGCGCGCGCAGTGGAAGTCAGTACTAACGCATCAGAAAGCGTTTTGCCGGGCAACTGTTCAAGCATGCTTGTCTGGCGGTGGTTTATCCAGCGCGCGTGCTGTTTGGTCAAGTGTTGGGCCAGTGATGGATTTAGTGCGTTGCAAAATGCTTCGAGCCCGGCAGGCAACGTATCATTTTTTATCGCGGTGAAGTCGTGCAGGAAATTTTCCGCCTGCTGGACGAGTAAACCCTCCACAAGTTCGTCAACGACGTAAGCTGCTGTGAGCATTTTTTTCAAACCCAGTCGAGCGGGTTGTGTTGAGCAAAAATCAACGATGTTCAGAGCGCTTTTTTTGCTCAAATGGTCCAGTAATAGCGGTCGACTGTTGCTATCAGCCATCTGGGAAAGCAGGCGCTTCTCGAATGCTTCCCAGCTTTCGTACTCCACCGCGCCTGTGTTCAGGGCGAACGCCACAAGGCGGTTTTGCTTTGAGGCTGATGCCTGCTGTTCGATCAGGAATGTGCCGCTGATGGGAAATGCCTTACCGCTGAAAAGATCTACGAACGCACAGGTGTAGGTGCTGATTGCAGGGGGCAGTGCTTGAGCGGAAGATTGGCTGAGTATCTGATTGATCTGCGTATGGCTGTCGTGCGTCAGGGTACTGTCCGCCAGCCCGATACGGGCTGTGGTTTCGATAGCGTGCTTGAGATGGTTGCGCCAGATCGTCTTGGCCCCCTTTTCAGAGGTCACGGGCGCCCAATAGTTTATGACATCCTGCTGGTACAACTTGGGGAGCCTGTCGAGGCGATCCAGAAAGTCATCCAATGTGCCGATATCAACGGAGATGAAAGGATGTAGATTGAATTGACTGTGGTTGATCGGCGAGTGCTTCAATAAATCTTGGGCAGTTACCAGGGCGGGATGATCTTCTCTGGTGATGCTCGTGTCCTCATAAACCGATATCTGCAATGAGGTCCACCGGGTGTCCGTTTGCTGATGAGGCCTGACACCTGTGCGAAGGTAGTCTGCTACCAACGACGCGATGGGTTTTGTATAGATGATCAGTCGATCGGTGGCAGGTGGCTTACGGTCTTTGGATGGGACATCGACATAGCCATGGACGATCGCAGCGTAAAAAGTCGAGTGTGTCGTGGCACTGAAGGATTTGCTGATGAACGTGGTGATTTCCCGCTGCAAGTTGTGCGATAAGCGCGGTTGGCGTTTCAGAATGTCGAGCGGATCGTGACGATGGAGTGTGAGCGCATTGAGCTCCAGTTTCTGAAAGGCGCGCAGTTGATAGATATCGATAATATTCGCGATCAACGCAAGGGAATCCTGGTCCAGAGGGTAAGCTGAATTCCTTGAAGTCTCGCTGTTAGTTAATGCGCTGATGAATTCATCCTTGAAACACTGCCGTGCTGTGCGGTCAAGAATCGCGGTGGGATAGAGCAGCGCTGGAAGCTCTCCGCGCCAGAGGGCTTCTGAGAGTTTGTAGAGACATTCCAGGGTCAGCGAAAACGTTAACTTCTCGATGGGAATTGTCACTGCGGTGGAAATCAGGGTTTGAAAAGGCGGAAATCTGCACAGGCCAGGCAGCGCGTGTTCGTCGCCGAAATCAAGGGTTTTGAAGAAGACGTGGGCACGCAGGGCGATAACATGGGAACGTGTGAGCAGGCGCTGAAAAAACTGGCGTGCCTGATCGCTGGGCAGGTCCGCCACATTTGGAATATGTAACGCGTAGAGCAAACTTGGAATGCTGAGTTGTTGTATTTTGGCGGTGTCCACATCCGGCCTCCCTGGTCCTGGTATAGCGATCAAGGTAGGCTGTGTGGAAAGTCACCCGGCAGTATTTATATCTCGTCCAGGTCGACGACGAGCGATACAAATAGAGCCGGTTAATCCCGGTAAAACACCTGCACCAGGTGATACCCGAACTTGCTCTTGATCGGCCCGTGAACCACCTTCACCGGTTTCTTGAAGATCACCGCATCAATCGCCCCCACCATCTGCCCGGGCCGCACTTCGCCCAGGTCGCCGCCACGTTTGCCCGAGGGGCAAGTGGAGTACTTCTTGGCCAGCACATCAAACGCCTCGCCCTTGGCGATGCGCTGTTTGAGCTGTTCGGCTTCTTCGCTGGTTTTCACCAGGATATGACGGGCTTGGGCTTTCATTGATCTCTACCAGGTGTGCGTCGGCGCGCGATTATGCCTGAACTCATTCGTCGGCGTTGATCATGCTGCGGATTTTTGTCGCCAGCAGGTCGATGGAAAACGGCTTGGCCACCATGTCCATGCCGTCTTCGAGGAAGCCCTGGCGCTCGGCGGCTTTTTCCGCGTAACCGGTCATGAACAGTACCTTCAACCCCGGCCGGTGCTGGCGGGCGATTTCCGCAAGCTGCCGGCCATTCATGCCCGGCAGGCCGACGTCAGTCACCAGCAGATCCACACGCAGATCCGATTCCAGCAGCGGCAGTGCAGCCCGGGCGTCGCCCGCCTGGTGCGCCGTGTAGCCCAGTTCGTCGAGCACATTGACCACCAGCATGCGCACTGCCGGGTCATCTTCGACCACGACCACGGCTTCACCGGCCAGGGCTACCGGGGCTTCACCGAGGCTGGCAGGCAGGTCGCTTTCCAGGGAGGTGCCATGCAGGCGCGGCAGATACAGGCGCACGCAGGTGCCCTGGCCCGGCGCGCTCTGGATCGTCACATGCCCGCCGGACTGCTGGGCAAAGCCGTAGATCATCGACAGCCCCAGGCCTGTGCCCTGGCCGATGGGTTTGGTGGTGAAGAACGGGTCGAACGCCTTGGCCAGAATCTTCGGCGCCATGCCGGTGCCGTTATCGCACACGCCAAGCATCACGTAGTCGCCGGCCTTGACCGGTTCCAGGGTAGTGATGTCGGTGCCGTCCAGGTAACTGTTGGCGGTTTCGATCAGCAGTTCACCGCCGTCGGGCATCGCGTCGCGGGCGTTGATCACCAGATTGAGCAGGGCGTTTTCCAGTTGGCTGGCGTCGGTGTTCACCGGCCAGATGTCATGGCCGAGCTGCACCTTGAGGCTGATGTGCGCGCCCTTGGTGCGGCGGAACAACTCTTCCAGGGACGCCACCAACTGGTTCGGGTCCAGCGGGCGACGGTCCAGGGACTGGCGCCGCGAGAACGCCAGCAAGCGGTGGGTGAGGGCGGCCGCACGGTGGGCGGAGGATACGGCGGCATCGGTAAAACGGCCGATCTCGTCACTGCGCCCGGCAGCGATGTAGCGCTGCATCAGGTCCAGGCTGCCGATGATGCCGGTGAGCATATTGTTGAAGTCGTGGGCGATACCGCCGGTGAGCTGGCCCACCGCTTCCATCTTCTGGGCGTGGCGCAGCGCATCTTCGGCGCGTTCGCGTTCGAACATTTCGTTTTGCAGGCGCTGGTTGGCCTCGGCCAGCGCCTGGGTGCGCTGGGCCACGCGTTCCTCGAGGTTTTCATTGAGGTGGCGCAGGGCTTCTTCGGTGAGCTTGCGTTCGGTTTCATCGATCACAAAGATGTAGAAACCCTTCACCGAACCGTCATTGCTGAAGCGTGGCAGGTACTTCATCAGGGCGTGGCGTGGTCGACCGTCCTGGTGTGGCGTGATGGTCATGAAGCTGCAGGCTTTGCCCTTGAGTGCGGCCTCGATCTTGTCTACACGCCCGGCATACACCTCGTCGCCGAGCACTTCGCGGATGGTCTTGCCGTACAGCTCCTGGGGCGTCATGCCGTACCAGTCCAGGTAAGCGCTGTTGTTCAGGCGGAACCGCTGCTCGTGGTCGACATAACCGATCAACACCGGCATGGCGTTGATGATCAGCTGCAACTCGCTCTGGCTTTGGCGCAAGGCCTGCTCGGTGTGTTTGCGCTCGGTCAGGTCCAGCGCAGCACCCAGGAAACGCGCGGGGCGGCCTTGATGATCCTTGTAGCAGCGCCCGCGGGCGAATACCCAGCGCACTTGGCCATCGGCTTGCAGCAGGCGGTATTCCTCGGCGTACTCGGTGCCGAAGGTGATGCAGTGCTTGATGCTGCGCGCCACCATGCCACGGTCTTCCGGGTGCACGCCTTGCAGGTAGTCGCTGATCGGCAAACGGCTTGCATCGTCGGGATCGACACCATGCAGGTAGGCGAAGTGCGTGTCAGCGATAAAACGGTCTTCGCCGATATCCCAGTCCCAGGTGCCGACCGCGTCGGTGGCCGCCAATGCCAGTTGCAGGCGCTGTTCGGTGTTGTGCTGGGCCTTGCGCCGTTCATTGGTTTCGATGGCGGTGACCAGGATGCCGGCAACGCTGCCGCTTTCATCGCGGACCGGGCTGTAGGTGAGGTCCAGCCAGATTTCAGTATCGCGATTGTGGCGTTGCAGTACGAAGCGCTGCTCGCTGAAGGTACGCACCTGGCCGCTGAGCACGGCGTCGTAGATCGGCCCGGTAAAGCCTTCCAGCTCCGGCCAGGTCTGGTGCGCCGGCTGGCCCATGGCCCCAGGGTGTTTATTGCCCGCGAGTTGGGCGAACCCGTCGTTGTAGAGCTGCGTGAGCTGGTTGCCCCACAGCAGGAGCATCGGCATCGGCGAGTGCACCACGATATCGACCGCCGTGCGCAGGCTTTGCGGCCAATCACCGGCCTCACCGAGAGGGCTTTGCGCCCAGTCCAGCCGCGCAATCAATGCGGCGGCTTCGCTGCCGGTGGATGTTCCAATCATGAAAAAGCCCTGAGCGTAACGCTTTGAAAAATGACAACACCCATTATCCCGTCAGACGGCAATGAGTGACTACCCCCGAAAAATAGCATGCATTGGGGGTTTGTCTTCAAATGAGTGCGTCAGCGCTGAAACCTTTCATCCTTGCGCCAGTTCCGGGCGATCGCGGAACTGATCAAGCGCCTGCGGGTTGGCCAGGGCGTCGGTGTTCTTCACCGGCTCGCCGTGCACCACATTACGCACTGCCAATTCGACGATCTTGCCGCTGATGGTGCGGGGGATATCGGTGACAGCGAGGATCTTGGCCGGCACATGGCGCGGTGTGGTGTTGGTGCGGATCACCTGGCGGATCTGCTGTTCCAGGGCCTCGTCCAGTTCGATACCGTCATTGAGGCGCACGAACAGCACCACGCGCACGTCGTCCTGCCAGCGTTGGCCGATGGCCAGGCTTTCCAGCACCTGGGGGATTTTTTCCACCTGGCGATAGATCTCTGCGGTGCCGATCCGCACGCCGCCCGGGTTAAGTACCGCGTCGGAACGTCCGTGGATCAGCAGGCTGCCGTTGGGGCGCTGTTCGGCGTAGTCCCCTTGGGCCCAGACGCCGGGAAACTGGCTGAAATACGAAGCGAGCAGTTTCTTGCGCTCCGGATCCTTCCATAGCCCGATGGGCATGGCCGGGAAATGCCGGGTGCACACCAGCTCGCCTTTTTCACCGACCAGCGGCCGGCCCTGGTCGTCCCACACTTCGATGGCCATCGCCAGGCTCTTGCACTGCATTTCACCGTGCCGCACCGGCAGCACCGGGTTGCCGATCACAAAGCAGGAGACGATATCGGTGCCGCCGGACATGGACGACAGGCACAGCTCGGCCTTGATTTCGCGGTACACGTAGTCATAGCTCTGCGGCGACAGCGGCGAGCCGGTCGAGATCAGCGCTTTGAGGCTGCCCAGGTCATGGCTGAGGCGCGGTTGCAGGCCGGCTTTTTCCAGGGTGGCGAGAAACTTGGGGCTGGTGCCGAACACGCTGATGTGTTCCGCATCGATCAGGTCGATCAAACGCTCGGGGCCGGGGTGAAATGGTGAGCCGTCATACAGCACCGCCGTGGCGCCGATGGCCAGCACCGACACCAGCCAGTTCCACATCATCCAGCCGCAGGTGGTGTAGTAGAACAGGCAGTCCTCGCGGGACAGGTCGGCATGCAGGCCGTGTTCCTTGAGGTGGGTGAGCAATACGCCGCCGGTGCCATGGATGATGCACTTGGGCACGCCGGTGGTGCCGCTGGAGTAGAGGATGTACAGCGGATGGTCGAACGGCACCGCGACGAAGTCAGGCTCGCCGCCGGGTTGGTAGAAGTCTTGCCACAGCGCGACGCGTGCCTGGGTCTGATAGTCCTCGATCCGCGCCTGGGGCTTTGCGTAAGGCACGATGATCAACTGCTCCAGGGACGGCAGGCGCGCGAGGATTTCATTGAGCTTGGCGGTCTGGTCGATATCCTTGCCGGCATAGCGGTAGCCGGCGCAGGTGATCAGTACCTTGGGCTCGATCTGGCCAAAACGGTCGATCACGCCCTGGGTGCCGAAGTCCGGCGACGAGCAGGACCAGATCGCCCCCAGGCTGGTGGTGGCGAGCATGCCCACCAGGGTTTGCCAGGTGTTAGGCATACACGCCGCGACGCGGTCACCCTGGGTCACGCCGGCAGCGCGCAGGCTGCGTTGCAGGCCGGCGACGTGGGCGGCCAGTTCGGCGTAGGTCAGTTGTTCGCGTTGGCCGTCTTCTGCGACAGCCACGACGGCGGTGTGAGCGTCACGTCGGCGCAGCAGGTGTTCGGCAAAATTCAGCGTCGCACCGGGAAACCAACGGGCGCTGGGCATCTCGGCGTCTTCGATCAGCACCGCGGTGGGCGGGCTGCGAAATTGCACGTCGAAATAGTCCACGATCGCCCGCCAGAAATCCGCGCGCTGGTCGATGCTCCACTGGTGCAGCGCCGGGTAGTCGCCAAGCTGCAGGCTGTAGCGCTGGTTGATGTAGCGCCGGAACTGGTCCATGCGCGTGTTGGCGATGCGTTCCGGGGAGGGTTGCCAGAGGATGTCGGACATAGGCACGTCTCTTTTTATGTATTCATTCATCCAGACAATACAGTTCAAATGTGGGAGGGAGCTTGCCCCCGATGAGGGAGTGCCAGTTGATACATGGGGTGACTGACCCACCGCTATCGGGGGCAAGCCCCCTCCCTCATTTGAACGCCAGTGTCCGCTGTTACTGGGCCAGCCAGCCGCCGTCGATATTCCACGCCGCACCGCGCACCTGGGCACCGGCTTCGCTGCACAAAAACAGCACCAGTTCACCCAACTGCGGCGGTGTCACAAACTCCAGCGACGGTTGCTTCTCCGCCAACAGGTCGTGCTGCGCCTGCTGCGGGTCGATACCACTGGCGGCGCGATCATCGATCTGCTTCTGCACCAGTGGCGTCAGCACCCAGCCGGGGCAGATGGCGTTGCAGGTGACATTGCTGGTGGCGGTCTCCAGGCCAACCACCTTGGTCAACCCGATCACGCCATGCTTGGCCGCCACATACGCGGCCTTGCCCACCGACCCGACCAGGCCATGCACCGAGGCAATATTGACAATACGCCCCCAGCCCTTGGCCTTCATCCCCGGCAGGCTCAAACGTGTGCTGTGGAACACCGAGGACAGGTTGATCGCGATGATCGAGTCCCAGCGTTCGGCCGGGAAGTCTTCCACCGCAGCCACATGCTGGATGCCGGCGTTGTTGACCAGGATGTCGACGCCGCCGAATTCACGCTCGGCGTAGGCGATCATGTCGGCGATCTGCGCCGGGTCGCTGACGTCGGCCGGATGATGGCCGACCTTACCGCCGAACACCCGCACCTGGGCGATCACCGCGCTGGCGTCACCGAAGCCATTGAGGATCAGGTTGGCGCCGGCCTTGGCCAGGCTCAAGGCGATGCCCAGGCCGATGCCGCTGGTGGAGCCGGTGACCAGGGCGGTCTTGCCGTTCAATGTCGTCATGGAAACCTCACACAATGCCGGTGGCGTAGAAAGTACCGATCACCACGAACACCGCGAGGGTCTTGATGAGCGTGATGCCGAAAATGTCCTTGTAGGCTTCGCGGTGGGTCAGGCCGGTGACCGCCAGCAGCGTGATCACCGCGCCGTTGTGGGGCAGGGTGTCCATGCCGCCGCTGGCCATGGCCGCGACGCGGTGCAGCACTTCAAGGGGGATATTGGCCGCATGGGCCGCCGAAATAAAGCTCTCGGACATCGCCGCCAGGGCGATGCTCATGCCGCCCGACGCGGAACCGGTGATACCGGCCAGCAGGGTCACGGTGATCGCTTCATTGACCAGCGGGTTGGGAATGCCCTTGAGCCAGTCGGCCAGCACCAGGAAGCCCGGCAGCGACGCGATCACCGCGCCAAAGCCATATTCAGAGGCGGTGTTCATCGCCGCCAGCAGCGCACCGCTGACCGCGCTTTTGCTGCCTTCGGCCAGCTTGCTCTTGATCGCCGAGAAGCCGAACACCAGCACCACGATGATCCCTACCAGCAACGCCGCCTGTACCGCCCAGATCGCGGTGAGCTTGGCGATTTCGGTGGTCACCGGCGCACTCATGCCGGGCAGGCTGAGGCTGTGGGTCTTGCCGTACCACTGCGGGATCCAGTGGGTGAACAACAGGTTCATCACGCCGACCAGGATCAGTGGCGACAGCGCGATCCAGGGATTGGGCAGGGTCAGGTTCTCGGCGGTTTCCGGCTCGTTGCGCAGCTCCGTGCCATAGCCTTCACCGGCACGCTGCGCCTTGTTGCGCTGGCGTGCCAGGTAGAGCATGCCGGCGCAGAACACGAAGATCGTACCGATCAAACCCAGCCACGGCGCGGCCCAGGCGGTGGTGTTGAAGAAGGTGCTGGGGATGATGTTCTGGATCTGCGGGGTGCCGGGCAGAGCGTCCATGGTGAACGAAAACGCACCGAGGGCGATGGTGGCCGGGATCAGGCGCTTGGGAATATTGCTTTGGCGGAACATCTCCGCTGCAAACGGATACACCGCAAACACCACCACGAACAGCGATACGCCGCCGTAGGTGAGCAGGGCGCAGACCAGCACGATCACCAGCATCGCCTGGCGCGTGCCGAGCAAACGAATGGCTGCCGCCACAATCGAGCGCGAGAAGCCCGACAGCTCGATCAGCTTGCCGAACACTGCACCGAGCAGGAACACCGGGAAATACAGCTTGATAAAGCCGACCATCTTCTCCATGAACACGCCGGTAAAGGCAGGGGCGACGGCGGACGGGTCGGTGAGCAGGACAGCGCCGAGGGCGGCGATGGGGGCAAACAGGATAACGCTATAGCCACGGTAGGCCGCCAGCATCAGCAGCGCCAGGGCTGCCAGGGCAATGATCACACTCATGGTGTGTCTCCATCGGATTGTTATTGTTGTGGGGTGTTGCTTTAGGAAAGGGCTATAGCGAGATGTGTGCCATGTTCTTAACTTGTTGAAATTAAACAGTAATTTTCTTTTTTTGACTTGCTTCTTTGAATGTGGTCTCTAACTTGAGACAAGTGACAAACAAGTGTGGGAGGGGGCTTGCCCCCGATGGCAGTGTGTCAGCCAACTAATAGCCAACTGAAGCACCGCCATCGGGGGCAAGCCCCCTCCCACATTAGCTAGTCTCTGTATTGAAATTTGTGTCTCTTTTTGGAGATCAGTTGATACCCAACGCCACCATCTTCTTGTACAGCGTCGACCGCCCAAGCCCTAACCGCTTGGCCGCTTCCACCACATTTCCCTCGCACGCGCTCAATGCCGCCGCGATGATCTGCCGATCAAACCGCTCCCGCGCCGCACTGAAGCTTTCGCCCTCGACCGTCGCGACGGCACTGCCACGCTCCACGGGGGTAAAGGTGCCAATCGCCGCCCGAATCTCCCCGGCATTCAACACCAGGTCATCACTGAGCAACGCCGCCCGCTCCAGCACATTGCGCAACTCACGGATGTTCCCCGGCCACGCATGCTGCGCCAGCAGTGCCAGGGCCTCGCGGTCCAGTTCATGCTGGCTGCGCAGTTCCTCCAGAATCGCCTCGCTCAACGCCGGAATATCCTCCAGCCGCTCACGCAACGGCGGCACCTGGATCGGCAGCACATTCAGCCGGTAATACAAATCCGCGCGGAACTCGCCGCGCTTGATCGCCGCCTCCAGGTCCATGGAGGTGGCGGCGATCACCCGCACATCGCTGTGCAGCATCTCGTTGGAACCCACCGGCTCGAATTCCTTTTCCTGCAACACGCGCAGCAGTTTGCTTTGCAAGGGCAGGGGCATGTCACCGATTTCGTCGAGGAACAGCGTGCCGCCCTGGGCGATCTGGAACTTGCCGGGGCGGCCCTTGCGGTCAGCGCCGGTAAACGCTCCCGGTGCGGTGCCGAAGAACTCGGCTTCCAGCAGGTCAGCGGGAATCGCCGCGCTGTTGATGCTGACAAAGGCCTTGTGCGCACGGCTGGACGCGCCATGAATCGCCTGGGCCAGCAGCTCCTTGCCGGTACCGGTTTCACCCAGCAGCAGCACGGGCGATTCGGCGCTGGCACTGCGCCGCGCCCGGCGTTTCACTTCGAGGCTGGCGGCGCTGGTGCCGATAAAATGCGCGAAGTTGTATTTGCTCTGCCGCGAGCGCAGCAAGGAGCGCGTCGACGCCAGTTCTTGCTGCATGCTCAGGTAGCGCTCAATCAGTGGCGACAGGTTGCGCAGTTCATCAAACAAGGCAAAGCCGATCGCACCGATCACCGCACCGGCGTCGTTGTGGATCGGCAAGCGCATCACCACCAACGGGCCCTTGGGCGTGTCCTGGATGTCCAGCAATATGGGCTGGTCATTGCGTACCACCTGGCGCAGCAGGCTATTGGAGATCACCTGCTCGCACGGCTGGCCGATGGCCTCGTCGGCGCTCTTGAGGCCAAAGCGCTTGGCGTAGCGCTCGTTCATCCACACGATATTGGCGTCGCGGTCGACAATCACCGTGCCTTCGCTGGACTGCTCGATGATCTCGAACAGCGACTGGATAGCCAGGCCGCGAACCTGTTGGTAATCCGTGAGGCTGGTACTCATGACGACAGCCCGCACGCCGCCGCCAGCAGCTCTTGGGTGTAAGGATGCTGCGGTGCATCAAACACCTGGTGGCTCGCGCCGGCCTCCACCACCTTGCCATCCTTGATCACGATCATGTCATGGGCCATGGCACGCACCACGGCCAGGTCGTGGCTGATAAACAGGTAGGTCAGGCCGTATTTCTCCTGCAACTCACGCAGTAGCGCCACCACTTGTTTCTGCACGGTCCGGTCGAGGGCCGAGGTCGGTTCGTCGAGCAACATCAGCGCCGGCTTGAGCACCAGGGCGCGGGCGATGGCGATGCGTTGGCGCTGACCACCGGAGAACTCATGGGGGTAGCGGTGGCGGCTGGCGGGATCGAGGCCCACGTCCTTGAGCACCTGCACCACCTGTGCATCGCGGTCGGCCAGGCTGCACGGTGCGTGAACCTCCAGGCCTTCGCTGATGATCTGCTCCACGGTCATGCGCGGGCTGAGGCTGCCGTAGGGGTCCTGGAACACCACCTGCATCTGCTTGCGCCATGGGCGCATCTGCTTATGGTTCAGCGGGTCGAGGGCTTCACCCTGGAAGCGGATGCTGCCCGTGGAATCAAGAAGCCGCAAAATCGCCTGGCCCAGGGTGGACTTGCCCGAGCCGGACTCGCCGACAATCCCCAGGGTCTTGCCGCGCTGCACGCTCAGGCTGATGCCATCCACCGCCCGCAAGTAAGTCTTGCGCCGGAACAAACCACCGCCGAGGGGGAATTGCACGGTCAGGTCATCCACCTGCAATACCGTCTCGCGCTCGTCACTGCACAGGGCATTACCGGCCGGTTCAGCATCCAGCAGCAGGCGGCTGTAGGGGTGCTGCGGCGCGCTGAACAGTGTCTGGCAGTCGGCCTGCTCGACGATCTCGCCGGCACGCATCACACACACGCGCTGGGCAATGCTGCGCACCAGGTTGAGGTCGTGGCTGATCAGCAGCAGGGACATGCCCAGGCGTTGTTGCAGTGACTTGAGCAGCAGCAGGATCTTGCGCTGTACCGTCACGTCCAGGGCGGTGGTGGGTTCGTCGGCGATCAGCAGTTCCGGTTCGCAGGCCAGGGCCATGGCGATCATCACCCGTTGGCGCTGACCACCGGAGAGCTGGTGCGGATAGGCCTTGAGGCGTTCCTGGGGCTTCTGGATGCCCACCAGTTCGAGCAATTCGAGGATGCGCGCCTGCGCCGCCTTGCCGCCCAGGCCCTTGTGCAGCAGCAGGGTTTCGCCGATCTGCTTTTCGATGCTGTGCAAGGGGTTGAGCGAGGTCATCGGCTCCTGGAAGATCATGGCAATGCGGTTGCCACGTAGCTTCTGCAAGGTGGCGGCTGAAGCGCCGACCAGTTCCTGGCCACGGTACTTGATGGAACCGGTGGTTTGAGTACCGGCCTCGGGCAGCAGTTGCAGGATCGAGTGGGCCGTCACCGACTTGCCCGAGCCCGACTCGCCCACCAGTGCCAAACACTCGCCGGGGCGTACGTCCAGGCACAGGTTGCGCACCACGGTCTGGCCACTGAACGCGACGCTGAGGTCGCGGATTTCGATCAGGTTCATAGGCAGTCACTCATGAGCGTGGGTCGAAGGCATCACGCAATGCCTCGCCGATAAAGACCAGCAGCGACAGGATCAGCGCCAAGGTGAAAAACGCTGTCAGGCCCAGCCAGGGCGCTTGCAGGTTCTGCTTGCCCTGGGCGATCAGCTCACCCAGGGACGCGCTGCCTGCCGGCATGCCGAAACCGAGGAAGTCCAGCGCGCTCAGCGTCGAAATCGCACCGGTCAGGATAAACGGCAGGTAACTCAAGGTCGCCGTCATGGCGTTGGGCAGGATATGCCGACGGATGATTTTGCCATCGCCCAGG
This sequence comes from Pseudomonas sp. FW305-3-2-15-C-LB1, assembly GCF_058787615.1. Lineage (NCBI taxonomy): Bacteria > Pseudomonadati > Pseudomonadota > Gammaproteobacteria > Pseudomonadales > Pseudomonadaceae > Pseudomonas > Pseudomonas sp. FW305-3-2-15-C-LB1. The sequence goes on along the minus strand of NZ_JBYSZX010000020.1, from coordinate 47,158 downwards.
CCCAGCGCCCGTGCGGCCTTGACGTATTCCAGGTTGCGCCCGCGCAGGAACTCGGCGCGCACCACGTCCACCAGGGCCAGCCAGGAAAACAGCGCCATGATCCCCAGCAGCCACCAGAAGTTCGGCTCCACAAAGCCCGACAGGATGATCAGCAGGTACAGCACCGGCAATCCGGACCACACCTCCAGCACGCGCTGGCCGATCAGGTCCACCCAACCGCCGTAATAGCCCTGCAATGCGCCGGCGGCAATGCCGATGGCTGCGCTGATCGCGGTGAGCGCCAGCGCAAACAGGATCGAGACCCGGGCGCCAAAGATCACCCGCGCCAGCACATCCCGCGACTGGTCATCGGTGCCCAGCCAGTTCACCGTCGAAGGCGGGCTGGGGGCAGGGCGGGTCAGCTCGTAGTTGGGCGTGTCGTCGCTGAACGGAATCGGCGGGAACAGCATCCAGCCGCCGTCCTGCTCGATCAGCTTTTGCACGTAGTCACTGCGATAGTCAGCCTGGAACGGCAACTGGCCGCCGAACTGTTGCTCGGTGTAGCGCTTGAACACCGGAAAATACAGCTCGTTCTTGAAACTCAGCACCAAGGGTTTGTCATTGGCGATCAACTCGCCGCCCAGGGTCAGGATAAACAGGCCGATAAACAGCCACAGCGACCACCAGCCGCGGCGGTTTTTCTTGAAACGCTCGAAACGCCGACGGGCCACGGGAGACAGGTTAAGCATCAAGCGTTCCTCGCGGCGAAGTCGATACGCGGGTCCACCATGGTGTAGCAGAGGTCACCGATGAGTTTTATCAAGAGGCCGAACAAGGTGAAGATGAACAGCGAACCGAATACCACAGGGTAGTCCCGGGACACAGCCGCCTCGTAGCTCATGCGGCCCAGGCCGTCGAGGGAGAAGATCACCTCGATCAGCAGCGAACCGGCAAAGAACACGGCAATAAAGGCCTGGGGAATTCCGGAGATCACCAGCAACATCGCATTGCGGAACACATGCCCGTAGAGCACGCGTCGTTCGCTCAAACCCTTGGCGCGGGCGGTCACCACGTACTGGCGCGTGATTTCATTGAGGAACGAGTTCTTGGTGAGGATGGTCAGCGTGGCAAACCCGCCGATCACCAGCGAGGTGACCGGCAATACCAGATGCCAGAAGTAATCGGCGACCTTGCCCACGGTGCTCAGCTCTTCGAAGTTTTCCGACACCAGACCGCGCACCGGGAACCAGTTCAACGATGTGCCACCGGCAAACACTACGATCAGGAACATCGCGAACAGGAATGCCGGCATCGCATAGCCGACGACAATCGCGGTGCTGCTCCACACGTCGAAGCTACTGCCGTGGCGCACCGCCTTGCGAATCCCCAGGGGAATCGACACCAGGTAGGTGATCAACGTGGCCCACAGGCCGAGGGAGATGGTCACGGGCATTTTTTCCAGGATCAGCTCGATCACCGTCTTGCCGCGAAAGAAGCTGTTGCCGAAGTCCAACTGGGCATAGCTCTTGAGCATCAGCCACAGGCGTTCCGGCGCGGGTTTGTCGAAGCCATACTGTTTCTCGATGTCAGCGATCAGCTTCGGGTCCAGGCCACGGCTGGCGCGGGAGCCGCTGCTGATGCCTTCGCCGGAGGAACCGCCGACGCCGCCGCCGCCGATCCCTTGCAGATGGGCGATGGCTTGTTCCACCGGGCCGCCGGGAGCGGCCTGCACGATCACGAAATTCACCAGCAGGATGATCACCAGCGTCGGGATGATCAGCAGCAGGCGCCGCACGATATAGGCAAACATCAGCGCGCACCTCCGCGTTTTTTCAGCTCAGCGTTCATTTGCTCATTCGTCAGCGGCGTGGGGCTGATTTCCCACCAGGTTTCCAGGGCTTCGTCGTTCTTTGCCTCGATGGCCGGGCGGCCGAAACGGTTCCACCATGCAGCGGACGTGCCGGGCGGGTAGTAATTGGGGATCCACAGGTAATTCCATTGCAGCACCCGGTCCAGCGCGTGGGCGTAGGTGAGCATCTGCGCCTGGGTGTCGGCCTTGACCAGGCCCTTGATCAGGCTGTCGACGGCGGGGTCCTTGAGTACGGCGTAGTTGTTGGCGCCTGGATCGTAGGCGGCGGCCGAGCCGAAATAGTTGTACAGCTCCATGCCCGGTGACGTGGTGACGGGGAAACCAATGACGATCATGTCGTAATCCCTGGCCATGATGCGATTCACATATTGCGAGGAGTCGATACGGCGGATATTGAGGGTAATACCGATCTGCGCGAGGTTACGTTTGTACGGTAACAACAGACGTTCGAGGCCGTTCTGAGTGTTAAGGAACGTGAATTCCAGCGGCTCGCCTTCGGCGTTTACCAATTTGTCACCCTCTGGCTTCCAGCCTGCTTCTTCCAACAGGCCCAGGGCTTGCAACTGCTTGTCGCGGATCATGCCGCTACCATCGGTGACCGGTGCCTTGAACACCTGGCTGAACACCTCGTCGGGGACCTGGCCACGCAAGGGTTCAAGAATCGCCAGCTCTTCTTTTGTTGGCGGCTGGCTGGCGGCCAGCGGGCTGTTGGAGAAGTAACTCTGCTGGCGGATGTACATATTGCGCATCATCTGCCGGTTGGCCCATTCAAAATCCCACATCATCGCCAGGGCCTGGCGCACGCGGCGGTCCTTGAATATCGGTTTTTGCACGTTGAACACATAACCCTGGGCCGGTTGCGGCATTTCCTTGGCCAGGTGCGCACGTTGCAGGCGCCCGTCATCCAAGGCCGGGCCGTTGTAGCCGATGGAATACCCGGTGGCGGAAAACTCACGGTTGAAATCGTAGGCACCGCCGCGCAATACCTGGCGGGCCACTTCGGTGTCGCCGAAATACTCCAGGCTCAGGTGATCGAAGTTGTACAGGCCACGGCTGACAGGCAAGTCCTTGCCCCACCAGTTCGGATCACGGGTGAAGGTGATGGTACTGCCGGAATCGATCTTGCTGACTTTGTACGGACCGCTGCCCAGTGGGGCTTCATAGCCACCGCCGTTGGCAAAGTCGCGGGTCTTCCACCAGTGCTCGGGGAAGACGGGCAGGGTAGCGATGTCCAGGGGCAGGGTACGGTTTTCATTGCTGGAGAAGTCGAAACGCACCTGGCGCTCGCCTTCGACTTCGACGTGCTTGACGTCGGCGAACAGGGTGCGAAAGCGCAGGCTGCCCTGGGTCATCAGCAGGTCGAAGCTGTAGCGCACGTCTTCGGCGGTGATCGGCTTGCCATCGGCAAAGCGCGCCTTGGGGTTGAGGAAAAAGCGTAGCGACAGGCCGTCGTCGGCGCGCTCCATTTTTTCGGCGACCAGGCCGTAGACCGTGTAGGGCTCGTCCAGGGAACGCTGGGCCAGGGGCGCGTAGAGCCAGCCGTCGACCTGGGACACGCCGATGCCTTTGTCGATATATGGCAATACATGGTCGAAGCGTCCGATCTCGATGGCCGAGCGGCGCAGGCTGCCACCCTTGGGGGCGTCAGGGTTGGCGTAGTCGAAATGGGTAAAGCCGGCGGGGTACTTGGCCGGTTCGCCATACACCGTCAGGTACGGTTGAGGCGCCGCGATTACGGCAGTGCTGGTCAGCAGCAGTGCCAGGGACGAGCTCAAGAAGTAAGAAAAAGCCAATCGCATTGTCAGCCTTGAACGCCGTATGAAGAAGGAAAGGGATTTGTACGCTAACGGCATCAGCGTCGCCAGTCATCACATGCACAACGGCCCACCAAAAGGCGGGCCGTTGTTTATTGCATCAGCACAGACGGGATCAGTCCTGGCGGCTGGTGACTTCGAGCAGGTGATAGCCGAACTGGGTCTTCACCGGACCTTGCACGGTGTTGACCGGGGCGCTGAACACGACGGTGTCGAATTCCTTGACCATCTGGCCTGGACCGAACGAACCCAGGTCACCACCTTGGCGGCTGGATGGGCAGCTGGAGTTGGCTTTGGCGACTTCTGCGAAATCGGCGCCGCCTTCGATTTGGGCCTTGAGTTCGTTGCACTTGTCTTCAGTGGAAACGAGGATGTGACGGGCGGTGGCTTTGGCCATGGGAAGTAACTCCTTGAATAAAAAAGGTGAGCCTACCGGATTCAGGCGGTTATTTCCTGGCAAAGTTCCACTCGATTAACCGAGTGGCTCAGGTACAGGCCATGGCGCCGCTACGGGGAGCCATTCGATGAGTTGCGCATGCACTGTCAGGTAGGGTTCAGGTCAGGACGATGTAGTCGTTCTGCTGGATAACCGGTCGGTGCGGTCCCTGCACCAGGTGGATGTAACGACCGTCCACCAGGTCGATGGGCAGGCAGTCGTCGATGTCCAGTACCCCATCGGTGTGGGCCTGGGACCAGTGACGCAGCATCTGTTGCTTGCCCTTGTTCGTGGCCTCCTGCTTATTGCGGGCGGCCACCAGGAGGTAGTGGTGGGCCTCGCCAAAGCTGTTGGCTTCGTAACCGCCCAGGTTGATGAAGTACAGGTGATGTGCGCCGGCGGCAGGGGCCAGGGGGCTGAGTTCGACTTTCCAGCCGTCGACGCCATCCACCGCCATCCACGAGTCGATATGCATGCCCTTGGGGCTGCCGAACCAGTCGGCACGCAGTTGCGGGTAGGCTGCTTCCAGCGTGTCCGCCACGGCAAACACCACATCGTGAACTTCAATTTTCGCCCGCGGGTGCTTACCCCCGAGCATGACGACAAACAGCATTGCAGAGACTTCCTGGCGACTTGGCAGAGGCTAACCATACTTCGATTGAACCCTTTTGTCCGACCAATGCCACACTGTTAATCCGCGAACTCATCAGGAGGTTGTCATGCGTACCATTGATCTGGCGGGCGTTCCCGTCCCTGTCATCGGCCAGGGCACCTGGCGCATGGGCGAAAATCCCGACCAGCACCGCGCCGAAGTGGCGGCGTTGCAACTGGGCATCGACGAGGGCATGACCCTCATCGATACCGCCGAAATGTACGGGGAGGGCGGTGCTGAAACGGTCGTCGGCGAGGCCATTCGTGGCCGCCGTGACCAGGTGTTCCTGGTGAGCAAAGTCTACCCGCACAACGCCAGCCACAAGGGCGTGCCCCGTGCCTGTGAGGCCAGCCTACAGCGCCTGGGCACCGACTACATTGATCTGTATCTGCTGCACTGGCGCGGCCAGTACCCGCTGGAAGAAACGGTCGAAGCCTTCGAACGCCTGCGCGAAGCCGGCAAGATCGGACGCTGGGGCGTTTCCAACTTCGACGTGGCCGACCTGCAGGAACTTGCCTCCCCGGCCTGCGCCACCAACCAGGTGTTGTACAACATTGAAGAACGCGGCATCGAATTCGACCTCCTGCCCTGGTGGCAACAGCACCACTTGCCCTTGATGGCGTACTGCCCGATCGCCCAGGGCGGCGAACTGTTGTCCAGCCCCACCCTCAAGCAGATCGCCCGCCGCCACGAGGTCACACCCGCCCAGGTTTCCCTGGCCTGGGTGTTGCGCCAGGACGGTGTGATCGCCATCCCCAAGGCCGTTACACCCGAGCACGTGCGACTCAACGCAGCTGCAGCCAAGCTGGTGTTGGATGAGCACGACCTGGACGCGATCGATCGGGTATTCGGCGCGCCGAAACGCAAGCATCCTTTGGCGATGGTGTAGTTGCCGTACAGGCATGGCGCCTTCCCTGGCGCCGTGCCTGTGTCAAGCCGGTTTAACCTGCAACCGGGCTGCGCCAGTCATCCGACCCCGAAGTACCGGACACTTCGTGGGTCCACACGATCTTGCGATAGGTGAAATACACATCTTCCAGGTGAGTGAAGTGGGCGTTGTCGGGGTCCTGGCAGTTGGGCATGCGTGACTGGATATCCACGATGGTCGCCCCCTCCAGTTCGATGGTGAAGTAATGCTCCTGGGTGCCGGCCGACGAAGTGCGCAGCCACTCCAGCCGGCACTTGACCTCTTCGCCGCTGGTCAATGCACTGAAGAGCAAGGGCGAGGACTTATCGAACACTTTGCTGATCATCAGGGGTTTATGGACGCGCTGACCTGTTGGCTGGCCTGACTGTGGGTCGCGGGGAATGATCACCTGATGAGAAAAAGCCTGGACCAGGATCTGGTCTTCATGGCCTTCCTGGTAAATGTTACCTACCGAGTCCTGGGTAAACGTGCCTGCCGTGATCAAACCTTGTTTTACACCGGTAATGGAGAGATACGCGGGTGTTGGCATGACGGGGTTCCTTGTCTGATTGATGAGGTAGTTCCAGCCGATAAGTTTTTTCGGCTGGGCAAATACCTATAACAAGAAGCGTGCCTGAAAGTGCAGGCGCCAATGAAATCAGGGTGATGCTGTTGTATAAGGTCGAATATCCAGCGCGATAGGCTGCTACTGGGCTTAATTGCGCGTATTCGATTGCGCATGGGTGCGCATTTAGTTGCTCATATTGAAATGTTGATAAATGCTGAAGTTTGACGATTAGCTGAGTGGCTATGCAGTGTTAGGTGCGCAAAATCTTGCGCGCACCCTGTGGCAACTGGCTTTGTAGGAAAAGGACTAAGTGCGGTTCCATCGCTTGCTGAATGTTTTGGGCATGACTAAGGTTCGAAGACGTCGCAAGTTTTTTGCGAAATCAAGATGGCTGGTAGACACGCGATACTTGTGTGGCTAGTTGTTGTTGTTTGAATGTTTAGTTGGTGTGGTGGCAAATGCCTTATTCGGATGGTCGGTATGATTATTACCTTGAACTTGCGCGAGCACCCTGTACGCAAACAAGTTTTGCGGGCAGCGATATGCGCTTTTCGAGTGAATATGAAGTGCTGGAGTCCGAGCTGGTCAAGGCACAATCGATTCATGCCGGCAGCCAGCCCGACTGGCACAAGGTGCTGGAAACCAGCGAGAACCTGCTGCGCCATCAGTCCAAGGATCTGCGGGTGGCTGTGTGGTTGACCTGGGCATTGCACCAGCGTGAATCCTACCCGGGGCTGCTGGCGGGGCTCGGGTTGTTGCGCTACCTCTGTGAGCATCAGTGGTCGGTGCTCTACCCGGAAAAACCGCGCACCCGCGGTGCTGCATTCGGATGGCTGGTGTTGCGCCTCGAGCCGCTGTTCACGCAGGGCCTGGCGCTCCAGAACCAGCAGCCTTTGTTCCGCGCTTTGCTGGAGCACCTGGTGCATCTGGATGAGCTTTGGGCCGAGCACCTCGGGGATGATGCGCCGCTGCTGTTGCCGGTTCGCAGGCAATTGGCGCAGCGATTGGAGCGGGCAGTGCAGGACGATACCCCGGTGGCGGGATTGAGCGGAGTTATCGAGCAAGTCAAGCAGGCCTCCAGCCAATTGCGCAAGTCCGAAGCGGCGGTGGAGAGCGAAAAGGACGCCCACAAGGTGCTCCGTGCCTTGCAGGAGCAGGCCCGCCCGCTCTGTGCCTGGTGGCTGCGCCAGAACGCCACCGACCTGCGCGCGTTGCGTTTGAGTCGGACACTGGCATGGCTGGCACTTGCCAGCTACCCGAATGCCAATAACGAGCAGGTGACCGCGTTGCGCGGGCCAGCTCCCGACAAGCTCAAACGTTATCAGGAGCGCTTTGCACAAGGCCATCACGCAGACCTGGTGCTTGAGCTTGAGGCCAGTCTTGCCGGGGCGATGTTCTGGTTCGATGGTCTGCGCATGCTCTGGGAATGCCTGGAGGTCCTGCAGGCCGACCTGGCCATGACCGAGCTGGAAGTGACCTTCGCGCTGTTGCTGCAACGCTTGCCGGACCTGCCGGAGTTTCGCTTTCACGACGGCGCACCCTTTGCCGACGCAGCCACTCGCGACTGGATCTCCCAGCAGGTTGTCCGTCACCTGCACCGGTCCGAATTACCCGCAGCAGTGATCGATACGAACGCCGAGCCCTGGGCGACCGCGTTGCAGGCGTTGACACCGCGGCTGCGTCAGGACGGACTCAAGTCTGCCATTCGAGAACTCAAGCAAGGCATGCAGGCCGCGCGCAGTGATCGCGCACGTTTTCATTGGCGGCTCGCCCAAGCGCGTCTGTGCATACAGGCGGGCAAGCATGAGCTGGCGAAGATCCAGCTCGAACAGCTTGACCATGAACTGCAACGCATGGGCCTGGAGCGCTGGGAGCCGGAGCTGGCCCTGGAAGTGACGCAGCTCCTGCACCGCTGTTGCGACCTGCTGCCACAAAACCATGCCGTGCGCGAACGCAAGGAAGACACCCATCGCAGGCTGTGCCTCTTCGATCTGGAAGCGGTACTTGAATAGGCTTTCGAGCCACTTGAAAAAGGAGAGACACCATGGCCAAAGAAGGTTCGGTAGCCCCCAAGGAACGTATCAACATCACGTTCAAACCCGCCATCGGCGGGGCGCAGGAAGAAGTCGAGCTGCCATTGAAACTGTTGGTACTGGGCGATTTCACCCAGCGTGAGGATGTGCGCAAGCTTGAAGATCGCAAGCCCATCGCAATCGACAAGAACACCCTGGATGACGTGTTGGCCAAGCAGGCATTGAGCTTGACGTTGAGCGTGCCCAACCGTTTGCAGGAGGAGGCGGGCGTCGACGAGTTGGCCATTCAGGTACGCATCAACGGCATGAAGGATTTCAACCCTGCGAACCTGGTGGAGCAGGTACCCGAGTTGCACAAGCTGATGGCCCTACGTGAGGCACTTGTGGCGTTGAAGGGGCCATTGGGCAACACCCCGAGCTTTCGCAAGGCTATCGAGCAAGCCCTGGCCGATGACGAGTCCCGCGCACGGGTACTGGCGGAACTAGGGCTGGACAGCCCCGACGCCTGACATTTTCCAGTAAAAGGACACTGACCCCATGACGACACAACCGCATTCGCTGCCGGCACAACTTGCTGATCAGTACAGCATCCTCGATAACATCGTTGCCCAGACATTGTTGAGCGCCGACGACGACGCCTATGACATTGCCAAGCGCGGTGTATCGGCGTTCATCGAAGAGTTGATCAAGCCCCAGAACCGTGGCGAGCCCGTCAAGAAACGCCTCGTCGACCGGATGATCGCCGAGATCGACACCAAGCTCAGCCTGCAGATGGACGAGATACTGCACCATCCCGACTTCCAGGCGCTGGAAGCGTCCTGGAAGGGGTTGCAACTGCTGGTCGATCGCACCAACTTTCGCGAGAACATCAAGATCGAACTGCTGAACGTCTCCCGGCAAGACCTGCTGGAAGATTTTGAAGACTCGCCGGAAGTGACCCAGTCCGGTTTGTACAAGCACATCTACAGTGCGGAATACGGGCAGTTTGGTGGTCAGCCGGTGGGCGCGATTATCGCCAACTACTTCCTATCCCCCAGCGCCCCTGATGTAAAACTGATGCAGTACGCCGCCAGTGTAGCCTGCATGGCCCATGCGCCATTTATCGCAGCCGCCGGGCCGGCGTTCTTCGGCTTGGAAAGTTTCACCGGTTTACCCGACCTCAAGGACCTGAAGGATCACTTCGAAGGCCCGCAATTTGCCAAGTGGCAAAGCTTTCGCCAAAGCGAAGATGCGCGCTACATCGGCTTGACCGTGCCGCGATTCCTGCTGCGCACGCCCTATGATCCGCTTGAGTGTCCAGTCAAGACCTTTGCCTACCAGGAAAACGTGGTCAACAGCCACGAGCACTACCTGTGGGGCAACACGTCCTACGCCTTCGCCACGCGCCTGACTGACAGTTTCGCGCGGTTCCGCTGGTGCCCGAACATCATTGGCCCGCAAAGCGGTGGAGCGGTGGAAGACTTGCCGTTGCATCACTTCCAGAGCATGGGGGAAATCGAAACCAAGATCCCCACCGAAGTACTGGTGTCCGACCGTCGTGAATACGAACTGGCGCAAGAAGGCTTCATCGCCTTGACGATGCGCAAGGGCAGTGACAACGCGGCGTTTTTTTCCGCCAGCTCGGTGCAAAAGCCGAAACACTTCGGGCTCAGCCCCGAGGGCAAGGAAGCCGAGCTGAATTACCGCCTGGGCACCCAGTTGCCATACATGATGGTGGTCAATCGCCTGGCCCATTACCTCAAGGTCCTTCAGCGTGAGCAATTGGGTTCATGGAAGGAGCGCACCGACCTGGAGCTGGAACTCAATAAATGGATTCGCCAGTACGTCGCCGACCAGGAAAACCCCAGCGCTGAAGTCCGTGGGCGACGTCCCTTGCGGGCGGCACGCATCGTCGTCAGTGATGTCGAGGGTGAGCCCGGCTGGTACCGCGTCAACCTGAGTGTGCGACCGCATTTCAAGTACATGGGCGCTGATTTCACGCTATCCCTCGTCGGCAAGCTCGACAAAGAATGAGCAGGGACCAGGAAGTGCGCGGTTATCGAAGCCTGTTCGAGCGCCTCGAGCGCCTCGAGCGTCCGGCGGCAACCTCCGCCAGTAGCGTGACATCTGTCGCGAACCACCTGGGGAAAATGCTCAGTATCCGTGCCGGCAGCGTTCAGACATTGCCGGACTACGGTATGCCCGACCTCAATGATATGAATCAGAGCCTGCATGAATCACTGAGTCAGTCACGTCTGTTGATCGAGCGCTTTATCCGAGCGTACGAGCCGCGCTTGAAGCAGGTAAAAGTGATGATGTTGCCACGGGGTCATGACCCACTGGCGCTTGCGTTCGCTATCGAAGCCACCCTAGTGGTCAAGGGTGTCGCTCAACCGGTGGTGTTTACCGCGCGGCTCTCTGATTCCGGCCGGGTAGAGGTCATGCCTGATGACCTTTAACCGTTACTACCAGAGCGAACTCAGTGCACTGCGACAGCTCGGTCGACGCTTCTCCGAGCGCAATCCGGCGCTTGCTCCCTTTCTTGCGGAGGCGGGTCAGGACCCGGACGTAGAGCGGTTACTGGAAGGCTTTGCGTTTCTCACCGGGCGCTTGCGCCAGAAACTGGATGACGAGCTTCCAGAGCTGACGCATTCGCTGATGCAGTTGCTCTGGCCCAACTACATGCGTCCATTGCCGGCGTTCAGCATGCTGCAGTTTGATCCGCTGAAACACTCAGGCCCTGGTGTGTGGGTCGCGCGCGATACACCGGTTGAAAGTGTCGCAGTCAATGACGAACGATGCCGCTTTCGTACCTGCTACGCCACTCAGGTTCTACCGTTGCAACTGAGTGCGTTGGACTACAGCGCCCAGGCTGAGCGGGGCAGTTTGAGCCTGCGCCTGGAGATGAGTGCAGAAGGCAACTTCAGTGAGTGGAACTTCGATCAGCTACGTCTGCATCTGGCGGGAGATCGCTACATCAGCCAGGCGTTGTACCTGAGTCTGTTGCGTCATCTGGAGGGTATCGAGTTGCTGCCTTTCGGTCGGGATGGCTTGCCGGTCAGTGGGGAGGATGGGCAGGCGATATCGCTGCTTCTGGACGCCGATCAGGTTCAGCCGGTGGGGTTCAGCGAGGAGCAGGCACTGATTCCGTATCCGCCGAATACTTTTGGCGGCTATCGCCATCTGCAGGAGTACTTTGCCTTTCCCGACAAGTACCTGTTTGTCGATGTGGGAGGGTTGGGGGTACTGCACCGATTACCTGGCGAACTGCTCAAGCAGGTGTGCGGCGTAGTGTTGCGCTTCCGATTGGGCAGGCCATGGCGAGAACCCGGGCAGCCCACCCTGGATAACGTGAAGCTGTACTGCACCCCCATCGTCAACCTGTTCAAGCATGACGCGGTACCCATCCGCCTGGACGGAAAACAGGACGAATACCTGCTGATCCCTGGTGAGTACTCACGTGGTAACGCCAGTGTATTTTCCGTAGACAGCGTCACGGGTTGGCACCCCGGAGGGCTGGGGTATCAGGCCTACGTGCCCTTTGAATCCTTCGAGCATGAGGGGGATACCGCGCGTTCCCAGGGACCGGCGAGTTACAGCATTCGCCAGCGGCCATCGGCGCAGCACACCGGGCTGGATACCTGGCTCGGGTTGGGCAGCGGTCTGGAGCTGGATCAGCAGACACTGTCGATCGAGCTGACGTGCACCAATCACAACCTGCCTCGACAGTTGCAGATCGGCGACATCAACCAGCCTTGCGAGCAGACGCCGCAAGGGCTGTCGTTTCGGAATATCTGCGCACCGACAGCCAGTTTTATTCCGCCTCTGGACCGGGACTTTCTCTGGCGGCTGATCAGCAACATGTCGCTCAACTACCTGTCGCTGACCGACATCCATGCCTTGAAAGTGATCCTCGAAACCTACGATTTGCCGCGCTACCACGATCGCCAGGCGCAGAAGGTCAGCGAGCGGCGATTGGGCGCGATGCGCTCGGTCAGCCACACAGCAGTCGACCAATTGTTCCACGGCTTGCCGATTCGAGGGTTACGCATTGACTTGACCATCGATCCCCAGGGCTTCCTGGGGGAGGGCGAGGTGTTTGTGTTCGCCTCGGTGCTCAACGAATTCTTCGCGCTGTACGCCAGCCTCAACGCTTACCACGAACTTAGAGTCATCAGCACACAAGGAGACGTGTACCTATGGTCACCACGGATGGGCCAGCAGCCCCCGCTTTGACACAACTGACCCGGGTCATCCGTGAGTACTCGCTGTTTCAGGCGGTCCTGCGGGTCATCAAGCGTCTGCGCGATGCCCATCCGTTGCTGGATGACGACACGCTGTACGACTTGCTTGAGTTCCAGGCCAACCCGGGCCTGGGTTTTCCCGGTCACGATATCGACCGGGTGGCGTTTTTTATCGAGCACGGCCAGTTGCGTGCGCGTTTGCGTCTTAACGTACTGGGCCTGTGTGGTGCGGGTTCGCCATTGCCAGCGTTTTACGCTGAGCAGGCGTGCGTCGATGAATTGGGTGGCAACGCAACCCGGGATTTCCTCGACGTGTTCCATCACCGTCTGCAACGGCTGATGCTGCCGATCTGGCGCAAATATCGCTATCGGGCGTGTTTCCAGGCAGGCGCCCGTGATGCCTTCTCCGAGCAGATGTTTGCGTTGATCGGGTTAAGAGGGCCGCAGGTCCGCAGCGCCACGCAACTGAACGGCAAGCGACTGTTGCCCTACCTGGGGTTGCTCAGCCTGCGGGTGCATTCTGCGGCCTTGATCGAGACGGTGCTGCGTTACTACTTCAAACACCGCCGTTTGTTCGTCGAGCAATGGGTCCTGCGCAGCGTGGTCATCGCCGAATCACAGCGAAATCGGCTTGGCGCCGCCAACAGCACCCTTGGCCATGACCACGTGCTGGGCAGCCAGGTGGCTGATCGCAATGGCAAGTTCAGGGTGCATCTGCAGGGGGTGGGGTGGGACCGATTCCATGGTTTTTTGCCGACCGGCGCGGACTACCCGCTGCTGTGTTCGTTGGTGCGCCTGACGGCGCGGGACCCTTTGGACTATGACGTGCGTCTGGTCATGGCCAAGGAAGAGATCCGGCCGCTGCACATCGGCGAACACAATGTCTGCCGCCTCGGCTGGACCAGTTGGCTGGCGCATGAGTGCGCCGACGGTGTGGTCATTGTGCCAGGCAACGCTTATTAGGGATGAATCAGGATGATGAATGTGGACCTGCAACAACTTATCCAGGCATTGACCCCCCAGGCCCGCAAAGACCTGGAGCGTTCCGCCGAGCGCTGCGTCATGCGCGGCGGCAGGGAAGTGCTGGTGGAAGACCTGCTGTTGACCCTGCTGGAGCATCGCGATGGCCTGCTGGTGCGGGCGCTGAAGGATGCCGGTATTGAAACCGCAGAACTGCAAGCCACGCTGCAACCCAAGGGGGAGGCCAGTGCGTCACGCAATCCAGTGTTTGCCCAGGCACTGGTGCAATGGCTGCAACAGGCTTCGATGGTTGCTCATTTGGAACTGCGACACATTGAAATCGATCACGGCGCCCTGTTGCTGGCGCTCTTGCGCCATCCGCTGCAGCACGCGGGCAGCGCCTATCAGGTTTTTCTGAGCCGGCTGGATGCACAGCGTGTGCAGGCGTTCGTGTCGAGTCAGGCGCCTCGTACAGACCCTGCGCCGCAGGGCGAATCACTGCTGGAGCGCTTCACTCACGACCTGACACGCCAGGCCCATGAAGGGCGTATTGACCCGGTGTTATGTCGTGACGTTGAGATCGGTCAGTTGATCGACATACTCATGCGTCGACGCAAGAACAACCCAATCCTGGTCGGTGAAGCCGGAGTGGGCAAGACAGCCGTTGTCGAAGGCCTCGCGTTGCGTGTGGCCACTGCACAGGTGCCCGAGTCTCTCAGGGAGGTGCGGCTACTGACCTTGGACATAGGCCTGCTCCAGGCCGGTGCCAGTATCAAAGGCGAGTTCGAGCGACGCCTGAAGGGTGTGATCGATGAGGTCAACGCCGCGGTGAAACCGGTGATCCTGTTTATCGATGAAGCACACACGCTGGTGGGGGCGGGTGGGCAGGCGGGTGCGTCCGATGCCGCCAATCTGCTCAAGCCGGCGCTGGCTCGCGGCGAGTTGCGCACCATCGCTGCAACGACCTGGACGGAATACAAGAAATACTTTGAAAAAGACCCGGCATTGGCGCGGCGTTTCCAGCCTGTTCGGGTCGGAGAACCCAGCGTCGAGCAAGCGATCTCGATCCTGCGCGGATTAGTCCCGGTGTATGAGCGCAGTCATGGTGTTTACGTGCGCGACGATGCGGTGGTCGCGGCGGCGCAGATGAGCGCCCGTTACTTGGCCGGGCGTCAGTTGCCCGACAAGGCGGTAGATGTGCTGGATACCGCTTGCGCTCGTTTGAGCACTTGCCGGGAGACCGCGCCTGAGGCGTTGCAACACCTTTATGCAGAACAGGCGGCAGGGGCGCGGCAGCGTCAGGCATTGAGCCGAGACCGGGACGAAGGCTTTCCCGTGGACGAACAGACCTTGTACGCGTTGAACCTGCGGATGGAGGCGCTGGACGGCGAGCGCCTGGACCTTGAGCAACGCTGGCTTGCACAGCAGCAAACCACGCAGCAGGTGTGCCCCCGCCTGGTGGCTCAGGTCATCAGTGCATGGACGGGGATCCCGGTTGAACAACTGGCACTTGAGCACAGTGAACAGGTACTGGGTTTTGCCGATGCGCTGCGCCTGCGCATTCTCGGCCAGGAGCAAGCGGTGCAGGCCCTGGACCGCAACCTGCGTGCCGTTGCTGCGGGGCTCAACAAGGCTGATGCGCCGGTCGGCGTATTCCTGCTGGTCGGCCCCAGTGGCGTGGGCAAGACTGAGACGGCGCTGGCCATTGGCGACCTGCTGTATGGCGGTGAGCGCTTCGTCACCACCCTCAACATGTCGGAGTTCCAGGAAAAACATTCCCTGTCTCGGTTGATTGGCGCACCGCCCGGTTATGTCGGTTTTGGCGAGGGCGGCGTGTTGACGGAAGCTGTGCGCCAACGCCCGTATTCGGTAGTGCTGCTCGATGAGGTCGAGAAGGCCGACCCAGAAGTGTTGAACCTGTTCTACCAGATTTTCGACAAGGGCCTGGCCAATGATGGAGAAGGGCGGGAAATCGATTTTCGCAACACGCTGATCCTGATGACGTCCAACCTGGGCAGTGAGCGCATCGGGCAATTGTGCGCAGGTGGCGGGCGACCTGACGTGCGAACGCTGCATGAGGCGATCCTGCCGCAATTGCGGAACCACTTCAAAGCCGCGTTATTGGCCAGGATGCGTGTCGTGCCGTACTACCCGGTCACGGGTGACGTCCTGCATGACCTGGCAAGGCTCAAGCTCGAACGCCTGGGGCAACGCTTGAGTCTGCGCAGTCTGGCATTCAGTTACACGTCGGAGCTGGTTGAACACATGGCCGAGCGGTGCGCCCATGATGACAGTGGCGCGCGTTACGTCGATCAATGGATCGAGCTGCATTTGTTGCCACAGGTGGTCGATCGGCGGTTGCAAGCCATGGCCCGAGGTGAGCCTGTGTCACAGGTCCATGCCCGGCTGGCGGCTAACGGCGTTCCAACCTGTGAGTTCAGCCAATGAGAGAGGATCGGCTGCTCACCCTGCTGCCCCGTTCGGCGGTCTGTGCCGATGCGCTGCTTGACGGGTTCATCCGCCTGGGCAGCGCGGACGACGCAGCCACTCTCCCCGGTTTGTGTGTCGCCGCAGCGGCGCGACTGAGCGAGTGTGACCTCAGCCAATGGTACTGGCGCAACGAATCCACTGGCCGGCTTGAGTTGATCGCCCAGCATTTGCACGGCATGCCTTGCCCTGGCGATCCGGCCTGTACCAAGGATTTCCAGCATGAACAGGTGCTGCACTACGTGCTCAACCAGCAAACTGCCCTTAGCCTGGAAGAACACTCAGGCAGCATGTACGAGTACGGTTTCCTGCCGGTCATGGGGGCCCCCTGGCAAGCGTTGTCATGTGTGCCGTTGTTTGACCGAGGCAAGGGCATCAAGGGGGTACTGCTGTGTGCCAGCCAGCATCGGAAAAACCTGCAGGGCTACACCGCCGCCTTGAGCCAGTTGGGCAGCCTTGCCTTGATGCAGCGCGCTTTACTGCAGTGTCAGTGTGCCACTGGATGTGTTGCCCAGCCTCAGGCTTACATGCCGGCGCCACGTTCAGCGTACGGGTTGATCGGCAGCAGCATGGCTATGGACGAGACGTATCGTTTGATCGGCAAGGTCCTGCATACCCCCTACACCGTGTTACTGCGTGGCGAGACCGGTACGGGCAAGGAGGTCGTGGCGCGGGCGATCCATTCTGCGGGGCCGCGCAGGAGCAAAGCATTTGTGGTGCAAAACTGTGCGGCGTTTCCCGAAGGGCTGCTGGAGAGTGAGCTGTTCGGTTACCGCAAAGGTGCTTTCACGGGGGCCGAGCGTAACCACGCCGGGCTGTTTGACAGCGCGGACGGCGGCACGCTGCTCCTCGACGAAATCGGTGATATGCCGCTGTCGCTGCAGGCTAAATTGCTGCGGGTCTTGCAGGAGGGCGAAGTGCGTCCGTTGGGCGCCAGTACGGCCCACAAGGTGGATGTACGCATCATCGCCGCCACCCACCGTGACCTCGCCACCATGGTCGCCCAAGGCAGTTTTCGCGAGGACCTTTACTACCGGCTTGCGCAGTTTCCCATCGAACTGCCGCCCCTGCGTGAGCGCGACGGCGATGTGTTGCTGTTGGCGCGGGAGTTCGCGCATCAAGCCTCTGCCGACCTCGGGCGTGTGCCGGTGCAATGGTCGAGTGCAGCCCTTGATCAACTCTCGGGTCACGCCTTCCCCGGCAATGTCCGCGAACTCAAGTGCCTGGTGGAACGTGCGGTGCTGCTCTGTGACGACGGTGTGATCCTGCCGGCACACCTGTCCTTGCCGGTGCCGGCTGCCACCGGGGCAGTCGATGCGACGCTGCGCCAGCGCCTGGAGCGGGTAGAGCGGGTATTCCTGATCGATTGCCTGCACAAGAACCGTGGCAATCGCACCCGTACCGCACGTGAGTTGGGCGTTGCGCGGCGCACGCTGCTTTACCGCCTGGCACGCTTGAAAATCCCCGTGGGGGATGTCCGCGAGGAGTGTTGAGCAGGGAACGTGCGGGCCGCTTATTTTCATGGGAGATACCTGATGCCTTTTCATCCGTGGCAAGCCCTGGTGCTTGCGCTGTGTTTGTTGAGTGGCTGTAACGCCAATTATGTCTTTGATGACGCCGACTACCGTCCGTTGGGTGACCCCCACGCGACTCGTCGTGGGCACTGAACAGGGGGCTGCTGTCATGCAATTGATGTTTGAACTCTGTAGCACCGCAAACGGGGAGCCGCCTGAGCGCAAGACATTTGACGGTGTCGGTGGCGTGATCGGACGTGGGTCGGGTTGTGACTGGGTGCTCCCGGATGCCAACCGTCTGATTTCCAGTCACCACGCTCTGGTCAGTTTTAGAGAGGGCCGCTATTTCCTGACGGATATCAGCAGCAACGGTATCGGTGTGTCGGGCAGTATGGAGCGCTTGTGCAAAGGACAGGCACGGCTCATCAGTGACGGCGATGTGTACCAACTGGGGTTGCTGGATATCCGTGCCCGCCTGGTGTTGCAGGCAGGGCAGGGTTTTGCTCGGCAAGACACGATCCCAGACGACGCGTTCCTGGGGCTGGATCCTGTCGACGCATTGGATCGCGAGGTACGGCTCGGCAATTCCTCAGCAGAGCTGGACGCGTTGGACACAACGCCACAGGCACCTTTCGAAACCTTGCGTCAGGGCACGGTGGAGCACGATCACCTGGTCGTGCCGCAATGGGCTGAGCCGGCCAGAGACGTCGTGTCACCTGGCCCTGTCACACCACCACCTGCAACCTCGGAAGCATTCTGGGCGCAGTTCGCCCACGCATTGGGCATGCAGGTGGACGCGCTTGATACGCCGGGGCGCGAAGCCCTGGCGATCAAGGTGGCGGGCCTGTTCAGACAAACCCTCGCAGGGTTGCAGCAAAGCGTGCGAACCCGCGATGAACTCAACAGCGAGGTCCACGGCTTACTGGCGGTTCCGCTGCTCAATACCCGCAATCCGTTGAAAGACTGTGCCGACAGCCATGCCGCCCTGACTTTTTTGCTCGGCGCCGATGAATCCCGTCAGTTCTCTGCCGAGCAAGCGGTCGACCAGGCGTACCGAGACTTGCAGGTTCATCAACTGGCTCTGGTCGTGGCCTGTCGGGCTGCCATACGCGGTGCATTGGCAGCCTTTGCGCCTGGGCACTTGCTGCTGCGCTTCGAACGTGACGGCAAGTCACCCAGGTTCTTCAGCGATGGCGCCCATTGGCGGGCCTACCAACGTCATTATCGGCGACTGACTGAGGACGAGCCCCTGGATGAGCAGGTGCTGCGTCATGAATTTTGCAAAGCCTACGAGGAGCAGGTACGCCTGGTCTCCACCCTTCACGCGGGGTACGCAGAATGATTGGCCGGTCTCGGGTCGCGGTTTCATTCACGCTGCTACTGCTGGGGTTGCTGGCGGGATGCAGCACCCTTTCACCTTTTTCCACCCTGACCAAGCTGGACCTGACTTTGACGGCCAGCGACGAGGTCAACCCCGACCTTCACGGTCGCCCCTCGCCCGTGGTGGTGCAATTGCTGGAGCTGCGGCATCCGGTGGCCTTTGAAAACGCCGACTTCTTCAGCCTCTACGGCCGGGCCGAGCAGGCACTGCCCAAGGATTGGGTCAGCGGCGAGGAACTGGAACTGCGTCCCGGCGAACGGCTGGCGCTCAAGCTGAGTGTCGAGCCGCGCAGTCGCTATGTCGGCGTGCTGGCGGCCTATCGTGACTTGCCCCATGTGCAATGGCGATGGGTGCTGCCTGTGGCTCCCGGACAGTTGACCCGTGCCGACATCGTGCTGGACCAGACCGGTATCCGGATGGCGGCACCTCAACCTGACAGGACGGAGGACTGAGATGCAGATCCATAACGTTATCTGGCAAGAGGGCATGCTGCTGAGGCCCCAACACTTGCAGCACAGCGACCGCTACTACCATCGGCAACTCAACCACACCCGGCTGCTGAGCAGTGATGCCTGGGGTTTCCTGAGCCTGGAAGTCGATGTGCAGTACCTGAACCTGGGCAAGATTGTGGTGAACCAGGCCACCGGAGTGCTACCGGACGGCAGCCTGTTCGAGCTGAGCGGCACCCTGGAACCCCTGATGTTGCAGGTGCCTGCCAATGCAGGCAGACAGGCTGTGTACCTGGCGCTGCCGCTGGCGACTGACAATCAGGTCGAGGTGCGTTCGAAGGAGCAACGCGATGTCCTGGCGCGCTATGTTGCCTGTGATACAGAAATCGGTGACTCCACTGCCGGGGTCGACTCCCGTTGCCAGATCAAATGCGCGCGCCCGGACTTGCGCCTGATGCTGGGCGAGCCGCCCGGTGACGCGTTCTACGTGAAACTCCAGGTTGCCCGGGTGGTGGATTCGACCCAGGACGGCGGCGTGAGGCTGGATGCGGATTTTGTACCAACGTTTATCTACCTTCAGGGTTCGGGGTATGTGGCGTCTTGCATCAACGAAGTCACCAGCCTGCTGGCGACCCGTGGCGATGCGATTGCAGCGCGCATCCAGGGAAACGGCGCTAGCGCCAGCGCACAGGTCGGCGACTTTTTGATGCTGCAGTTGATCAATCGTGCGGAATTGAGATTGCGTCACTACCTGAGCCAGACCCAGGTGCGGCCGGAGGTGGTGTATCGGGAGTTGCTGTCGATTTTCGGTGAGCTGTGCACCTTTTCCAACGACAGCAAACGGGCGCAATTTCCGGCGCAATACCGGCATGGCGATCAGGGCGCGAGCTTTCGTGGATTGATGGAAGGCCTTCGTGCGGCGCTGTCGCTGGTGTTGGAACAGCAGGCGGTCGAGTTAACGCTGCAACCACGGCAGTACGGGGTGCTGGTATGCCCGGTGAGCGACCTCAAGTTACTCGGTACAGCCACCTTCATCCTGGCGGCCACTGCCCAGTGCGATACGGAGGAACTGCGTCATCGACTGCCGGCCCATCTCAAGATCGGACCGGTGGAGCGCATCCGCGAACTGGTCAACCTGCACCTGGCCGGGATCAAGGTCAAGCCGTTGCCGGTAGCGCCGCGGCAGATTCCGTTCCACGCCGGCAAGACCTATTTCATGCTCGAACTCAGCCCCCGTGACATTGCGCAGTTGGAGCAATCAGGTGGTTTCGCCTTCCACGCCAGCGGCGAGTTTGCCGAGCTGGAACTCAACTTTTGGGCTATCAGGAACTGACGTCATGACTATGGACAGTGAATACCCGCAAGACGAAAAAACCGTGTTGCTTGACCGTGAGGGTCTCGGACCGGCGCACGCAACCGTTACGGACTTCCCGTCGCCGCCACGCTTCGAGCAACTGGAAGACCGCATGATCTATTGCGCCCAGATGCAAGGCATACGGCACTTCAAGAGTGGCCCCAACGTGCTGTTGACCGCGGCCTGGGAACTCTTGCTGCAAGTGGTCCAACTCAAGGCCAGCCCCGGCCGGGAAAGCCTGCCGGCACTCAATGAGGAGTTTTCCTCGGGCATCACCGCGTTCGAGGCCTATGCCTTGTATCTGGGGGCCGATAATAGTCAGGTGATGTCGGCGCGTTACGTGCTGTGCAGCGTCATTGATGAAGCCGTGGTCACTACGCCGTGGGGCGGCCGTAGCGACTGGTCGAAGACCAGCCTGCTCAGCCGTTTCCACAACGAAACTTTTGGCGGTGAAAAATTTTTCCAGTTGCTTGAGCGTTTGTCCCGTGACCCCGTCAAGCATGTGGCCCTGCTGGAATTGATGTACCTGTGCCTGTCCCTGGGGTTCGAAGGCCAATACCGTGTCATGGAGCGGGGAAGGGCGCAGCTCGAAACTGTGCACGACGCGGTGTATCGCCAGATCAGGCACGTGCGCGGTGATCAGCCGCCGTTAACCCTTGTATCCGGCGCCGGCGGGACCTCTCAGGCACGGATACGCATTGTCTCGGCTACCTGGGCCGCAGCCTGCGTGCTGGCGTGTCTGCTGGTGGTGTATTCGGGGTTCGCCTGGATGCTGGGCCAGGAGCGCAGGGCGACGTTGCACGCTTTCCAATCTTCGCTGGCAGAGCCGTCTCGGACGCCCTTGTAACGCTGGGAGCAATGAATGAACGCATTCTTCAGACGCGTGGGCAAGGTGCTGCGCGAGAGTTGGGTATGGAGCCTGTTGCTGGTGCTGGCCGGTGCGCTGCTGGTGTGGTTTGTCGGGCCGTTGCTGGCGGTAGACGACTACCGTTTCTGGCAGGGTTCGACGGCCCGTTTGTTGACCATCAGCGCAATGCTGCTGTCATGGGGGTTGGCGATGGTGGTTGTGGGGGCACGTCGCTCCGCGCGTTTGGATCAGCCTGGGCAGCTGGAACATCTTCAGCAGCAGGGGTTGATCAATGACGAAGTGGTGCAGGTGCGCAGGCGCTTCAAGGAAGCGCTGCAGACGTTGAAAACCTCACACCGCTACGGCGAGCGCAGTGAGCGTTCGCGCCAGGAACTGCCCTGGTTCCTGTTGATTGGCGAGCAGGGCAGCGGCAAGACCGACTTGCTGGCCGCTGCCGGGTTGCCGGCGGGGCTCGACCGGACGCACGCGATGCCGCCAGGCGCCACCTCTTCCTGTGACTGGTATTTTGCCGACGACGCGGTGGTGGTCGAGATGGCAGGTCGATACCTGAGCCAGCCCGACCACAGTGTCGATGCAGCGGGATGGTCGACAATGCTGGACATGCTTAAGTCATGGCGCAGGGCACGGCCGCTCGATGGCGTGGTGGTGACGCTGTCAGTCGATACGCTGTTACGCAGCAACGAACACGACCTGGAGCTTCACGCGCGCCATGTGCGTAACCGCTTGCAGGACATCCAGCAGTCACTGCAGGTAGATGTGCCGGTTTATCTGGTGCTGACGCAGCTTGATCGGTTGGCCGGGTTTGCCGAGTTCTTTGATGCGCGGCAGGGCGATGCCGCGGAAGGCTGCCTGGGTGGGTGCCTGGTGTCAGGCATGGCAGGCACTGATACCGCCGAGGTGCGCGAAACATTCGACGCCTTGTTGCAACGTGTGGGTGCCGAGCTGATCCCGCGCTTGCATCAGGAACGCAACCTTGAGCGCCGAGGCCGCATGCTAGGCTTTCCTCAGCATCTCGCTCGCCTGGGCGAGTTCGTCTGCCTGTTTATCGAGAGTACGTTTGCCGCCCATCGCTACCAGCGAATCAACGGCTTGCGCGGGTTCTACCTGACCTGTGCGAAGACAGGTGATGTGCGTGCCCATTTTGCCCAGGGCCTGTTCAATCGGGTGATTTTTGCCGAGGCCGGTCTTGCCGGGCTGCGTACCCCGGAGCGACAGCGCATACGTCGACGCCACGGGTTGATGGCGCTGGCCGCCTCATTGGTTGTGGGTACGGCCGGGGCGCTGTGGGCGCACAGTTACGCATTCAACTATCAGCGGCTGGTGCAACTGCGGGAGCTGATCAACCCCAAGCCTGTAGGCCAACCCGAAGCGGACGCCAGCCTGGCGTTGCTCGCGCTGTTGGACAGTCGCCTGGCGGCCACGGGAGTGTTTCCACCGGCGGCGCAGGTACCTTGGGTTGAGCGGGGCGGCTTGTATCAGGGCGAGTTGAGTCGGCCATCATTGAACAGCGCCTACGAGCAAGCCCTGCATCAGCAATTGCTCCCCTACGTGACCCTGCGGCTCGAACAACAGGTACGTGACAGCCTGGGTGATCGCGAGCAGTTACTGGACAGCCTTCGCGCCTACTTGATGCTCAACCTGCCCGAGCGACGTGATAAGGCCTGGTTGGCCGAGCATGTGGCGGGGCTGCGGACTGTTGGGTACATCGAGGATGCATCGACACACAAACGCCTGCACGAACACGTTGCACGGCTCGTTGAACAGGGTTTTTCGGCCCCGCTGAATGATGAGTTGGTCGCCCAGGCCCGCCTGGTGCTGCGCGGTGAGCCAATGGTAGAGGTGGTCTACCGGACACTGCGCGAGCAAGCTCGGCACCTGGAGCCCTTTCGCCTCGCTGAAAGCCCGGCGTTTTCGAGGGTTGAGCCCCCCATCCCGGGTTTCTATACCCGTAAATACCTGCAGTTTTTCGAAAGCCAGGGGCCACAGTTGGTCAATGCCATCGCCCAGGATAATTGGGTGCTTGGGGAGGCCGCAGACCTCAGCGTCGTGGACTTGCGCAAGCTGATGCTGGAGCTGGAACAGCGTTACTTCAGCGAATACGCCGACATCTGGAGTGATGCGCTGGGTCGAGTCAGGCTGCTGGAAAGCGACGACCTGAGGCACGATGCGCAGCAGCTCGCGAACTTGACTTCCGCCCAGTCGGCGCTGGTGTTGCTGTTGCGGCAAGTGCGGGAACACACGCGACTGCTGCCGACCCATGAGCGGTTTGGAGCGGTGAGCCAGCAGGTCGCTGAGCTGGGCACGCCGGTGTCCGGCTTGCTCACCCGAGCCTTGCCGCGCCAAACATTGCCGGATACTGCCCGGCGCGCATTGCTGCGTCGTTTCGAGCCCTTGCACCAATTGCTGGATGAAGAGCTGAACCCGACCGCCGAGTTGACCCAGGCCTTGCGCCTGTTGGATGAGTTGCACTTGCAAGTCTCGACACTGAACCGTGACAGTTCGCCCGAGCACGCGGCATTCAAGATGGCCCGGCAACGCATGGATGGACAGCAGCCGCTGTTGGGTAACCTGCGTGACGCTGCTGCTCGCTTGCCGCAGCCGCTCAAGGGCTGGTTGGACGGGATTGCCGAGCAAACCTGGCGCCATCTCCTTGATGACGCCTATGGGTATGTGAACCAGCGTTATCAGAGTGAGGTGTATGGCTTTTATGTGAAAGCCATCCGGCACCGCTACCCCTTCAATGCCGACGCCGGCAGCGATGTTGCCCTGGGTGATTTCCAGTCGTTCTTCAAACCACGGGGGGTGATGGAGCACTTCTATGACAGCTACCTGCGGCCGTTCGTCAGTGTCGAGGGGAGCCGCTATCGTTTGCGTGGCCTTGAGGGTCGCAGCTTGCCTGTTTCACGTTCGTTGCTCGACCAGTTGACACGCGCGCAGGTCATTCGCCAGGGGTTCTTCAGCGCAGACCAGGGGAATTGGGCCGTTCTGTTCACGCTGGCGCCCTACAGCCTGGACCAGGCCGTCAACCGTGCGACGCTGCGGGTGGGCGATCAGCAATTGGAATACCGTCACGGTCCCATCGTGCCGATGGCGTTCCATTGGCCGAGTGATGCGGACAATGGGCGCAGCAGCCTGGTACTGGAGCGCGGTACCGAGCGACCGCTGGGCATTGAAAAAGACCGGGGAGCCTGGTCGTTGTTCCGGCTTTTCGAACTGATGCAAAACGAGCCGGCCAGCGGCAGGGATGCACAGATACTCAAGGCCGACCTGGCCGGCCTGCGTGCCAACTACCTGCTCACCAGCCAACGCAGCCCCAGCCCGTTTCAGATGGCCACATGGCGCGGCTTCCGCCTGCCGGAGCAGTTGTGAACCGCGCGCACCCTTGGCGAAGTGCTGGCCGCACGGCGCAAGGCAAGCGTCGTGCGCGTAACGAGGATGGGTTCCTCGATTGCCCGCAACGCGGTTGCTGGGCGGTCGCCGATGGAATGGGAGGGCACCATGCTGGGAATGTGGCCAGTCAACGGGTGGTCAGCAGCCTCGCGGCGCTGCCAGGCCAAGGCAGCTTCGACCAGCGGGTCGAGGCCGTACAACGCTGCCTGCGGGGGCTCGACAGCCAGTTGCAGGCGGCCGATGGCCTGGCACGCGTCATGGGCAGTACGGTGGTTGTCCTGTTGCTTGAGCGTGACCGCGCGGCGTGTATCTGGGCAGGGGACAGCCGATGTTATCTCTGGCGAGGGCAGCGTTTGTATCAGCTGTCCAGGGACCACTCCCTGCAACAGCAACTGATGGACAAGCAGCATGTTAGCCTGGAACTGGCCCGCGCTCATCCAGACGCCCGTGCCTTGACTCGTGCCATTGGCGTCGGAAAACCGCTGAGTCTGGAGATACTGGAACTGCGTCCCCATCCAGGCGATGTGTTCTTGCTGTGCAGTGATGGCTTGTACCAGGGGCTCAGCCACCGGCAACTGGGGCGTGCGATGAATGCCGGCACGCCCGGGCAGGTAGTGGAGCGGTTGTTCAGCGACGTGTTGCGTGGACCTGCGCTGGATGACCTCACTGCGGTGGTGGTGCAGCCATGAACGCCGCAGCCGGTCCGCCGAACCTGCTTGCGGGACGCTACCAGCTGGAGCGAATTCTCGGTTCAGGGGGCATGGGGGTGGTCTATCGTGCCCGGGATCTGCTGCATGAGGCGTTTGGCGAACCGGACGCGCGCGTGGCGCTGAAGCTGTTGGGTGAGACGCTCTGTGCGTCCACCGACGCCCACGTGTTGCTGTACAGCGAGTTCGCCCTGACCCGGAGCCTGCGACATGAACATGTGGTCCGGGCCTTTTCGTTCGAGGTCGACACGGCGCACCAGCTGGCATTCTTCACCATGGAAGTGATGCCCGGCCTGACCCTGGACCGCCTGCTCCCGGAATGCCCGCAAGGGATGGCGTGGCAGGCGCTGCAACCCATCGCCCTGCAACTGCTGGATGCGCTGGCCTACACCCACCGACAAGGAGTGCTGCATGGCGATGTGAAACCGGCGAACATCATGCTGGGGGAGCAGGGGATACGGCTGTTCGATTTTGGCCTGGGGCATGCTGAAGCGCAGGCAAGGGCCGGATTGCCCGGCCTGAGCCGCAGTCGCCTGAATGCCTGGACCCCTGCGTATGCAGCGCCGGAGCTGATGGCCGGAGGGCTTCCCTCACCCCGTGCCGATCTGTACGGGGTTGCCAGTGTGCTCTATGAGTTGGCCGAAGGACGGCGCCCCGGCGAACGTCAGCAGCATCAGCCGCTGCCGAGGCCGAGGCAGTTGCCCAGGCATTGCTGGCCTGCAGTGTCTTCGGCTCTGGCGATGGATCCTGAACAACGCACGGTGTCGGTCGCCGAGTTGCGCGAAGTGCTGGGCTGCGGGCGCCGTCTCTGGTTCCTGGGGTAGTGCGTTAGCCGGGCAGGTCGTGCAGTTGGCAGTACTCGACCCAGCTCAGGCCCGCCATCTGTGCCACCTCCTTGTGTACCTCACGACGCTGGGCTTCAAAGGCCTCACAGGAATCGGCGGTCAGTTTGAGGGTCAGCTCCCAGGCAAACAGGCCCTGGCGTTCAGCTTGCGCTTCAAAGGCTTCATGCAAGCGTTCGGCACGGTACTGGGCCAGGGTTTCGCCCCTGGCCTGGGCAGCCAGCGGATTCAGGGTATCCAGTTCGGCGGCGACATCGGGGTGTTCATCGAGGAATCTGTCCAGCGCGCGCTGGTGGTTATCACCGGGTTGTGACAAAGGCTTACTCCAAACACAGGTCAGGGGGAGGGCGGATAGGCG
Organism: Pseudomonas sp. FW305-3-2-15-C-LB1; assembly: GCF_058787615.1. Taxonomy (NCBI): domain Bacteria; kingdom Pseudomonadati; phylum Pseudomonadota; class Gammaproteobacteria; order Pseudomonadales; family Pseudomonadaceae; genus Pseudomonas; species Pseudomonas sp. FW305-3-2-15-C-LB1. Next base: position 20,366 of record NZ_JBYSZX010000020.1, on the reverse strand, counting down.
TCATTGAAGCAGATTGAGCGATTGGCCTGGATCATAAAACTCAACTGTTTGGAAAAAACAGGGCCTGGCCTGTTATCCGATTCGGAAATTCACCCAGATGAATGGCAAAAGGCTTTCGCTCATTGGGCCAGGACGTGTAGCGTTAGCCGGTGCTTCCAGCCCTGCCTTGCAGGGACAGTGGGCGATGGGCAGAGGGATGGGTCATGGCGCAAACGCTGTTCAAGCTTTTCTTCACCCAACGCCTGGCTGCGTTGGCCAGCACTGAATCGCTGCGGGCGATCCGCGAAGGGCTGTTGTGGATCCTGCCTTGCCTGCTGGTCTCGGCGGGCTTTCTGATTCTGTCGGAATGTGCTCGCGTCCTTGGCTTCCACGCTCAGGTGGTGGCGTTCCTCGCCGGCCTGCACAACCAGATCAGTTCCGTGATCCCGCTGCTGGTGGCCGCGTCCATCGGTTACATGCTGGCGATCCAGCATCGCCTGCCCCAATTGCCCGTGGCATTCCTGTGCCTGGCCCATGTGGTGGTGGCGACATTCATCCTGCGGGACTACCCCAGGGCCTCGGCCACCTTTGTGCTGTTTATCGCCATTGCCTCGCCGCTGTTGAACGTTCCCGCAATTGCCTGGCTGCACCGCTACCGCTGGACCCGTCTGGTCAACGAAGACCTGGTGGGGCACAACCTGCGGGGCACGATCAATATGGTGCTGCCAGGCGCTATCACCGCCCTGGCATTGGTGGTGGTGCTGTCCTTGTTGCTGCAGATTCCGTATGTGGCGCAGTTGCAAGGCCCCCAGGTGCTGGACGCGCTGGAGTCGCCCTACGGCAGCGGCCTGTTCGTGACCCTGATGAATTCGCTGCTGTGGTTTTTCGGCATCCACGGCGTGTACGCCATGCAACCGCTGTTCGATGTACTGGACCAGGTCGTGGTGCTGAACAGCACGGCCCTGGCGGCGGGCGAGCCGGTCAAATATGTGTTGAACAGTGGCCTGTTGGGCAGCTTTGCGTTTATCGGTGGCTCGGGCGGTGCATTGTGCCTGTTGCTGGCCATCCTGCTGTTCTCCAGGAGCCAGTCCATGCGCTTGTTGGCGGTGGCGAGCCTGCCGCTGTCACTGTTCAACGTCAGCGAGGTGCTGCTGTTCGGCTTGCCGATCATCCTCAACCCGCGTTTGTTCATACCGTTTCTGATCGTCCCGGCGTTGAATGCCATGCTGGCGTTGACGGTGGTGCAGATGGGCTGGGTGTCGCCGGCGGTGGTCAGCGTGCCGTTCACCGCGCCGGTGCTGCTCAATGCCTATCTGAGTACCCACGGCGACCTGGCGGCGGTGGCGCTGCAAGTGGCGCTGCTGGGCCTGGGCACCCTGGTGTACGCGCCGTATGTGCGCGCGATCCATCGCCAGGCCAGTGAAGGGGGCACGGTGTACCTCAAGTCCCTGGACATGACCTTCCGTGGCCTTGAAGAAAAGGGCCGGCTGCGCGAGCTGGACCCGGTACTCGCCTCCCACAAGACCCTGGCGCGCCAGGCCGTGGAACTGAGCCGCATCCAGCAGATCAGCGACTATGAGTTCTACCTCGAATTCCAGCCGCAGGTCTCGACCCGCACAGGCCTGTGCACCGGGTGTGAAGCGCTGATGCGGGCCCGCGACGCCCAGGGCACGGTGCATTCGCCGTGGGAATTCCTGCAATGGCTGGCCCAGGCGCGGTTGATGCCGGATGTGGATGTGTGGGTAGCATCCCAGGCGGTTCGCCAGTACCAGAAGTGGCAGAAACTCGGTTTTGCCCTGCCGATGACCATCAATATTTCCAGCGCGACCCTGACCGACGCCGCCTTCGGCGAACGCCTGGTGGAGATCCTGGCCCAGGCCCATGGGCACGTATCGGTCGAGATCACTGAGGACGCCCTGGTCAGTGATATCCAGGTCACGCGCCAGACTATCCAGAAGCTGCAGGCCATTGGTGCCAAGGTGTATATCGACGACTTCGGCACCGGCTTTTCGGCCCTGAGTTACCTGCACCAGTTCCCGGTGGACTTCATCAAGATCGACCGCAGCTTCGTGGTGGCCCAGCACGACCCCAAGGGTGCGCAGGTGATGACCGGCATGCTGCGCTTCTGTGAGGCGCTGAACCTGGGCGTGGTGGTGGAAGGGGTGGAGACTGCCGAGCAGTTGGCCTTCCTGAATACCGGCGCCGAATTGATTATCCAGGGCTGGTATTTCAGCAAGGCGCTGCCGGGCGATCAGTTGGAAGGGTTCGTACGCGAACGCGCCGCCTTGGCGCAGGCTTAATACCCGCGCTGGGTCTGCTCGATCTCCTCGACCAGGCCATCGATCCCGGCCAGGCGCGCCCGATTGTCGTGGTCCCAGGGGTGAAAGCCGGGTTTGAAGTAGTGCAGCCACGGCACCAGCATTCGTGGGAAAACACCCTTCGGCCCATACAGAAACTTCAACATGCGCCAGAAACCCTTGAGGTGCCCACCCGACTTGCGGTCGGCAATCAGCAGGCGCAGGTGAAAGTCGAACACCACCAGCCAGAAGAACACCGTGGTGGTCAGCATGGTGCCGGTGCGCAGCAGATAGCGCTTGGGGCCGGGCTTGATCACGCGGTTCCATACATCGAACGCCACGGCCTTGTGTTCGGTTTCTTCCAGGGCGTGCCAATACCACATCTGCTGATAGCCCTTGAGCGAATTGCCGAAGCGCGACGGGTCGCTCAACAGGATTTCGGCCAGCATCGCCGTGTAGTGTTCAAGGGCAATGGTCACCGCCAGGTTGAAGGACGCAGGCAGGTGTTTTTTCTGCCAGTCGAGGATGAACTTCAAGCGCCGGTCCAGCGTATGTGCCGGCAACCCGGCGGCTTGCAGCAAGTCGTTGTAGGCCACGTGTTCGCGGCTGTGCATGGCCTCCTGGCCGATGAACCCCTGGATCTCTTTTTTAAGAGCTGGGTCGTCGATGTCCTGGCGATAGTGGCGCACGCTGTCCATGAAAAACAGCTCGCCCTGGGGAAACAGCAGCGACAGGGCATTGAAGAAATGCGTGATGAACGGGCCCTGTTCATGCCAGTCCTTGATGCGCTCGGCGGGCAGGGCGAAATGGATGTCACGGCGGATCGGCAACATAGTGCGTGCTCCTGTTCAGAGGTGGGGCTCGTCGTTGGTTTCAAATACCGGCGTGCGCGGCTTGGGCGCCATGCGCTTGCTGGCGAACACCACCAGGGCTTGATAGGCCGAGGGCAGGCAACGGGCGAGCAGGTCGAGGAAATACGCGTCGCGGCCGATCAGCACGCGGCGCTTGTTTTTGCGCACGCCGTGCAGGATCACTTTGGCGGCCTGGTCGGCGTCGGTGATGAACAGCTTTTCGAAATCGGCGCGGGCCTGCTGTTCGCTGTGGATCAGGAAGCCCGTCATGTTCGCGTCGATACGGCTGCTGCGGCAGATATCGGTGCGGATGCCACCGGGGTGCACGCAGGTGGCCGACACGCCGCAGCGTTGCAGGTCCAGTTCCTGGCGCAGGGATTCGGTGAAACCGCGCACCGCAAACTTGGTGGCGTTATAGCCGCTCATGCCGGGCTGGGCGAACAGACCGAATACGCTGGACGTATTGATCACATGGCCTTCGCCCGAGGCTTTCAGGTATGGCAGAAATGCTTTGGTGCCATGCACCACGCCCCAGAAGTTGATACCGACGATCCATTCCAGGTCGGCATAGTCCACGCCTTCAACCGTGCTCGACAGAGCCACCCCGGCATTGTTGAACACCAGGTTGACCTGGCCGTGATCGGCCACGCAGCGTGCGGCCCACTCCTCCATGGCCTGGCGATCGGACACATCCAGTACCTGGGTGGTGACCGACACGGGGGCCAGGGTCGAGGTCTTGATCAGCGCCAGGGTCTGCTCCAGCCCCTGGCTGTTTTTATCTGCCAGCGCCAGGTGGCAACCTTCACGCGCCAGGGCCAATGCCAGGGCGCGGCCCATGCCGGATGCGGCGCCGGTAATTGCCGCTACGCGGCCATTGAATGACTTCATGACAGGCTGCCTTCCGGGGTGGAGTGGGGGGCCGGCACGGGGCGGCTGGGCAGGTTGACCGGCAACTGGTCGACCACGTAATCCTTGAGCGCAAACTGGCGGGTGACCTGCTTGAAGCGCCAGGTCGAGCCGGGCCACAAGGTGGTGTTCCTGCCGGTGCGAGGGTCGAGGTACCAGCTCTGGCAACCGCCGGTGTTCCAGATGGTGCGCTTGAGCTTGGCTTGCAACTGTTGGTTGTAGGCGCTTTCCACGGCCGCCTTGACGTCCACCGTGGCGATGCGGTGCCGCTGCATGTGCTGGAGGGCACCCATGATGTAAGTCACCTGGGCTTCGATCATCAGGATCATCGAGTTATGCCCCAAGCCAGTATTGGGCCCGACGATCAGGAACAGGTTGGGATAGCCAGGCACCGTGGTGCCCTTGTAGGCATGGGCGCCGTCTTGCCAGGTGTCCATCAGGTCCACACCGCCGCGCCCGATGATGCAGTCGCGGGGCAGGGGATCGCTGGCCTGGAAACCGGTGCCGAAGATCAGGCAATCGGCCGGGTGCTTGATGCCGTCGGCGGTGATCACGCCGTCGGCTTCGATGCGCAGCACGCGATCGGTGACCACCTCGACATTGCTGCGCGACAAGGCGGGGTAGTAGTCGTTGGAGATCAGCACGCGTTTGCAGCCGATGGTGTAGTCCGGGGTCAGAGTCTTGCGCAGGGATGGGCGGGCTACTTGTTTGTGCAGATGACGCAGGGCGATTTTCTGCACCATTTTCATCAGTCTTGGGTGCAGGGCAAAGCCCACCACGCGGCCTTCCAGCGCCCAGTAGAAAGCACCGCGCACCAAGCGCTGAGTGAAGGGCAGGTGCTTGAACAGCCAGCGCTCGAAAGGCGTAATCGCCCGGTCAGGCTTGGGCATGATCCACGGTGGCGTGCGCTGGAACAGGTCCAGGTGGGCCACTTGCGGCGCGATCTGCGGTACGAACTGAATGGCACTGGCGCCGGTGCCGATCACCGCGACGCGCTTGCCTTTCAAGGAGTATTCATGGTCCCACTGCTGGGAGTGGAAGCGCTTGCCCTTGAAATGATCGAGCCCCGGAATATCCGGTAACGCCGGACGCGACAGGCCGCCCATGCCCGACACCAGCACCCGCGCACTGACCTGGCGGCCACCGCTGAAGCTCAATTGCCAGCGTTGCAGGTGCTCGTCGAACACCGCTCGCTCCAGGCCCATGCCGAAGCGCAGATAGGGCGCCAATCCAAAGCGCGTGGCGCATTGCTCCAGGTACGCACGGATCTCCGCCTGCGGCGCGAACTGCCGCGTCCAGGCCGGGTTGGGTGCAAAGGAAAACGAATACACATGGGACTGCACATCACAGGCGCAGCCCGGGTAATGATTGTCCCGCCAGGTGCCGCCGAGGGTGTCGGCCTGTTCGGCGATAAAGAAGTCGGTGAACCCGGCTTCCTTGAGCTTGATCGCCATGCACAGGCCGGCAAAGCCGGAACCGATGATGGCGATGTCGATTGAATCACTCTGGGCATTCATAAGCAGTCCCTCGTGGGCATCGGATGTGCTCCTTTCTTGTTTTGTCTTTTAGATAGAACACCATTGCAAAGAAAAATTGAATTACTTATTTTAAAAAAGATTTTAAATAATCTACCTGAAAATATCGCCTACGCTAGTCCCAGGTTCCTCATGTGCCATTTGTCCGACGGACAGGCACGCCGTTCGGGTCCAGGGTGTGGACGATGGCCGAGGCCTTGATCAATTCCGGTCAGGTCGCCGGCAGCAGGGATGCAGAGGACCGAGCTATGGCTGTTGAATGGGTTATCGCTGCGGCTGTGTTGGTAGGCGCGAGCGCCGTGTTGTGGGGATTCAGTACGTGGATGACGCGGCGTATCGAAGCCGCCGTTCCGATCAACGGACGCTTTCTGGAGGTGAACGGCGAGCGCTTTCATTATTACGAGGAAGGCAAGGGGCCGCCGCTGGTGATGATTCACGGCCTGATGGGCAGCAGTCGCAACCTGACCTATGCCTTGTCCGGTCAGTTGCGCGAGCACTTTCGCGTGATCAGCCTCGACCGACCGGGGTCGGGCTATTCCACGCGCCATAAAGGCACTGCCGCAGACTTGCCGGCCCAGGCGCGTCAGGTGGCGGCTTTTATCAATACGTTGGGCCTGGATAAACCGCTGGTGCTGGGGCATTCCCTCGGTGGGGCGATTTCCCTGGCGCTGGCCCTCGACCATCCCCATGCGGTGTCGGGGCTGATACTGGTGGCGCCCCTGACGCACCCGCAACCGACCTTGCCACTGGTGTTCTGGTCACTGGCCGTGCGGCCTGCCTGGCTCAGGCGCTGGGTGTCGCGCACCCTGACGGTTCCCATGGGCCTGTTGACAAGACGCTCGGTGGTCAAGGGCGTGTTCGCACCGGACAGTGCCCCGCAGGACTTCGCCACCCGTGGCGGCGGCCTGTTGGGCATGCGTCCTGACAACTTCTATGCGGCCTCCAGCGAGATCGCCCTGGTCAACGACCACCTGCCGGACATGGTCAAGCGCTACCCGCAGCTGACGCTGCCCATCAGCCTGATCTACGGCGCACGGGACAAGGTGCTGGACTTTCGCAAACACGGCCAGGCCCTGGCCGACAAGGTGCCCGGCCTGAAGCTGCAAGTGGTGGAGGGGCGCGGGCATATGCTGCCGATCACCGCCACCGAACGGGTGGCGGAAGCGGTGCAGCAGCTGGCCAAGCGTGCGCGGCCAGCACAAACCGCCGCGATCCTGCACCCGCCGTTTGCCTTGGCGAACAAATAATCGTGGCCCTCGTTGCGGGTTGGACCGTCCGAAATGCTTGCCCTAGAGACCTGACCAAACAGCTGAAAAAGAGACTGCCCGGTCACGTAAAAAAGGCTTCGAAAAAGTAGTTGACGACCTAACGATTCCGCGCTATTTCTTTAAAAAAATATTTCAATGTTTATTTTGAAATGATTTTTGAAATGCCTAAGAGCGAATAAAAATGAAAAAAACGTCTTTTATCGCATGGTTGATTTCCTGGAGCACTCAGCGCTCCCTGAACCTGTTTCCTGCCCCCATGACACGGAGGCTGCCATGAATCAGGCCCTGGCAGCCCCAAGCATCTGGACCGACGGCAAGCGTCACCTGTGGTGGCTGGGCATCCTGCCCCTGGCCACTCCGTTGCTCTCCGGCACACTGGCCATCAGCACCGGTACCCAGCAACTCTGGTGGGTCGGTGTACTGGTCATCTTCGGCCTGATCCCATTGATCGATGGCTTGCTCGGTGAAGACGTGAGCAACCCGCCCGAATCCGCTGTCGGCCACCTCGAATCACAAAGCTACTATCGATGGATCGTCTACACCGGCGTGGTGTTTGTCATCTCCTCGGTGGTGATCACCGGCTGGCTCGCCGCGGGCGGAATCGACTGGATCATCCAGGGTGGCCTGTTGCAGGCTGCCGCGAACCTGGAGCCGTCCAGCTGGCTGTCCCACGCCGCCAGTTACATCACCGCACGTACTCAACTGCATGGCGAACCGGGCTGGTTCACCTACCTGGGCATGGCCATGTCGACCGGCGCCGCCACTGGCATCGCGATCAACACGGCCCATGAATTGGGGCACAAGCCCAACCCACTGGAAGTGTTCCTGGCCAAGGTCACCCTGGCACCGACCTTCTACGGGCACTTCTACACCGAGCACAACCGTGGCCATCACGTGCGTGTCGCGACGCCGGAAGATCCGGCCAGCTCGCGGTTGGGCGAGAGCTTCTGGGCCTTCCTGCCACGCTCGGTGTGGTTCAGCGCCCGCTCGGCGTGGAACCTGGAGCGCGAACGCCTGCGCAAGCTTGGTCTGCCGGCCTGGCACTGGCAGAACGGCGTACTCAGCGCCTGGATGTACAGCGTGGTCTTATGGGGCGCGATGATCGCCTGGTTGGGCGCGGCGGTGATTCCGTTCCTGATCATCCAGGGTATCTACGGCTTCTCGCTGCTGGAAGTAGTGAATTATGTGGAGCACTACGGCCTCAAGCGCCAGAAGTTGCCCAATGGTCGTTATGAACGTTGCTCGCCACGGCATTCATGGAACAGTAACCGTATTGTCACCAATATCTTTCTGTTCCAACTTCAACGGCACTCTGATCACCATGCCAACCCGACCCGTAGTTATCAGTCGTTGCGCCACTTTGATGAGTCACCTCAACTCCCTTATGGCTACGCGAGCATGATTGTCTGGGCCTATGTACCGTACTTGTGGCGGCGGCGCATGGATCATCGCGTACTCAATCATTACGCCGGGGATATCACCCTGACCAACCTTCAGCCCTCACAGCGGTTGAAGTACCTGGAGAAGTACAGTAACAGCGCCAAGCCGTTCTAAGTTCAAGTAACCGGTTGTTGGCGTACTCGGGGCCTGCGTGCCGCGCAGGCTGCTTTTGCCCAAGGTTTACAAAACGAGTTGCAATACAGTGGTTTGACCCGAACAAAAATAATTAAAGGGAAGGACGTACACCATGCAATCACCTGCCAAGTTCACCACTCACATCGTATTGGCCGCGCTGGGCCTGATTGCCTATCACCAGGCCCAGGCTGCGCGCATCGAGCCGGCGGGCAGCGCCTTTACCGCCCAAGGCCCCATCAGCTTCTCCAAGGGTGCGCTGATCAGCGCCGACTGCACCATCAAGGTGGCCGGCAAGGTCGCGGCCGATGGTTTTTCGGTGAATGTCGACAAAGTGGAATTCGACGGCGGCCTCAAGTGCAGCCGCGTGGAAGCCATCAACTTGCCGTGGGTGTTAGTCGCCAAAGACACCAAGAGTGGTTCCATGTCGAAGATCAGCGTCGACGTGCATGCATTCGGTCTGGGCGGAAAGTGCGGACCTTCGACGGCTGATGGCACTTGGGATAACGCCACCGGCAAGTTGGAAGCCGCCAATGTACCCATTGGCGAAGACTGCAAGATCAAGACGGTGTCGATCAAGATGCCGCCGAACTTCAAAGTTGTTGAATAACCGTCGGATGTTACAGCGGTAATTGAATTGAAATTTGGCTGGAAAGGGAAGTTCTGCAGATTCACCGTGACCTCTCGTTCATGGCCATTACCCCCGGCGAAATGACTTCGCCATAACATGTGAGGAAAAACAATGAAAAGCTTGAAAACCCTCGTATCGTTGTCTGCTTTGGCTGTTTGCATGGGTGCTGCTTCGATGGCGAACGCGTACAGCATCAGTCCTGTAAACACGAGCTTCACCGCGCCAGGCACCATCTCGGTGAAGTCGCCTTCGTCCTTCCAGGCCACCGTTAACTGTGGTGCCACGTTTACCGGGAATGTCGATGCGACAGGCGTGGCCAAGATCACTGGCGTCGCGGTCACCGGTGGCGGCCTGTGCGCGCTGCCGAAGATCACCGGTTTGCCTTGGACCCTGACTGCCACGGGCCCTGCCGCCGGTTCGGTGACAAACGTCGGCTATACCATCGCCAGCTCGATTCTGTACCCAGCCTCCAATTGCGGCCCTTCAACTATTACCGTGGGCTACAGCGGTGGTGTGCTGACCGCTGCCAACCAGACCCTGAGTGGCAGTTGCACCGTGGTGAGCCTGAGCGTCACCCCATCGCCGACGTTGACCATTGTTCCTTGATGGTTGTTTGAGAACAAAGGGCTGATCACCCCTTAAGAAGACAAGCGTCTCTGTTGAGGCGCTTGTTGAGGGGCGCCAGGTGTTCCCTTGAACGTGGAGTGTCCATTTATACCGAGTGAACGCTGTCATTAGTTCAGAGAGGAATACGTCAAGTGCAAAAGACGACTGTGATCGCACGTGTTTGTTTGCTTGATTTAGTTCTGTGGCAGTGCCGATGGCCGCCTATTAACGTGAGTATTGGCAATGGCCCCGATGGTCTTGATGTTTCAGCAACCCATCAAATGCCGGCTGGCGGCGGTACGGTGGTATAGATGAGTGTCGAAGTGTCCAACGCTATTTTTATTCCTTGAATAACAGTTCACGCTCATATCAACCGTCACACAGGGAAGAAAAGGTAATGAAGAGTTTGATAGCACTCGTAAAGGCAGGCTCGATAGTGTTGTGTCTTGGCCTGGGAGCGGTTGCCAATGCGGCGTCTTTCAGTCCACCCGGCGCGATTTTAACGACCAGTTCGGGCGGGACTATAACCATTAAATCCGCGTCGACATTTGGAGCTGCGGTCAACTGCAGCTTCGCATTTACAGGCGTGGTGGAGCCAGAGGGTGCAGGGCTGAAAATCAACACCGTGTCACTTTCCGGAGGGGCGATCTGTGCCCTGTATCAGCCCACTGATTTACCCTGGCGGTTGACGCCTACCAGCATCGCCACTGGTCAAATCACCGGCATGGCCTTGACCTACGCGACGACCTCTCCCGCGTGGCCTGCGACTCATTGTGCTCCATCCACCGTCTCTGTCTCGCTGGCTAATACACCTGGCGGCTTGAGTGTGGGCGCGAGCAACCAGCCACTTACAGGTGGCTGCACCATTGTCAGCCTAGGCGCCGTGGCCCCAGGTATTACCGTGCTTCCCTGAGCGGGATGCACAGCAAATCAGGAAAACCAAGTAGCAACACGAGTCGGCTGGGGCCGACTCAGTGAGATAACAATAAGGAGTGCCGTATGAATAATAAAAAACAACAGGTACAGGTTCTGCTGGGCTTGGCATTAATGGGAGGGGTGATGGCTGCCGCGCCTGTACACGCCGGCGGTTTCTCTACGCCTACTTATGGGGCACCTGGTTGGGGTCGGGCATTTGCTGGCGGTTCGTTGTTCAAGAACGATCCGAGTTCTGCGTACAACAACCCGGCAGCCATGGCTTTCGTAGAACATAACGTTGCGCAGTTTACGGTCGATTACGCGCGCATCAAGATCAAATACAAGGGGAGCGCCAATGATTACAAAGGCGACCCTATTGCCAATATTCCAATTGGGGACAACGGTTTTCCCGATATATCGGCGGCTGCGGTGAACAACAACGATGGGGGACAAGGCGGGTTTACGGCGTGGTTGCCGACAGGGTTCATGGTAATGCCACTTGGCGACCGCTTCGCTTTCGGTTTGAGCCAGGTGGTGCCCCAAGGCATGCGTTCGACATGGAATGAGGACTCCAAATTCCGTGATTTTGCCGTAGATACAAAGATCGAAACCGTTGGGTTGACAGGCTCTCTTTCATTCAAGGTCAATGATCAGTTTTCCATTGGTGGCGGTTTGATTGTTCAGCACAGCAAAGGTTTTGTGAGCCAGAACATCGATTTGTTTTCCGCGGCTTCCCTTTCCAACAGCCCTGAGCTGAGTGGTGTCCAATTTCCCTCAGGCGTGGGGGGCGCGCTGATGCGGGTCAAGGTCGACAATATTTCGACAGGCTGGTTTACCGGTGTGACCTGGAAACCAACTGATCAAGACACCTTGGGCCTTAACTATCATGCCAAGATCAAGAACAAGATGACGGGCAAGTACAATATTCGGGCGGACGCGTATAACTATGCCTTGATGACCCAACCCAGCCCGATAGGTGGCAACGGAACATTGGTTGAAGTGGCTTACCCAGGCCTAAAACTGTTCCCCGATGGTGCCCATGCCAGCACCCAGCTCGATATTCCGGCCACGGCTGGCTTTGACTGGGTGCACCAATTCAACGACCGCTTCACCTTGGGCGCGAGTGTGGTGTGGACGCAATGGTCATCGTTCAAGGATCTCACGCTGAAGTCTGGCGATATCAATATCGTCTCTATTCCTTACAACTACAAAGATACGTGGATGTATTCGGTCGGTGGCGACTTCCGCGCTACCGATGAGTTGACCCTGCGTGCCGGTGTCGCTATTGACCAGACGCCAACGCGTAATTCGACCCGTGATCCACGGATTCCGGACGGCGACCGCACCTTCCTCTCACTCGGAGCCGGGTACGATGTGAAAGCGATCAAGGGCTTGAGTTTTGACGTGGCCTACTCCCACCAGTTCGTACAGGAGGTCAAGCTGAAGACCAAGAACGTCGATCGCCTGGGGGGCGCCAGCCTTGACGGTAAAGCAGAATCGTCGGGCGATGTGGTCAGTCTCTCGGCAACCTACGCGTTCTGACGTTAAGAGGATGATGGAGAAGGGCATCAAGCGCATCTTGCTGCCCTTATCTGTGAGCGTCCTCCTATTCAGGGGTGATGAGCTCTTCACTATCACTTGAGCAGGCTGACGGGTTCAGCCGCTATTTTTTCGCCAATGAATTAAATAAAAATTTCAAAATAAAATTTGAATTTGCTTTTCCGAGTTTGTAGTGTGGCTTTACGCCGCCGCTCATTTCGAGCTGCATAGTGTTTGCCACGCCCTGATCGAGTAGAGGTATCCCCATGGTTATCTGGTTATTGGTGGGTGTCGCAGCTGCGATTGCCCTGGCGTATCGACAAGCCGCTGCCATTCACTGGCTGGGCGCTGGCCTGATCTGGCTGGCAGTCGGTTATCTGTTCAACGTGGTCGCCGGTTTCGGCATGACCGTCGCGGCGCTCCTGGTGCTTCTGCCTGCAGTGCTGATGACCATCAAACCCCTGCGCCGCACCTTGCTCACCAGCAAGGCTCTGGCGCTGTTTCGTACAATCATGCCCGCCATGTCCGACACCGAGCGCGCGGCCATCGAGTCTGGCACCGTGTGGTGGGACGCCGAGCTGTTCAGCGGCAAGCCTCACTGGCAGCGCCTGTTGCAAGCCGCGCCCGCCAGCCTGAGCGCCGAAGAGCAGGCCTTCCTCGACAATGAAGTGGAAACCCTGTGCGACATCGCCAACGATTGGGAAACCACCCAGGTCTGGCAGGACATGTCCCCCGAGGGCTGGCAATACACCAAGGACGCCGGGTTCCTCGGCATGATCATTCCCAAGCAGTACGGCGGCAAAGGCTTTTCCCACTATGCGCACTCGCAGGTGGTGATGAAGCTGTCGACGCGCTGCTCGGCGGCGGCGATTTCGGTGATGGTGCCCAATTCCCTCGGCCCGGCCGAACTGCTGCTGCACTACGGCACCGACGCCCAGCGCAATTACTACCTGCCGCGTCTGGCACGGGGTGAAGACATCCCGTGCTTTGCCCTGACCAGCCCGTATGCCGGCTCCGATGCCGGGGCGATTCCCGATCTGGGCATCGTCTGCAAAGGGATGCATGAAGGCGAGGAAGTGCTGGGCTTCCGGGTGACCTGGGACAAGCGCTATATCACCCTTGGTCCGATCGCCACGGTACTCGGCCTGGCGTTTCGCGCAGAAGACCCGGACGGGCTGCTGGGGGCGCCGGGTTCGCTGGGCATCACCTGCGCGTTGATTCCTACGTCTCACCCAGGCGTCAACAGCGGTCGCCGCCATTGGCCACTCAACGCCGTGTTCCAGAACGGTCCTACCACCGGCAAGGATGTGTTCATCCCGCTGGAATGGGTGATCGGCGGGCGCGAACAAGTCGGCAACGGCTGGCGCATGCTGATGGAATGCCTGGCCGCCGGGCGCGCGATTTCCCTGCCATCGGCCAACGTCGGCCTGGGCAAGGTCGCGGTACGCGGCACAACCGCGTATGCGGCGATGCGTAAACAGTTCGGCCTGCCCATCGGCAAGTTCGAGGGGGTACAGGCGCCCTTGGCGCGCATGGCCGGGCACCTGTATGCCTGTGATGCGGTGCGTAAGGTGTCGGTAGCATCCCTGGATGCCGGTGAAAAACCTTCGGTGATCTCGGCCATTGCCAAGTACCACGTTACCGAACGGGCGCGGATCATCGTCAATGACGGCATGGACATCGTCGCCGGCAAAGGCATCTGCATGGGCCCGAATAACTTCCTGGCCCGCGCCTATCAGCAAAGCCCCATCGCCATTACGGTGGAAGGCGCGAACATCATGACGCGCTGCCTGATCATCTTTGGCCAGGGCCTGATCCGTTGCCATCCCTATGTGTTCCGCGAGATGGAAGCGGCGCGCAACCCTGATCGGCGCAAGGCGCTGGAAGCATTCGACAATGCCATGTTCGGCCATGTGAGTTTTGTGCTGGCCAACACCGTGCGTGCGGTGGTGCATTCCCTTACAGGCGGCCGGCTGATTTCTGCTCCCGCCAAGACCGACCCCGCGCTGGCGTCCTACTACCGCCAGGCCAATCGCCTGTCGGTGGTGCTGGCATTGGTCTCGGACATTTCCATGGGCGTGCTGGGCGGAGCCCTCAAGCGCAAGGAAAGTATCACCGGGCGCCTGGGGGATATTCTGTCGCAGCTGTACATCCTGTCCTGCGTGCTCAAGCGCTTCGAGGATGACGGCCGGCCCCAGGCGGATTTGCCGCTGGTGCACTGGGCGGCCCAGGACGCCTTGCTGCGCGCCCATGAAGCACTGGCCGAAGTGCTCGACAATTACCCGTCGAAAGCCGCCGCCTCCGTGCTGAAGGCCTTGACGTTTCCCTTCGGCATCCCGCTGCGCAAACCGTCGGACCGCCTGCTGGCCCAGGTGGCCGATGTGGTGCAGACGCCGGGGGAAACCCGCGATCGCCTGCTGGCCAATTCCTACATTCCGCGTCCGGAAATCGACAAGCTGGCCTATGGCGAATTGGGCTTTCGCCTGTTGCCGCAAGTGGAGCTGATCGAGGCCCGGCTCAAATCCGCCGTCAAGCAGGGCCTGATCGAGCCGATGCCGATCTCCGCCACGGCGTTCACGACCTGGCGCGTCAAGGCGCGGGCACTGGACCTGATCAGCGACGATGAAGACACCTTGCTCGGGCGTTATGTGGAATACGCCGACCACGGCATTCAGGTGGACGACTTCCCGCAGGACTTCGGCTTGCTGGAGGCGTTGCAACAGCGCAAGCAAGCGCTGGAGCCGACGACGAAACGTCGCGCCAGCCAAAGCGAAAACGCCTCGGTCAATTAGGAAAAAAACCAATCTGTGTGGGAGGAGGGCAATCCCCTCCCACACAGACCGGGTTTACACGGCATGTATGTGTGGTGAGTGAATCTATCTATGAGTGACAGCTACCTCTCGTTCGTCAATTCCCCCTGGGGCCGTCGCCTGGCCCAGGCCGTGGGTTTACCGCAACCGCTGCCGCTGCAACGCCATCGCAGCGGCCAGCACGGCCTGGTCAACCCGGTGATCGTCGCTGGGGCAGGGCGCCTGGCCGCTGAAGTGCAGCGTGTGTTCGCGGCCACCGACACGGTCACCGCCACCCCGGCCACGCCCAAGGCACCGTCCACGGTCAAGGTGCAGGGCGCAGTGTTTGACGCCAGCGCCGTGGCCAGTCTGCAGCAGCTGGACGAGCTGTATGAATTCTTCCACGCCAACGCCAAACGCATCGGCCACCATGGCCGTGTGGTGGTGCTCGGCACTGCGCCGGAACATTGCCAGGACTTGCCCCAGGCCATCGCCCAACGCGCCCTCGAGGGACTGGTGCGTTCGCTGGCCAAGGAGCTGCGCCGGGCGATCACCGTGCAGTTGATCTACGTGGCGCCTGGTGCCGCAGGCGCGCTGGACAGCAGCCTGCGTTTCTTCCTGTCGCGCCGCTCGGCCTATGTGTCCGGGCAAGTGGTGCGCCTGGAACAACCGGTAGATGGCCAGGTCACGGTCAACTGGGACAAACCCTTCGCCGGCCGCCGCGCCCTGGTCACCGGCGCTTCGCGTGGCATCGGCCTGGCGATTGCCCAGGTGTTAGCCCGGGAGGGCGCGCATGTGGTGTGCGTGGACGTGCCCCAGGCGCAAGACGCATTGCAGCAAGCCGCCACCAGCGTTGGCGGCTCCGCGTTGCCGCTGGACATCACTGCCCCGGATGCTGCCGGCTTGTTGCAGGCCCACACCAGCCAATACGGCGGGTTTGATGTGGTGGTGCACAACGCCGGGATCACCCGTGATAAAACCATCGCCAAAATGCCCGAGGCGGCGTGGCGCAGCGTATTGGCCGTCAACCTCGACGCACCGTTGCAACTGAGCCAGGCGTTGCTGGACAACCAGGGGCTCAATCCCGGCGGGCGCATCGTGTGCGTGTCGTCGATCTCCGGCATCGCCGGCAACCTCGGCCAGAGCAATTACGCCACCTCCAAGGCCGGTGTGATTGGCCTGGTGCAAGGCCTGGCACCCCATGCAGCGGCGCAGCAGGTCACGGTGAATGCGGTGGCGCCCGGGTTCATCGAGACCCAGATGACCGCAAAAATCCCGCTGATGATCCGTGAAGCGGGGCGGCGCATGAACTCGATGTCCCAGGGCGGTCAGCCGATTGATGTGGCCGAGACCATCGCCTGGCTGGCACACCCGGCTTCCGGCGGGGTCAATGGCCAGGTTGTACGCGTGTGCGGGCAAAGCCTGCTGGGGGCCTGAGCCATGGATTATGTGACGCAGATTATCGACCCGCCGCCATCGCGCACCCGCTTGCTGCTGGATGGCGTGCGCGCCTTGCGCAAACCCAAACTCGACGGCGCGCCGGTGCTGCCCAGGGAGCGCCTGGTGCGCGTGGCCGCAGAGTTGTCCGGCGCCGGCATTGAGGCCTATGGCCGCGCCTGCGGTTTTCGTCGCGAGCAGGGTGTGCCGTTGTCCTATCCCCATGTGCTGGCGTTCCCGCTGCACCTGATGCTGCTCACGCGCCCAAGCTTCCCGTACCCGGCCAGTGGCATGGTGCACCTGGCCAATCGCATTCGCCAGCACCAGCGCCTGCACCCGGGCCAGGCGTTGCGCCTGGAGGTGTACGCCGAGCGCTGGGTCGCCCATCCCAAAGGCCAGGCGCTGAGCATCGCCACCCGTGCCTACGGCGCCGACACCCTGGTCTGGGAGAGCGACAGCCTGTACCTGCGCCGGGACGTCAAGGACCCGGTCGGCCAGCCGTGGGACGACGTGTTGCCGTTGCAGGAGGAGGGTCTGTTGCGCACCCAACGCTGGGTGTTGCCCGCCGACCTGGGCCGGCGTTTTGCCAGGGTGTCGGGGGATTTCAACCCGATTCACACCTCGCTGATCGGCGCGAAACTCTTCGGTTTCCGCCGCGCCATCGCCCATGGCATGTGGACCCTGGGCCGGGCGCTCGCCGCCCAGCAACCGCCCGGCGGGCTGGACCAGGCCGAGGCTCATTGCGACTTCAAGCTGCCGGTCTTCCTGCCCGGCCAGGTAGCGCTGTGGAATCGCCCCGTGACCGGCCCGCGCCGTGAATTCGAAGTGCGCAACTTCGCTGGCGACAAGCCCCATATGCGTGGCCTATTCATTTGGAATGAGAGCGTTCGATGAGTGACTACAGCTTCAACCCGCCGCCGGCTCGCCGCGTGGCGATTATCGGCGGCAACCGCATCCCGTTTGCCCGCTCCAACACGGTGTACGCCCACGACAGCAACCAGGACCTGATGGTGGCCGCCTTGCAGGGCCTGGTCGACCGTTACAACCTGCACGGCCAGCGCCTCGGTGAGTTTGCCGCCGGGGCGGTGATCAAGCACTCACGGGATTTCAACCTGGCACGTGAGTCGTTGCTCTCTACCACCTTGTCCCCGGACACGCCGGCCTACGACGTGCAGCAAGCCTGCGGCACCGGCCTGGAAGCGGCCTTGCTGGTGGCGAACAAGATCGCCCTGGGCCAGATCGAGGTGGGCGTTGCTGGCGGTTCCGATACCACCTCCGACGCACCGATCGGCATCAACGAATCCCTGCGCCACACCTTGCTCGCTGCCAACCGCGCCAAGGGCATGGGCGCCAAGTTGAAGACGTTGCTCAAGGTTCGGCCGTCGATGTTCTTCAAACCATTGCTGCCGCGCAATGGCGAGCCACGCACTGGCTTGTCCATGGGCGAGCACTGCGAAGCAATGGCCAAGCGCTGGCAGATCAAGCGACTGGCCCAGGATGAGTTGACCCTCACCAGCCATCAGCGCCTGGAAGCGGCCTACAAGCGCGGCTTCTTCGACGATCTGATCAGCCCCCATCGCGGGCTGGCAAAGGACAACAACCTGCGCGCCGACGCCAGCCTGGAGAAACTCGCCGGCCTGGCCCCGGCCTACGACCGCCAGGACGGCACGCTCACGGCGGGCAATTCCACGCCGCTGACCGATGGCGCTTCGGTGGTGTTATTGGCCAGCGAGGCGTGGGCCGCCGAACACGGCTGGCCGGTGCTGGCCTACCTGCGTACCGGCGAAACCGCCGCGGTGAACTTCGTCGACGGCACCGAAGGCCTGTTGATGGCCCCGGCCTACGCAGTGCCGCGCATGCTCCAGCGTGAAGGTTTGAGCTTCAACGACTTTGATTTCTTCGAGATCCACGAAGCCTTTGCCGCTCAGGTGCTGTGCACGCTCAAGGCCTGGGAAGACGCCGATTATTGCCGCGAGCGCCTAGGCCTGGAGGCACCGCTGGGGGCCATTGACCGCGCAAAAATGAACGTCAACGGTGGCTCACTCGGTTGCGGCCACCCGTTTGCGGCCACCGGTGGCCGCCAACTGGCGGCGCTGGCCAAGCTCATTCACGAGAACGGGGGTGGGCGCGGCCTGATTTCCATCTGCGCGGCGGGCGGGCTGGGCATTACCGCCATCGTCGAAAAGTAGCTCTATCAAAAACAACAACAAGGAGACTGCCATGAACGCTGTAAGCCTGGAACACACCGAACGGGTCTGGTTGAACGCTTACCTGCCTGGCGTCCCGGCGGATATCGATGCCGGTATCGAGGACTATCCGTCGTTGCGCGAGGTGTTCCTGGAGCATCTGGATAAGTTTCGCGAGCGGGTCGCGTACGTCAGCATCGGCACCGAAATGACCTATGCCGACTGGCAGGTGCAAGGCTACGCTTTTGCGGCCTGGCTGCAGGGGCAGGGGGTCAAACAGGGCGACCGCGTGGCGCTGATGATGCCCAACTGCTTGCAGTACCCGATCTGCCTGTTGGGCACGATCCTGGCCGGTGCGGTAGTGGTCAATGTCAACCCGTTGTACACCGCCCATGAGCTCAAGCATCTGCTCAAGGACAGCGGCGCAGAAACCGTGGTGATCTTCGAGAACTTCGCCCACACCCTGGAAAAAGTCATCACCGGCAGCAGCGTCAAGCGCGTGGTGATCGCGGCCATCGGTGACCTGCTCGGCACCTTCAAGGGCGCAGCGATGAATTTCATCCTGCGCCGTGTGCAAAAACAGGTGCCGGCGTTCAACCTGCGCGGTTCGGTGCGCTTCAACCAAGTGCTGAAACAGGGGCGGGCACTCAACCATTTTCCAGTGGGGATGCATCTGGACGACCTGGCGTTTCTGCAATACACCGGCGGCACCACCGGCGACGCCAAGGGCGTGATGCTCAGCCACCGCAATATCATCGCCAACCTGCTGCAGGCCAAGGCGTGGGTGGGGGACCAACTGGACCAGGACAAGCAGGAAACCAACGTCACCTTGTTGCCGCTGTACCACATCTTTTCCCTGACGGTGAATTGCCTGATGTTCATGTGCCTGGGCGGGCGCAACATCCTGATCGCCAACCCACGGGACGTGAAACGGGTGCAGATGATCCTGCGCAAGGAGCGTTTCAACGGCATTGCCGGGGTCAACACATTGTTCAACGGCTTGTTGGAGAACAAGGAGTTCTGTGCGCGGGACTTTTCCGACCTGCGCATGGTGATCGCCGGCGGCATGGCCACCCACACGGCGGTGGCCAAGCGCTGGAAAGAAGTCACCGGGCTGCCGATCATCGAAGGCTACGGCCTGACCGAGTGTTCGCCGGTGGTGAGCATCAGCCCGATCAACATTGCGCGCATGCGTGAGATGGAGTTCACCGGCAGCATCGGCGTGCCCTTGCCGTCGACCTGGGTGCGCTTCATGCGCGAAGACGGCGAACTGGCCGACATCGGCGAGCAGGGCGAACTGCAAGTGCGCGGGCCGCAGGTGATGCAGGGCTATTGGAAACGCCCTGAGGCGACCGCCGAGGTGCTGGACGCCGACGGCTGGCTGTCGACCGGCGATATCGGCGTAATGGACGAGCGCGGCTATATCCGCCTGGTGGACCGCAAGAAGGACATGATCCTGGTCTCGGGCTTCAACGTGTACCCCAATGAAATCGAGGATGTGGTGGCGCTGCATCCAGGCGTGGGCGAAGTGGCGGCGATTGGGGTGGAAGATGGCGTGACGGGGGAGAGGGTGAAAATCATCGTGGTGCGCAAGGACCCGAACCTCACGCAGGAGCAGATTCTGGCGCATTGCCGGGAGTACCTGACAGGGTACAAGGTGCCCAAGTTCGTGGAGTTCCGTAGCACTGAACTGCCCAAGACCACCGTCGGCAAAGTACTGCGCCGGGCCTTGCGCTGACCTCGAATTGTCTATGATCCGAATGTGGGAGGGGGGCAAACTGAACTGGCCTAATGATTTTGGACACTTCAATCGGGCGCTATGATGGCGCCCAAATCTGAGGTGTTTGGATATGCG
>NZ_JBYSZX010000019.1:0-110205 GCF_058787615.1 Pseudomonas sp. FW305-3-2-15-C-LB1 | reverse complement strand
AGGTCATCGTCAAGATTAAATTCCAGAACCCCTGATTGCTAACGCAGTCAGGGGTTTTGTTTTGGGCGGTCGGAAAGACAGCTAACATCCCAATTCGGCCAACAACTGCCCACAGTGCTAAAGTCGCACCCTCGATTTTGCCTTTCCCAAGGAAGCCGTTATGCCGGATGCGACGTCCCTCAGTGCTGGATTCATGGTGGTTCACGGCAACCGCCTGGACGAACTTCGCAGCCTGGTGGTCAGTTGGATGCGCCGGTACCCCTTGGCTCCCTTGGAAAACGAAATCGCCCTGGTACAAAGCAACGGTATCGCCCAGTGGCTCAAGTTGGCTCTGGCCGAAGACCCGGAAGACGACGACATGGGCGGTTGCGGCATCGCGGCGGCAATCGATGTGCAGCTCCCTGGCAGTTTCATGTGGCAGCTCTACCGTATGGTTCTGGGCCGTGACGAAATCCCGCCCAAATCCCTGCTCGATAAAGCCCCACTGACCTGGCGCCTGATGCGCCTGCTTCCGGAGCTTATCGATCAGCCGCACTTCGAACCGCTGCAGCGCTTTCTCACCCACGACACCGACTTGCGTAAACGCTACCAACTCGCCGAGCGCCTGGCTGACCTGTTCGACCAATACCAGGTCTACCGTGCCGACTGGCTGGAAGATTGGGCCGCCGGCCGCCACCAATTGCGTAACGGTCGAGGTGAATCCAAACCCCTTAACCCAGCCAACTGCTGGCAAGCCGAACTATGGCGCGCGCTGCTGTTGGATGTTGGTGAAGAAGGCATGGCCGAAAGCCGCGCCGGCGTTCACCAACGTTTTATCGAGCGCATCAATACACTGGAAAAAGCGCCCGAGGGCCTGCCATCCCGCGTCATCGTTTTTGGCATCTCCTCGTTGCCCGCCCAGGCGCTGGAGGCCCTCGCCGGCCTCGCGCGCTTCAGCCAAGTCCTGCTCTGTGTGCACAACCCTTGCCGCCACCATTGGTCCGACATCGTCGCCGACAAAGACCTGCTGCGTAACGAATACAAGCGTCAGGCGCGTAAAGCGGGCATGCCGGTCACCATCGACCCACAAACCCTGTACCAGCACGCCCACCCGTTACTGGCGGCCTGGGGCAAGCAAGGTCGTGACTACATCAGCTTGCTGGACAGCTACGACGACCCCAACAGCTACCGCGCCGCTTTCCGCGACGGCCGCATCGACCTGTTCAGCGACAGCGAGCCGGCAACACTGCTCAATCAACTCCAGGACGATATCCTCGAACTGCGCCCACTCAATGAAACCCGCGAACTATGGCCCGCTGTGGATCTGGAGCGTGATACCTCAATCCGCTTCCACATCGCCCACAGCGCCCAACGCGAAGTGGAAATCCTCCACGACCAACTGCTCCAACGCTTCAGCGCCGACCCCACGCTGCGCCCCCGGGATATTATTGTCATGGTCCCTGACGTCGACAGCTATGCGCCGCACATCCGCGCCGTGTTCGGGCAGCTCGAGCGCAATGACCCACGCTTCATCCCCTTCACCCTGACCGACCAAGGCCAACGCGGCCGCGACCCTCTGCTGATCGCTGTCGAACACCTGCTGAAACTCCCCGACAGCCGCTTTCCCGTCAGCGAAATTCTAGATCTGCTTGATGTTCCAGCCTTGCGCGAACGCTTTGCCATCAAGGAGCGCGACCTGCCCACGTTGCACCGCTGGATAGAAGGCGCCGGCATCCGCTGGGGGCTCAACGCCGAACAACGTGCAGACCTCGGCCTGCCAACCGGGCTGGAACAAAACAGTTGGCGTTTCGGCCTGCGCCGCATGTTGCTCGGTTACGCCGTAGGTACAGGTGCAGCGTGTGACGGTATCGAGCCCTATGACGAAATCGGTGGACTCGACGCTGTCCTGATCGGCCCCCTGGTCGCCGTGCTCGACGCACTCAACGATGCGCACCAAGCCCTGTCTCAACCCGCTCCCGCGAAGGAGTGGGGCGAACGCCTGCAACGCTTGACGCAATTGTTTTTCTTGCCGAGTAGCGAACACGACGAATACCTGCTGGGCCAACTAGAACAACTCAGAGAAACCTGGCTGGAAACCTGCGAGTCCGTCGGCCTTAACGACGACTTACCCCTCACCGTAGTCCGTGAAGCCTGGCTAGCGGGTTTGGACCAAGGGCGCCTGTCCCAACGCTTCCTCGCCGGGGCTGTCAATTTCTGCACCCTGATGCCTATGCGTGCGATCCCTTTCAAGCTGGTGTGCCTGCTCGGTATGAACGATGGTGACTACCCGCGCGCGCAGCCCCCGTTGGACTTCGACCTGATGGGCAGTGACTACCGCCCCGGCGACCGTTCACGCCGCGAAGACGACCGCTACTTGCTGCTCGAGGCGCTGCTTTCAGCCCGCGACCAGCTCTATATCAGTTGGGTCGGCCGCAGCATCCGCGACAACAGCGATCGCCCGGCCTCGGTGTTAATCGGCCAACTGCGTGACCATCTGGCCAGTGGCTGGCACTGCGCTGACAGTGACGAGCCGCTGATCGAAGCCATGACCCAGGAGCATCCGCTGCAACCGTTCAGCGCTCGCTACTTCCATGAGGGCGATTCGCTGTTCAGCTATGCGCGCGAATGGCAGTTGCTCCACGAAGCATCCGATACCACCCCGACAGAACACGACCTGGCGCCCCATCAACAGGACGAGCCCCTGACCCTCGGCCAGCTACAAGACTTCCTGCGCAACCCCGTCAAACACTTCTTCAGCCAACGCTTGAAAGTATTCTTCGAGGCCGCCGAAGTACCGCTGGCCGACGAAGAGCCCTTCGTGCTCGACGCACTGCAACGCTACAGCCTGAGCGATAGTCTGCTCAGTGCAGCACTCACCGAACCCGATCACTTCGACCAGGCGTTGAACGTCCAGGCTTTGCGCCTGCAAAGCAGTGGCCTGTTGCCGATGGTGGGTTTCGGCGAGTGCCTTCGCAACGAACTGATCGAGCCATTGCCCGATCTGCTGCGACGCTACCAACAATTATTGGCCCTCTGGCCCACCCCGCACTCCGGCGCCGAACCGATCAGTTTTGAGCATCGCGGCATTCAGTTGGAAGGCTGGATCAGCGGGCTGCATAGACGCAGTGATGGTGGGTTGCTCAGCGTCACCACCATCCCCAACAGCATCGGCTCGATCAAGACCCGCAAGTGGCATCGCCTGATTCGGCCCTGGGTCAATCACGTGGTTGCCTGCGCTTGCGGTCTGCCGTTAAGCACCGGCTTGGTGGCCAGTGATGACACACTGCTGCTGCCACCGCTGGATCAAGCCAATGCCCAGGAAATTCTCTGCAACTTGCTGCTCGCCTGGCACACCGGGATGAGCAAACCGTTGCCCATCGCCGTCAAGACCGCGTTTGCCTGGCTCGGCCAAACTGACCCGGCCAAGGCCGAAGTGGCCGCGGGTAAAGCCTACGAGGGTGACGGGCTCAATAACGAAGGCGAGCGCCGCGAAACCCCAGCGCTCACCCGGCAATTCCCGGACTACGCCACACTTATTGCCAGCGAAGAATTCGAAGGTTGGTGCGAAACCCTTTATCGCCCCCTGCTCAACGCCCCCTGGCGATCACTCACAAGCGAGGAGGCCGGCGCATGAACCACAAACCCTTGGCCCTGGCCTTCCCGCTCAACGGCAGCCAGCTGATTGAAGCCAGCGCCGGCACCGGCAAAACCTTCACTATCTCCGCCCTTTATCTGCGCCTTGTCCTCGGTCACGGTAGTGAAGGGTCTGGCTTTGGCCGCGAACTGCTACCGCCTCAAATCCTGGTGGTGACCTTTACCGACGCCGCCACCAAAGAGCTGCGTGAACGCATCCGTATCCGTCTGGCCGAAGCCGCACGCTTTTTCCGCACAGAAATTGAACAGCCCGACGCCCTTATCGCTGATCTGCGTGACGAATATCCCGCCGACCAATGGCCGGCCTGCGCCAACCGGCTGGACATCGCTGCGCAATGGATGGACGAAGCCGCCGTTTCGACCATCCACAGTTGGTGCCAGCGTATGCTGCGCGAGCACGCCTTCGACAGTGGCAGCTTGTTCACCCAGACTCTGGAAACCGACCACAGCGATCTGCTCGGCGAGGTGCTGCGCGACTACTGGCGGCTGTTCTGCTACCCGATGCATGACGATGCGCTCAATTGGGTGCGCAATAACTGGGGCGGGCCTGCCGCGTTGATGCCGCGAGTCCGTGCGCTGTTCGGCAGCGAACGGCCTGTCGGAGAGACCCGCGAGCCCGCCGAGCTGATCGACGCCTGCCTCCAAGAACGCCGTGAAGCGCTGATGCAACTCAAGGCACCGTGGCAGCAGTGGGCCGCCGAGCTACGTGATATCTGCCTGCAAGCCGTGGCGGCCAAGGCCGTCGATGGCCGCAAGATGCAAGCCCGCTACTTCGAGCCCTGGTTCGAGAAGATCAGCGCGTGGGCTGCTGACGACACCCTCGAACAACTCGATATCGGCACCGGTTTCACTCGCCTGACACCCGACGGCATGGCCGAAGCCTGGAAGGGCGAGCCGCCGCAGCATCCCGGTATCGATGCCATGGCCGGCCTCAAGGCTGCCCTGGATGCCTTGCCGACGCCCGACGCCGCCGTGTTGCAACACGCGGCCGGTTGGGTCGGCAAACGCTTCGAAGAGGAAAAGCGTCGACGCGCCGAAATGGGTTTCGACGACATGCTCATCCGCCTCAATGCCGCCCTGCAATCCGAGGGAGGCGAGCGTCTGGCGAGCGTGATCCGCGAGCAGTTCCCGGTGGCGTTGATCGACGAGTTCCAGGACACCGACCCGGTGCAATACAGCATCTTCGACAGCATCTACCGCATTGAAGAAAACCACCTCGACAGCGGCCTGTTCCTGATCGGCGACCCCAAGCAGGCGATCTACGCCTTCCGTGGCGCCGACATCTACACCTACTTGCGCGCCCGCCAGTCCACCACCGGCCGCCATCACACCTTGGGTACCAACTTCCGCTCCAGCCATGCGATGGTCGAGGCGGTGAACCATGTGTTCCAGCGTGCGGAAACGGGCCGGGGTGCGTTCCTGTTCCGCGAGCCGGATGGCAAAAACCCCGTACCGTTCCACTCGGTGCTGTCCCAAGGCCGCAAGGAACACTTGCAGGTCGATGGGCAAACGTTGCCGGCATTGAACCTCTGGCACTTGCCCACCGACCAGCCGATTTCCAACGTGCTGTATCGTCAGCAGCTGGCGGCGGCCTGTGCCACGCACATTGTTGAATTGCTCAACGGCGGCCAGCAGGGCAGGGCCGGTTTCCTGCAACCGGACGCGAGCTTCAAAGGCGTGCTGCCGTCAGATATTGCCATCCTGGTGCGCGACGGCAAGGAAGCCCAGGCGGTACGCACCGAATTGGCCGCCCGTGGTGTGCGCAGCGTTTACCTGTCCGACAAGGACTCGGTGTTCGCCGCCCAGGAAGCCCACGACCTGCTGGCCTGGCTCAAGGCCTGCGCCGAGCCGGACGTGGAGCGCCCTCTGCGTGCCGCCTTGGCCTGCGTCACCCTGAACCTGTCTTTACCGGAACTGGAGCGTCTGAACCAGGACGAACTCGCGTGGGAAAGCCGCGTCATGCAGTTCCGTGGTTACCGCGCAATCTGGCGCACCCAAGGCGTGCTGCCGATGCTGCGGCGCCTGCTGCACGACTTCAAACTGCCGCAAACCCTGATCGCGCGCAGTGATGGCGAGCGTGTGCTGACCAACCTGCTGCACCTCAGCGAACTGCTGCAACAAGCGGCCTCGGAACTGGACGGCGAACAAGCGCTGATCCGCCACCTGGCCGAACACCTGGCGCTCTCGGGCCAGGCGGGTGAAGAACAGATCCTGCGCCTGGAAAGTGATGAGCAACTGGTCAAGGTCGTGACCATCCACAAATCCAAAGGCCTGGAATACGACCTGGTTTTCCTGCCGTTCATCTGCTCGGCCAAACCGGTGGACGGCAGCCGCTTGCCGCTGCACTACCACGATGAACACGGCAAATCCCAGGTCAGCCTGCGCCCAACGCCCGAGCTGATCGCCCAGGCCGACAACGAGCGCCTCGCCGAAGACCTGCGCCTGTTCTACGTCGCCCTGACCCGCGCCAAACATGCGTGTTGGCTGGGCGTTGCCGATCTCAAGCGCGGCAACAGCAACAGCTCCGTACTGCACCTTTCGGCACTGGGCTATTTGCTTGGCGCAGGCGCATCGCTGGGAGAGTCCGCCGGTTTGGCGCGCTGGCTCTTGGACCTTCAAGAAGGTTGCACGGCAATCAACTACGCCCAAGTGCCCGAAGCGCAAGACATCCTCTTCCACCCACCGCGCAACCAAGCCACGCTGCGCGCGCCCCTGCTGCCCAAGCGCAAGGCGGCGGAAAACTGGTGGATTGCCTCCTACAGCGCCTTGCGCATCGGCGACAGCATGAGCGCTGCCACGCTCGAAGCGCCGGAGAGCCCACAGGCCCAAAAGCTGTTCGATGACGAACGCCTCGACCCCGACGCACCCCGCGAAGTGGCGGCGTCCGGCGGTGACATTCACCGCTTCCCACGTGGGCCCAACCCCGGGACCTTTCTCCACGGGCTGCTGGAGTGGGCCGGGGAGGAGGGCTTCAACGTCACACCCGAGGCGATCGAAAAAGCCGTGGGCGCCCGCTGCAATCGGCGCAACTGGGAGGGCTGGATCACCACCCTCGGCAGTTGGCTCGGCCACCTGCTGCAAACACCATTGCCGGTGGAAAACGGTCACGTTTCCCTCAGCCGGTTGCAGCAGTACCAGATTGAAATGGAGTTCTGGTTCGCCAGCCACAAAGTCGACGTACTCGCCCTCGACAAACTGGTGTGCCAATACACCCATAACGGCGTCTCCCGCGTCGCCGCCGAACCGGTGCTGCTCAACGGCATGTTCAAGGGCTTTATCGATTTGACCTTCGAACACGACGGACACTATTACGTCGCCGATTACAAATCCAACTGGCTTGGCCCCGACGATTCGGCCTACACCCCGGACGCCATGGAACAGTCGATCCTCGAGCATCGGTACGACCTGCAATACGTACTTTACCTGCTGGCCCTGCACCGCCAACTCAAGGCGCGCCTGCCGGACTACGACTACGACCGCCATATCGGCGGTGCGCTGTACATTTTCCTGCGTGGTACGCAGTCCGCGAGCCAGGGGGCGTATTTCACCCGGCCGCCACGAGAGCTGATCGAAGGCCTGGACCTGCTGTTCCAGGGCAAGCCGATCCCGCCCAGGGTTGAGCCCGCCTGGGAACAAGGAGTGTTGTTATGAGCCTGTCGCCATTACCGCTGGAGGAGCTGACCCCTCTCAGCCGCGCCGCCGACCTGGTGCAATTGCTGGCGCGTTGGGTGGAGCGTGGCTGGTTGCGTGCCCTGGACAAAGCCTTCGTCGGCTTCCTGCACGAGCTCGATCCACAGGCTGACCCGCTGGTGCTGCTGGCCGCCGCGCTGACCAGCCATCAATTGGGTCATGGTCACGTCTGCCTCGATTTGTTCGAAACCCTCAAGGCGCCCGATTTCGCCCTTTCGCTGCCGCCTGAAGGCGACCTGCAAACCGGCGCCATGCTGCTGCCATCGCAGTTGCTCGACGGCCTCGACGGCGCCCACTGGTGCCACGCGCTCGCCGCCAGCCATCTGGTCGCCCTGGCCATCGATGGCAGCGAGTCCGCCCAAAGCCGTCCGTTGGTCCTATCCGGCAAACGCCTGTATCTGCGCCGCTACTGGACCTACGAGCGGCGCATCGATACCGCCTTGCGTCTAAGGCTCGCCACCCAGGAAAACGTCGCCGCCGATCTGCCGCAGCGCCTGAGTCGTTTGTTTGACCAACCGCCGCCCGACGGCGTGATCGACTGGCAAAAACTCGCCTGTGCCTTGGCCACTCGCGGCGCATTCAGCATCGTCACCGGCGGCCCTGGCACTGGCAAGACCACCACCGTGGTGCGCCTGCTCGCGCTGTTACAGGCGCCCGCCGTGGAAGCCGGCAGTCCGTTGCGCATTCGCCTGGCCGCACCGACCGGCAAGGCTGCCGCACGCCTCACCGAGTCCATCAGCCAGCAAGTGCTGTCGCTGAAAGTGCCGGACAACGTGAAGGAAAAAATCCCGACCCAGGTCACCACTGTCCACCGCCTGCTGGGCAGTCGCCCGGGCACGCGGCACTTCCGGCATCACATTGGCAACCCATTGCCCCTGGATGTGTTGGTCGTGGACGAAGCCTCGATGATCGACCTGGAAATGATGGCCAACCTACTCGACGCCTTGCCGCCCCATGCACGCCTGGTGCTGCTGGGCGACAAGGACCAACTCGCGTCGGTAGAGGCGGGTGCAGTGCTCGGTGACTTGTGTCGCGACGCCGAAGCCGGCTTCTACAGCACCGAGACCCGCCAATGGTTGCAAGCGGTCAGCGGCGAAGACCTCAGTGCCAGCGGCCTGCAGGAAGACCTCGACGCCAGCCACCCATTGGCCCAACAAGTGGTGATGCTGCGTTACTCGCGGCGTTTCGGCGAGGGCAGTGGCATCGGTCAACTGGCGCGTTGGGTCAACCAGCAAAATGCCGAAGAGGCGCGCAAGCTGCTGGCGGCGCGCAGTCACGATGATCTGTTCTGCGTCAGCCTGAAGGGCGAGCACGACCACGCCCTGGAGCGTCTGGTGCTGGACGGGCAGGGTGATGGCGCCCACGGTTATCGCTATTACCTCAACCTGCTGCACAGCGCCCGCCCGTCACTTGATACCCCACGGGAAAGCGACGCCTGGACCCACTGGGCGCAACAACTGCTGCAGGCCTTCGATGCGTTCCAACTGCTCTGCGCGGTACGCAAAGGCCCCTGGGGCGTGGAAGGCCTGAACCTGCGCATCACTGCTGCCCTGCGCAAGGTACGTTTGATCGAAGGCGACGAGCAATGGTACGAAGGCCGCCCGGTGCTGATGACCCGCAACGATTACGGTCTTGGTCTGATGAACGGCGATATCGGCATCGCCCTCAAATTGCCCGAAAGCGACGGCGGCCCCCAGGTGTTGCGCGTGGCCTTCCCACGCAACGATGGCCAGGGCGGTGTGCGATTTGTGCTGCCTAGCCGTCTGAATGATGTGGAAACTGTTTACGCCATGACCGTGCACAAATCCCAGGGCTCCGAGTTCACCCACACCGCATTGATTCTGCCGGATGCGTTGAACCCCGTGCTCACCAAAGAATTGATCTATACCGGCATCACGCGGGCCAAGCGCTGGTTCAGCCTGATCGAGCCCCGAGGTGGTGTGTTTGAAGAGGCGGTCAGGCGCAAGGTCAAGCGCTTGAGTGGGCTGATGCTGGAATTGGGCCACGAACCGGAAAAAACTGACTGACAGGTCATGCCATTTTTCTGATTCAGTCGACTGATTTTTCTGGAAAAATAGCGGCCCCCGTGAAGACCTACTCTTCGCGGGGTTTTGCGCCGCTGTGCTATCGTTGCGGCATCATCTAAAAAACACCTGAGAGAATCGCTGCATGAACGTGGCTGTCTCGCCCACAGAGCGCAGTTTGAGCTGGAGACGCATGCTGCTGGTGGCGTTGCTGTGCGTACTCGCGCCGCGCGCCTTCGCCCAGGCTCCCGACCCCGCTGATCTTGCCGCCCAGCGCGCCCAAGCGGTCACTCAGGTGGTACTCGGTATCCTCAGTTATGCGCGCTGGCCGGTCGAGCCTGCGCAATTGCGCCTGTGCGTCGTCGGCCCGACCCAATACACCGACGACCTGATCAAAGGCACCACCCAGGCCACCGGTCGTCCGGTGGTGGTGCAGCGCCTGCTGGCCAACCATCCCGATATCGTCAACGCGTGCGATGCGGTGTACATCGGCAAACTGAGTGCCGATGAGCGTAGCCAGTTGTTTACCTCGTTGATCGGTCACCCGGTGCTGAGCATCAGCGAAGGCGGCGACCAGTGCACCGTGGGCAGCCTGTTCTGCCTGCGGGTGAGTGATGAGCAAGTGTCCTTCGAGGTCAACCTCGACTCCGTGGCGCGCAGCGGCGTGCGCATTCACCCCAGCGTGCTGCAGTTGTCCCGTCGGCGAGCGCCTGCGCCATGACTGTCACCAAAGTGCGACCTACCCTGCGCTCGGTCATCGGCAGGGGGCACCTGATCCTGGCTCTGGTGGCGGTGACCCTGGCCAGCATCTCGCTGACCCTGCTGGGTGTGCTGGCGCTGCGGGTGTATGCCGAACACAACCTGCACCTGATCGCGCGCTCCATCAACTACACCGTGGAAGCGGCAGTGGTGTTCAACGACAGCGCGGCAGCCACTGAAGCGCTCAGCCTGATCGCCTCCACCGAAGAAGTGGCCCAGGCCGAAGTCTTCGACGCCAATGGCAAGTTGCTGGCGCAGTGGATACGTCCGGATACCGGCATGCTCTCGCGAGTTGAACTGGAGCTGGCGCACACCCTGCTCGAACAACCCATCAGCCAGCCTATCCTCCACCAAGGGCGAGTCATCGGCAGCACTCACCTCACCGGTCACGGCGGTAGCCTGCTGCGTTTCCTGCTCAGTGGCCTGGCCGGGATCCTCATCTGTACCGCGCTCAGCGCGTGGATCGCTCTGCACCTGGCGCGACGCTTATTGCGCGGTATCACCGGCCCACTGCAAAGCCTCGCCGCCGTGGCCCACGCCGCCCGCAGCGAACGCGACTTCGATCGCCGTGTGCCGCCGGCGCGAATCGCCGAGTTGGACAGCCTGGGCAGCGACTTCAACGCTTTGCTCGGCGAGATGGAAGCCTGGCAAAACCATCTGCAAAGCGAAAACGAATCCCTCGCCCACCAGGCCAATCACGACAGCCTCACCGGCCTGCCTAACCGTGCGTACTTCGAAGGCCGTCTGATCCGTGCCCTGCGCAGTGCGGCCAAGGCCAAGGAACAACTGGCGGTGCTCTACCTCGACAGCGACCGTTTCAAAGAGATCAACGACAGCTTTGGCCACGCCGCCGGCGATGCCGTTCTCGTAGCGGTGGCCGAGCGCGTGCGTGCGCAACTGCGTGAGGATGACCTGGTCGCGCGCCTGGGCGGTGACGAGTTCGCCATCCTGCTGGCGCCGCTGCACAAGGTGGAAGACGCCGAGCGCATCGCCGACAAAATCATCGCCAGCATGGACCTGCCGATTCCGGTGCCCGGCAACACCCAGGTGTTGACCTCACTCAGTATCGGTATCGCCATCTACCCTGATCATGGCGCCACACCCGGCACCTTGCTCAATGCCGCCGACGCGGCGATGTACCAGGCCAAGCGTTTGTCCTCGGGCGGCCAGCAAACGGCGGAGTCGGAGAATTCCGTCGTCAACGTTCAACACAGGAGTTGACCCCTTGTTCACGACCGCGCGTTTCATGTTTATCACCTTGCTGGTGGCCCTGCTCGCCCTTGGCGGCTGCCAGACCGCTCCACCCAAAGGCCTCACCCCGGCACAAGTCGCGGTCCTCAAGCAGCAAGGCTTCGAACTGACCGACGAAGGCTGGGCCTTCGGCCTGTCCGGTAAAGTGCTGTTTGGCAGCGACGTCGAGACGCTCAACCAACCCAGCACCGACATCGTCCAACGCATCGGCAAGGCCTTGCTGGGTGTCGGCATCGAGCGCGTGCGCGTTGATGGCCACACCGATGCGTCGGGCAAGGAAACCTACAACCAGCAACTGTCCCTGCGCCGGGCGAAAAGCGTGGCGACGGTGCTGACCGGCGTGGGCATGAAAGAAGAAAATATCCAGCTGCGCGGGTTGGGCAGCAGCGAGCCGGTGGCGTCCAACGATACGGCGGCAGGGCGTACGGAGAATCGGCGGGTGTCGATTGTGGTGATTGCGGACTGAGTCACTACCCCCATCTCAACTTGAAACCCAATCAACTGTGGGAGCTGGCTTGCCAGCGATGGCAGTGTGTCAGTCAGTACATCCGGTACTGAGACACCGCTATCGCCGGCAAGCCAGCTCCCACAGTTGGTTTGGCGGTGTGCATGAAACAGCGTTTGCTAAGTAACTTCTACGTAGGAAAGCTCTGCCATGACGAATTTTGATGGCTAGGCTGACGAGGTTTCGCTTTTTCGCAAATGGTGGGCTTAGTTAAATGAACGCTCCAACTAACCACCGTAAAGGATTGCGATGAACATAAACGTCAGTGATTTCCGGCAAGCAGTTTCCAAAGTTAGACTTTCAAGATTTGCCTTCGATGAACTTTTGAGCGCAAGAGAGTTGCTAGCATCTGAAAGTCAGGGGGCTCGATTCGATACCAAGGCTGCCTACATCAATTCTCTACAATCATCCGTCTTGAGTGAGGAGCTAGATAGAATCCGAACCATGATCGACCATGAATGCCATGTCTTGATTCTTGATGGTTTTAAGGTCGAGAAACTTGAAACCTTTAAATCACTGATATGGACATTTGGTTCGCTACTCGGCGTACCCATGGTACAGAATCATCTGGGTCACAAGGTGATTGAGGTTTATGACAGAGGCGGTAAGAGTATTGAGGAGGGGGCTAGATACCATCAAACCCGTCAAGGTGCGTACGTACACAACGATGGAGTGAGCGATCCGCTACCTATCGATTACTTGATCCTGGCTTGCGGACAGCCAGCGCTTTTGGGCGGCGAGAGCATCCTGATTGATGCAAGCGCGGTATATGCGGAGCTGATGGCGTTTCCGGAAATATTGGAAGAGCTTAAATGCAACTTCTTTTTTGAAAACCGCGGTATGTCAGATGAAGAGCAGCTTTCAAGGCGCCCATTCTGAGTTTTTCCAATGAAGGCATTCCACTGATCAGATACTTTCGGGTCTACATTGAATCCGCCCACATCAAGGTGCGAGTACCGTTAACGGTGGCTCAATGTCAAGCGCTGGACTTTCTGGATACTGTTCTCGATCAGTCATCCGTTCAGCATCGAGTGTTGCTGGAACCAGGGCAGGTACTTATTTCGGCCGATAATAAGTTTCTTCATACTCGCACGCACTTCATTGACAGGAATACGCCACGTTGTGCGATAGATGATGCTGAGTCTTTGAGCGATCTAAATCGCTACATGCTAAGGATGTGGTTGCGTAAACAATGACACCTCGATGCCCATAGCGTACATCCTCTACTATCCGCCATAAGCCGAGCCCCATGGACAACTCCGATATCGCGATCACGCTGGTCTTGATCTCAGCCTTCATGCACGCCACCTGGAACGCTGTCGTCCGCGCCGGTAGCAGTCGCTTCATGACCTTGGCCATGGTGGATGGCACCGCCCTGGTGATATGCCTTTTGGCGTTGCCGTTTGTCAGCGTGCCGAGCCTGGAGGTGTGGGGCTACATCCTCGTCTCCGTGGGACTCAATACGGTCTATCGGCTATTTCTGATCAAAGCCTACGAAACGGGAGATTTCGGGCAGGTGTACCCGGTGATGCGTGGGATACCGCCGGTACTGGTCGCGTTATTTTCCTACTTTCTGTTGCATGAGCAGTTGTCACGCGAGGCGCTGGCGGGTGTGGTGTTGATTTGTGTAGGCATTATCAGCCTGACCTTTGTGCGCAGGATGACGGCGCAGATGCTCAAGCCGATTCTGATGGCGGTGTGTGCCGGGGCGTTTATCGCGGCTTACACGGTGGTGGACGCCAAAGGCGTGAGAGCCAGTGAAACGGTGTTGCAATACATCATCTACCTGACGGTATTCCAGAGCATTCCGATCCCGGTGCTGGCGTTTTCCAGGGAGCGTTTGGCCTTGATGCGAGCGATACGTGGGCATTGGCGAGTCGGCCTGTTGGGCGGTGTTTTTTACCTGGCGTCATACGGATTGGTGTTGTTTGCGTTGTCGCTGGACGCGGTGGCCAAGGTCTCAGCGCTGCGGGAAACCAGTGTTATTATCGGCGCCATTGTTGCCGCGCTGTTCTTTCACGAACAGTTCGGTTGGCGACGGATGCTGTCGGCATTCGTCATTGTTTGCGGGATCATCTTGATCAAAGTGAGCACCTGATGGCCCAGCGTCCGCCTCCCACTCCGATGCTTCAAGCGTTCGTCAGCGCTGCGCAATCCGGTAGCTTTGCGCGTGCGGCGTCGCAGCTTAACCTCACCGCCAGCGCCATCAGCCATCAAATTGCAGGCCTGGAGGAATGGTGGGGCGTGCAGTTGTTTGAGCGGCATTCGCGCGGCGTCAAGCTGACGTCCGCAGGGCAGGCTTTGTTGCCGGTCACCGACGGATTTTTCAAGGCGCTGGATGGGGTCTTGCATTCACTCAACCCCGCAAAGTCCCGTCCGCTGTACCTCTCATGCACGTCCTCGCTCTGTTCGACATGGCTGATCCCCAGGATGCACGGCTCTCACACTGAGGCTTCGTTCAACCTTGACCTGGTGTTGACCAGCGCCGACATCAACAGCACCAGTCTGGAAGCGCATCAATACGATGTCGCGGTGGTGATGGGGTATGGCGATTACCCGGATCATCATGTTGAACTGCTGATGCGTGACGCGGTGTTCCCCGTTTGCTCGCCGGAATTTCTAAGGCCGAAGGGGGATATTGCGCCGGAGGATGTCGCCCAATACCCGCTGATTCATAGGGTGGACGATCAGGTGTGTCCGGGGTGGGAAAGCTGGTTTGCGTTTCAGGGCCTGCCGACGCCGCCTTATCACCATGGGCCGCGCTTTCCGGATTCGAGCCTGGCGATCAGTCTGGCGGTAAAGGGCGCAGGGATTGCGCTGGGCAGGACTGCGTTGGTGTATGACCAATTGGAAAACGGTGCATTGGTTGCGTTGAAAAGCCCCGTGATGATGTCCCCAGCGGCCTACTACATCATTTGTCGAAATGGGCGGCAGTCAGAGCCGGATATTGCGCGTCTGATTGAATGGCTCAAAAACCGTGCGGGTGAGTTCCTGCGCGAAGTTCGGGCTCGGTATCCACAAATAGCCGGGACTACCGCCGTTTAAATGTTGGGAGGAGCAGGGCTCCTCCCGCATTCGAGCGGTGTTCGCTTAACGGCCCGGTGTCATCGCTTGCGTGAGGTCATCGACCACGGCTTTGCCCATCTCACACAGGTAATGCGCGGCCCACGCGTATTGCTCGCCGCGTACATCCATGGCGGCTTCCATCGCGAGTTTCTTGGAGTAGAACAGCAGGGTGGAGGCGTGCTCCAGCGCTTCCTCAATGGGCATGCCGGCGTTGACGCGGAACAGGGGTTTTTCGTTTTCGCCGTAGTCGCCGAAGGTGACGACGCCGAGGGTGGTGATGGAGGAGAGCGGTGGATCGGGGACGATTTTAGTCATGATCCATACCTGGGAGTTTAGGGAGCCACCCACTCATGTCGCTAAACATGAAAGGGTGGCAGCTGTACGCAGGTTAGCGAACCGGACCCAGGACCCGGCAGACCCGAAGGTCTCCTACGCACAGCCGCCATAACACGACAACGACAAGCATGAAGCGCTTGACGTTGGAGGCTGTGTCCGGGTTCGGGTCGCTAAACCCGATCGCTGATGAGCAGCGAAGTCAGGAGGCTAGTGACCCAAACGGTAAGGCGCAATGGGGGTAGAGAGTCTCTAGGAAACGTCCTGCAAATTAAAGCGAATCGTCGTTGATGGCCCTTTAATCCGCGAACCTGATCTCCCTGGTCTCCCCCATCAACAGCCCCTGATTCTGCTCCGTCACCTCCCTGATGTAGTCCCACAACAACGTAATCCGCTTCAACTTCCTCAGATCCTCCCGGCAATACATCCAGAACTGGCGAGTGATGGAAATCTGCTCCCCCAGCACCGGTAACAACCGTGGATCCTGCGCCGCCAAAAAACACGGCAGTATCGCCATCGACCGCCCTTGCTGCGCCGCGACGTACTGCGCGATCACACTGGTGCTGCGCAAACTGGCGCTGGCGCCGGGCACTACGTTTGCCAGGTACAGCAGCTCCGAGCTGAACGCCAAGTCATCCACATAGCTGATAAACGGATGCTCGGCCAAGTCCACTGGTTTGCGGATCGGCGGGTGTTGATCGAGGTATTCCTGGGTCGCGTACAGCTGCAATTTGTAGTCGCACAGTTTGCAGCACACATACGGCCCGTGTTCCGGGCGTTCCAGGGCGATGACGATGTCGGCTTCGCGTTTGGACAGGCTGATGAAGTGCGGCAGGGGCAGGATGTCTACCGAGATGGCCGGGTAGGTGTCGATGAAGTGACTCAGTTGCGGGGTGACGAAGAAGCTGCCGAACCCTTCGGTGCAGCCCATGCGCACGTGGCCGGACAACGCCACGCCGGAGCCGGAGACTTGTTCGCAGGCCATGTGCAGGGTGCTTTCGATGGACTCGGCATAGCCCAGCAAACGCTGGCCCTCGCTGGTGAGTACGAAGCCGTTGGTCCGGGATTTTTCGAACAGCAGGGTGCCGAGGGACACTTCCAGCGAACTGATGCGCCGCGACACGGTGGTGTAGTCCACCGCCAGGCGCTTGGCGGCCACGCTGGCCTTGCGGGTGCGGGCCACTTCGAGGAAAAACTTCAGGTCATCCCAGTTCAGGGAGCCCAGGGACGTGATGTTTTTTTGCATATTGGTCCGGCTTTTATGTGCGTTCTTATTAGAGATTTGCACATCTATACTCCAAAAACAGTCCGAACGCCTCATTTCCCAAGGCGGTTACGCGCCTTGTCTCTGCATAAATATAAGATTGGAGACCACATGAACGCATCTGCCGATATTTCCGTGCAACAGGTCAAGTTGCTGATCAACGGCGAGTGGGTCGAGTCCAAGACCACCGAGTGGCAAGACATCGTCAACCCGGCCACCCAAGAGGTGCTGGCCAAAGTCCCGTTCGCAACTGCCGATGAAGTCAACGCTGCCATCGATGCTGCCCACCGCGCCTTCCAGACCTGGAAGCTGACGCCGATCGGCGCGCGCATGCGCATCATGCTCAAGCTGCAAGCCTTGATCCGCGAACATTCCAAGCGCATCGCCGTGGTCCTCAGCAACGAGCAGGGCAAGACCATTGCCGATGCCGAAGGCGATATTTTCCGTGGCCTGGAAGTGGTGGAACACGCCTGCTCCATCGGCACCCTGCAAATGGGCGAGTTTGCTGAAAACGTCGCTGGTGGCGTCGACACCTACACCCTGCGCCAACCCATCGGCGTGTGCGCCGGTATCACCCCGTTCAACTTCCCGGCGATGATCCCGCTGTGGATGTTCCCGATGGCCATTGCCTGCGGTAACACCTTCGTCCTCAAGCCCTCCGAGCAGGACCCGCTGTCGACCATGCTGCTCGTCGAGCTGGCGCTGGAAGCTGGCGTGCCGGCTGGCGTGCTCAACGTGGTGCACGGCGGCAAGGACGTGGTGGATGCACTGTGCACCCACAAAGACATCAAGGCTGTGTCCTTCGTGGGCTCGACCGCCGTGGGCACTCACGTCTACGACTTGGCCGGCAAACATGGCAAGCGCGTGCAGTCGATGATGGGCGCCAAGAACCACGCCGTGGTGCTGCCGGATGCCAACCGTGAACACACCCTCAATGCCCTGGTCGGCGCCGGTTTCGGTGCGGCGGGTCAGCGTTGCATGGCGACCTCGGTGGTGCTGCTGGTGGGCGCGTCCAAGCAATGGCTGCCGGACCTGAAAGCGCTGGCGCAAAAGCTCAAGGTCAATGCGGGGAGCGAAGCCGGCACCGATGTCGGCCCGGTGATTTCCAAGCGTGCCAAGGCACGCATTCTGGAGCTGATCGAAAGCGGCGTGAAAGAAGGCGCCAAGCTGGAGCTGGACGGTCGCGACATCAAGGTGCCGGGCTTCGAGCAAGGCAACTTTGTCGGCCCGACGCTGTTCTCGGGCGTGACCACCGACATGCAGATCTATACCCAGGAAATCTTCGGCCCGGTGCTGGTGGTGCTGGAAGTGGCGACCCTCGATGAGGCCATCGCCCTGGTCAACGCCAACCCGTTCGGCAACGGCACTGGCCTGTTCACCCAGAGCGGCGCGGCGGCGCGCAAGTTCCAGAGCGAAATCGATGTAGGCCAGGTCGGCATCAACATCCCGATCCCGGTGCCGGTGCCGTTCTTCAGCTTCACCGGTTCCCGTGGTTCCAAGCTTGGCGACCTCGGCCCATATGGCAAGCAAGTGGTGCAGTTCTACACCCAGACCAAGACCGTCACCAGCCGCTGGTTCGACGACGACTCGGTCAACGATGGCGTCAACACCACCATCAACCTGCGCTGATTCCGGGAGACGACCATGAAGATTGCATTTATCGGCTTGGGCAACATGGGCGCCCCCATGGCCCGCAACCTGATCAACGCCGGCCACGCGCTGAACCTGTTTGACCTGAACCAGGCGGTGCTCAAGGAACTGGCCGAGCTGGGTGGCACCATCAGCGATTCGCCGCGTGATGCGGCCACCGGCGCTGAGCTGGTGATCACCATGCTGCCCGCCGCCGCCCATGTGCGCAGCGTCTGGCTGAATGAAGACGGTGTACTTGCCGGCATCGGCAAAGGCGTACCGGCGGTGGATTGCAGCACCATTGACCCGCAGACCATCCGCGACGTAGCGGCTGTGGCGGCCGAACAAGGTGTGGCCGTAGCCGACGCCCCGGTCTCCGGCGGCACGGGCGGCGCCGCAGCCGGGACGCTGACCTTCATGGTCGGCGCCACCCCGGAACTGTTCGCCACCCTGCAACCGGTTCTGGCGCAGATGGGCCGCAACATCGTGCACTGCGGTGAGGTGGGCACGGGGCAAATCGCCAAGATCTGCAACAACTTGTTGTTGGGGATCAGCATGGTCGGCGTCAGCGAAGCCATGGCGCTGGGCGACGCGTTGGGCATCGACACCCAGGTGCTGGCCGGCATCATCAACAGCTCAACCGGACGTTGCTGGAGTTCCGATACCTACAACCCGTGGCCGGGTGTGATTGAAACCGCGCCGTCGTCCCGTGGTTATACCGGTGGGTTTGGTGCTGACCTGATGCTCAAGGACCTGGGCCTGGCTACTGAGGCTGCACGTCAGGCCAAGCAACCCGTGATTCTGGGCGCTGTGGCCCAGCAGTTGTACCAATCGATGAGCCAGCGTGGGGAAGGGGGCAAGGACTTCTCGGCGATCATCAATAGCTATCGCAAGCCCAAGTAGGGGCGGTTCCGGGAGCCTGCTAATAGTGGGCTCCCGGGTTTTTGCGGCTCAAGCAAACACAAAATATTTACGCACCGTCTCGACCACTTCCCACGTCCCCTTCATCCCCGGTTCCACCACGAAGATATCCCCAGCTCGCAAGTGAATCGGCTCCAGGCCTTCCGGCGTGATGATGCAGTAGCCTTCCTGGAAGTGGCAGTATTCCCACTTCACGTAGTCCACGTACCACTTGCCCGGGGTGCAGATCCAGGTGCCCATGATCTTGCTGCCGTCTTCGCTGGTGTAGGCGTTGAGGTTGACGGTGTGCGGGTCGCCTTCGAGTTTTTCCCATTTGCACGCGTCCAGGACCGGCAGGGGATGAGTGTCGCGCAGTACGGTGATGGGCTTGGACATGATGACTCCGAGGAAGGGAATGGAAGGATGCACCCTAAGGCCTAGGGCGTTGCGTCAGTGGTCTGAACTCGACATCGGGATGCCCAGAAGCGCAGCGGTGTGATGATCCGGAAATTACCGCGAACCCCTGTGGGAGCCGGGCTTGCCCGCGATAGCGGAGTGTCAGGCTATGAAGATGCAAGCAGTGCCACCGTCATCGCGGGCAAGCCCGGCTCCCACAGGGCACGGTGACGCATCCGGACGATATATTTGTGCGATTTCTCGTCCGTTCTTCGCAGTAAGTGCGAAAGATTTCCCGCTTCACGCCAGAATTCGCAAGAAAATTCGCAGCCGGCCCTCGTATCATTCACCCCAGTAACCGCCGAGAGCCTTGAAATGAACCCAATAAAAACGTGGTGGGATATCAGCCCGCCCTTGAGTACGGCGACCCCGACCTGGCCGGGGGATACGCCGTTCCAGGAAGAGCGCGTGTGGCAGTTGGGCCCGGAGTGTCCAGTGAATGTCGGACGCATTACCTTGTCGCCGCACACCGGCGCCCACGTGGATGCGCCGCTGCATTACAGCGCGGACGGCGTGGCCATTGGTGAGGTGTCGTTGGATGTGTACATGGGGCCTTGCCGCGTGCTGCATTGCCTGGACAGCGGTGCGCTTATACAGCCGCACCAACTTCAAGGCCGTGTGGATAACTTGCCGGAGCGCGTGTTACTGCGTACTTATCCACAAGCGCCGCTGACCGAATGGGATTCGAATTTCACCGCCATCGCCCCGCATACCATCGAGCTGCTCGCCAGCCTCGGAGTGCGCTTGATCGGCATCGATACGCCCTCGCTGGACCCGCAGCAGTCCAAGACCATGGATTCCCACAACGCCGTGGCGCGCCATGGCATGGCGATTCTCGAAGGCATCGTGCTCGATGACGTCCCCGAGGGCGATTACGAACTGATCGCCCTGCCGCTGCGCTTTGCCAACCTCGACGCGAGCCCTGTCCGCGCCATTCTCCGCCCGCTCAAGGAGCCCACGCGATGAGCCAATGTCCCTTCTCTGTTGACTATCAGCCGCCCGAAGAATGGCATAACGCCGAACTGAATTTTTCCGAGTCTATGAGCTACGGCGATTACCTGGACCTGGGCAAAGTCCTCAGCGCCCAGCACCCGCTGTCGCCGGACCACAACGAAATGCTCTTTATCATCCAGCACCAGACCTCGGAGCTGTGGATGAAGCTGATGCTCCACGAACTCAAGGCCGCCCGCGAACATGTACGCCTGGGCGAGCTGCCACCGGCGTTCAAGATGCTGGCGCGGGTGTCGCGGATCTTCGATCAGCTGGTGCACGCCTGGGCCGTGCTGGCGACAATGACGCCGTCGGAATACAAAGCGATCCGCCCGTTCCTGGGGCAGTCGTCGGGGTTCCAGTCATTCCAGTACCGCGAGATCGAATTTATCCTCGGCAATAAAAGCGCGGCGCTGTTGCGGCCCCATGCCCATCGGCCGGAACTGTTGAACGAGTTGAAAGTGGCAATTGCCACGCCGTCGCTGTATGACGAGGCGATCAACCTGATGATCAAGGCGGGCCTGGCGATTGATCCAAAGCGGGCCGAGTGCGACCCGACGGCGGCGACGGTTCACGATGAGTCCGTGGAGGCGGCGTGGCGTGAGGTGTACCGCGACCCGAAGCGTTACTGGGATTTGTATCAGTTGGCCGAGAAGTTTATCGACCTGGAGGATTCGTTCCGTCAGTGGCGTTTCCGCCATGTGACGACGGTGGAGCGGATTATCGGCTTCCAGCCGGGCACGGGTGGCACGGAAGGTGTGGGGTATTTGCGCAAGATGCTCGATACCGTGCTGTTCCCAGAACTGTGGCGAGTACGTTCCACGCTGTAAACAAAATGTGGGAGGGGGCTTGCCCCCGATGGCAGTGTCAGTCAGTACATCGGGTACTGATAGACCGCTATCGGGGGCAAGCCCCCTCCCACAGGCATCACTGCGCGTTGACTATCGCGTGACTTCTGCGAACCCGCAGCCGATAGGCAATGTAGATAATCCCCACCCACACCGGCATCGCATACACCGACTCGCTGATGCCTGGAATCGCCAGCATCACGCTGATGATCATCACCATGAACGCCAGGCACAGGTAGTTGCTGAACGGGAACCAGAAGGTCTTGAACGACGGCGTCAGGCCCTGTTCGCCCATGGCCTTGCGGAACTTGATGTGGGTGATGCTGATCAGCGCCCAGTTGATCATCAGCGAGGCAACCACCAGCGCGAACAGCAACTCCAGGGCGCTCTTCGGTGCGACGTAGTTGACCACCACGCACAGCATCGTCACCAGGGCCGAAATCGCCAGGGCGCGGATCGGCACGCCTTGCTTGTTCAGCTTCATCAGCGACTTGGGCGCATCGCCTTGCTCGGCCAGGCCGAACAGCATGCGGCTGTTGCAGTACACGCCGCTGTTGTACACCGACAGCGCCGCGGTCAGCACCACGAAGTTGAGAATGTGGGCGGCGGTGTCGTTACCGATCAGCGAGAAGATCTGCACGAATGGGCTGCCGCTGTAGGCATCGCCCGACGCGCCGAGGGTTTGCAGCAGTTGGTCCCATGGGTAGAGCGACAACAGCACGGTCAATGCGCCGACGTAGAAAATCAGGATGCGGTACACCACCTGGTTGATCGCTTTCGGGATGACCTTGCGCGGTTCGCTGGCTTCGGCGGCGGTGATGCCCACCAACTCCAGGCCACCGAAGGAGAACATGATGAACGCCATGGACATCAACAGCCCCATGCCGCCATTGGGGAAGAACCCGCCGTGGCTCCACAGGTTGCTCACCGACGCCTGCGGG
This sequence comes from Pseudomonas sp. FW305-3-2-15-C-LB1, assembly GCF_058787615.1. Classification (NCBI taxonomy): domain Bacteria; kingdom Pseudomonadati; phylum Pseudomonadota; class Gammaproteobacteria; order Pseudomonadales; family Pseudomonadaceae; genus Pseudomonas; species Pseudomonas sp. FW305-3-2-15-C-LB1. Next base: position 87,916 of record NZ_JBYSZX010000019.1, on the reverse strand, counting down.
CCGCCGGTGCCGCTGAACAGCAGGTAGCAACCGAGCACGATCATGCCGACAATCGCCACCACCTTGATGATCGCGAACCAGAACTCGGCTTCACCGAAGAACTTCACGTTGAGGGTGTTGATCAGGTTCACCGCCACGAAGAACACCAGCGCGCTGACCCAGGTCGGGATCTGCGGCCACCAGAACTGGATGTACTTGCCCACCGCCGTCAGTTCGGCCATGCCCACCAGCACGTAGAGTACCCAGTAGTTCCAGCCGGCCAGGAAGCCTGCGTAGCCGCCCCAGTATTTGTGAGCGAAGTGGCTGAAGGAACCGGCCACCGGCTCTTCGACGATCATCTCGCCAAGCTGGCGCATGATCAGGAATGCGATAAAACCGGCAATCGCGTAGCCCAGGATCATCGACGGCCCCGCCGACTTGAGTACCCCGGCCGAGCCGAGGAACAACCCCGTGCCGATCGCCCCTCCCAAGGCGATCAACTGAATGTGCCGGTTCTTCAGGCCACGCTTGAGGCCCACCGGGTTAACCATGTCATCCGCCATTAACATTCCCTTCTACTTGTTTTTCTCAGGGTGGAGTGCACGCCGCATCTACCCCTCAGAAGTGCTGAGGGTCAGATATTACTCTGCGTGAACTTTTCGTAATACAGCTGAACGCCATCAAGTGCCTGATCCGCCAGCCATTGTTGGACGGATTCGACCATTGGAGGGGGGCCGCACAGGTACATATCCGCCGATCTGTCCCGCCATTCGGCCAGGTCGAAATGCTCGGTGAGGTAACCGCGCTTGCCGGGCCATTCGTCCGAGGGCGCGCTGAGCACTTCGGTGTAGCGAAAGTCCGGGATTTTCGCGGCGTAGGCCTGGATGCGCGCCGCTTCGCACAAGTCTTCTGCGCCACGTACGCCGTAGTACAGGTGCACGGGCTGGTCGCAGCCGTTGGCGGCCAGTTCATCGAGCATGCCCAGCAACGCCGATAACCCGGTGCCGCCCGCCACCAGCACCAAGGGTTTGCAGACGTGCCGCAGGTAGAAAGCGCCGAGGGGTGCTTCCATCACCAGTTCATCACCCACCTGGCAACGCTCGCGCAGGTAGTTGCTCATCACCCCATCCGGCAGCAGGCGCACCAGGAATTGCAATTGATTGCCCGGAAGGTTGGCGAAGGAATACGAGCGCCAACTGTCCGTGCCAGGCACCGACAGGCGTGCATATTGGCCCGGCAGGAAATCCAGTGCCTGATCCAACTGCACCTGCAGGATCGCCGTGCTGGCCGACACCTGCTCCACCGCGCTCACGATGCCCTTGACCTGAACCGGCCCCGGCGCATTGCACAGGCTCGAATCAAAGTCGAAGTAGAACGTCGCATCGGACTTCACCCGCGTCTGGCAACTGAGCATCTTGCGCTGTTGCAGGTCGAGGTTGGACAGGGCCTCTTCGTCGACATAATCCTGGCTGTACTCGCCGGATTCGCAACGGCCCTGGCAAGTGCCGCACACGCCTTCACGGCAATCCAGCGGGATCTTGATGCCGTTGCGTAGTGCTGCATCCAGCAGGATTTCATTGGCGCCGACGGGGAAGAACAGCGTCTTGCCGTCGGCAAAACTGAAGGCCACTTTGTGATTCATGTGTTGCTCTCCGCATATTTATAACGTGCGCATAACTTGTGGCGAGCGGGCTTGCCCCGCGTTGGGCTGCGAAGCGGCCCCAATAAGACCACCGCATTTTTCCAGCTGATAACCCGGTGTCTTCCAGAGGGGCCGCTACGCAGCCCAACGCGGGGCAAGCCCGCTCGCCACAACAAGCACTCTCACCACAACAGCATCTCGGTGATTTAGCCGTGGTCAGAGGTGATAGAAATCCAGCACCGAGTTAATGGTGTCGTTGAGCAGCAGCGCATGCTTGCGGGTGATCAACCAGCTGTCGCCTTCCGGTTTGAGGGTATAGGTGGCGTGGCCGTAAAACTGCTCCGACGTGGCCAGGCGATAGAACAGCGTGTGCCAATTCAGTCGCACCTCCAGCGTGCCATCCGCCTGCTCGGCAACGCGCACGTTGTTGATCATGTGCAGCGTGCGCGGCATCGGTGTGGCCGACGCCGCCTTGCCGGTGCGCAAACGGAACACGCGGTCTTCCAGGCCCGAACGGTTCGCGTAGTAGATCAGCGACATTTCGCGCTTGGGGTCGCGGGTGTAGACGTGTTCCGAGTCCCACTGCGGCAAGTGGAACTCACTCTGCGGGTCGAACAACTGCACATAGGCGTCCCAGTCCTGGGCGTCGCACAGCTCGGACTTGCGGTAGAAGAACTGTTCGATGCGGTACTGCAATGGGGCATTCATCATTTCACCTCCCGCAGTTTCAGCGCTTGTTGATCGAGGCCGTTGAGCAGGAACTGCTGCCAGTTGCGGTGCTGGTTCACGTAGAGGCCTTCATGGGTGAGTTCTGTGCCGGTCATGGCCGGCTGGATGCCGATGGCTTCGCTGTTCGGCGTAGGCCCGGTTGCCCAGCGGTGGCTGCCGCGTGAGATGTCGCTCCAGCGTTCAAGCCGGCCTTGGAACCCGCGCTGGGCTTCGCGGAACTCCACCAGGTCATCCGGCGTGCCCATGCCCGACACGTTGAAGAAGTCTTCGAACTGGCGGATGCGGTTCTCGCGATCGGCGTCGGACTCGCCCTTCACCCCCAGGCATTGGCTGATGATCTCGGTCTTGTTCCACGCCACCGGGCGGATGATGCGCAGCTGCGAGCTGATCTGGTCGAGGAAGAACAGGCTCGGGTAGATATTCAGGTTGCGCAGGCGGTGCATCATCCACTCGGCCTTCTGCTGGCCGTGCTCCCGCACCAGGCGCGGCATGATGGTGGCGTAGCCGGAGCGCACGCTGGGGTTGGGCATGTCGCTGAACAGCACACTGTGGCCATTGTGGAAGGCGAACCAGCCGTCATCGGTATTGGCGTCGCCGGCGCCGAGTTTGCTGTAGTCCAGGGTGCTGCCGGCCCCTGTGCCGTTCTCGGTGTTCACCTGCTGGCGATGCTGCACGGTGGCCACGTAGTTGTAGTGCACGGTGCTGACGTGATAACCGTCCAGGCCGTTTTCGTTCTGCAGCTTCCAGTTGCCGTCGTAGGTGTAGGCGGATTTGCCCGGCAGTACTTCCAGTTCGCCGGTGGCGGACTGCGCGACCATCATGTCGAAGAACACTTTGGCGTCGCCGAGGAAATCCTCCAGGCTGTCGCTGCCATTTACGTCCAGGCTGATAAACACAAAGCCCTTGTAGCTCTCGATGCGCGCCTTTTTCAGGCCGCGCGTGGCCTTGTCGAAACCGTCCGGGTATTCCCCCGGCGCCTTGACCTTCACCAGCCGGCCATCGCTCTTGTAGCACCAGGCATGGAACGGGCAGGTGAACGTGGATTGGTTGCCTTTGCCGACCCGCGTCAGCGTGGTGCCGCGGTGCTGGCAGGCGTTGATCAACGCATTGAGGCGGCCTTCGCCATCGCGGGTGATGATCATCGGCTGGCGCCCGGCGCGCAGGGTCACGAAGTCGTGGTTGTTGGCCAGTTCGCTTTCGTGGCAGGCGTAGATCCAGTTCTTTTCGAAGATCAGTTCCATCTCCAGATCGAACAGTTCCGGCTCGGTGAACATGTCGCGGGCGATGCGGAATACTTCATCCACCGGGCGAAAGTCCAGGCAACCTTCGATAAACGTTTTCCACTGCTCGACGCTTCTTGCACCACTCATGGGAGGCACCTTTTTGATAGGGGCTGATCGGTGGTTTATTAGAGGCAGCGCGGCAGGACGCGGGCTATCCGCTTAGTGGGGGAACCTGCGCCGGATAATTGGGCAGCAAATACCCAACCCGGTGCGCAGCGGTGACGGGATGCGCTACTGTCTTGCAGGGCAGTGGTCGCAAAAGCCGGGGTCTTATCCACTTAGTCGACCCTTGCTATCCACCCGCTGGCCATTGCGCCGGCGTGGCGCATTAATTGCTGTCGAACAACAACGACGCGCCGCCAGAGCGCGCAACAGCCTAACCGCCGTGGGTGCACCCTGATGAGCAGCCAAACGATTCAACGCTTCGACCTGGAAGGCGCCCGCAGCTGGATGTCGGGCATTTGCGGGCCCCATCGCCTGGCCACCAATACGCCGGAGCGCCTGCGCTTTCACCACAGCGCCAACGTGTTCAAGTCCCGCGCCACCACCCTGGGGGTGATCGAGTACGGCACCGACGTGACCATCGACATCGAAGACGCCGAGCATTTCAGCAGCTACAGCCTGAGCCTGCCGCTGGTGGGCGAACAGGAGTTGAGCAAGAACGGTGAGCGCCTGAGTTCCAACCGCGACCAGGGCGTGATCATCTCGCCCAATGAGCATCAGGTGCTGGCGATCTCCGGCGATTGCCGAAAGTTGCAGGTGGTGATCACGCGGGCGGCGATGAGTGAATCGCTGGAAGGTTTGCTGCAACGGCCGATTGAGGCGCCGCTGCGCTTTGAGTCGGTGATGGACGCAGTGGACGGCGCTTCGGCGTCGTGGTGGCGCATGGCGCGCTACTTCATCGCCGAGCTTGAGCATGGCAGCGAGTTATACGAGCAGGCCGCTTTTACCCGCGACCTGGAAAGCTCGCTGATCAAGGGCCTGATCCTGGCCCAGCCGAACAACTACTCCGAAGAACTGCGCGATGTCCTGGGCGTGAAACTGCCGCATTATCTGATCCGTGCGCGGCAGTACATCCATGACAACGCTCGGGAAGCGGTGCACCTGGAGGACCTGGAGGCCGCTGCGGGGGTGTCGCGGTTCAAGCTGTTCGATGCCTTTCGCAAATACTTTGCGCTGTCGCCGATGGCCTATTTGAAGAAATACCGGCTGGGCGTCGTGCGCCAGGAAATCCTTGAACACGGCTCTACCCGTACCATCTCTGAGATCGCCCTGGGCTGGGGCTTTACCCACCTGGGGCGGTTTTCGGCGGAGTATCGAAAATTGTTCGACGAGTCCCCTAGCCAAACCCTGCAGCGCAAGCGCCTGCGCAGCCTTTGAATACAATGAAGATCCAAATGTGGGAGCTGGCTTGCCTGCGATAGTGATGTGTCAGTCAGCTGATGTGCCAGCTGACCCACCGCTATCGCAGGCAAGCCAGCTCCCACAGGGGTTTGTAGTGTTTGGGATAAATCAGATGAGCTCTTCCACCAGTTGCAGGCAATGACTGAGCCCTGGCGACTGGTCACTCACCCGTCGGCTGAGGATGATCGGCGACGTCGCCGTGGCCTCCACAACGGGTGTATAGCCGATGTCCGCGCGGTGCAGCACCTGCACCGAGGCGGGCACCAGCGTCACGCCCATGCCGGCGCCGACCAGGCCAATGGCGGTCTGCAACTCGTTGGTCCACTGCGCCACCTTGAGGCTCAAGCCATGGGCGTCGAACAGCGCGATCACATGGTCGGCGTAGCTGGGGCGTGGGTTGCCGGGGTAGAGCACAAAAGGTTCGGCGGCCAGTTGGGCGAGGGTGGCGGGCGCATCGAGCAACGGGTGACCGGCAGGCAGCACGGCGACCAGCCGGTCCTCCACCAGCACGCGCTGGACGATGGCCGGGTCATCGATGCGAATCCGCCCGAACCCCACGTCGATGCGCCCGGCCTTGAGCGCTTCGACCTGCTGCAAAGTGGTCATCTCCGACAGCCCCAACTCCAGCTCCAGCGCCTCATGGGTACGCAATCGGCGGATCAATTCGGGCAGCACGCCGTACAGGGTCGACGGCGCAAAACCGATGCCCAGCCATGTCTTCTCGCCCTGGCCGATACGCCGGGTGTTGTCACAGACCTTGTTCAATTGCTCCAGCAGCACGTTGGCGTGTTCATAAAAAAACCGCCCGGCCTCGGTCAGCCGCAGCGGTCGGCCACGTTCAAGCAAAATGACGCCCAGTTCATCCTCCAATTGCTGGATCTGCCGACTCAATGGCGGCTGGGCGATGTGCAGGCGTTCGGCGGCGCGGGTGAAGTTGAGGGTCTCTCCCAGCACCTGGAAGTAGCGCAGGTGACGCAGTTCCATGACGGCTCCTTTCATACCTTCAGGGTATTGTGCGAGACCCATTCTATATTGGAAGCCTTGAAAAATACGGCACAGAATCGGCTAAAACCTATAAAGAACCCAACGGGTATAGCCATGCCGATTTGCGCCATCGAGTCGATCGACACGATCATCGTCGACCTCCCCACCATTCGCCCGCACAAGCTGGCGATGCACACCCTGCAAAACCAGACCCTGGTGATCATCCGCCTGCGCTGCGCCGACGGTATCGAAGGCATCGGCGAAGCCACTACCATTGGCGGCTTGAGCTATGGCAATGAAAGCCCCGACAGCATCAAGGTCAACATCGACCGCCACTTCGCGCCGCTGCTGATCGGCCAGGACGCCAGTAATATCAACGCTGCCATGTTGCGCCTGGAGCGCAGCATCCGTGGCAACACCTTTGCCAAGTCCGGTATCGAAAGCGCCTTGCTCGACGCTCTCGGCAAACGCCTGCACCTGCCGGTCAGCGAACTGCTCGGCGGGCGTGTGCGCGACGCGCTGCCGGTGGCCTGGACCCTGGCCAGCGGCAACACCGAGCAGGACATTGCCGAGGCCGAAAAGATGCTCGACCTGCGCCGCCACCGCCTCTTCAAGTTGAAGATCGGCGCCGGTGAGGTCAGCCAGGACCTGGCCCATGTGATCGCGATCAAAAAGGCCCTGGGCGACCGCGCCAGCGTGCGCGTCGACGTCAACCAGGCCTGGGACGAAGCGGTGGCACTGCGGGCGTGCCAGGTGCTCGGCGACAACGGCATCGACCTGATCGAACAGCCCATCTCGCGCAATAACCGTGGCGGCATGGCACGGCTCAACCTGTCGAGCCCGGCGCCGATCATGGCGGATGAATCCATCGAGTGCGTCGAGGACGCGTTCAACCTGGCCCGCGAAGGCGCGGCGTCGGTGTTCGCCCTCAAGATCGCCAAGAACGGCGGCCCACGTGCCGTGCTGCGCACCGCCGCGATTGCCGAAGCGGCGGGTATCGGCCTGTACGGCGGCACCATGCTCGAAGGCGGCATCGGCACCCTGGCGTCGGCGCATGCCTTCCTTACGCTGAACAAACTGGCGTGGGGCACCGAGCTGTTCGGCCCGTTGCTGCTTACCGAAGACATCCTCACCGAGCCGCCGGTGTACCGCGACTTCCAGCTGCATATCTCCACCGCACCGGGCCTGGGCCTGGCCATCGATGAAGAGCGCCTGGCGTTCTTGCGTCGTGACAAACACTAAGAGGCGCCTGCCATGTTGTTCCACGTAAAAATGACTGTGAACCTGCCGCTCGACATGAACCCCGAGCGCGCAGCCCGCCTCAAGGCCGATGAAAAGGCCCTGGCGCAGCGCCTGCAACAGGAAGGCAAATGGCGCCACCTGTGGCGCATCGCCGGGCACTACGCCAACTACAGCGTGTTCGATGTCGACAGCGTGCAGGCGCTGCATGACCTGCTGATGCAACTGCCGCTGTTCCCCTATATGGCCATCGAAGTGAACGCCCTGTGCCGGCACCCGTCGTCGATCCATGACGACGACCGCTAGGCCGGTTTCCAGACCAATAACTACAAGATGAGGAATGCACCATGTCCATCCGACTGTCCCAGACTGCCCATGCCCAACAGTTTCTCGAAGAAGCCAGCGGCAACCTCAACGACGCTGGCAACCCGCGCACCAAGGCGCTGATCTACCGGATCCTGCGCGACACCGTGAACATCATCGAAGACCTGGAAGTGACCCCGGAAGAGTTCTGGAAGGCGGTCAACTACCTCAACGAGCTGGGCAAGCACCAGGAAGCCGGATTGCTCGCCGCCGGGCTGGGCCTTGAGCATTACCTGGACTTGCTGATGGACGCTGCCGACGAGGAAGCCGGCAAATCCGGCGGCACGCCGCGCACCATTGAAGGCCCGCTGTATGTGGCCGGGGCGCCGTTGAGCAAGTACGAGGCGCGGCTGGATGATGGCAAGGACGATGCGGTGCCGCTGTTCATGCGCGGGCAGGTGCGCGATACCAACGGCAAACCGCTGGCCGGGGCGATTGTGGACGTGTGGCAGGCCAATACGGGCGGTACTTACTCGTGGTTCGACCCGACGCAATCGGAGTTCAACCTGCGCCGACGCATCGAGACCGATGCCCAGGGCAACTACCGGTTCCGCAGTATCGTGCCGTCGGGCTACGGTTGCCCACCGACCGGGCCGACCCAGCAACTGCTGGATCAGCTCGGGCGCCACGGGCAGCGGCCGGCGCATATCCACTTCTTTATTTCGGCGCCGGGGCACCGGCACCTGACCACGCAGATCAACCTGTCGGATGACCCGTACCTGCATGACGACTTTGCCTATGCGACGCGGGATGAGTTGATCGCCGAGATTCGCTTCAGTGATGACCCGCAACTGGCGCGGGAGTTTGGCGTGGAGGGGCGGTTTGCGCAGATTGATTTTGACTTTGCGTTGCAGGTAGCGGATGCGCCGGTGGAGCAGAAACGCATGCAACGAGTCCGCGCTCTGGAAGATTAAACGCGATTCAAAATGTGGGAGGGGGCTTGCCCCCGATGGCGGCGGTGAAGCCAATATATTAATTGGCTGAACCATTGCTATCGGGGGCAAGCACCCTCCCACAGGGTATTGTGGTGGCGTGGTTATTTGCGTACCACCAAGTCCAGCACCTCATCCCGATCCTTGATCTTCTGCAACACAATCTCCGAACGGATATCCATCACCCCCGCCGTGCGGTTCAGATGGTTCACGATAAAGTCCGAAAAGTGCTTGAGGTTGCGCGCCTGCACCCGCAGCACATAGTTGCTGGCGCCGGTGATCACGTAGGCGCTGGCGACCTCTGGCCAGCCCTGCACCTTCTTGATGAACGTCTCGTGCCAATCCTCCACATCCTGGCGCAACGACAGGTGCACGATGGCCTCCAGCTCAATCCCCAACTGCTCCGCATTCAGCACCGCACGGTAACCGCTGATGATGCCCTCGCTCTCCAGCAGGCGCAGACGGCGCAGGCACGCGGACGGCGACAGCGCGACTTTTTCGGCCAGTTCCTGGTTGCTGATGCGGCCATCCTGCTGCAGGAAATGCAGGAGGCGCAGGTCGGTGGCGTCGAGAATCATGGTTAGAATAAATCCGCGTGTTTGGGGGTTAAATTCGAATTTCCTACAGCTTAATTAGCCTGTTGCCCGCCACTTTGCACGAAAATTCTCTAAAAGTTCGTTCATTATTTGGTCCATTCTTACCTATAAAAACCAGGACAGCCCATGACCACGCGAAGCCACTGCCTAGCCCTCGACGAACAAGATCCGCTGGCGCCACTGCGCCGCCAGTTTGCGTTGCCGGAGGGCGTGATCTATCTCGACGGCAACTCCCTCGGCGCACGCCCGGTGACGGCGTTGGCACGAGCCCAGGCAGTGATTGCCGAAGAATGGGGTAATGGCCTGATCCGTAGTTGGAACAGCGCCGGCTGGGCGGACCTGTCCCAGCGCCTGGGTAACCGCCTGGCGCCGTTGATCGGCGCGGGCGACGGTGAAGTGGTGATCACCGATACCACCTCGATCAACCTGTTCAAGGTGCTCAGCGCCGCGTTGACCGTGCAGCGTCAACGCCAACCGCACCGCAAGGTGATCGTCAGCGAGGCGAGCAACTTTCCGACCGACCTGTATATCGCCGAGGGCCTGGCCGAGCTGCTGCAACAGGGCTATGGCCTGCGCCTGGTGAACAGTCCGGACGAATTGCCCCAGGCTATCGACCAGGACGTGGCGGTGGTGATGCTCACCCACGTCAACTACAAGACCGGCTACATGTACGACATGCAGGCGCTGACCGCCCTGAGCCACGAGTGCGGCGCGCTGAGTATCTGGGACCTGGCGCACTCGGCGGGCGCGGTGCCCATCGACCTGCATCAGGCCGGTGCCGATTATGCGATTGGCTGCACCTACAAGTACCTCAACGGCGGCCCGGGCTCCCAGGCGTTTGTGTGGGTCAACCCGGCGTTGGTGGATGTGGTGCGCCAGCCGTTGTCGGGCTGGTTCGGCCACACCCGGCAGTTCGCCATGGAATCGAACTACGCGCCGAGTGCGGGTATCGCGCGTTACCTGTGCGGCACCCAACCGATCACCTCGCTGGCGATGGTGGAATGCGGGCTGGAGATTTTCGCCCAGACCGATATGGCGAGTCTGCGCAGCAAGTCCCTGGCGTTGACCGATCTGTTTATCGCACTGGTCGAAGCACGTTGCGCTGCTCATGAACTGGTGCTGATCACCCCGCGTGAACACGCCCGGCGCGGCAGTCATGTGAGCTTTGAACACCCCGAAGGCTACGCGGTGATCCAGGCCTTGATCGCCCGTGGCGTGATCGGCGACTACCGCGAGCCGCGCATCATGCGCTTTGGGTTTACGCCGTTGTACACAAGCTTTACCGAGGTGTTTGACGCTGTGGAAATCCTGGGCGAAATCCTCGACAACCGCACCTGGGACCAACCGCAATTCAAAGTCCGCAACAGCGTGACCTGACCACAACGCAGATAAAGATGTGGGAGGGGGCTTGCCCCCTCCCACAGGGAATTTGTGACAACAGTTAATAAATAGTGCAATCACAATAATAATGGGGCACACCACATGACCACGCCAGACACCGGCTTTGCCGAGATCACCCACCGCGAACTGGGCCTGCGGCGCCAGCTCACTTCCGGCCAGATGAGCATGATCGCCATCGGCGGCGCCATTGGCACCGGGCTGTTCATGGGCAGTGCCTATGCCATTGGGTATGCCGGGCCCAGTGTGCTGGTGAGCTATGCCATCGGCGCGTTGATCACCTTGTTATTGATGGGCTGCCTGGCGGAGATGACGGTGGCGCATTCCACCTCGGGCTCGTTCGGCGCTTATGCCGAGTTCTACATCAGCCCGCTGGCCGGTTTCCTGGTGCGCTACGCCTACTGGGCGGCGATTGTGCTGGCGGTGGGTGCGGAGGTTACGGCGGTCGCGATGTACATGAAGTACTGGTTCGCCAACGTGCCGGAATGGGTGTGGATCGTATCGTTTTCCAGTGTGCTGATCCTGCTCAACGCCATCAGCGTGAAGACCTTCGGCAACTTCGAATACTGGTTCTCGACGATCAAGATCAGCGCCATCGTCGGCTTCATCCTCCTCGCCGTGTACGTCGTGTTCGGCTCCGGCAACCCGGAGTACGGCGTGCAGAACTACATGGCCCACGACGGCTTTTTTCCCCATGGCCTGAGTGGCATGTGGATCGCCGTGATCGTGTCGATCTTCAGCTACCTGAGCGTGGAGATGATCGCCGTGGCCGCCGGTGAAGCGGCCGACCCGGAACAGGCGGTGAAGAAAGCCTTCCGTGCGACCATCGTGCGCCTGGTGGTGTTTTACCTGCTGACCCTGGCGCTGATGCTGGCCATCGTGCCGTGGAACCAGGCCGGGCAGACCCAGAGCCCCTTCGTCACGGTAATGCAGACCATCGGCATTCCCGGCGCCACCGGGGTGATGAATTTCGTGATTTTGATCGCAGCGTTGTCGGCCATGAACAGCCAGCTCTACATCACCACCCGCATGATGTTCAGCCTGTCCCGTGCCGGCTTTGCGCCCAAGGCCATGGGCGCCTTGAGCAAGAGCGGCATTCCGCTGAATGCGTTGCTGCTGTCCAGTTCGGGCATCGCCCTGGCGACGTTGCTCAACGTGATATACCCGCAAAGCTCGTTCACCTTGATGATGGCGATCTCGATGTTCGGCGCGATCTTCACCTGGTTCATGATCTTCCTTACGCATCTGTTCTTCCGTCGCTACCGCCAGCGCCACGGTGGGCCGACGCTGTCGTTCCAACTGCGCTTGTTTCCCTACAGCACCTTGCTGGGCCTGGTGCTGATGGGCGCGGTGATGATCACCACGTATTTCACCGAGGCGTTCAAGATGACGCTGGTGTTTGGCGTGCCGTTCCTGCTGATCTTGTCGGCGGTGTATTACGGGTTTTTCCGCAAGGGCAGGGCCAAGGCGTCGAACAAGGCCTTGGCGTAACCGGGCAGGAGTTCGAACGAGCGCGCGCATAACAGCAGCTTCCGGCAGGCCCACTCTTCTTGCAGAGGGTGGACCTTGAAGCTGGATTCCAGCGGCCAGCGCTCCAGTGCCGCCTGGGGCACGATACCCAGGCCGGCGCCGCGCGCGACCATGCGGATCACCCCATCAAACCCCTCGGCGCGGATGCGTGTTTGCAGGCGAAAACCCGCGTGCAATGCCTGTTCTTCGAGGTAAACCGTCAACGCGCTGTGGGAGGCAAGGCCCACAAAGTCGTGTTGCAGGCTATCGATAAAGCTCCCTGCGGTGAACGGATGATCCTGCGGAGTGATCAGCACCAGCGGGTCATCGCGAAAGGGCAGGGTCTGCAGGCCGTGGGTGTCTACCGCGTCGGAAATGATCCCGAGGTCCGCTGTGCCCTGGCGCAAGGCCTGGGTGATGCGCAGGCTTGGCAGCTCCTGCAAGTCGATGTCGAGGTTGGGGTGTTCACGCAAAAAGTCCGCCAGCAACTCCGGCAGGTATTCGCTGAGGGCGGTGGTGTTGCACAGCAGGCGCACCTGGCCCTTGATGCCGTTGGCGTATTCCGCGAGGTCCTGGCGCAGATGCTCGGCCTGTTGCAGCAACAGGCGGGCGTGGCGGGCCAGGGCCTTGCCTGCGGGCGTTGGGGTAACGCCACGGCGGCCACGTTCAAGAAACTCGATGCCCAGCGAAGCCTCCATCGCTCGGATGCGGGCGCTGGCCGCCGCGAGGGACAAGTGGCTGCGGGCTGCTCCAGCGGTGATATTGCCTGTGTCGAAGATATGCAGGTAAAGGCGCAGGTCTATCAGGTCAAAGTGCATGGCGCCAGCCTCTGGCAAAACAAGAGTCTGCCTCAGTATATGGCGAATTTTCGACCTCATCGAAAAACCGCACTATCACCCCATGAATACATTCCTCGCGTTTTACCAAGATATCGGCCCAGCCCCGACACTGCTGGTGATCGGCACCTTCATGCTTGCCGGCACCGTCAAGGGTGTGATTGGCCTGGGCTTGCCGACAGTCTCCATGGGCTTGCTCGGTCTGGCTATGTTACCGGCGCAGGCTGCAGCGTTGCTGATCATCCCATCGACGATCACCAACCTGTGGCAACTGGCGTTCGGCGGTCATTTGAGTGCGTTGCTCAGGCGCTTGTGGCCGATGCTGCTGCTGATCTTTCTCGGTACCGGGTTTGGCACGCTGTGGCTGGGCCTGAGTGGAGGGCGATGGGTAGGCCATGCGTTGGGCGGGGCGTTGCTAGCGTATGCAGTGAGCGGGCTGTTCCTGCCCGCCTTCAAGGTGAAGCCTCGAACCGAACGCTGGTTGGGCCCTTTGTGTGGTGTTATCACCGGCATCATCACCTCGTCGACCGGTGTGTTTGTGATCCCCGCCGTGCCCTATCTGCAAGCCCTGGGCTTGGACCGCAATCAGTTGGTGCAGGCGCTGGGGCTGTCCTTCACCGTGTCGACCCTGGCGCTCGCTGCCGGCATGGCGTGGCACGGCACGCTCGGAGGTGGGGAGATCAATGCTTCATTGTTGGCATTGGTGCCGGCGCTGCTGGGCATGTGGTTGGGCCAGGCGGTGCGTCAGCGCATCAGTGCGGTGTTGTTCAAGCGCGTATTTTTCATCGGCATGGCGTTGCTGGGCGCCCATCTGCTGATCAGCGGTTAACAATGCGCGGGTAATTCGTGCCTTTTGGTCAAATGTATTTTGCCGCACCACCGCTTATTCCGAGCGGCCGATGTCGATAGCCTGCCGGCAGACATTGTTAACCCCTCTGGATACCCTCCCATGAAAAAAGTCCTCCTGCTCAACGGCGGCAAGAAATTCGCCCACTCCGATGGCCGCTACAACACCACCCTGCATGACACCGCCGTGGCGGCGTTGGACCGTGCGGGCATCGACGTCAAGGTCACCCACATCGACGAAGGCTACGACGTGGCCGAAGAAGTGGCCAAATTCCTCTGGGCCGATGTGATCATCTACCAAATGCCCGGCTGGTGGATGGGCGCGCCGTGGATCGTCAAGAAGTACATCGACGAAGTCTTCACCGAAGGCCACGGCAGCCTGTACGCCAGCGACGGTCGCACCCGTTCCGATGCCTCGCAGAAGTACGGCAGCGGTGGCCTGATCCACGGCAAGCAGTACATGCTCTCGCTGACCTGGAACGCGCCGCAGCAAGCCTTCGATGACCCGACCGACTTCTTCGAAGCCAAGGGTGTGGACGCGGTGTACTTCCCGTTCCACAAGGCCAACGAGTTCCTCGGCATGACCGGCCTGCCGACGTTCCTGTGCGTGGACGTGATGAAACGCCCGGCCATCGACGCTGATGTAGCGCGCTACGAGCAGCATCTGGCGCAGGTGTTCAATTTCTCGGTGTAAGCTGCGCTGAACCGATAACGAGGAGCGCCTGTGAAAGCCCGGTCCGATGAGCTGCAGATCTTCGTCAGCGTGATTGAATGCGGTTCGATTTCCGCCGCCGCCGAGCAAGTCGGGCAGACGCCCTCGGCTGTCAGCCGCACCTTGTCGCGCCTGGAAGCCAAGCTTGACACCACGCTGATCAACCGCACCACACGACGCATGGACCTCACCGAAGAGGGCAAGTACTTCTTCGAGCAGGCCAAGGTGATCCTGGCGCAGATGGAAGAGTTGGAGGAGCGCCTGTCATCACGCCAGCAGAAACCGGCGGGGCGCCTGCGCATCAACGCTGCCGTGCCGTTCATGCTGCATGGGATCGTGCCCTACATCGCCGAATTTCGCGGCCTCTACCCGGACATCCAGCTGGAGCTGAACAGCGATGACTTGATCATCGACCTGCTGGAGCAGAGCACCGACATCGCCATCCGTATCGGCGTCCTGGCCGACTCCACCCTGCATGCGCGGTCTCTTGGCTGTACGCCGCTGCATATCCTCGCCAGCCCCGACTACCTCAAGCAATACGGCGTGCCCACCACGGTGGCCGAGCTGGCCGATCACACGCTGTTGGGGTTCACCCAGACCGAAACCCTCAACCACTGGCCGCTGCGCCATGTGGAGGGCGATCGCTGGCTGATCCAGCCCGGCGTGGCGGCGTCCAGCGGCGAAACCGTGCGCCAGTTGGCGCTGGAAGGGCAGGGCATCTGTTGCCTGTCGAACTTCATGACCATCGACGATATCGAGGCCGGGCGCCTGGTGCCGGTGCTGGAGGCGTTCAACAGCGGTTATCGCCAGCCGATCCACGCAGTGTTCTACCGTAACTCGCAGCTGGCATTGCGTATCCAATGTTTCCTGGACTTTATCCAGGCCAAGCTGGCGCGGTATGCCTGCTGATTCGTGACCTGCGCGCAAGAGTGAATTGGGCCGTGGAGGCTTATTCGTCAGGGATGAGTGCTTGATACTGGGTTCATCACTTACCCAGTCAGGAGAGTCCTCCATGAATGTATTCATTACCGGCGCAGCAGGTTTTATCGGCGGTTCCATTGCCACCGGCCTGGTCAAGGCCGGCCACACCGTTACCGGCCTGGTGCGCAGCGCCGAGCAGGCGGCCGAGATGACCGCGCTGGGCATCAACCCAATGATCGGCACCCTGGATGACGCGGCTGTATTGACCGAGCAAGCGCAAAAGGCCGACGCGGTGATCAACGCCGCCAGCAGCGACCACCGTGCCGCCGTGGAAACCCTGCTCGCGGCGTTGAAGGGCTCGAACAAGCCGTTCCTGCACACCAGTGGTTCGAGCATTGTCGGGGATGCATCGGGCGGCAAGGCCAGCGATGTCATCTACTTCGAAGACAACCTGCCGGAACCGACGGTCGACAAGGCGGCTCGTGTGGCCATCGACAACCTGGTTCTGGCGGCTGCCAAAGACGGCGTGAACTCGGCGGTGATCTGCAACACCTTGATCTACGGCCACAGCCTGGGCGTGAAGCGCGACAGCGTGCAACTACCGCGTCTGCTCAAGCAGGCACGCAAGAGTGGTGTAGTACGCCATGTGGGTAGCGGGCAGAACATCTGGTCCAACGTGCACATTGAAGACGTGGTGGCGCTGTACCTGTTGGCGCTGACCAAGAATGTGCCCGGTACCTTCTACTTCGTGGAAAGTGGCGAGGCCGCGTTTATCGACATGACCACTGCCATTGCCGAAGCGCTGGACCTGGGCAAACCGCAGGATTGGCCATTGGCCGAGGCTGAAGCCGAGTGGGGCTATGAAATGGCCAACTATGGCCTGGGCTCCAATAGCCGGGTGCGTGGCAAGCATGTGCGTGAACTGCTGGGCTGGGCGCCGAAGCGTACGTCGGTGGTGGAGTGGATTCGCAACGCAATGGTGTGATGTTCACGTGATCTCCAGGTGTTGCTATCGGGGGCAAGCCCCCTCCCACACTAGACTGCACTCCACAGTTGGAACTCGGTCAACTGTGGGAGGGGGCTTGCCCCCGATTGGCACGACTCGGTCTCCGAGACTAGCCCCATCTCCCTCAATTCCGTACCATTCCCCGCCTTATCCCCCGCATTACCCTGGTACTCCATGAACCTCACCCGTCTGCGCGCCGATGCCCTGGCCGGCCTCACCACGTCTTTTGCGTTGCTGCCCGAATGCATCGCCTTTGCCCTGGTGGCCCACCTCAACCCGTTGATGGGGCTCTACGGCGCTTTCATCATCTGCACCCTCACCGCGTTGTTCGGCGGCCGGCCAGGCATGGTGTCCGGTGCGGCCGGCTCGATGGCGGTGGTGATCGTCGCCCTGGTGGTGCAACACGGTGTGGAGTATCTGCTGGCCACGGTGGTACTGGGCGGGCTGATCATGGTCGCGTTCGGCGTGCTGCGCCTGGGCAAGCTGGTGCGCATGGTGCCGCACCCGGTGATGCTCGGCTTCGTCAACGGCCTGGCGATCATCATTGCCCTGGCGCAGTTGGAGCATTTCAAAAACGGTGAAACCTGGCTCAGCGGCACGCCGCTGTACGTGATGACCGGCCTGGTGCTGGTGACCATGGCCATCGTCTACCTGCTGCCGCGCATCACCCGCGCCGTGCCGCCTGCGTTGGTGGCGATCCTCGGCGTGGGGCTGGCGGTATACCTGCTCGGCCTGCCTACCCGCACCCTCGGCGACATGGCGCATATCGCCGGCGGCCTGCCGACTTTCGCGCTGCCGCAGATTCCGTGGACACTGGACACCCTCGGCATCATCGCGCCGTACGCGTTCCTGATGGCGATGGTCGGCCTGCTGGAAACCCTGCTGACGCTGAACCTCACCGACGAAATCACCGAGACCCGTGGCTACCCCGACCGTGAAAGCGTGGCCCTCGGCGCGGCCAACATGGTCTCCGGTCTGTTCGGCGGCATGGGCGGCTGCGCGATGATCGGGCAGACCGTGATCAACCTCAGCTCCGGTGGGCGCGGGCGTTTGTCCGGGGTGTTTGCCGGGGTGATGATCCTGCTGTTCATCCTGTTCCTGTCGCCGTTCATCGAGCGCATTCCGCTGGCGGCGCTGGTGGGCGTGATGTTCGTGGTGTCCCAGCAGACCTTTGCCTGGGCCTCGCTGCGGGTGATCAACAAGGTGCCGTTCAATGACGTGCTGGTGATTCTTGCAGTGACGGTGATCACGGTGTTCACCGATCTGGCTACCGCCGTGCTGTGCGGGATCGTGATTGCGGCGTTGAATTTCGCCTGGCAGCAAGCGCGGGAGCTGTATGCCGATGAGTATCTGGAGGCCGATGGCAGCAAGCTCTACCGCCTGCACGGCACCTTGTTTTTCGCCTCGACCACGCCGTTTTTGAATCAATTCGACCCGGCCAACGACCCGGCCCAGGTGACGCTGGATTGCCGTCACCTGAGCTTTGTCGATTACTCAGCGATTGCCGCGCTCATGACCCTGCGCGAGCGTTACAGCAAGGCTGGCAAGCACCTGCGGGTGCTGCATCTGTCGGAGCGTTGCAAGAAGCTGCTCAAGCGTGCGCGGGTCCATCATGAGTAAGTGATCAAGGCCCGACCAGGTCTTCCAGCTCCTGGGCACGGGTCTGGGTCATGTCGAGTATGCAGCCGGAACCGTTGACCTGGTCGATGGTGCCGCCGGTGGCGGAACCGGCGAAGGCGCAATTGGCGTCACGGTACTTTATCCACAGGCGTTGCACGTCTTGCAGTTGCTGCTTGCGCGGGCCTTCCTGAGCGGCGAGGGCGGTCTTGTAGGCGCGGTTCAGGCGGGTGTCCTGCACCTTGGCTTCCTTGGTATTGCACGTGACCATGTCGGCGGTCGTGTTGGCGCTGTCCATGCACTTCTTCAGCGCTGGGTTGTCGGCGGCAGAAGCGGTGCCGCTGAGGGCGAGGAGCAGGGCGCCGGCGGCGAGGGATGTGCGAATCATGGTCGGTTTCCTGGTCATGAAGGGTTGCGCATTCTATGACTCAACGGCAGCGTTCGAGTTTCCGGCATCCTCTGATCTTCATGTAAGAACACCCCTCGAATTTTCATTCACCCCTGTCGGGCATATCCCAACGCGACAGCGCTTATCTGTGGGCGAAAGTTATTTTCATAAAAATTGAAAATACTCCTCGGTAATGATTTATGAGTTTCACAACCAATTCGACGTGACCCTTTCCGAGGAGTACCGCATGGCCGCATCACCGGGCTTCGGGCTGTTGGCATACGCTGCCATCGCCATCATTGCTTTGATCGTGCTGATTGCACGTTACCGACTCAACCCGTTTATCGTCATCACCCTGGTGTCCATCGGCCTGGCGCTGATGGCCGGGATGCCGGCGGACACCATCATGGGGTCCTACGAAGCGGGCGTCGGCAAGACCCTGGGGCATATCGCCCTGGTGGTGGCGCTGGGCACCATGCTCGGCAAGATGATGGCCGAGTCCGGCGGTGCCGAGCAGGTGGCGTGCACACTGATCAGCCGTTTTGGCGAGCGCAACGCGCGCTGGGCCATGGTGTGCATCGCCTTCCTAGTGGGGCTGCCGCTGTTTTTCGAGGTGGGTTTTGTGTTGCTGGTGCCGATTGCCTTTACCGTGGCGCGGCGGGTGGGCGTGTCCATCCTGATGGTGGGTTTGCCGATGGTCGCCGGCCTGTCGGTGGTGCATGCCCTGGTGCCGCCGCACCCGGCGGCGATGATGGCGGTGCTGGCGTATAACGCGTCGGTGGGGCAGACCGTGCTCTACGCCATCCTGATCGGTATCCCGACGGCAATCATCGCAGGGCCCGTCTTCGCCAAATTCATCGTGCCGCGTATTCACCTGCCGGCGGAAAATCCGCTGGAGCGCCAGTTCATCGAGCGTGAACCGCGTACCCGCTTGCCCAGCTTTACCCTGACCATGGGCACTATCCTGTTGCCAGTGGTGTTGATGATGATCGGTGGCTGGGCCAACGTGATTTCCACACCGGGCACCGGTTTCAATCAGTTCCTGCTGTTCATCGGCAACTCGGTGATCGCGCTGCTGCTGGCGACGTTGGTGAGCTTCTGGACCTTGGGTATCGCACAGGGCTTCAACCGCGAATCGATCCTCAAGTTCACCAATGAATGCCTGGCGCCGACCGCCAGCATCACCTTGCTGGTGGGCGCGGGCGGCGGGTTGAACCGCATCCTGGTGGACGCAGGTGTGACCCACGAAATTCTCGGCCTGGCCCATGCCTTTCACCTGTCGCCGTTGGTGATGGGTTGGCTGTTCGCCGCGCTGATGCGAATTGCCACGGGCTCGGCCACCGTCGCCATGACCACCGCATCCGGTGTTGTAGCGCCGGTCGCCCTGGGCCTGGGTTATCCACACCCTGAACTACTGGTGCTGGCCACCGGTGCGGGTTCGGTGATCTTTTCCCATGTTAACGACGGCGGCTTCTGGCTGATCAAGGAATACTTCAATATGACGGTGATCCAGACCTTCAAGACCTGGACCGTGTTGGAGACTTTGATTTCCCTGGTCGCCTTCGGTCTGACCTATGGTCTGTCCTGCATCTTGTAACCCGGAGAGCCCATGGACATCCTCTACCAGATCCGCGCCCGCCAGGACGCCTTCAGCGCCGGCGAAGGGCGTATCGCCAAGCTGATGCTCGATGACGTGGGGTTTGCCGCATCGGCCAGCCTGGAAGCATTGTCGCAACGGGCCGAGGTCAGCACGGCCACCTTGTCGCGGTTTGCGCGCAGTGTGGGGTGCCGGGATTTACGTGACTTGCGCCTCCAGTTGGCCCAGGCCAGCGGCGTCGGCAGTCGCTTCCTCGACCCGGCGGGGTTGCCGGAGCAGTCGGCGTTTCATCGGCAGATCCTGGGGGATATCGAGGCGACGTTGCGTCAGCATCTCTCCGGTTTCAATCAGGCCAGTTTCGTCGATGCGGTGAGCCTGCTGGGCAAGGCGCGGATGATCCATGCGTTTGGCATGGGCGGGCCGTCGAGCCTGTGCAGCGATGAGTTGCAGGTGCGCCTGGTGCGCCTGGGCTATCCGATTGCGGCCTGCCATGACCCGGTGATGATGCGGGTCACGGCGGCGACACTGGGGCCTGAGCATGCGTTGATTGTGTGTTCCTTGACTGGCCTCACCCCCGAACTGCTGGACGTGGTGGAGCTGGCGCGCAATTACGACGCGCGCATCGTCGCCATCACCCTGGCCGACTCGCCCTTGGCCCAATTGGCCGATGTGCTGCTGCCGCTGCAGCCGGCCGAAACCAGTTTTATCTATAAGCCCACCGCCGCCCGCTACGGCATGCTGCTGACCATCGACCTGCTCGCCACCGAGCTGGCCCTGGTCTCGCCGGACGACAACCAGGAACGCCTGCGCCGGATCAAGCTGGCCCTGGACGATTATCGCGGCGGCCCTGACAGCCTGCCGCTTGGAGACTGATATGAAGTACGACACGCTGATACGCCAGGCATTGATCATCGATGGCAGCAACACCCCAGGCTATGTGGCCGATGTGGGGGTGCGTGACGGGCGTATCGAGGCGATTGGCGATTTGTCGACGGCTGTGGCCGAACATGAAGTCGAAGCTGCGGGCCGTGTGCTGGCGCCGGGTTTTATCGACGTGCACACCCACGATGACACGGTGGTGATCCGCCATCCGCAGATGCTGCCCAAGCTTAGCCAGGGTGTAACGACGGTGATCGTCGGTAACTGTGGCATCAGCGCGTCGCCGGTGACGTTGCGCGGTGATCCGCCCGATCCGATGAACCTGCTGGGCAGCGCTTCGGCGTTTGTGTACCCGCGTTTCAGTGACTATCGAGCGGCGGTCGAACAGGCTCACCCGGCGGTCAACGTTGCCGCATTGATCGGTCACACGGCACTGCGCAGCAATCATATGCAAGACCTGCATCGCAGCGCTTCAGCGGATGAAATCGCTGCCATGCGCATGCAACTGCAAGAGAGCCTCGAAGTTGGCGCCTTGGGGTTATCCACAGGCCTGGCCTACGCCAGCGCGTTCAGTGCCGAGACCGATGAGGTGCTGCAACTCAGTGAAGCACTGACGGCTTTTGGCGCGGTGTACACCACCCATTTGCGCAGTGAATTCGAGCCGGTGCTGGAGGCGATGGATGAGGCGTTTTTGATCGGTCGGCATGCCCAGGCCCCGGTGATCATTTCCCATCTCAAATGTGCCGGCGCCGGGAATTGGGGGCGTAGTCCGCAACTGTTGGCATCGCTGGAGCGGGCGGCGAAAACCCACCCGGTAGGCTGTGATTGTTATCCCTATGCCGCGAGTTCTTCGACCCTGGATCTCAAGCAGGTGACTGACGCGTTTCGCATCACCATCACCTGGTCGACGCCTTACCCGGAGATGGGCGGGCGCGACCTGCAGGATATCGCCGCTGAATGGGATGTTTCGCTGATGGACGCAGCGCGTCGCCTGCAACCGGCGGGGGCGGTGTATTACGGAATGGATGAAGCGGATGTGCGACGCATCCTGGCGCATCCGCTGTCGATGGTCGGTTCGGATGGGCTGCCGGAAGATCCGTTCCCGCATCCGCGTTTGTGGGGCGCATTTCCAAGGGTGCTGGGGCATTTCAGCCGGGATGTCGGGTTGTTCCCGTTGCACACCGCCGTGCACAAAATGACCGGCTTGTCGGCGGCGCGATTTGGTTTGGCCGAGCGCGGTGAAATCCGCGAAGGGCACTGGGCCGACCTGGTGCTGTTCGACCCGTTGCGCGTGCGCGATGTGGCAGACTTCAAGCAACCGCAGCGGGCGGCGGAAGGCATTGATGGGGTGTGGGTCAACGGTGTATTGAGCTATAGCGACGGGCAGGCGAACGGTCAGCGGCCGGGTCGTTTCCTGGCGCGCAGTGGGGATTTGCGTCGGGGATTTTCGTCTCTATAGTGGGCGCTCTTATGAACGGAGCGATTGCCATGCACTTAGGAAAAGTCACCCCCATCCTGCGGATTTTCGACGAGGCCAAGGCGTTGGAGTTCTACGTGGACTTTTTGGGGTTCAAGGTGGATTGGCAGCATCGTTTCGAGGCGAATTTTCCGTTGTACCTGCAGGTATCGCTGGGTGAATGCGTGTTGCATTTGACTGAGCACCATGGCGATGCGTCGCCGGGCGCGGCGGTGCGGATTCAGGCACAAGGGGTGGACGCGTATCAGCAGCAGTTGGTTGGCAAGGATTACCGGTATGCCAAGCCAGGGGTTGAGGAAACGCCTTGGGGATCGCGGGAGATGAGCATCAAGGATCCGTTTGGGAATCGGCTGGTGTTTGTTGAGGAAGGCGAGGGCTGAGGGGTAAATCGCGGGCAATAAAAAACCGCCTTGGTAGGGCGGTTTTTTTGCAACACCAGTTAGTGGCTGGGGTTGCTCTCTCAAAGGACGCAACCGACTCGCGTCCGAAGGCTCACGTGTTCCGGTAAGTGTGCTGGAGGTAAGGCCCAACTCACGGAGGGCCGAGTATGTCTAGGTTTGCCTGTGGCGAGGGAGCTTGCTCCCGTTGGGCTGCGTAGCAGCCCCAAGCATTCACTGCGCTCTCAACTTCAAATCTGCATCAACTTGATCAGGGCCGCTTCGCGCCCCAACGGGAGCAAGCTCCCTCGCCACAGGGACTGCGGTTCTTAAACCCGGAAGTGGCTGACCATCTGCTGCAACTGGCTGCCCAACCGCGCCAGTTCCACACTCGACTTGGCCGTCTCGTCACTCGCCGTAGCGGTCTGCTCCGACACATCACGCACATTCACGATGCTACGGCTGATCTCTTCAGCCACGGCGCTTTGCTGCTCGGCGGCGGCGGCGATCTGCTGGTTCATCGACTGGATATTCGACACCGTACGGGTGATGTTTTCCAGCGACACACCCGCCTTGCGGGTCAGCTCGACACTGCTGTCGGTGAGGCTGCGGCTGTTGTTCATCACATTGGCCACTTGCTGGGTGCCGTTCTGCAAACCGGCGACCAGGCCTTCGATTTCTTCGGTGGATTTTTGCGTGCGCTGGGCCAGGCCACGTACTTCATCGGCCACCACGGCAAAACCACGCCCGGCTTCACCGGCACGCGCTGCTTCGATCGCCGCGTTGAGGGCCAGCAGGTTGGTTTGCTCGGCCACGGCCTTGATCACGTCCATCACACTGCCGATCTTGTTGCTCTCTTGCTGCAGGTGGGTCATGGCGTCGGTGGAGCGCGCGACTTCGGCGGCCAGGCGTTCGATCTGGGCGATGGCCTCGGCGACCACCTTGTCGCCGGCACGGGCTTGACCATCGGCGTCGGCAGCGGCGAGGGAGGCTTGTTCGGCGTTACGCGCGACTTCCTGCACGGTGGCGGTCATTTCGTGCATCGCCGTGGCAACCTGGTCGGTCTCGATTTTCTGGCTGTTCACGCCAGCGCTGGTCTGCTCGGTCACGGCCGACAGCTCTTCGGCGGCGCTGGCGATCTGGGTCACGCCGTCGCGGATGCCGCTGATCAATTCGCGCAGGGTGGTGCCCATGCGCTGGATGCCTTGTTGCAGCACGCCCAGCTCATCGCGACGGGTAATCTGGATATTGTGGCTCAGGTCGCCGGAAGCGATACGTTCCACCACTGCCAGGGTTTCCTGGATCGGGCGCGTGATCTGGCGCGTGATAACCAGCGCGGCAATCACGCCGACCAGCAGGGCCAGCAAGGTGCTGATCAATTGCAGGCTGCGGGCCTGGGCGCTTTCGGCGTCGCGACGGTTCAGCTGAATGTCGTACAGCTTGTCGCTGATGGTCACGATATCGGCGCCTTGGGTGGTCATTTCGGCCCGGGCGGTGACGATGTTGGCATTGGCCGCCTTGTAGTTCTGCACGGCAGTGCGGTAGGCGCCCAGAGCGGTTTCCAGCGAGGTCAGTGCGTTCTGTTGGCTGCTACCGAAAGCGGCGCTGAGGTCTTTCAAGCCGGCGATGGTTTTTTCAATCTGTGCGGCGGCACGGGCTTCGGTGTCCGGGTTGACGTTGCCGGTGTAACCGCGCACTTCGTAACGCGCCAATTGGAATTGCAGCTTGGCGTCGGCCACGGCCTGGAACTGGGCCAGGTGCTCCGCACTGTCAGGCATTTGCTTGACGCTGCTCTCCAGCGCATTGATCTGGGCGTTGGCGATGTCGGCTTTGTCGCCCATCACCTGGCGAGAGGCATTGCCGTTACGGTAGGCCTCGCGCATTTTGGTCAGCGACTGTTGGTAAGCGGTGATGATCGCTTTCTGCTCGTTGAGCAGCTTGAGGTTTTCCGGGCTCTTGAAGCTGTCGAGCAGTTTCTGTTGCTGGGCAGCAAAGGCATCCAGGTTGGTCTGTACGTTCTGGGCCACGGCCTCGTCGCCGTTGGCGAGCATGTATTGCAGGCGCACGATGCGCAGCTTGGTCAGGGACGCGTTGAGCTGGGTGATGTCGCTCATCCAGTTGCTGCGGTCGATCAGGCCGCCCAGGCTGGTCCAGCCGGTGAGGGCCAGGATCGAGGTGAGGACCAGCACCAGGCCGAAGCCCAGGCCGAGTTTGAGGTTGACGCTGATGTTACCGAACCAGCTGTTCATCGAATGCTCCGCAAAAGTGATGTCTGTCTGCTGGGCGGTGTTGTTGTTTGAGCCAGCCAAGATGTGTAGGGCTGTATCGGCGGACGAGTTGGAATCTGAAACTTTTTATTCGTGCATCAATGGGTAACCCCCCCTGACCGACCAACGCAAGCCCGCAGGCATGAGGCGCGGGGTTCATCGTGCATGCCGGTTTTATGCTAGTCTGCGGGCCCTTTTAGTTTTGGATGGCGCAGGAAACTGTGTCGCCCTACAGCGGAGCCTCTTCATGTCCGAAGTTAATCTGTCCACCGACGAAACCCGCGTCAGCTACGGTATCGGCCGTCAGTTGGGCGACCAACTGCGCGACAACCCGCCACCGGGCGTAAGCCTGGATGCGATCCTGGCCGGCCTGACCGACGCTTTCGCCGGCAAGCCAAGCCGTGTTGACCAGGAGCAAATGGCTGCCAGCTTCAAGGTGATCCGCGAAATCATGCAGGCCGAAGCCGCTGCCAAGGCTGAAGCTGCGGCGGGTGCCGGCCTGGCGTTCCTGGCTGAAAACGCCAAGCGTGATGGCATCACCACCCTGGCTTCCGGTCTGCAATTCGAAGTGCTGACCGCCGGTGATGGCGCCAAGCCGACCCGTGAAGACCAAGTGCGTACTCACTACCACGGCACCCTGATCGACGGCACTGTGTTCGACAGTTCCTACGAGCGCGGCCAGCCTGCAGAATTCCCGGTGGGCGGCGTGATCGCCGGCTGGACCGAAGCCCTGCAACTGATGAATGCCGGCAGCAAATGGCGTCTGTACGTGCCGAGCGAACTGGCTTACGGCGCTCAAGGCGTTGGCAGCATCCCGCCGCACAGCGTTCTGGTGTTCGACGTCGAGCTGCTCGACGTTCTGTAAGGCCTGCTGATTACCTGTGGGAGCGAGCCTGCTCGTCCCCACAGTGTTTTGCGGTTGTGCTCATGGATGGAACTTGCCATTGAGCTCCGTGGCCGGGCGCAACGCTCGGGCATAGCAGAACAGAAACAGATTGCGCACCACCTCCTTCAACACCCCAGGTTCACTGGAACTCAGGCCATTGACGTCCAGGTCGCCCTGATCCTGCAGTTCACTCAACGCTTCTTCTTCCAGTACCGCACAGACTTCACCGGTTTCCCGATGCAGGATCCGCAGGTAAGGGTGTGGGCGGTCCAGCCAGGCATCTATCAAATAAGTCATGGGTCGCATCTCCTTGATGGGTTTCAATGAGAATAATTCTTATTCGTAGAATAGCAAGTGCCTATTGGCGATTTCCGGGTTTTTCTGTGTGGATATTGCGAGAGGTCAACGCAGAGGGCGAAACGCCATCCCGCGGCGGGCGCGGGATGGATACAGCGGGTTCAGACTTTACGCACGAACTCGGACTTGAGCTTCATCGGGCCGATGCCGTCGATCTTGCAGTCGATATCGTGGTCGCCGTCACACAGGCGGATGTTCTTGACCTTGGTACCGACCTTGACTACCAGGGAGGTGCCCTTGACCTTGAGGTCCTTGATCACGGTGATGGTGTCGCCGTCCTGCAGGACGTTGCCTACAGAGTCTTTCTTCACGGTTTCATCGCCGGCCGCTTCGGCCTCGCCAGTGGCGGACCACTCATGGGCGCATTCCGGGCAGATCAGCTGGGCGCCATCTTCGTAGGTGTATTCGGAATTGCATTTCGGGCAGGGTGGCAACGTGCTCACTAAAGCTCCTTGAAAGTCAGGATGGCTAAAAGTCGCACATTATATAGGGATTTGTGGTCTTACAGGTTGTATGAAATCTAAATGTGGGAGGAGCGCCTCCCACATGGGCCCGCATCAATGGGTACGGGCGACCGCAAACTCACTCAGTTCAACCAGGGCGTCCCGGTATTCGCTGGCTGGCAGGGCTTCCAGGCACTGAATGGCTCGGGCCACGAAATCACGCGCCAGCTGCGCGGTGTAGTCCAGGGAACCCGACGCTTCGACAGCGGCGCGGATGGCTTCCAGATCTTCGATCCCGCCTTTCTGGATCGCCTTGCGCACCAGGGCGGCCTGTTCCGGCGTGCCTTCGCGCATGGTGTAGATCAGTGGCAGGGTCGGCTTGCCCTCGGCCAGGTCATCACCGACGTTCTTGCCCAGGGTTTCGGCGTCGCCACGGTAGTCGAGCAGGTCGTCCACCAATTGGAACGCCACGCCCAGGTGATCGCCAAAGGTGCGCAGCGCTTCGGCCTGTTCGGCGGTGGCGTTGCACAAGGCTGCGGCGCTGTGGGTGGAGGCTTCGAAGAGCATCGCGGTCTTGCCGCGAATCACTTCCATGTAGGTTTCTTCGGTGGTGCTCGCGTCGCGGACCTTCGACAGTTGCAACACTTCGCCTTCGGCGATGATGCGTGTGGCCTGTGAAAGAATCTTCATCACCGGCATCGAGCCGAGTTCAACCATCATTTCGAACGAGCGCGAGTACAGGAAGTCGCCCACCAATACGCTGGGGGCGTTGCCCCACATGGCATTGGCGGTCTCACGGCCACGGCGCATGCCGGACATGTCGACCACGTCGTCATGCAGCAGGGTGGCGGTGTGCAGGAACTCGATGGTGGCTGCCAGCAGGCGCAGGTCATCGCCTTCACGGCCCAGGGCCTTGCCGCACAGCAACACTAATAAAGGACGCAGGCGCTTACCGCCCGCCGACGTAATATAGTCGCCAATTTTGGAGACCAGCGGCACTTTAGAAGTCAGCTGCTTCTTGATGATGCCGTCGACGGCGCTAAAATCGTCCGCGACCGCGCGGTAGAAAGCTTGGGGTTGCATCAGCGACAGTCGCTCCAGAAGGGTTGCGCGGCATGCTAGGACCCAGGCCCCCGGGTGTCAAGGCGCGATGGACGGCCACTTGCAACACCCCTTTACCTTGCGTACAATCGCGCACCCTGAACTTCCTGGGCAGCACCTGCCTTACGCAATTGCATTCGGGACGTCCATCCCATGCAGCCATGCCAGCCAATACCTCTTCTTATAAAGCGCTGGGTGAGCAGGATTATCGGAGAAATACCA
Source organism: Pseudomonas sp. FW305-3-2-15-C-LB1 (assembly GCF_058787615.1). NCBI lineage: Bacteria > Pseudomonadati > Pseudomonadota > Gammaproteobacteria > Pseudomonadales > Pseudomonadaceae > Pseudomonas > Pseudomonas sp. FW305-3-2-15-C-LB1. Next base: position 59,926 of record NZ_JBYSZX010000019.1, on the reverse strand, counting down.
TGTCGTACGCAGTAATTGTTACTGGTGGCAAGCAATACAAAGTCGCCCCAGGTGAATACCTGAAGATCGAAAAACTGGAAGTCGCTACCGGCGAATCCGTTACTTTTGATCGCGTTCTGTTGGTCGCCAATGGCGATGACGTGAACATCGGCGCTCCAGTTGTTGCTGGCGCTACCGTTGTGGCTGAAGTGATCTCCCAAGGTCGTCACGATAAAGTCCGCATCATCAAGTTCCGTCGTCGTAAGCACCACATGAAGCGTATGGGCCACCGCCAGTGGTACACCGAGATCAAAATCACCGGTATTCAGGCTTAATTTCAGCCTAATTCCTCACTAGGAGAATTGACTCATGGCACACAAAAAAGCTGGTGGTAGTACCCGTAACGGTCGCGACTCAGAAGCCAAACGCCTTGGCGTTAAGATGTATGGCGGCCAGAAAATCATTCCGGGCAACATCATCGTGCGTCAGCGCGGCACCCAATTCCACGCCGGTTACGGTGTAGGCATGGGTAAAGATCACACCCTCTTCGCGAAAATCGAAGGCGTGATCAAGTTTGAAGTAAAAGGCGCGTTCAACCGCCGTTACGTGAGCGTTGTCGCAGCTTAATTGCGAGATCGCTGGAAAAGCCCTGTCTTGCGACGGGGCTTTTTCGTTTGTGGGGTGAGTCTCTTGCAAAGCTGTTTGTAATGAGCTCAAGCGCTGGTTTTGCGGTCGCTGGTTGAGGTCGCTGCGCTCATTTTTGCAAGAGTCTTATGTCTTGGTTTCTTAAGCTCGTCCAAGCGGCGAGAGGCGTTTTGTTATGAAGTTCGTTGATGAAGTTTCCATCCGAGTAAAAGCAGGCGACGGCGGTAACGGTTGCATGAGTTTCCGTCGCGAAAAATTCATCGAAAATGGTGGCCCCAACGGCGGTGACGGCGGTGACGGCGGTTCCATCTACATGATGGCCGACGAAAACCTCAACACCCTGGTCGACTACCGTTACACCCGGCACTTCGATGCCGAGCGTGGCTCCAACGGCGGCAGCACCGACTGCACCGGTAAAAAAGGCGAAGACCTGGTACTGCGCGTACCGGTCGGCACCACGATCATCGACTCTGCGACCCAGGAAGTGATTGGCGACCTGACCAAGGCTGGCCAGAAGCTGATGGTAGTGCAGGGCGGCTGGCACGGTCTGGGTAACACCCGATTCAAGTCCAGTACCAACCGTGCACCGCGCCAGACCACGCCAGGCAAGCCGGGCGAGCAGCGTGACCTCAAGCTGGAAATGAAGGTGCTCGCCGACGTGGGCCTGCTTGGCCTGCCGAACGCCGGTAAAAGTACCTTCATCCGTTCGGTCTCGGCCGCCAAGCCGAAAGTCGCCGACTACCCGTTCACCACTCTGGTGCCGAACCTGGGCGTGGTCAGCGTCGACCGTTGGAAAAGCTTCGTGATCGCCGACATTCCCGGTCTGATCGAAGGTGCCTCCGATGGCGCAGGCCTGGGCATCCGCTTCCTCAAGCACTTGTCGCGTACCCGTTTGCTGTTGCACCTCGTGGACATGGCGCCGCTGGATGACACCAGTGCACCGGACGCCGCCGAAGTGATCGTCAGCGAACTGACCAAGTTCAGCCCGTCCCTGGCCGAGCGTGATCGTTGGCTGGTGCTGAACAAGTGCGACCAGATTCTCGAAGAAGAGCACGAAGAGCGCGTCAAGGAAATCGTCGATCGCCTGGAGTGGGAAGGTCCGGTCTACGTGATCTCGGCCATTGCCAAAGAAGGCACCGAGCGCCTGACTCGCGACATCATGCGTTATCTCGAAGACCGTGCCGACCGCCTGGCGGCCGACCCGGTATTCAAGGCAGAGCTGGCCGAACTCGACCAGCGCATCGAAGACGAGGCACGTGCTCAGCTGCAGGCTCTGGACGACCAGCGTGCCCTGCGCCGCAGCGGCGTGAAGTCGGTCCATGACATCGGCGACGACGATTGGGACGAAGAAGACGTGGATGATGAAGACGGTCCTGAAATCATTTACGTGCGCGACTGATTCGTTGCGATAAACTTGAACGCCGCTCCTTATAGAGCGGCGTTTTAGTATCCGGGTTTAACGTTATGGGCCGCGCTGGGTCGCGCAGCCCTCAATCTAAGGTTGAAGATGATGCGGAGCAAAGTGACAGGTGCGCAGCGCTGGGTCGTAAAGATCGGCAGTGCGTTGCTGACGGCGGATGGCAAGGGGCTGGATCGCGCGGCCATGAGCGTCTGGGTCGAGCAGATGGTGGCCTTGCATGAGGCCGGCGTAGAGTTGGTGCTGGTGTCGTCCGGGGCGGTTGCCGCCGGGATGAGCCGCCTCGGCTGGACCGCGCGACCCAGCGCGATGCACGAACTGCAAGCCGCCGCCGCCATCGGCCAGATGGGCCTGGTGCAAGCCTGGGAATCCAGCTTTGCCGAGCACGGTCGCCATACGGCGCAGATCCTGCTGACCCACGACGACCTGTCCGACCGCAAGCGCTACCTCAATGCCCGCAGCACCCTGCGCGCGCTGGTGGAGCTCAAGGTCATCCCAGTGATCAACGAGAACGACACGGTGGTCACCGACGAAATCCGCTTCGGCGACAATGACACCCTGGCCGCCCTGGTGGCCAACCTGGTGGAAGCCGACCTTTTGGTGATCCTCACCGACCGCGACGGCATGTTCGACGCCGACCCGCGTAACAACCCCGACGCCCAGTTGATCTACGAAGCCCGTGCCGATGATCCGGCGCTGGACGCCGTGGCCGGCAGCGTTGGCGGCGCCCTGGGCCGTGGCGGCATGCAGACCAAGCTGCGGGCTGCACGCCTGGCGGCACGTTCCGGTGCGCACACCATCATCGTCGGTGGGCGCATCGAACGTGTGCTGGATCGCCTCAAGGCCGGTGAGCGCATCGGGACGCTGCTGTCGCCGGAACGCGGCATGCTCGCGGCGCGCAAACAGTGGCTGGCCGGTCATCTGCAAACCCGTGGCACCCTGGTGCTGGACGATGGCGCTGTGTCGGCGCTGTCCCAAGGCAACAAGAGCCTGCTGCCGGTGGGCGTCAAGTTGGTGCAGGGCAGCTTCCGCCGTGGCGAGATGGTGGTGTGCGTCGCGCCGGACGGTCGCGAGATCGCCCGGGGCCTGGCCAACTACAGCGCGCTGGAAGCCCAGAAAATTATTGGACAATCCTCCGATGCGATTGTCGGACTCTTGGGTTACATGGCCGAACCGGAACTGGTTCACCGCGATAACCTGATCCTGGTTTAACCAAAGGAATACACCATGCGTGTCATGAAGGGATTGCTCGGCCTGCTGCTGGCCATGCCGTTGCTGGCCTCGGCCGAGGAAATCGGCCAGGTGTCGACGGTGTTCAAGTTTGTCGGGCCCAACGACCGGATCGTCGTCGAAGCCTTTGACGACCCCAAGGTCGACGGCGTGACCTGCTACCTGTCCCGTGCCAAGACCGGCGGCGTGAAAGGCGGCCTGGGCCTGGCCGAAGATCGCGCCGAAGCCTCGATCGCCTGCCGCCAGGTGGGGCCGATCCGCTTCAAGGGCGAGCTCAAGGACGGCGACGAAGTGTTCAAGGAGCGCACTTCCCTGGTGTTCAAGACCATGCAGGTGGTGCGCTTCCTCGACAAGAAGCGCAACACTCTGGTGTACCTGGTCTACAGCGACCGCCTGATCGAAGGCAGCCCGCAGAACGCCGTGACGGCGATTCCGATTTTGCCCTGGCCGACCGCTCAGTAACCTGCAGGCGAGTTTTGCAATCGGCGTCTATGATTGCAGGCTTGCGGGCTGTAATCTCGAAGCGCCGCAATGTGAAGAACATGGGATATCTGGAGTTCGTCATGAGTGCTTTCCACGACCTGAAACTCAAAGCTTTGGACGGACAAGAGCTGCCGCTGGCGCCCTTCAAGGGGCAAGTGGTGCTGGTGGTCAACGTGGCCTCCAAATGTGGTTTGACCCCGCAATATGCGGCACTGGAAAACCTCTACCAGCAATACAAGGACCAGGGGTTTACCGTGCTTGGCCTGCCGTGCAATCAATTTGCTGGCCAGGAGCCAGGGACAGAAGAAGAGATCCAGGAGTTCTGCAGCCTGAACTACGGGGTGACCTTCCCGTTGGGCAGCAAACTTGAGGTCAATGGTCCTGACCGTCACCAGTTGTACCGCCTGCTGGCGGGCGAGGGCGCTGAGTTTCCTGGGGATATCACCTGGAACTTCGAAAAATTCCTGCTGGGCAAGGATGGGCGAGTGCTCGCGCGCTTTTCCCCACGCACTGCACCGGATGACCCGACAATTGTCCAGGCCATCGAAAAAGCCCTCAGCTAAGCGCTGCAGTTGTAATGAGCGGGCTTGTCCCGCGCTGGGCTGCGAAGCAGCCCCGACCGGCCATCACTTTTACCCCTTAATCACCCAGATCAATAGTGCTACCCAGCACGTCGCACTCCTCATATTATCCACATCATAAATCCCGTCTTCCGTGGAGTGCCCCCATGCCTGTCCAAGCCTTGTTCAAACCGTTCCAGCTCGGCGCATTGCAACTGTCGACCCGCGTCGTCATGGCGCCGATGACCCGCTCGTTCTCGCCGGGTGGCGTGCCCAACTCCAAAGTGATTGAGTACTACCGCCGCCGCGCCGCTGCCGGTGTGGGGCTGATCATCACCGAAGGCACCGTGGTCGGCCATCAGGCCTCCAACGGTTACCCCAATGTCCCGCACTTCTACGGTGAAGCCGCCCTGGCCGGCTGGAAAAAAGTGGTCGACGCGGTACACGCCGAAGGCGGCAAGATCGTCCCGCAACTGTGGCATGTAGGCAGCGTGCGCCGTATCGGCACTGAACCTGACGCGAGCGTACCGGCCTACGGCCCGATGGAGAAACTCAAGGATGGCAACGTGGTCGTGCATGGCATGACCCAGCAAGACATCAAGGACGTGATCAACGCCTTCGCCCAAGCCGCCAGGGATGCGCAGCGCATCGGCATGGATGGCGTGGAGATCCACGGCGCCCACGGCTATCTGGTCGATCAGTTCTTCTGGGAAGGCAGCAACCAGCGCACCGACGAATACGGTGGCAGCCTGGCCAACCGCTCGCGCTTTGCCATCGAGCTGATCCAGGCTACCCGTGCTGCCGTCGGCCCGGAATTTCCGATCATCTTCCGCTTCTCCCAATGGAAGCAGCAGGACTACACCGCGCGTCTGGTGCAAACTCCCGAGGCGCTGGGCGAGTTTCTCAAGCCGTTGTCTGAAGCGGGCGTGGATATTTTCCACTGCTCCACTCGGCGTTTCTGGGAGCCGGAATTCGAAGGGTCCGACCTGAACCTGGCTGGCTGGACCCGCCAGCTCACCGGCAAGCCGACCATCACCGTGGGTAGCGTCGGCCTGGATGGTGAGTTCCTGCAGTTCATGGTCAATACCGACAAGGTCGCGCAACCGGCCAGTCTGGAAAAACTGCTGGAGCGTTTGAATAACGACGAGTTTGACCTGGTCGCCGTGGGCCGTGCCCTGTTGGTGGACCCGGATTGGGCGTTGAAGGTGCGCGAAGGTCGCGAGGGCGACATCCTGCCGTTCAGTCGTGAGGCGTTGATGACGCTGGTGTGAGTGGCTGGGCTCCCTGTGATTACACAGGGAGCTTTATGCCGTCGGGCAGTTAGTACTGCGGCCCCTTGTACAGTTCTTTTGTGTGATCGGTTCTGTTCGGGTCTTTATGCCCCGGTTGGCCGTAGGCACGAGGTTCTGCCCGAGATTTATCCATCCATTGTTGCTGGCGCGCCCATTCGGCGTTTGGCATGTTGACGCCATTACGTACACCCATTCCGTAAGCTGACATGTACCGTACCTCCATTATTGAAAGCCCTGCTCAGATAGCAGGTATCAATAATTGGTGTGCAGCATTAAGCAGTTCCTGATTTAAATATCAGGAAAGACATATTGATTCATCGCACATAAGGCTGTGTAGGAAGCGCGAGACTTTCATCACATGCACCGCGTAACTGATGCTCAAACTGCTCGATAATCGCCGGCCAGCCCTGGCGGCTCGCATGCTGGCGTGCATTCAGACGCATGCGGCGCAGGCTTTCAGCGTCCTCCAGCAGCCAATTGGCGGCCTCGCAAAACGCGTTCTCGTCTCCGGGCATCGCCAGCACGCCGTTGTAGCCGTGGCGGATATGCTGGCTTGCAGCGGCCTGGTCATAAGCCACCACCCCCAATCCTGATGCCATGGCTTCCAACACCACGTTGCCGAATGTTTCGGTGAGGCTGGGGAAGAGGAACACATCGCCCGATGCGTAATGCCGCGCCAGTTCCTCTCCGCGCAAGGTGCCGCAGAAAATCGCCTCCGGCAATTCCTTCTCCAGCGTCGCCCGCTGCGGGCCATCACCCACGATGATGAGTTTCATCTGGCGCAGTGGATAGGTGTCCTGCAAGGTCTCGAAGCAGCGCTTGAGCAACCCCAAGTTTTTCTCCTGCGCCAGTCTGCCCACATAGAGCACGGCGGTTTGCTCACTGTTCAATGCCCAACTTTCCCGCAGCGCATTGTCGCGTTTGGCGGGATGGAACAGTTGGCTGTCCACTCCGCGCGACAACATCCCCAGACGTTCGAAATGCCGGCGCTCCAGCTCCAGGCGCTGGCTGGCGCTGGGTACCAGGGTCAGGGTCGAGCGGTTATGAAACCAGCGCAGATAGTGCGTGACCATCCGGCTCAGCATGCTCAAGCCGTACTGGTTCGAGTACTGCTGGAAGTTGGTGTGAAAGCCGCTGACCACTCTGATCCCCAGGCGACGCGCGGCACGCAGGGCAGACAAGCCCAGGGGCCCTTCCGTGGCGATGTACAGCACGTCCGGACGCTGACGGGTCCAGCGCCGCAGCAACTTGTGCATCGACGACTGCCCCCACTGCAGGCCCGGATATCCCGGCAGCGGCCAGCCACGGCATAGCAATAACGCGTCGTCGCTGGGGCGGCTCTGGTCGACGCCCTGGCGCGGTCGCACCAGTTCGACTTGATGGCCACGCGCCCGCAAACCCTCGCACAGGCGACCAAGGGTATTGGCCACCCCGTTGATCTCTGGCGGGAAGGTTTCGGTGATGAGGGTGATGTGAAGCGAAGCTGTCGTCATGACCCACAGTGTCTCCGTGGGGCATGTCGTCATTGTGTCATCGAGATGATGGATTTATGACTGGGTCACTTTTTGCTGCGCCGCCATCGCCTCGGCCCCTTGTTCGCGTACCCAGAACAGCGTCGCCCCGGCTACTGCCGCCGGCATCATCAGCAGGTTGACCACCGGCACCAGCAACACCAGGTAAACAATCCCGCCGAAGCTCATGCTCTGCCAGCGTTTCTGGCGCAGCCAGGCGAGCATTTCGTTCCAGCCCAGCTTGTGGTTGTCGGCCGGGTAGTCGATGTACTGGATCGCCATCATCCACACGCCAAACAGCAACCACAGCGGTGCGGCGACCAGATTGACCACCGGGATGAAAGACAGGATAAACAGGCCGATGGCCCGTGGCAGGAAGTAGCCCAGCTTGCGCATCTCCCGGGCGAGGGTGCGCGGTACCATCGCGATCAGCTCGCCCCAACTGAAGGCTGGGAAGTCATCGGTGCCGCGCACCACCACTTCAACCTTCTCCGAGAGAAAGCCGTTGAAGGGGGCGGCGATGATGTTGGCGAGCATGGTGAAGGTGAAAAATACCATCAACACCACCAGCACCACGAACAATGGCCAGAGCAGGTAGTTCAGGAAACCCAGCCAGCTCGGCAGCGTCGGCATCAGGTGGTCGACCCACAGGCTGAACTGATGACCGGCAAAATAGATCAAGCCGACGAACAGCACCAGGTTGATCGCCAGTGGCAGCAGCACAAACAGACGCAGGCCTGGGCTCAACACCAGTTTGAGGCCTTCGCGCAGGTATTGCGGGCCGGAAAGAGCAGGGGCGGGCATGGGGAACTCCGAGCAAAAGGGCGAACGCGCCGACCTTACCGGCTTTACATCGCAGGCGAAAGCCGCGACATCAGCCGTAACAAACCTGTCGATCAGTCGGGCCAACTACATAGTGACCGTCTATGAGCTGGATTGTTATTCCGTATTTCCTTAATCTTGCCCCCCTCGATACGCTGCACCCATTATTTTCAGGGCCTGCGAGTTCAAGCCTTCCCCAAGTGCTTCGTGGTCCCTTTTTTATTCCAGCCGCCTTGTAGTCCGGGCGGTCGATAGGAGTGAGTCATGTCTGATACCCGTCATTCGCGAGTGATTATTCTCGGTTCCGGCCCTGCCGGTTACAGCGCCGCTGTCTACGCTGCCCGGGCCAACCTCAAGCCGCTGCTGATCACCGGCATGCAGGCGGGCGGTCAATTGACCACCACCACCGAAGTCGACAACTGGCCGGGCGACGTCCACGGCCTGACCGGCCCGGTGCTGATGGAGCGCATGAAAGAACACGCCGAACGCTTTGAAACCGAGATCGTGTTTGATCACATCAACAAGGTCGACTTTTCCAAGAAGCCTTACAGCCTGACCGGCGACAGCGGCGTATACACCTGTGACGCACTGATCATCGCTACTGGCGCCAGCGCTCGTTACCTGGGCCTGCCGTCGGAAGAAGCGTTCATGGGCAAGGGCGTTTCCGCCTGCGCGACCTGCGACGGTTTCTTCTACCGCAACAAACCGGTCGCCGTGGTCGGTGGTGGCAACACCGCCGTGGAAGAGGCGCTGTACCTGGCCAACATCGCCAGCACCGTGACCCTGGTCCACCGCCGCGAGACCTTCCGCGCCGAGAAGATCCTGATCGACAAGCTGCATGCCCGTGTCGCCGAAGGCAAGATCATCCTCAAGCTCAACGCCACCCTGGACGAAGTCCTGGGCGACAACATGGGCGTGACCGGTGCCCGCCTGAAGAACAACGATGGCAGCTTCGACGAGCTGAAAGTCGACGGCGTGTTCATCGCCATCGGCCACACCCCGAACACCTCGCTGTTCGAAGGTGTGCTGGAAGCCAAAGACGGCTACCTGGTGGTGCAGGGCGGCCGTGAAGGCAATGCCACCGCGACCAACATTGAAGGTATCTTCGCCGCCGGTGACGTGGCCGACCACGTCTACCGCCAGGCCATCACCTCCGCCGGCGCCGGTTGCATGGCGGCACTGGATGCCGAGCGTTACCTCGACGGCCTGCAGAACGCTTCGTTCTAACCAACGCCGCACAACAAATGTGGGAGGGGGCAAGCCCCTCCCACATTTTGTTTCAGGTCTGGCTCAGGATTTTCGAGTCAGAGGTTGGGCGGTGAACTTCACACCGGCCAAGCCGTTTGCGATCAATGCACGGATATTGCCGTGGTCACTCCCCTCAGGCGTCGCCACCACCGAACGGTAATGCTCACCAAACGCCAGCAGCGCTTCCTGCTCGCTCAGCCCTTCCAGCACTGCCAGGCCCAGCGTCTTGCACGACCCTTCGTTCTGCCCGGCGGCATTCTCTACCGCGCCATTGGTGAACGCCTGTGGCTGGTACTCGTAACCGGCAGCGACAAACGCCAGGGTATCGGCAAAAACGTGTTCGCCGCTGTTGAGGCTGGCGCGCAGGGTATTCAAATCATTCATGGGGTTTTCCTTTGGCGAACGCCGCCTGTTGATCGGCGCTGGCTTCTTTCTGGTATTGGGTTTTCCACTCGGCGTACGGCATGCCGTACACCACTTCACGGGCGGCATCCAGGCTCAGCTCGATCTGGCGCGTGTCGGCCTCGGCCTTGTACCACTTCGACAAGCAATTGCGGCAGAAACCGGCGAGGTTCATCAGGTCGATGTTCTGCACATCCTTGCGGCTGTCCAGATGCGCCACCAGCCGGCGGAAGGCGGCGGCTTCGAGTTCGAGGCGTTGTTGGTCGTTCATAAGGTTCACGCAAATCTCAGGGGTTAACGGCTGGCCGCCAGGGTAATCGAAACCGACTCGGCAAAACGCAACGCATGGGGCTTGTCCACTTCCACTTCGGCGTACAGCACCGACTCATTGCTCATCACCAGGTCCAGCAACTCCTGGGTCAGACGCTCCAGCAGGGCAAAACGATTGCCTTCGACATGGGCGATGATCGCCTTGGTGATGGTGCGGTAGTTCAGCGCGTGGTCGATGTCGTTGTCGCGCACGGCTTCCTGGGCGGCGTACAGGATGGTCAGGTTGATCAGCACATCCTGCTTGTTGAGGATTTCGTCCTCGTTGATGCCGATGAAGGTGCGCAGGCACAGGTCCTTGACCCGGATGCGCGCCATGCCTGGTTGAAGTTGTGGCATTGCTACTTGCTCCGTCCGATCAGTTGCAGGAACTCCATGCGCGTGGTGTTCGACTCGCGGAACGCGCCGAGCATCACCGAGGTGTTCATGGTTGAATTCTGTTTTTCCACACCGCGCATCATCATGCACATGTGCTTGGCTTCGATGACCACGGCCACGCCGGCGGCCTGGGTCACTTCCTGGATGGCGTCGGCGATTTGCCGTGTGAGGTTTTCCTGGATCTGCAGGCGGCGGGCGAACATGTCGACGATGCGCGCCAGCTTCGACAGGCCCAGCACCTTGCCGGTCGGGATATAGGCGACGTGGGCCTTGCCGATAAAGGGCAGCAGGTGGTGCTCGCATAGCGAGTACAACTCGATGTCCTTGAGGATCACCATCTCGTCATTGTCAGAGGCAAACAGCGCGCCGTTGACGATTTCTTCCAGGTTCTGCTCGTAGCCATGACACAGGTATTGCATGGCCTTGGCGGCACGCTTGGGGGTATCGAGCAGGCCTTCGCGCTCGGGGTCTTCGCCCAAGCCCTTGAGGATCTCGCGGTAATGGTGGGGCAGGGATAAGGTCATACAACATCCTCAAAAGCGGCTTACTTGATATGCCGCCCGCCGTTGACGGTCAGGGTGGTACCGGTGACATAAGGGTTATCCAGCAGGTAACGCACGCTCTGGTAGATCACCTCGGGCCCGGGCTCGATGCCCAGTGCGGACTTGGCCAGTACCTTGGCGCGGTAGGCGTCGTCGTCGCCGTCGTTGAACATCACCATCGCCGGGGCGATGCCGTTGACCTTGATCGACGGCGCCAATTGCGCGGCAAACGACAACGTCAGGCTGTCGAGCCCGGCCTTGGTGGCGCAATAGGCGATGTGCTGGCGGCTGCCCTTGCGCACCACGTCGTCGCTGATGTGCACGATGTCGGCCGGTGTCGAGCGTTGCAGCAAGGGTGAACAATGCAGGTTGATCAGGTAAGGCGCAAGCATGTGCACGCTGAACATGTCGGTAAACGCGCGACTTTCGTCGTCGGGGGATTCCGCTATCCAGGCAGAGGCGTTATGGATAACCGCACGCAGGCTCTGGGTATGGGTGTTCAGCTCAGCGATAAACGCCAGGATACCGGCCTCGCTGGAGAAGTCGGCAAACACTGCGATCGCCCCACGCTCGCGCAAGGCCTGCACGCCGGGCCGTTCGCTGCGGTAGCTGAAAATCACCGGGTGGCCGTCGTCCAGCAAACGCTGGGCGCAATGCAGGCCGACACGCTGGCCGGCGCCGGTGATCAGGATCGGGGCGTTCGTTGCAGTCATGGGAGGCTCGAGTCGCTGGCAGGTTGAAACTATACCAGCGACCGAGCACCCCTGTATTCACGCCGCAGCTTCGGTAGCCTTGCGCGGTGTAGGGGCAGGATGCAGCCAGTTTGCCAACAGGTGGGTCGACAGTGGGATGAACCAGTAGACCATCAGTGGCGTCAGCGCCATGGTACTGACCAGCACGCGCGGTGCCAGGTCCAGTTCGCTCAGCAGTGGGTTCAGGATAAAGTTGAACAGCAGCGACACCGGGAAAAACGCCAGCCAGATCGCCACAGCCTGCTTCCAGCGAGGTGGGCGCGCGCCCACGGCGCCGAACCAGCCATCGATGCCACGTACGCGATGCTCCGACGGGTCGGCAAACAAGTCGCTGCCACGGCTCAGCCACGCACTGCGCGACGCGGAAAACTCCCAGGCATGCAGGGTCTTCTCATCGGCAAAGCGGAAAATGATCTGGAATTCATCATCGTTGGGCGGCGGTGCCAGGACGCCTGAGCCCAGGTAGCCGGGAAAGTCCGTGGCCAATTGCTCGCCTTCGCGCAGCCAGGCCATCAGTTCTTCATAGCGACCCTTGGCCACGCGACGTGCAACCATCAGGGTGACGGGAGAGGTAGACATTGTGTATCTCCAAATAGTGGGCGCTCGTGACCGGGTAGGTACGACACCAGGTGCAACTGCGGGGTGATGCGGCTGCGCCTTGAAAAAGCAGGCAAGGATTATTCCTGTTTTGCTGAAATACGCCAGACACTTCTGTCGGTTCGCCTCGTGGCTTGAATCGTTCAACCGAATAAGCGTTAAATAGGATCCAAATCGACACGGATGTTCTTGACCTCTGATGCCCGAAACTATTGCTCCGCAGCGCGAAACGACCCTTGACCGCGTCGCTGTTTCCGATGATCTATTGCCGATTCGAGAAGTCGCTCGGCTGACGGGCGTCAACCCGGTCACCCTGCGTGCCTGGGAAAGACGCTACGGCCTCATCCAGCCGATCCGCACCGAAAGTGGGCACCGGTTGTATTCATGCACCGATATCGACACCGTGCACCGTATTCTCGACTGGATCGAACGTGGCGTCGCCGTGAGCAAAGTGGGCAGGCTGCTTGCGCGCGATGAGCGCATCGGCGAACCCGGCCTGGCTGGCGGGGACAGCGTGGAGCGGGCCCAATGGCACGGGCAACTGCGCAGTGCAATCAGCGCGTTCGATGATCGCCAGCTGGATCGGCTGTACGGGCAGATATTTTCCGCCTACCCGCTCGCCGTGGCGTTCCAGGATATTCTCATGCCGCTCTGGCAGGAACTGTTGCGTCATCAAGGCCGCTTCGGCGAGGCCAGCGAATGGCTGTTCTTCGATAATTTCCTGCGTTCGCGCACGGCGCAACGTCTGCAGGTGATAGCCGCTTCGCCGCTGCCACGGGTGCTGCTGGCGGCCATAGCCGGAGAATGTCGCGAGCTGGAATTGTTGGTCGCAGGCCTGCTGCTGACGGGGGAGAAATTCGCCGTGAAGCTACTGGGAGTAGGCCAGCCACTCGATGAGTTGACCCTGGTCTGTGAAAAGACCCAACCGCAAGCGCTGGTGCTGTTTTCCAACCGCGCCCCCGGCAGCGAACTGCCACTGCGGCTCAAACGCCTGGCGCTGACCCTGGATTGCCCGCTGCTGCTGGCCGGTGACGCCGCGGACTTCGCCCAGGAAAGCCTGCAAGGCTCGTCAATCGGCTGCCTGGGCAACGAAGCACGGTTGATGCAGCGCCGCTTGCTGCAATTCCTGAGCGGTAGCCTGGATACCTGATGTTTCAGGCGTGCACTTCGGGATGGACCAGGCGGTGCTGGTGCAGGATGAACTGGCGCAGGCGCTCGGTTTCATCGACGTCGTCCTGGCTGAGCCGGTAAGCGAACAGGCCGCGTGCGGTTTCCCGTTCGAACGTTCCGCGCAGCGCAATGCGCTCATAGCCGGAAGGGCTGAACCACAGCGAAAAGGTTTTCGGTGGCTTGAGCCGGCCACGGATCTCCACCAGCACCCCTTTGAACGACACTTCATGCACCCACAACGCGCCCGTGCCGCCCTTGATATTCTCCAGGGCCACCGGCGTTTCGAGCGCCAGGCGCCACGGCCGGATCATCGGCCCATCCTCGAAAATACTCGGCACGCCCAGGCGCAGGTGCACGGCATGAAACTCATCTTCCACCAGGTGCAGCGGGAAGGTGAGTTGCTGATTGTCGAACTGTGCCTGGATGGTGACGTGATCGTGGGCCGCCAGGCGCGTGAGAAGATCGCGAATCTGCGCACCGCCGTTGACTGTCAGGCTCGATGACGCATCCCGCAGGTTCAATTGCGGGTTGTGCTGCATAGTCTGGATAAAATCCAGCTCGTCCTGGGTCAGGAGTGCATCGCGTTGCATGGGCTTGCTCAACGAATGTGGGAAGGCATTAAAACGCCATTATCCTCTTAATGACCGTTATTTCTAATCTTTGTTAGATCCACTGGTCGCCTTGAGTGCCGCCAGTTCGGCCTTGAGTTCGGCCACTTGCGCCTCCAGTTGAGCCACGCGCTGCTGGGCTTTGACCTGGACGCTCACATCTTTTTGCACGCCGACGCAATAAGTCTGTTTATCCGCCGGGTTGTAGACCGTCGACAGCGACAGCTCATTCCAGAAATGCGTGCCGTTCTTGCGGTAGTTGCGCAGGACTTCACGGCAGTGGGTGCCCGCGGCGAGGGCTTCGCGAATGGCGATCAGGGCGGGTTGGTCGCGGTCACCGGATTGCAGGAAGCGGCAATCCTGGTAGAGGATTTCGTCGCGGGTGTAGCCGGTCAGGCGCTCGAAGGCGGGATTGACGTAGATCAGTGGCAAGTCCTTGCCTTCCCGTTCAGCGATGACGATACCGTCATTCGAGGCGTCGATGACCATTTGCATCAAGTGAGCATTAATCATGCGGGGGATCCATCCATTTGGGTGCTGCAAGTCTAAGGCACCGCGCTCCATTTTCCACCCGGTATGGCGATTTTTGTAGCGGCGTTCAAGCTGTTAATATCCCACGCTTTCGCTCAACTACAGGATCAGATTGATGAAAGTCGCCATCCTTTCCGGCTCGGTCTACGGCACCGCTGAAGAAGTCGCTCGTCACGCTGCCGATATCCTCAACGCGGCCGGTTTCGAGGCCTGGCACAACCCTCGCGCCAGCCTGGCCGACGTGCAGGCGTTTGCGCCGGACGCATTTCTGGCGGTGACGTCCACCACCGGCATGGGCGAATTGCCCGACAATCTCCAACCCCTGTACTCGACGATTCGCGACCAACTGCCCGCCGCCTGGCGCGGGCTGCCCGGCGCGGTGATTGGCCTGGGAGACGCCAGCTATGGCGACACCTTCTGCGGCGGTGGCGAGCAGATGCGCGAGCTGTTTGGCGAACTGGGCGTGCGTGAAGTGCTGCCGATGCTGCGCCTGGATGCCAGCGAAAGTGTGACCCCGGAAGCCGACGCCGAGCCGTGGCTGGCTGAACTGGTCACTGCACTGCGCGCTTGACCGGAAACTCACGCAGCAACGCCAGCCAGGCCTGGGCGGCTTTCGACAGGTAGGCGCCCTTACGCCAGATAAAGGCAATGTCCCAGCGCAGGTAGTCGGGCGCCTTGAGCGTCAGGCGCACCACCCCGGGTCGCACCAGCCCACGGGCGACCACGCTGGGCAGCAGCACCACACCCTGGCCGGCGGCGACCAATGCGGCGAGGAAGTCCGCCTGGCCGCTGCGACCGATTTCCTTCGGCGTAAAACCCAACTGTTCACACGCCTGCAGCAGGCGGTCGTTGAGCACGAAGCTGCGCTGGTACATCAGGAACGGCGTGTCGGCGAGTTCCTCCAGGCGTACCTGGGCGTTTTCCGCCAGGGGATGATCAATCGGCAACAGCGCGTCCAGGGGCTCATCGCAGAACGCTTGCCAGGCAAACGCCGGGTCGCTGGGTCTGAGGCTGCCCCCCACTTCCAGTTCACCGCTCAGGATGGCTTGCTCGATATTGCGACTGCCGCCCTCCAGCAATTGGATGGTCACGTTCGGGTAGCGCCGGCGGTATTCGGCGAACAGTCCGGCAAACAACGTATCCCCGGCCAACAACGGCAGGCCCAGGCGCAGTTCGCCTCGGGTCAACTGGTGCATATCGTCCAGCTCGCTGAGCAACTCGTTTTGCAGGCGCAGCATGGCTTCGGCGCGTTGCAGGACGACTCGGCCGGCGGCGGTCAGGCGGATCTGCGAGCCGATTCGGTCGAGCAGTGGCGTGCCCAGGCTCTGCTCCAATTGCGCAACCTGTTTGCTGACGGCGGACTGGCTGATATGCAGGGTTTTGCCGGCCTGGGTAAAGCCACCCCGGTGAACCACTTCGACGAAGCTGCGCAGCTGTTTGAATTCCATGTGCGAAATTCCAGTTTGGAATAACTGGCAGTCTAACAATTCGCTGTGGGGATGGGGCATGCCTCTTTAAAATGAAGGCCTGCGAGGACCCAAAGCCCATGAAACGTTTCACCCGTCTGTTGATTGAACTGGTCGTGCTACTGGCCATTTACCTGTTCGGCTGCCAACTGGCGATGTGGTTGGCCTGGCCGATTCCCGGCGGTGTGGTGGGCCTGGGCCTGTTGTTGATGGCCTTCGCCAGCGGCCTGGTCAAACCGGCGGCCCTGCAATTGGGTGCCGGCGTGCTGATGGCCGAGATGCTGCTGTTCTTCATTCCGGCGCTGATGAGCCTGCTCGACTACGGCGGCCTGCTGCGCAATGAGGGATGGCGCATCCTGCTGGTCATCGGCTTGAGCACGTTGACCGTGATGCTGGTGACCGCATTCACGGTGGAACTGGTGTGCCGCTGGAGGCTGCGCCATGAAGCTTGAACTGATGCCGGTGTTCTGGCTCGCCTTGACCTTGGGCACCTATATTTTCAGTCGCTGGATCTACCGTCGCACCGGGCGTTACCTGTTGTCGCCGCTGATCCTGGTGCCCGTGCTGTTGCTGGCGGTGGCCGTACCGATGAACACGGCCTACGCCGAATACTCTGCCGACACCCACTGGCTGATGCTGGTACTCGGCCCCGTCACCGTGGCGTTCGCCGTGCCGATCTGGCAGCAGCGGCGGTTGCTGGCGCGTTACTGGTCGGCATTGTTGCTGGGGATGGTGGCCGGCAGCGTGGCGTCCATCGCCACCTCATTCGGCCTGGCCAAAGCGTTGGCCTTGGACAGCTCGGTGACGATGTCCCTGGTGCCACGCTCCATCACCACGCCGTTCGCCATGCCGGTGTCCTCTGACCTGGGTGGCGTGCCGGAATTGACGGCGGTGTTCGTAATGTTCACCGGCGTATTCGGTGCGATGCTCGGCGGCGTGCTGCTCAAGTGGTTGCCCCTGCGTACGCCGCTGGCGCGCGGTGCGCTGTTTGGCGTGGGCGCCCACGGTGCGGGCGTGAGCCGGGCCCATGAAGTGGGCGGCGAAGAGGGCTCGGTGGCAGGCCTGGTGATGGTCCTGACCGGCCTGCTCAACCTGTTTGCCGCGCCTTTATTGGCGGCACTTCTCTGACGTCGGTTGCGCGGATTTAAACTATTCTCAAAGCTGACCCGTACGGTCATCAAGCTGGCTGCCAAGGCAACTACGGCGGCCAGGGCGTCTGACTAGACTGGCCCATCACTCAAAAAATAATAAGAAAGTGCGCCAAGGAGGTCGTTGCCGTGAGCCTAGCCCCCGTTCCATCGCCACAGAATGTCAAAGATCAGGTCAGCGCCGCCGAGTGGCAGACCCGCGTCGACCTGGCAGCCTGCTACCGCCTGGTGGCGATGCACGGCTGGGATGACCTGATCTTCACCCATATTTCGGCCAAGGTGCCGGGCACCGACGACTTCCTGATCAACCCCTACGGGCTGATGTTTCACGAGATCACCGCGTCGAGCCTGGTCAAGGTCGACCAGGCCGGCAACAAGCTGATGGACAGCCCCTACGAGATCAACCCGGCGGGCTACACCATCCACAGCGCCATCCATGAAGTGCGCCACGACGTGACGTGCGTCCTGCACACCCACACTGCCGCCGGTGTGGCGGTGGCGGCGCAGAAGCAGGGTGTCTTGCCGATCAGCCAGCAATCGATCTTCGTGCTGTCGAGCCTGGCTTATCACGCCTACGAAGGGGTGGCGCTGAACCACGAAGAGAAGGCCCGGTTGCAGGCCGATCTTGGCCAAAATAGTTTCCTGATGCTGCACAACCACGGTCTGCTGACCTGCGGCAGCACCATCGCCGATACGTTTCTGATGATGTTTACCTTCCAGCGCGCCTGCGATATCCAGGTGTTGGCGCAAAGTGGCGGCGCGCAATTGATCCCCATCGGGCCACAGATCCTCGCCGGTGCCAAGGCGATGGTGGCAGCTGTCACAAAGAGTGCTCAAGGTATGGGGGGCGCGCTGGCGTGGCCGGCGTTGCTGCGTAAATTGGACAGCCTCGATCCCGGGTATAAAACCTGATGCCTCTTGCCGAGATCCCGCTGAGTGTCTGGCGCAAACGCAGCCAGACGTTCGACTTCAACGGCCGCACTATCCGCTACTGGGTGGCGGGGCAGGGTGAGCCGTTGCTGTTGATCCATGGCTTTCCCACTGCCAGTTGGGACTGGCATTACCTGTGGCAGCCCCTGGCCCAACGCAACCTGGTGATCGCCTGCGACATGCTCGGTTTCGGCGATTCGGCCAAACCCCTCGACCACGGTTATTGCCTGCTGGAACAGGCGGATCTGCAACAGGCGTTGCTCGAGCACCTGCGCGTGGACCAGCCGGTGCACGTGCTCGCCCACGACTACGGCGACAGCGTCGCGCAGGAACTGCTGGCCCGGCACTACGAAGGTCGCTTTCACATGGCCAGCTGTGTGTTTCTCAACGGCGGGTTGTTCCCGGAAACCCACCGTCCGGCGCTGGTGCAAAAGCTGCTGCTCAGCCCACTGGGCTGGATGATCGGTCGTGCCTTTGGGCGCAATGCCCTGGCGGACAGTTTCAACCAGATCTTCGGGCCCGACACTCGCCCCAGCGAGAGTGCCCTGGATGATTTCTGGAGCCTGATCGACTCTCATGAAGGCACGCGCATCCTGCACAAACTCATTGCCTACATCCCCCAGCGACGACGTCTGCGCGATCGCTGGGTCGATGCGATGCAACAGGCTGAAGTGCCGCTGCGGGTGATCGATGGCGAAATCGACCCGATCTCTGGCGCCCACATGGTGGCGCGTTACCGCGAGCTGGTGCCCCACGCCGACACAGTGCTGCTGGCCAATATCGGCCATTACCCGCAGATCGAGGCGCCGGTGCAGGTGCTCAAGCATTACCTGGCGTTTCGTGAGCGGATCGGGCGACCGACTTCGCGAATCGCCTATTCCTGAGCTGACGACTATCCCTGCGCCTTATCGAGCACCATTCAGCCCTGGCCGGCTTTATTGTGACCTGCGTCCCCGTGCCTGACACTCGACCCATTCCCATCGTCGCCATTGGAGTTCGGTATGAGTGAGTCAGTGCAGTTCCAGGATAAGGTCGTGATCGTCACCGGCGCCGGCGGCGGATTGGGCCGGGCCCATGCGCTGCTGTTCGCCAGGCACGGTGCCAAAGTACTGGTCAACGATCTCGGCGGTTCCACCCAAGGTGAGGGCGCCAATGCGTCGGCGGCCGATCGGGTGGTGGCCGAGATTCGCGAAGCGGGCGGTATCGCCGAGGCCAACCACGACTCTGTCACCGACGGTGACAAGATCGTGCAGAACGCCCTCGATGCGTTCGGGCGTATCGATGTGGTGGTCAACAACGCCGGGATCCTGCGCGACAAGACGTTCCACAAAATGGAGGACAGCGACTGGGACCTGGTTTATCGGGTGCATGTCGAAGGCGCCTACAAAGTCACCCGCGCTGCCTGGCCCCATCTGCGTGAGCAAGGGTATGGCCGGGTGATCTTCACCGCGTCCACCTCGGGTATCTACGGCAACTTCGGCCAGTCCAACTACGGCATGGCCAAGCTCGGCCTGTATGGGCTGACCCGCACCCTGGCGCTGGAAGGGCGCAAGAACAACATCCTGGTCAATGCCATCGCCCCCACCGGCGGCACCCGCATGACCGAAGGCCTGATCCCGCCGCAAGTGTTCGAGCGCCTCAAGCCGGAGCTGGTCAGCCCGCTGGTGGTGTACCTGGGCAGCGAGGCATGCCAGGAAACCTCGGGGTTGTTTGAAGTGGGCGGCGGTTGGATCGGCAAGACCCGCTGGGAACGCAGCCTGGGCGTTGGCTTTGATCCGGAGGCGGGGTTTTCGCCCGAAGACGTGGCTGCGCACTGGCAGCAGATCTGTGACTTCGAAGGCGCCGCTCACCCCAAGGACAACATCGAGGCGTTGAAGGAAATGATGGCCAACTTGCAGAAACAGCCTGTGATCGTTGCTTGAAAAAGCTTTAATCCTGCGGGGCGCTGATGGCGCCCCATTTTATTCAGGGCAAAAAAATGCCGCTGCAAACGCAGCGGCTGAAGTCAGACGTTGGATCAAGGAGCGACAAATCAACGTCAGTGAACACCGGTAACAGATTGAAAGCAGTCCTCAATCCATTTGAATCTGGCTTTTCTTCCGGTCGGGGAAGCGGGCCGTCTGCCCTGAAAGCCCGGTAAGAATAGTCGTTTGTAACAGGATGAGTAATGCCGGTTCGTGACAAGGACTGTTACCAAAACAGCAATAGTTGGGCTGCGCGTCATCCATTCTCCTGATAACCCCTTATCCACCCGCTGCATGCCCGCGCCCAAACCCCGGCCAGAGCGCCTTGTCATCCTTTCGAGCGACAACACGAATCCCTCCTTGGTGCGCTTATCGCTCCTGAGACGCGGCAGTAGGGTGGGGCCTTCTGTCACTCACCGGGGAAGACGCATGACAAGAACAACAATGCGCGCCATCTTCAGGCCACAGGCGCTGGCCGCTGCGGTTGCGTTGGGGTGCTGTGCCCAGGCACAGGCTGTTTCGTTCAACATTGGCGAGATCGAAGGGCAATTCGATTCTTCGCTGTCGGTGGGCGCGAGCTGGGGCATGCGCGACGCCGACAAGAAGCTGGTGGGCACCGTCAACGGCGGTACTGGCCAGGCGTCCACCGGCGATGACGGACGCCTGAACTTCAAGAAGGGCGAGACCTTCTCCAAGATCTTCAAGGGTATTCACGACCTGGAGCTCAAGTACGGTGACAGCGGCGTCTTCGTGCGCGGCAAGTACTGGTACGACTTCGAGTTGCAGGACGAAGACCGCGAGTTCAAGCAGATCAGCAATCACCATCGTGACGAGGGCGCGCGTTCTTCGGGCTATGAATTGCTCGATGCCTTCGTTTATCACAACTACTCCATCGGCGATCAACCGGGCAACGTGCGCCTCGGCAAGCAAGTGGTCAGCTGGGGTGAGAGCACCTTTATCGGTAACTCTATCAACAGCATCAACCCCATCGACGTTTCGGCTTTCCGTCGCCCTGGTGCAGAGATCAAGGAAGGGCTGATCCCGGTGAACATGCTGTTCGCCTCCCAAAGCCTGACCAACCAACTGACAGTGGAAGGCTTCTACCAGCTCAACTGGGAAAACACCGTGCTGGATAACTGCGGCACCTTCTTTGGTGGGGATGTGGCGGCCCATGGCTGTAATGACAACTACACGGTGGGCAACCCGGCGATTGCGCCATTGCAGCCCGTCGCCGCCGCGTTCGGGCAAGGCTTTCAAGTGACCCGTGAAGGGGTGATCGTGCAGCGTGCACAGGATCGTGACGCCCGTGACAGTGGCCAATTCGGTACGGCGTTGCGTTGGTTGGGGGATGACACCGAATACGGCCTGTACTTCATGAACTACCACAGCCGCACACCGACCGTGGGCACCATCACCAACAATACGAGCCTGGCCCGGCTCGGTGCGATCGCCGGTGCAGCCAATGGCATCGCGCCCGGCTCCGGCGCAGGCCTGGTCCAGAGCCTGATGCTCGGTCGTGGCCAGTACTACCTGGACTACCCGGAAGATATCCGCCTGTTCGGTGCGAGCTTCTCCACCACCTTGCCCACCGGCACGGCGTGGACCGGCGAGATCAGCTATCGCCCCAATGCCCCGGTGCAACTCAACACCACCGACCTGACCCTGGCCCTGATCAACCCGGTCGCCGGGCAACTGGCCTCGCCGATCCGCAGCAACTTCGGTGACGACAACAAAGGCTACCGGCGCAAGGAAATCACCCAGATCCAAAGCACCATGACCCAGTTCTTCGACCAGGTGCTGGGCGCCGAACGCCTGACGCTGGTAGGCGAAGCGGCCTACGTGCACGTTGGTGGGCTGGAAGACAAATCCAAGCTGCGTTATGGCCGCGACTCGGTGTACGGCGCCTATGGCTTCCAGGGTGACACCGACGGTTTTGTCACGGCCAACTCCTGGGGTTACCGCGCCCGGGCGATCCTTGACTACAACAACGCCATTGCCGGGGTGAACCTCAAGCCCAACCTGTCCTGGTCCCATGACGTGGCGGGCTACGGCCCCAACGGCTTGTTCAACAAAGGCGCCAAGGCCATCAGCGTCGGCGTGGATGCGGATTACCGCAGCACCTACACCGCCAGCCTCAGCTACACCGACTTCTTCGGCGGCGACTACAACACCCTCACCGACCGCGACTTCATCGCCCTCAGCTTCGGCGCGAACTTCTGATCTGGCTTAAGGAAGGACAAGACTCTATGCGTAAGATAATTGCGGTAATGGCCCTCAGCCTGTTGGCGGCCCACGTCATGGCGGCGGTGTCGCCGGAAGAGGCGGCCAAGCTCGGCACCACCCTGACCCCGGTGGGCGCCGAAAAAGCCGGCAATGCCGATGGCTCGATCCCGGCCTGGACCGGCGGCATCCCGAAAAACGCCGGCGCAGTGGACAGCAAGGGCTTCCTGGCCGATCCGTTCGCCAGTGAAAAACCGTTGTTCGTGATCACCGCAGCCACCGTCGACAAATACAAGGACAAGCTTTCCGACGGCCAGGTGGCGATGTTCAAGCGCTACCCCGAGACCTACAAGATCCCGGTGTACCCGACTCACCGCACGGTCAACCTGCCGCCGGAGATCTACGAGTCGATCAAGCGCAGCGCGTTGAACGTCAAGCCGATCAACGACGGCAATGGCCTCGAAGGGTTCACCGGCAACCGCTACTACGCGTTCCCGATTCCGAAGAACGGCGTGGAGGTGTTGTGGAACCACATCACTCGTTACCACGGCGGCAACCTGCGCCGCATCATCACCCAGGCCACCCCGCAGACCAACGGCAGCTACACGCCGATCCGCTTCGAGGAAGAGGTGGCGGTGCCGCAACTGATCCCCGACATGGACCCGGCGAAGGCGGCCAACGTACTGACCTTCTTCAAGCAGTCGGTGACGGCGCCGGCGCGCCTGGCGGGCAACGTACTGCTGGTGCATGAAACCCTCGACCAGGTGAAGGAGCCACGCCTGGCGTGGATCTACAATGCCGGCCAGCGTCGCGTGCGCCGGGCGCCGCAAGTGGCGTACGACGGGCCGGGCACCGCCTCCGACGGCCTGCGCACCTCGGACAACTTCGACATGTTCTCCGGCGCGCCGGACCGCTACGACTGGAAGCTGGTGGGCAAGAAGGAGATGTACATCCCCTACAACAGCTACAAGCTGGACCAGCCGACGCTCAAGTACGACGACATCATCAAGGCCGGCCACATCAACCAGGACCTGACCCGTTATGAGCTGCACCGCGTGTGGGAAGTGGTCGGCACGGTCAAGCCGAGTGAGCGGCACATCTACGCCAAGCGCCACATGTACATCGACGAAGACAGCTGGCAGGTGGCGCTGGTGGATCACTACGACGGCCGTGGCCAACTGTGGCGGGTCGCCGAAGGCCATGCGCAGTTCTACTACGACCACCAGACCCCGGCCTACACCGTGGAAACCCTGTACGACATCATCGCCGGGCGCTACATCGCGCTGGGCATGAAGAACGAGGAGAAGAGCAGCTTCGTGTTCGGGTTCAATGCCAAGGCGGCGGATTACACCCCGGCTGCGCTGAGGGCCGAAGGCGTTCGCTGATCCCGATGTGAAATCAAAATGTGGGAGGGGGAAAGCCTCTCCCACATTGGGTTTTATGCATGGCTGGAAATCACCCCGCTGAATACTTCTTCAACAACCACCAACCACAGGACTAGGGTAGGCGTCACGTTGCATAACAATAAGAACGCAGGATGCAGCAATGACCGCCATGACACGCTGCCTGGACCGTCCTGGATTCATGCCTCGGCTGTCCGCCCACCATCTGTTGCGCCCACGCCTGGCCGAGCCTTTGCTCGCCGCGCCGGTCAGGGTCAAGTTGCTGTGCGCCCCCGGCGGCAGTGGCAAGAGTGCGTTGCTGGCCGAATGCGCGTTGCAGGCGCCCGCGGAATGCCAGGTGTACTGGTTGCCGCTCAATGGCGTCGCCCTGAGCCCCCTCGACCTTTGCCGGCGCCTGGCGCAAAACCTCGGCTTGGCGTTCACTGACGAAGCCACGCTGCTGTCGGATCTTGGCCGCTGGCCAACATCGGCATGGGTGTTCCTCGATGATTTCTGCCGCTTGCCCACCCCCGAAACCGATGCCTTGCTCGACCGCCTGCTCACGGCAAGCAGCCCCTCGTTGACCTGGTGGCTGGGGGCGCGGCGCCGTCCAGCCTGCAACTGGCCGCGCCTGCTGCTCGACGATGAGTTGCTGGAGGGCGGCACTGAGTTGGCGTTCACCCTTGAAGAAATTCAGCAACTGCTCCCGCTGGGGCAGTCACCGGACAGCGTGTTGCAGTTCAGCGCCGGCTGGTGTGCCGGCGTGCGCATTGCGTTGCTGGGGGACGGCCATCCGCAGAAAACCTTGCTCGATTATTTGCAGCACGAACTGTTCAGCACTTTGCCGCCCGAGCTGACGGAAGCCTGGCGCGTGCTGGCACACATGCCACGCTTTAATCCGGGATTGTGCGAGCACTTGTTCGGCTTTGGCGACGGTGACCACTACCTGCGCGAGCTGCAGGCCCTCGGCGCCTTTATCCAGCCTTGGGAAGATACCGAGTGGTTGCAGGTTTTCCCGCCGCTTGCCCGGCTGATACGCGATGACCCCTGGCCGGCCAAGCGTTCCTGGCATCGGCGTGCCTGCCAGTGGTTCACCGCCGAACAGGACTGGCAGGCCGCGTTCGAGCACGCGCTGTTGGCCGAAGAATACGAGGTGGCGGTCAGCCTGCTACAGCACTTCAGTTTCGAAGACCTGTTCCGCCAGCAGAACGCCGTATTGATGCTGCGCTTGCATGAAGAGCATGGTGAAGAGTTGATGCTCGGCTCGGCGCAACTGGTGGGGCTGGTGACGGCGGCGTTGCTGTTCGCCGGGCGCTTCGACCAGGCCGCGCAATGCATCGACCAGTTGGCACGGTTTGCGCCGCAACCGACGGCGGTGCAACAACGCTACCTGCTGGCGCGCTGGCAGGCGCAGTGGGGTTGGCTGCTGCACTTGGGCGGCGATGCCGAGCGCTCCCGCGAACATTTCCTCGAAGCGCTGCAAGCCTTGCCCGACAGCGCCTGGACGTCGCGGCTGATGTGCCTGTCGGGCCTCACCCAGCAAGCGTTGCTGCGCGGCGAACTGGACGTGGCCCAGGCGCTGAGCCGCGAAGCGTTATGCCTGGCCCGCGCCCATGGATCGTTGCTGCTCGAGGCCTTGCTTGAGCTGGATCACGCGCAGTTGCTGGAGCAGCGCGGCGCCCCGTATCGCGCGCAGAGCCTGCTGGAGAATGTGCAGGCGATGTTGCTCAAGCAACGCCTGAAAGCCGGGCCGCTGGTGGGGCGTATCGCCCTGCGACGCGGGCACCTGGCGCTGCGTCAGGGCCAGGACAGCCTGGCTGCCGAGTGCTTCGAGAGCGGCATGAAGATGTGCCTGCACAGCCAGGACAAGCGCGTGCTCTACGGGTTTCTCGGCCTGGCCCTGCTGGCCGCCAACCGTGGTGACTACGCCGGGGCCTTTGTGCAACTGCGCGAGGCCGAACGCTTGATGCAACAGCGCCAGGTCCCCGACACGGTGTACCGCGCGGTGCTGCTGTTGGTCAGCGGGCATTTCTGGTTGCAGCAGGGGCGCGCCGAGTTGACGGTGGAAGCGGTGCGTCGTGTGCTTCGCCACTTTCGTGGTCCCCAGGCCAAACAGGCGCCGCCGGCCACCTTGGAACTGATCCCGCGCCTGGAATACTTGCTGGTGCTGGCGGAAGTGAAGCTGGGCTGCGCCGAGCAACCGGTGGCGCGTATGACGGCTTTGCTGGAGGCGGCCCATCAACGCGGCATGCTCTGCCTGGAAACCGAATTGCACCTGGTACTGGGTGAGGTCGCCTGGCAAGTCGGCGACCCAGGTCAGGCGCGCCGCTCGCTGCAAACCGGGCTTGAGCTGGCGGCGCGCTGCCAGGTGCAGCAGGCGATTCGCGAACTGCGGTTGCGCTCGCCGGGGTTGCTCAGTGAGTTGGGCATGGAGCCCCAGGCCGCCGTGTCGGGCACGGCGGAGAATCCCCTGAGCCAACGCGAGCTGGAAGTGCTGCAGTTGATCGCCCTGGGCAACTCCAACCTGGAAATCGCCGACCGCCTGTTTATCTCCCTGCACACCGTCAAGACCCATGCGCGGCGCATCCACAGCAAGCTGGGGGTGGAGCGGCGTACGCAAGCGGTGGCCAAGGCCAAGACCCTGGGGTTGATGACTTAGGCGCTGAAGGCCTGGCGATATTCGCCGGGGGTGGCACCCATGGCCTGGCGGAAGCGATGGGTGAAGTGGCTGGCGCTGGAGAAACCACAGATCAACGCGACTTCACTCAAGGGCAGGGCGCCGCTGCGCAGCAGCGCCTGGGCGCGGTTCAGGCGGCGCGCCAGCAGGTACTGATGGGGCGGCAGGCCGAAGCTCTGGCGGAACATCCGCGCGAAATGGTATTCCGAGAGTGCGCACAGGCCGGCCAGTTGGCCCAGGCTGATCGGGTCTTCCAGGTGCTGGTCGATGTACTCCACCAACAGCCGCCGCTGGTACGCCGCCAGCCCGCCTTTAAGGCGCAGCCCGTCGCGTGCGCCCACTTGGCTGAGCAGCGTGTGGCTGAGCATTTCATGGGCCAGGCTGCTGGTCAGCAGGCGCTCGGCGGGTTCTTGCCAGTTCAGCGCAATCAGCTGGTGAAAGCGTCGCGCCTGGCCGGCATCTTCCAGAAAGGTGCTTTCGCGCAATTGCAGGGCGCGCGGTTCGCGGTCGAGCAGGGTGACGCAACCGAGAGCGAATTGCTCCGGGCTGAAATACACGTGGGCCAGGCGGATCTCGCCGTTGATCACCCAGGCTGACTGGTGTTCGGCGGGCAGGATGCACAGTTTGTCGGGGCCGCCCTTGGTGCCGGGTTGGTCGCGCCGAAACGTGCCGGTGCCGCCGCCGATGTAGCAGGATAACGTGTGATGGCTGGGGGCCTGGTAGTCCTGCGAGTCGTGATGGTTGCTCCACAGCGCCGCAGACAAGCCGTCACCGAGCTCGGCGCAGGCTTCGAGGCGTGCGTTGGGCGAACGGTTAAGCGCTTGGAAGACTTGCAGGGATTCCAGATCTGGCATGGTTCGTACTCTCCGACGCCTTGCATCCTACTCCGCGCGGTTGTTGCTGTGATCCCATTGGCCGACAAAAGCGCAAGATTGTGCAAGAGCGCATCCCAGGCCGGGGGCCACACTGTGGCTCAACCGATGGAGCCCGCTATGAACCTTTCCCTGTATTTACTCACCGTGCTGATCTGGGGCACCACCTGGATCGCCCTCAAATGGCAGTTGGGCGTGGTGGCGATTCCTGTGTCCATCGTCTATCGCTTCGCCCTGGCGGCGTTGGTGCTGTTTGCGCTGTTGCTGGTGAGCCGCAGGTTGCAGGTGATGAACCGACGCGGGCACCTGATCTGTCTGGCCCAGGGGCTGTGCCTGTTTTGCGTGAACTTCATGTGCTTCCTCACGGCCAGCCAATGGATCCCCAGCGGGTTGGTGGCGGTGGTGTTTTCCACGGCCACGCTGTGGAACGCGCTGAACGCCCGGGTGTTTTTTGGCCAGCGGGTGGCGCGCAATGTGTTGATGGGCGGCGGCCTCGGTCTGGCGGGGTTGGGCCTGCTGTTCTGGCCGGAGCTGGTGGGGCACACCGCCAGCCCGCAGACCTTGCTTGGCCTGGGCTTGGCGTTGCTGGGGACGATGTGCTTCTCGGCCGGCAATATGCTGTCCAGCCTGCAGCAGAAGGCCGGGCTCAAGCCGCTGACTACCAATGCCTGGGGGATGGCCTATGGATCGGCGATGCTGGCGGCTTACTGCGCGGTGCGCGGGATTCCCTTCGAGATGGACTGGAGTGCGCGCTACATCGGTGCGCTGGGGTACCTGGTGATTCCAGGTTCGGTGATCGGCTTTACCGCGTACCTGACGCTGGTCGGGCGCATGGGGCCGGAACGTGCGGCCTATTGCACCGTGCTGTTCCCGGTGGTGGCGCTGAATGTGTCGGCGTTTGCCGAGGGGTATCAGTGGACCGCACCGGCGTTGGCGGGGTTGGTGCTGGTGATGCTGGGCAATGTGCTGGTGTTTCGTAAGCCCAAGCCAGCGAGCCCGGCCTTCAAGGCAAAGGCAATCTAAAAATGTGGGAGGGGGCTTGCCCCCGATAGCGGTGTCACAGCCAGCCCATCCAGCACTGATCCCCTGCCATCGGGGGCAAGCCCCCTCCCACATGTGAACCAGTTGCCTGGGTTATTTGAGGCCCAGGCGCTTGGCCATCCGCCCGAGGTTGGCACGGTCCAGGCCCAGCTCGCGGGCGGCACTGGCCCAGTTGTGCTGGTGGCGTTCCAGGCAGGCGCTGATGATCTGGCGCTGAAAGTGTTCGGTGGCCTGGCGCAGGTCGCCGGTCACCGGGGCGACCGCCTCGGAGGATTCTTCAACCAGCGGTGCGCTGACATCGGGCAGGTCCAGGTCCTGGGCGTTCAGGCTGAGAATCTTCGGACGCTCGCGACAGTTACCCAGCGCCTTGAGTGCGCTGCGTCCGATCAAGTGTTCCAGCTCCCGCACATTGCCCGGCCAGTTATAGGCCAACAGTGCCGCCTGGGCATCGCTGGTCAGGCGCAGGCTGCCCAGGCCCATGCGCGAGCGGTTCTGCTCCAGGAAGAAACCGGCCAGCAGCAACACATCGCGTCCGCGCTCACGCAGCGCCGGGACCTGCAGCGGGTACACACTGAGGCGGTGGTAGAAGTCGGCGCGGTAGCGACCGTTGCGTACCTCGTCGGCCAGGTCGCGGTTGGTGGCGGCGATCAGGCGCACATCGACCTGGTGTTCCTTGTCCGAGCCCAGGCGTTGCAGCTGGCCGCTTTGCAAAACGCGCAGCAGCTTGGCCTGTACGGTCAGTGATAGTTCGCCCACTTCATCCAGGAACAGCGTGCCGCCGTTGGCCAGTTCGAACTTGCCACGACGTTCGTTCAACGCGCCGGTAAAGGCGCCGCGTACGTGGCCGAACAACTCGCTCTCCACCAGGGTTTCCGGCAGGGCGGCGCAGTTGAGGCTGATCAGCGGTTTGTCGGCGCGGGTTGAGGCGGCGTGGATGGCCTGGGCCACCAGCTCCTTGCCCACGCCGGTTTCACCGGTGATCAGCACGGTGAGGTCGCTGCCGCCCACCAGCTTGATTTCCTCGACCAGGCGCTTGTGGGGTTTGCTCTGGCCGATCATTTCCTTGTGCTGTTGGCCGCTGGCCTCGCGGTAGATTTCGGCGCGCAGGACCAGGTGTTCGATACGTTCGGCGACGTTCACGGTGGCGGCAGCGAGACTGGCGAACGCCTGCAGGGCGTCCAGCTCCACGCGTTCGAAACGCTCGGTATCGAGGGCGTCCAGCGTCAGCAGGCCCCAGGGCTGGTCGTCGACGAACAGTGGGCAACCCATGCAGTCGTGTACTTCCAGGTGCCCGTGCAAACCATCGACCAGACCGTCGTAGGGGTCGGGTAATTCGCTGTCGCTGTCAAAACGCGTGGGGCCGGGGCTGCCGAGCAGCACGGCAAAGCGCGGATGCTCGCTGACCTTGAAGCGCCGACCCAAGGTGTCGGCGCTGAGCCCGTCCACCGCCAGCGGCACCAGCCACTCGCCGTCCAGGCGCAACAGCGCGGCGGCGTCGCAGGGCAACAGGGCGCGCATGGCTTGCAGCAGGCGGCGGTAACGTTCGCCCTCGGGCAGTTCGCGGGACAGGTCGGCGACCAGGGGCAGCAGGGTGGTGAGCAGCGATTGCGCAGTCATAATGACTCCTTGTAGTCCTAATGACTATAAGCTGTAGGAGGTCATACTGACTACATATTAATTAACTCATTGAAAATAAACGGATTCTTTGTTGGCACGAATACTGAGTAGATAAAGACAATCAGTAAAGAAGCCCAGGAGGCTCCCATGCTTAGTGCCCAAGACCGTGCCATCGTCAAATCCACCGTGCCCCTGCTGGAAAGCGGCGGTGAAGCGCTGATCACCCATTTCTACCGCATGATGCTGTCCGAGTACCCGGAAGTCCGCCCGCTGTTCAACCAGGCTCACCAGGCCAGCGGCGACCAGCCCCGTGCCCTGGCCAATGGCGTGTTGATGTACGCGCGACATATCGACCAGCTCGACCAGTTGGGCGACCTGGTGGCCAAGATCATCAACAAGCACGTGGCCCTGCAGATCCTGCCGGAGCATTACCCGATCGTCGGTGCCTGCCTGCTGCGTGCGATTTGCGAAGTGCTGGGCAGCGAGATTGCCACCCCTGAAGTCATGAGTGCCTGGGGCGCGGCCTACGGCCAACTGGCGGATATCCTGATCGGCGCCGAAGCTGCGATCTACGCCGAAAAAGCCCAGGCACCCGGTGGGTGGCGGGGGGCGCGGCCGTTTATCGTGGTCAAGCGCGTGGTCGAGAGCGACGAGATCATCTCCTTCTACTTTGCCCCTGTGGACAATGGCCCGATCCTCGCGGCCGCGCCGGGCCAGTACATCGGCATGAAGCTGGTGCTCGACGGTGAGGAAGTGCGCCGCAACTACTCCCTGTCGGCGTTGACCGATAGCGGGATGTATCGCATCAGCGTCAAGCGCGAAGCGGGTGGTCGGGTGTCCAACTACCTGCACGACCAAGTGCATGTCGGTGCGACCATCGACCTGTTCACGCCGTCGGGCGAGTTCACCCTGGCGGCCAGCGATAAGCCGCTGGTACTGATCAGCGGCGGGGTAGGGATCACACCCACCCTGCCAATGCTCGAAGCCGCCCTGGCCACCGAGCGCCCGGTGCACTTTATCCACTGTGCACGTAACGGCGGCGTACATGCGTTTCGTGACTGGGTGGACGCCCTGGCGGCGAAGCATCCGCAACTCAAGCGCTTCTACTGCTACACCGAAGACGATGGGGTGAGCCCTGCGGCGGACAAGGTGGGTTTGCTCAGCCAGGAACAACTGGCCGCCTGGCTGCCCGAGCAGCGCGACCTGGACGCCTACTTCCTCGGGCCTAAAGGCTTCATGGTCGCGATCAAGCGCCACCTCAAGGCCCTGGGCGTGCCTGAGCAGCAAAGCCGCTACGAATTCTTTGGCCCGGCTGCGGCGCTGGAATAGGGTTTAGCCGATACACCGGGTCGGCATCATCGCGGGCAAGCCCGGCTCCCACAGGGGATCGCATTCCTCTGTGGGAGCCGGGCTTGCCCGCGATGGCGTCCGCCCCGTCACAACATTTCTCTGGATTAATCCGCTGTTAACCCCCCTCTGTTTAAACGGTGGCCTGTGTGTAAACTTGCGCCCATTGGCACAACCAAACAAAGGGATACGGGGATGAGTGACGAATTGCGTTTAGGCAGGGAGCGGCGCTTTCTGGTGTTGCTGGGCATCATCTGCCTGGCGTTGATCGGCGGTGCGTTGTACATGCAGGTGGTACTCGGCGAGGCGCCATGCCCGCTGTGCATCCTGCAACGCTATGCCTTGCTGTTGATCGCGATCTTCGCGTTCATCGGCGCGGCCATGCGTAAAAAAGGTGCGATCACGCTGTTCGAAGGCCTGGTAGTGCTCAGCGCCCTTGGCGGTGTCGCCGCCGCCGGTCATCACGTGTACACCCAGTTCTTCCCCCAGGTCAGTTGCGGCATCGATGTGCTGCAACCGATCGTCGATGACCTGCCGCTGGCCAAGGTGTTCCCCCTGGGCTTCCAGGTCGATGGCTTCTGCAGCACACCGTACCCGCCCGTACTGGGGCTTTCCCTGGCGCAATGGGCATTGGTGGCCTTCGTGCTGACCGTGATCCTGGTACCGCTGGGCATCTATCGCAATCGCCAGCGCAAAGCCTGAATCATTCACTCAAACGCCCCGGCGCTTCTTCATGAAGGCCGGGGCGTTTTTGCGTGTGGGAATTTGTGAACGGAACGTGACGCCGGACAATTTTGGGTGCGCCCAGTGTGCGACATGTTGTCACACGGAAGCCGCCGCAGGACGATTCTGACCCGCCGAACACCCGCTTAAATTTGCATAAAACCGCCAAGATGTGCTGTCAGTTCGTGGTGCTGGGAGGGCCGCGCACCTCGCGCCGCGTCAGGGATTTGGTGATGTCCGAATGCCTTGTTTTATGGGGGGTTGCATCGGTTTGGCAGCCCCTTACATGCGGTAAGGGGGGCGGCAGGCTGCCCTATAACACGGCAATTTTTGTGGTTTTTGTTGAGAATCGAACACGATAAGATCGCGAACCGTTGCAATAATGGTGAAGGATTATTGCTGTAATCGATAAAAATTATTTCTTTATAAGACATGGTTTATACATCGCTAGCTAACTACAATCGCCCGCACTGAATGTCCGGTGCTGTTCAATATTTGAGCACTGGAGCGGTCGAAGGGCAGATGGACGGCTCTGTGCGACCCCAAGGTTCCGGCAGCCTTTCAACTATCCGCACCAAATGGAATTGGTCTGTAACAAGGCCTTTAACCACGAAATCGAATAAGAACTCACCGCAGGTCCGTGAAACGTTCCCTTATGACGTGATGGGCAGGCTCTTATTCAATCGAAGAGAAATGCCAACCCTTGGCAGGGTGAAGTGTTGGCGATCAAAACCCAACTGCATTGCGCAAGCTGCTTTAGAGGTCGTGAGATGAGTAAAAACAGGTACCCCCGATTACTAGGCTTTTTGCCGCTGCTTGGCATGATGTTAATGCTGGGAGGCTGCAAGTGGACCTTGATGGACCCGAAAGGACAGATCGGTCTGGATCAACGAAACCTGATCATCACCGCCACCCTGCTGATGCTGCTGGTCGTGGTTCCTGTGATCATCATGACCTTCGCCTTCGCCTGGAAATACCGCGCGTCGAACACCAGCGCGACCTACGCGCCGAAGTGGTCGCACTCCACCAAGATCGAAATCGCGGTGTGGCTGGTCCCGATCCTCATCATCATCGCCCTGGGTTACATCACCTATAAGTCGACCCACGAGCTGGACCCGTACCGTCCGCTGGAGTCCGACGTCAAGCCGATCAACATCGAAGTGGTCGCGCTGGACTGGAAGTGGCTGTTCATCTACCCGGACCTGGGTATCGCCACGGTCAACGAGATCAAGTTCCCCGAGCACACCCCGCTCAACTTCCGGATCACCTCCGACGCTGTGATGAACTCGTTCTTCATCCCTGCCCTGGGTGGCCAGATCTACGCGATGGCAGGCATGCAGACCCGCCTGCACCTGATCGCCAACGAAAAAGCTGAAATGGAAGGCATCTCCGCGAACTACAGCGGCGCTGGCTTCACCGGCATGAAATTCAAAGCGATCTCGACGAGCCAGGAAGATTTCAACGCCTGGGTAGCCGAAGTCAAGGCCGCACCTAAACAGCTTGATCAAGCTGAATACGATGCCCTGACCAAACCGAGCCAGAACAACCCAGTCGCCCTGTACTCCGCGTATGAGCCGAACCTGTTTCAGAAAATCGTCGACAAGTACGAAGGTATGAAGCCAGGCAAGCCGGTCAAGCACGAGAAGAAAGAAGTGGCCGTGGTTGAAGGTTCTGACACGGGCTCGCATTCAACTGCTGGGGCAGAGGAGTAAACGATGTTTGGTAAATTAAGTTGGGATGCGGTCCCGTTCCACGAGCCGATCGTGATGGTGACCATCGCCATGATCGCGCTGGGTGGTCTGGCACTGTTTGCAGCAATCACTTATTTCAAGAAGTGGACCTACCTGTGGACCGAGTGGCTGACGTCCGTCGACCACAAGAAAATCGGCGTCATGTACGTCATCGTTGCCATGGTCATGCTGCTGCGTGGTTTTGCCGACGCCATCATGATGCGTACCCAGTTGGCCATGGCCACCGAGGGTTCGCCTGGCTACCTGCCACCTGAACACTATGACCAGATCTTCACCGCCCACGGTGTGATCATGATCATCTTCATGGCAATGCCATTCTTCACCGGCCTGATGAACCTTGCCTTGCCGCTGCAGATCGGTGCCCGTGACGTTGCCTACCCGTTCCTGAACTCCCTGAGCTTCTGGCTGCTGGTTTCCGGTGTTGTGCTGATCAACGTGTCCCTGGGCGTCGGCGAATTCGCCAAGACCGGTTGGGTTGCGTATCCGCCATTGTCGGGTATCCAGTACAGCCCGGGCGTGGGTGTGGACTACTACATCTGGGCGCTACAGTTATCAGGGCTCGGGACGACATTGACGGGGGTCAACTTCCTGGCCACCGTCCTGAAAAT
The DNA here is from genome assembly GCF_058787615.1 of Pseudomonas sp. FW305-3-2-15-C-LB1. Taxonomy (NCBI): domain Bacteria; kingdom Pseudomonadati; phylum Pseudomonadota; class Gammaproteobacteria; order Pseudomonadales; family Pseudomonadaceae; genus Pseudomonas; species Pseudomonas sp. FW305-3-2-15-C-LB1. Next base: position 25,686 of record NZ_JBYSZX010000019.1, on the reverse strand, counting down.
GCGCGCCCCTGGCATGAAACTGATGGACATGCCGATCTTCACCTGGACCTGCACCTGGGCCAACGTCCTGATCGTGGCTTCGTTCCCGATCCTGGCAGCCACCATGGCGCTGCTGTCGCTTGACCGTTACCTGGATTTCCACATTTTCACCAACGAACTTGGTGGCAATCCAATGATGTACGTGAACCTGTTCTGGGCATGGGGTCACCCTGAGGTGTACATCCTGATCCTGCCAGCGTTCGGTATCTTCTCCGAAGTGATCTCGACCTTTACCGGCAAGCGCCTGTTCGGTCACCACTCGATGGTCTACGCATCGGGCGCGATCTCCGTACTGGGCTTCATGGTGTGGCTGCACCACTTCTTCACCATGGGTTCGGGCGCCAGCGTCAACGCCTTCTTCGGCCTGGCGACGATGCTGATTTCCATCCCGACGGGGGTGAAGCTATTCAACTGGCTGTTCACCATCTACCACGGCCGTCTGCGTATCACCAGCCAGGTTCTGTGGACCCTGGGCTTCATGGTGACTTTCGCCATCGGCGGCATGACCGGCGTACTGCTGGCCATCCCGGGTGCTGACTTCGTCCTGCACAACAGCCTGTTCGTGATCGCTCACTTCCACAACGTGATCATCGGCGGTGCGGTATTCGGTTACATCGCTGGTTTCAGCTTCTACTTCCCGAAAGCGTTCGGCTTCAAGCTGCACGAAGGTTGGGGCAAGGCTGCATTCTGGTTCTGGATCTCGGGCTTCTTCGTCGCGTTCATGCCGCTCTACGCCTTGGGCTTCATGGGCATGACCCGTCGTCTGAACGCCACTACCAACCCTGAGTGGGTGCCGTACCTGTACGTCGCCATGTTCGGTGCGGTGATGATCGCCGTGGGTATCGCCTGCCAGCTGATCCAGCTGTACGTGAGTATCCGTGACCGTAAGCAGAACGCTTGCGAATCCGGCGACCCATGGAATGGCCACACCCTGGAATGGTCGACTTCGTCGCCACCGCCGTTCTACAACTTCGCCGTGATCCCTACCGCGAACACCATTGATGCGTTCACCGAAGCCAAGGAAGACGGTACTGCGTACCAGCGTCCGAAGCACTACGAACCGATCCACATGCCAAACAACACCGCCACTGGCGTGGTGATGGGCGCGTTGTTGACCGTGTTCGGTTTCGCGATGATCTGGCACATCTGGTGGCTGGCAATCGTGAGCCTGGTGGGCACTATCGGTTACTTCATCATTCACGCTGCCCGTGATGATCAAGGCTACATGGTGCCGGTCGAGACGATCGAGCGCATCGAAGCCGAGCAGCACGCTCGCCTGGTAGCCGAGAAGAAGATCCCGGCCAACCGTGTTGAAACCTCGTTGGAACAGGCTTAAACCATGTCGAACTTAGTGACCAATGCTGGACACGCCCATGTCGATGACCATGGGCACGATGACCATCACCACGACTCGGGGCCGATGACCGTTTTCGGTTTCTGGCTCTACCTGATGACCGACTGCATCTTGTTTGCGTCGATCTTCGCGGTGTACGCGGTACTGGTAAACAACGTAGCGGGTGGCCCGTCGGGCCACGACATCTTCGAACTGCCTTACGTGCTCGGCGAAACCGCCTTGCTGTTGTTCAGTTCGATCACCTACGGCTTCGCCATGTTGGCCTTCTACAAGGGCAACAAGAAAGGCGTACTGAGCTGGCTGGCCCTGACCTTCCTGTTCGGCCTGGGCTTCATCGGCATGGAGATCAACGAGTTCCACCTGCTGATCTCCGAAGGCTACGGCCCGCACCGTTCCGGCTTCCTGTCCGCGTTCTTCACGCTGGTAGGCACCCACGGTCTGCACGTGTCTGCCGGCCTGCTGTGGATGGCGGTGATGATGTATCAGGTCAATAAGCACGGCCTGACCAACACCAACAAGACTCGCCTGACCTGCCTGAGCCTGTTCTGGCACTTCCTGGACGTGGTCTGGATCTGCGTCTTCACCGTTGTTTACCTGATGGGGACTCTGTAATGGCTAATGCACACTCCCATGACCATGACAGCCATGATGCAAGCCACGGCAGCGTCAAGTCGTACGCCATCGGCTTCATCCTGTCGGTAATCCTGACGCTCATCCCGTTCGGTCTGGTGATGTACCCGACCCTGCCGAAGTCGATCACCTTGATGATCGTGCTGGCATTCGCGGTGATTCAGGTTCTGGTGCACCTGGTGTACTTCCTGCACCTGGACCGTTCCAAGGAGCAGCGCGACAACGTGGTTGCGTTCGTGTTCGCAGGGATCGTAATCGTACTGCTGGTTGGCCTGTCGATATGGATCATGTTCAGCATCCATACGTTCATGATGGCGAAGTGAGGTAAGACCCGATGTCGCTTAAGCACTTTATCCAAATCACCAAACCGGGGATCATTTTCGGTAACGTGCTTTCTGTGGCGGGCGGTTTCTTCCTGGCCTCCAAGGGACATGTCGATCTGGCCATCTTCCTGGCTGCAATGATCGGCACGTCCCTGGTGGTAGCTTCCGGATGTGTGTTCAACAACTGCATCGACCGTGACATCGATATCAAGATGGAGCGCACCAAGAATCGTGTGCTGGTCCAGGGCCTCATCTCCCTGAAACTGGCACTGATCTATGCGACCGTCCTGGGTGTTGCCGGTGTGGCGTTGTTGTACAAGGTGGCCAACCCGCTGGCGGCGCTGTTTGCCGTGATCGGTTTTGTCATCTACGTCGGCCTCTACAGCCTGTACCTCAAGCGCAAGTCGGTTCACGGCACGCTGGTGGGCAGTCTGTCGGGGGCGATGCCGCCGGTGATTGGTTATGTGGCTGTAACCAATAGCTTCGACATGGCCGCGCTGACGCTACTGGTGATGTTCAGCCTGTGGCAGATGCCGCATTCCTACGCCATCGCGATTTTCCGCTTCAACGACTACCTGGCTGCTTCGATTCCGGTATTGCCGGTAAAACGGGGTATCCAGGTCGCCAAGAAACACATCCTGCTGTACATCCTGGCCTTCCTCGTGGCGACCTTGATGTTGACCTTCAGTGGCTACGCCGGCATGAGCTACCTTGCCGTTGCCGCCGCCATGGGCATGTACTGGTTGTACATGGCCTGGACCGGCTACAAGGCGGTGGATGACACCGTCTGGGCGCGCAAGCTGTTCGTGTTCTCGATCTTCACCATCACCGCGCTGAGCGTGATGATGTCCCTGGATTTCCAAGTGCCGAAAGAGCTGCTGCTGACCTACGCTCACTGAGTGGTCCTGCAGTGAAAAAGCCCCGCCTTCGAGAGAAGCGCGGGGCTTTTTCTTGGACGGGGTTTAAATCCCCGGCTGCGTTTATCGTCATACCCCTCAGTACGTGCTGTGCGAATCCATCACCCGCCTACAAGGAGTAGCCCTATGGTCAGCGTAAGTCGTCGGTCCCTTCTCGCCCTGGGCGCCGCCCTGCCTCTGCTGGGGCGCCTCGATTGGGCGGTTGCCAGCCCGCCGCCGACCAAGACTGACAAGGTGCTGCTCAACTACAACGAAAGCCCCTATGGGCCCTCTCAGGTCGCCCGCGAAGCCATGCAGAAGGGAATCGCCACAGCCGGGCGTTATCCCTACAAACACATGTACGCCCTGGCCGGGCTGTTTGCCCAGCAGCAGGGGATTGCCGAAGAACAGGTGGCGGTATTTGCCGGCTCCATGGCTGCACTGCGCTATGCAGTGCTGGCATTCACCAGCGAGACCCGCGGTCTGGTGATGGCTACGCCATCCTACGAAGTGCCACGCCAGGCGGCGCAGGCGAACAAGGCCTCGGTCAAGGAAGTCAGCCTCAACGCCGACCACGGCCATGACATCCCGGCCATGCTCGCCGCCGACCCCCAGGCCGGCATGCTTTACCTGTGCAACCCCAACAACCCGACCGGCACCGTGACGCCCACCGACGCCATCCGCCAGGCCTTGGCACACAAACCCGAAGGCAGCGTGTTGGTGGTGGACGAGGCCTATATCGACTTCGCCGACACGCCCAGCGTGGTCAGTTGGGTCAAGGACCACGATGACCTGCTGGTGCTGCGCACCTTCTCGAAAATCTACGGCATGGCCGGCGCCCGCCTGGGCCTGGCGGTCGGTCATCCGGCGCTGCTGGAACGCCTGGCCGTGTTTGGCGGTGACAACGTCCCGGCGGGCAGCACGTTGCTGGGCGGCCTAGCCAGCCTGGAGGACGTGAAGCTGTTGCCGCAACGCAAGGCCCTCAACAATCAACTGCGTGATGAGACCGTGGCGTGGTTGAAAGGCCGGGGTTTCACCTGCACCGCGTCACAGGCCAACTGCTTCATGATCGACGTGAAGCAACCGGCGGAGCAGGTGATCGAAAAGCTGGCGGCGCAAGGTGTGATGATCGGCCGGGTGTTTGAAAGCTGGCCGCAGTGGGTACGGGTGACGGTGGGGGACAAGCAGGATATGGCGCGGTTTCGCGAGGTGTTTGCGCAGCAGGTCAGTTGACGCGACGCCGAACACATGTGGGAGCAACTGTCTTGATGACCATAACTTGGCATCCCTTTCAAGGTCTTTGAAAAACCGACCCTATCTGGCTGATACCACTCCATTAAGGGCGAACACTGCAACTGTGGCGAGCGGGCTTGTCCCGCGTTGGGTTGCGAAGCGACCCTTGAAGGAGGAATGCGGTGAGTCAGGCATTCTTCGGCCGCGGGTTTCAGGGCTGCTTCGCAGCCCAACGCGGGACAAGCCCGCTCGCCACAGAGTACTTATCGCCTGTTCTACCTAAAGACCTTGAAAGGGCTGGGATTAAGGGTTACTGCTGCGCGATGCTGTACCCATCAAACGCCGTCTGCTGCTGCAACGCAGTAATCACGCTCTTGCGGTTCAAAGGCTGTTCGGCGCCGGCGTTATCCACAAAGCTCTCGACTTCCAGCTCCGCTTCATCCCCTTCACCCACAAAGCTGAAGCCCAGGAACTCGAACGCCTCACGGTCAATGTTCAGCTTCGAGCGCGGCGTGCGCAGCGGCAGGGTGACGCTGATGCCATCCTTGCTGATCACAAACACTTCGGCTTCTTTCTTCGGGCGGGATGCCTTGCTCTTGCCGGCGCTCGGGTTGCTGATGGCCTGGTGGCTCTGGTTCAGCACTTTCAACGCCAGGCCGTAGACCAGCTCCTGGAACTCGGGGTCGTCCTTGAAGCAGGACAGGATGCGGCTGATGGAGAACTGGCTGCTCAAGTTTTCCAGGGCGGCATTGTCGGCGGCCTCGGCGTCCTTGAGCTGTTTGAGCTGACCCATCAGGTCGTAGGCCTTGTCGTCGTCGAAGGCATCGTGGGCCTGACGGATGGCCACGCGCAGTTCGCGGATCTGGTCGCTTTCCTTGGAGGTGTGGAACGCGTCCAGCACCATCTCGCTGATGATCTTGGCGGCGGGCAGATGCTGTGAAAGATTGATGGCGTTTTCGTATTCGGCTTTGGCGTGCAAGGCGACGACGGATTCTTCGGTGGCAGATTGTTCGGTGTAAGAATCGGACATTGAAATTTCACTACTTCAGTAAACGAGGACAAAAAAGCGTCGGGCATTTTCAGGGGGGCGGGAGGTCAGGTCAAGGCAGCACACTGCCTTTGAGGTTCCGCTGATCCATATCAAGTGGCTGCTTGGGGAATTTCGCGACAACAAGCCTGGGGCTTGGCTGGCCCTGGTGATCTGCCTGATGACGCATAAAAACAATTGCACACCTGAACCGAGGAGACCACTCCAGGTCAGGTTTTAAAGAAATATTGCGATGTTCTCGGGTCAACCGCGCCCGGACTTCCCCGACACGGTCAAGGACTGGCCGAACGGCGGCAGGCCCGTGGATGCGCGCTACTAGTCCAACTGCTTGAGGCAGGCCTCAAGGATATCCAGGCCTTCCTCCAGTACTACGGGTTCGATGGTCAGCGGCGCAAGCAAACGGATGATGTGCCGCGACTTGCCGCTGGGCATCAGCAACAACCCGGCGCCCCGCGCCAGGCCCAATAGTTGAGCGAGCTGTTGCGGTGCGGGTGTGCCGTCGGCGTTGGCCAACTCGATGCCGCGCATAGCACCGACACCGGTCAGGCGGCCCAGGTATGGCAAGCCTTGCGCGCGCCAGCTCTCATAGCGGCTGACGATGGCGTGTTGCTGCTGTGCGCCCCAGGCGTGCAGGTGTTCGTCGGTCATCGCATCCAGCGTGGCCAAGGCCGCCGCACACGCGATGGGGTTGCCGGAATAGGTCCCACCCAAACCGCCTTTGGGCAGGTTGTCCATCAGCGCCTTGCGCCCGACCACGGCGCCCAGCGGCACTCCACCGGCGATGCTTTTGCCGAGCAGGATCAAGTCCGGTTCGATACCCAGCCGCGAAAAGGCAAAGCGCTGGCCGGTACGGCCAAAGCCTGACTGGATTTCATCGGCAATCAGCAGGATGTTGTGTTCATCGCAAAAGCGTCGCAGCGCCTGGGCAAACTCAACGTCCAGCGCAAGAAAACCGCCTTCGCCCTGCACCGGCTCGATGATGAAACAGGCCACATCGTTGACATCGATTTCCACGCTGAACAGGCGCTCCATGGCCTTCAACGCCTCGGCGCAGCTCACGCCGTTGTCGGCACTCGGGTAGGGCAGGTGATACACCGGACCCGGCAGCACACCGACCTTCTGTTTGTAGGGCGCTACCTTGCCGTTGAGGTTGAGCGTGGCCAGCGTGCGGCCGTGGAAGGCGCCGTCGAAGGCGATCACCGCCGTGCGGCCAGTGGCGCCGCGTACGATCTTCAGGGCGTTTTCCGCGGCTTCCGCACCGCTGTTGGTGAGCATGCCGCTGACTGGGTAGGTCACCGGGATGAATGTGGTCAGCCGCGCCATCAGTTCGATGTAGGGTGTGTGCGGGGCGGCGTTGAACGCGTAGTGAGTCAACCGGGTGGCTTGGTCACGAATCGCCTCGACCACGCCCGGGTGGCAATGACCGAGGTTGAGCACACCGATGCCGCCGACAAAATCGATGTAGCGTTTGCCAGTGGTGTCCCAGACTTCGGCGTTCTTACCGTGGCTGAGGCTGATGGGGTGAACGATGGAAATCGACTGGCTGATGGTTTCGTGGCTCATGAATCGCAGACTCGGCAGTGACGGGCGTCTTTTTATCTAAGCCGGGCACCTACCCTCGTCGCAAACGAAATAAAGTCGCCGGGTCATGACTGAAAATCGCGATGTGCGCCTACATAGTCGACCATCCAGCTCAGGAAAGCCTTCACCTTGGGAATCTCGCCGGCATGTTCGGCATGGGCGATAAAGTGCGCGCCGCTGCTGGGCATCGCATAGTCCCATGGAATCATCAGGCTGCCCTGGGCCAGTTCTTCGGCCACCAGGTACTGCGGCACCAACGCGACGCCGTAGCCCGATTGCGCCGCACGAATGCACATGTAGAACGTGTCGAAGCGCGGCCCGTGGTAGCTGTTCTGCGAGTGCAGGCCCTGTTCCAGGAACCACGCATGCCAGGCCTCCGGGCGCGAGGTGCATTGCAGCAGGGTGTGACGTGACGAAGCATCACTGCCTTCGGCGACAAAACCCGGCGCACACACCGGCACCACCGCCTCACGGAACAGCTCGATGCAGGTCGCTCCCGGCCATGAACCCTGGCCGAAGAAAAACGCGATATCTGCCTTCGCCTGCAACACATCGAACGGCTCCAGCTCGTTGCGCACGTCCAGGTGGATGTTCGGATGCTTCGCTGCAAAATCCTTGAGCTTGGGCACCAGCCAGCGGTCGCCGAAGGTCGGCTGGGTGGCGATGCGCAGCACTTCGGTCTCGCCGCCGTAGGTGAGGATGTAGCGGCTGGAGATGTCCACCTGTGTGAGGATTTTGTGCACTTCGGCCAGGTACAGCGACCCGGCCGGCGACAGGTACAAACGCTGGCGCACCCGGTCGAACAGGTTGTGGCAGAGCATCTCTTCCAACTGCGCGACCTGTTTGCTCACCGCACTCTGGGTCAGGTGCAGCTCTTCGGCGGCACGGGTAAAGCTCAAGTGGCGGGCGGCTGCCTCGAAGCATTGCAGGGCAGTCATCGAAGGGGTCAAGCGTTTTGAAATCATGCACTTCATTCCAAATCGGAAGGAGCCTTTGCCTAAAGGTCGTTTGTGGCAGCGGCGCAAAGCCGTTGATACTGCCCGGCAGCACTATAAACCGGCGCGGGCTGCACGACGCCGAATAATAAGGAATGACAGGGAGAGCCTTGCATGAACCCATTCAAAACCACCTTGGCCGTGATCGGCGCCACCGCTGCATTGGGCCTGGCGAGCAGCGCGCAGGCGGGCGTGACCCTGGACGCCATCCAGAAGAAAGGCTTCATCCAGTGCGGTGTCAGCGACGGCCTGCCGGGTTTTGGCGTACCGGACAGCACGGGCAAGATGACCGGCATCGATGTGGACGTGTGCCATGCGGTGGCGGCGGCGGTCTTCGGCGACGCATCGAAAGTGAAGTTCACCCAGTTGACCGCCAAGGAGCGCTTCACCGCACTGCAATCCGGTGAAATCGACCTGATCTCGCGCAACACCACCTGGACCAGCTCCCGCGATTCGGGCATGGGCCTGGTGTTCACCGGCGTGACCTACTACGACGGCATCGGCTTTCTGGTGAACAACAAACTGGGCGTTACCGGCGCCAGGCAGTTGGACGGCGCGACCGTGTGTATCCAGGCCGGCACCACCACCGAGCTGAACGTCTCGGATTACTTCCGCACCCACGGCATGAAGTACACGCCGATCACCTTCGATACCGCCGACGAAAGCGCCAAGGGCCTGGAAGCCGGGCGCTGCGACGTGCTGACCACCGACCAGTCGGGTCTGTACGCCCAGCGCATCAAGATGGCCCACCCGGACGAGTTCGTGGTGTTGCCGGAAGTGATCTCCAAGGAACCTTTGGGGCCGCTGGTGCGTAAAGGCGATGATGAGTGGTTCAGCATCGTCAAGTGGACCTTGTTCGCCATGCTCAATGCCGAGGAAATGGGCATCACCTCGCAGAACGTCGAGGAGCAGGCCAAGAGCAGCAAGAACCCGGATGTTGCCCGGTTGCTGGGAGCTGATGGCGAGTACGGCAAGGACCTCAAGCTGCGCAAGGATTGGGTGGTGCAGATCGTCAAGCAGGTGGGTAATTACGGCGAGGTGTTCGAGCGCAACATCGGCCAGGGCAGCGTGCTGAAGATCAAGCGCGGGCTCAATGCGCTATGGAACAACGGCGGCATCCAGTACGCACCGCCGGTTCGATAGCACGGGGGCTGTTATTCAGATACTCCATCTTTTCCCGCCGCTTTGGCGCGGTACAACGCCTGGTCGGCACGCGCCATCAGCGCGGCGGGGGACTCATCCTGTTCGCGCTCGGCTACACCCAGGCTCAAGGTGACTCTGAAGTCGCCGCCGTGCGAGCTGTGTTTCAATTGCTGGCGGATGCTCTTTGCCAGTGCCTTCGCACTGTCCAGCGAGGTCTTGGGCAGGACCAGCACAAACTCGTCGCCGCCCCATCGGGCCAACAGATCCCCACGGCGAATACAGCGTTGCAGGCATTCCACTACCTGCACCAGCGTCTGATCGCCCACGCCATGACCGAAACGGTCATTGATCGGCTTGAAGTCATCGATATCCATCGCGATCAGCGTCAGCGGCAGGCGAAAGCGTTGGGCGCGCTCGCATTCTTCCAGCAGCACTTTCTCCAGGCGGTAGCGGTTGGCGACCAGGGTCAGGGCATCCCGTTCGGCCAGCGAGCGGTTTTCATCCAGCTGTAGCTGCAACTGCTGGTTGACCCGCGACAGCTCGCGTGTGCGCTCGGCCACCAGCGCCTCAAGGGATTGATTGCGTCTTTCCAACTGTTCGACGGAGCATTTTCGCAGATGAATGTTGCGATGGGCGCCCACCATCCTTGCGACCGAGCCGTCGGCGTTACGCGCAATCACGTAGCCACGGTCTTCGATCCACAAGTAGCTGCCGTCTTTTTTGCGACAGCGGTACTCGGCCTGGTAGTAAGGGGCACGCCGGTGGATGTAATCGTCAAACAACTTCATCACTTGGGCATAGTCGTCCGGGTGAATTACGCTTTCCCAGGTGAATACACTGTTCTCCAGCGCGTGGCGGGGATAACCCAGCATTTCGTACCAGCCTGGGTTGCGGTAGACGAACCCGGTGTTGGCGTTCCAGTCCCAGATCCCGTCGCTGACCAACTCCAGCACGGTGTGCAGCATGTCGGCGTTGAAGTGAGAGAAGTCCTGTTCCAACGGGTTGTTGTCGGAGTTATCGACCATGTGCGCATTCCTTGCCTGAGCAGGCCTCAAGGCCTGCCGTTGTTGACGCCGATACTCCGTGGCTGGCGCTACTGTACAACGGGGCCTGGGTGCTTTGAATAGGGCAGATGTACGGCTAAAGGTTGATGGCTAATGGCTATTGATCAGGTGCCATCATCTCCGTCCGCCCCTTCCCATCAGCGTTGTGCTGGTAGATCGTTTCAGGCTGGCCTTGCTCGTTGAAAAACACCTGGCCGATCCCCGCCGAATTCCACAACCGCTCGCCGGCTTCGGCGTGCTCGGGAATATGCGGCACCACCTGCATACTGCGACGGCGCGTGAACCCGTTGAGGGGCGAGCGGGGTGAGTAGAGCCAACGGTTGAGCCGGTCAAACCATTCCAGCAGGCGTGGGGGGAATTCATTCTTGATGCCACTGCTGGTGATCTGCCAGATCCTGGGGCCCGCGTTGCGATGGCGGATCAGCACTTCGTAGACGAATGAATAGTGAACGTCACCTGAAAGGATCACGTAGTTACCCGGTGTACGCGAGTGGCGAAAGATATTGAGGATCACCTGGGCAGCGCCACGGTGGGCCATCCAGTTTTCCGCATCCACCAGCAACGGGTGGCCGCACCAGCTGAAAATCTTCTGGACCGTCTCGATCAACTTCACGCCAAAGATGGGGGCGGGGGAAACAATGATGGCCGAAGGATGGTCGAGCAGTTCCTGTTGCAGCTCACTCAGCGCCTCCCAGTCCAGCAGGCCGGACGGTTGCTTGAGGGTGAACTCGCTGCGCCACCGGCGTGTGCGGGTGTCGAGCACCACCAGGGCCGGGGTAGTGGGTAGCACGTAGTGCCATTGCTGGAAGTTGAGCAGCGCTTGGATCAAATCATCCTGGGCGGCGGCTTGCAGGTGGTTGGCCTGGGGCTGGCAGGTGAGCGACTGGGTTTGGCTGACCAGTTCGTTGAACGCATCCGGCTGGTTGCCCCAGCCCTGGCAGAGCAGGTAGGCCAGCAGAGCGTTACCGATGATGCGTTTGGAGAACGGGTGGCCGTAGGCGGTGGCTTCCCATTGGGCGCTGAGGTTCCAGTCGTCGGTGATGTCGTGATCGTCAAAGATCATCAAGGTGGACAGGTGCGCGAACACCCGAGCGACGCCTGGCAGGCCATTGCGGAATCGCTCGAGTTGCACGTGTTCGCGGAGGTAGCGCGGCTGTTCTTCTGTGCTCAGTTGCGGCGCTTCAGGCGCGATCAGTTCCCACGGCGTCGGCGACCATACCAGCAGGTACATCGCGATGACTTCAGCGAAGGTCACCAGGTGATTGTCGGCAGTGCTGCTGGTGAAGATCGGCTTTTTCACACCGCCAAAGAAGCGTTCACGCAGGGTTTCGTTGCTGTCCAGTGCCGGCAGCAGGTCGGCGCGATGGTAGTAGCTGGCACGATGTCCGTAGAGGCTGGCGCTGTCATCGATCACGGCGCCCTCCAGGTATTCATCGAACAGGCCCAGGCGTGCGATCAATGCATGTATGGCGCGCAACATCGGCCCGGCCACATCGTCGGCGTACACCTGGTCACCGCTCATCATCAGCAGGGCCGGACGCTCGGCGGCAGTGGTGGCATCGGCCAGCAGGCGGTCGACACACAGCAGGCCTTCATCGGCGCTGTGGTGGGGTTTGCGGCATGAGCCGTGTACCAACTGGTGGATGCGGCTGTGCAAAACGAAGCTTGGGTATTGGGCGTTGGCGTACAGCAGGTGTGGCGCCCAGTCGGCGATGCCGGTGTTGTCGAACAGCAGGTCGTAACGGATCGTTATGTCCTGGGGCAGGGCATCGTCCAGCGGTACATCGATCAAGTGGATAAAAGCATGGCGCCCCACCGGAACGACCTGGCAATGATCCAGGTTGATCTCCAGGGTTTGGGCGGGCAGATGCAACTGCAGGGTCAGTTGCAGGGCTCGACTGCCCACCAGCCACAGTACCAGGCGCCGGGGTTCGAGGCGGCGCAGCAGTGGGCCGGCCAATACGGCGGGCAGTTTATCGAGGTGCGGCATGCAGGTAATGGTTCCACGCTGGGTTTAACCGGCAAGGTTAGCCCAGTGAATGTCATGGTTTTGTTAAGCAGGAGTACGAAGGGCCGTGCACTGCCCTTCGTATCAAGGCGGGTTAGAGCAACCTGCCTTGACCCAGTGTGTCTAGCCCACCTCCGCTTTTGCGACGGTCGTTGGCGGCCGTGCTCCCAGGATCGGCGGCGTTCAGTTGCGAGTGTGTGACGTCAATGCTGCGCTTCCTGCGCTGGGGCTCTGCATCATCCTGCTGCAGTGGGGGGTAAAAGCTGCCCAGTGTGTGATTGATTGCGCTTGGCATGGATGTTTCCTTATAGCGTTTAGAGGATGACTTCGCCTGTTGCAGCGAAGTGAGGCCAAACATAATGACGGCATAGCGAGTAGGCTATAAACCCACTGCTGCAAGAGATTACATGGTTGGCTACCGCGCTCTGAAGTCATCCGAAGCGCTGTTCGCACAACTGTCCAGCGCAGGAGATGTCGCGCCTGCCTGGCCCTCGCGCACAAAAGCCGCCCGATTTTCCGCCAATACATTACGCAACGCGCTGTAGTAATCCGGCAGTTTCTGCAGGCTGTCGGTGAGCGGTAACAATGATGCACGGGTATCGACCGTGCCGCCCACCAGGCTGATGGTGCCCAGGGTTTGCACGGTATCGCTGTCGCCCAGTGGCGAAACCAGGAAGCTCAAGACCTTGCCCGCCGCATCCCGGCTATTGCTGGTGCCCAGCAACGGCAGTTCGACAATCGGCCCATTGCCGATCCCCCACACGCCGAACGTCTGGCCGAAGTCGGCTGTATGGCGCGAGATGCCCAGGCGGTCCGACACATCGAACAGCCCCACCACGCCCACCGTCGTGTTCACGGCGAAACGCCCCAGGGTATTGACCGAGCGTCGCGGGTTGCCTTGCATGAGGTCGTTGATAAACACCGCCGGCTCGCCGAAGTTGCTCGCAAAGTTATGCACACCCTGCTGGAAAAAATCCGGCAGGTCACGGTAACCACGTGCTATCGGCGCCAGGGCGTAGTTATCCACAATACGGTTGAACGCAAACACGCCACGGTTGACTGGCTCGGCCGGGTCATACACCGGGTAATTCACCTGCGCACAGCGAGCAGGTGGCGCCACCTGGGTTGGGCTTGCGCAGCCCGTCAGGTAAGACACTGTCAGCAACAGCACGGCCTGGCGGGCCAGATGCCGGGGGTAGGTCAACGAGCGCATGGGCACAGCCTCCGCAAAAAAGGGAGGCCGATCCTGGCAGTGCAACCTTGCGCAAAGATGTCTGGTTTATTGCGGCGTTGACGCTTTATTGCACGATTGAAATATATGACGGACCGCGCCGAATGGTTTTAGATAGCGCCTCGAACCCACCCAGTGAAGACCGTCGGTGAGCAACTTGTTGATTGTGGACGATGACCTTGAAGTCCTCGCCCTGCTGAAGAAATTTTTCCTGCAACACGGCTATGGGATCGAGACGGCTGCCAGTGGCGCCGAGTTGTGGGCGGCCATGGAGCGCCAGCCGGCTGACCTGATCATCCTCGACCTGATGCTGCCCGGTGATAACGGCCTGCTGCTGTGCCAGCGCCTGCGCCAGCAATATGCGACGCCGGTGATCATGCTCACTGCCATGGGCGAACTCAGCGACCGTGTGGTAGGCCTGGAAATGGGCGCAGACGACTACTTGAGCAAACCATTCGATGCTCGCGAATTGCTGGCGCGGGTGCGCGCGGTCTTGCGTCGGGCGGGCGAAACGCGACTGCCTATGGGGGAGGTGGCACGCCCCCGGATCCACTTTGCCGGCTGGCAGTTGGACCTCACACGCCGCGAATTGCGTTCGCCCGACCAGGTGATGATCCCGTTGTCGTCCGGCGAGTTCGACCTGCTGCTGGTGTTCACCGAACACCCCCAGCGCGTGCTGACCCGTGAGCAGTTGTTGAACCTGGCGCGAGGCCACAGCCACGACGCTTTTGACCGCAGCATCGACGTGCAAGTGAGCCGCCTGCGTCGCAAGCTGGAATTCGATACCAAACGCCCGGCGATGATCCGCACGGTGCGCAATGGCGGCTACCAATTCACCGTCAGCGTGACCCGTTCATGAGTCGCCGCCCACGCGACACCGTGGCGCGCTGGATCGCCCTGACGGTGCTGGTCGCGATGTTCACCGCATTGGCGTTCAACGCCCTGTTCGTGCAACTGGCGGGGGTTTGGGCACGGCCGCCGCTCACCGAGACCGGGCTGCTGGAAAAGATCGCCGTGGTGGTGCGTGTGATCGAAGCGTCGGAGCCGGTGCAACGACCGCGTCTGGCCGAGGTCATGGCTGATGACGCGTTCAGCGTGAGGTGGTCGGCGCAGCGAACCGCCTTTGATCTACCCGTGCTGAATGACCCGGATTTCCAATCGGGAGAACAGGCCTTCGAGCACCTGCTGGACGGCCCGATCCGTCCCATGGAAGCCTATGAACCGTCTGACTGGCCCGACGGCAATGGCCACTACCTGCTGCTGATGCAACTGGCCGATCAGTCCTGGCTGATGTTTACCGCGCCTGCCCGCAGTTGGGGCCTGGACGAGGGCGCACGCAGTGTGATCGTGGTGTTAATGGTGCTGATCTCCACCGCACTGGTCACCCTGGTGGCCACTCGGCGACTGGCGCGGCCGCTGCAGGACTTTGCCCAGGGCGTGCGGCGCTTTGGTGCAGACTTTCGCGCACCGCCCATCGAGCCGGTGGGGCCCCATGAAATCCGCCAGGCGATCCTTGCGTTCAACAGCATGCAGGCGCAATTACGCCACTTCATCCAGGACCGCACGCAAATGCTCGCGGCCATCTCCCACGACCTGCGCGCACCGCTGACGCGCCTTCGCCTGCGCGGGGAATTCATCGAAGATGCCGACCAGCAGCAGCGGCTGTTTCGCGACGTCGATGAAATGCAGGCCATGATCAACACCGCCCTGGAATTCTTCCGCGATGACGCCCGGCTGGAGCAGGCTACGCAACTGGACCTGGCCGAGTTGCTGCAAACCCTGATCGACGACTACCGCGATCAGGCGATCGACATCACCTTTCGCGGCCCGCCACGCCTGGTGTACTTCGGCCGGCCCCTGGGCCTCAAGCGGGTGATCACCAACCTCGTGGACAACGCGATCCACTATGGCATCGCGACGGAGATCGAGTTGCAGCACACACAGGACGAGGTAGTGATTCGCGTGCTGGATCGCGGGCCGGGCATTGCGGCCGAATATCGGGAGGAGGTGTTCCTACCGTTCTATCGCCTGGAAGGCTCACGCAACAAAAGCACGGGCGGTGTCGGCTTGGGACTCTCGACCGCTCGGGCGATTGTGCTGGAACATGGCGGCACCGTGACCCTGGCTGAGCGCCAGGGCGGAGGGCTGGAAGCGGTGGTGGTGTTGCCCGTTTAAACATGGCTTGTGGCAAGCCCGCTCACCACAAAAGTCTCGACCTTCACAGTCGGGACGTTCAGTCAGGTATGCGAGTCGTCGATCACCTTCGGCACCGTAAACCGGAACTCACTTCCCCGACCCACTTCACTTTCGGCAACGATCTTGCCGCCATGGGCCTGGACGATGCCTTGGGTGATGTACAGCCCCAACCCGCTGCCGGTCGGGTTGTTTTCCGTCTGGGTCCAGTAGCGATCGAACACGTACGGCAGTTGTTCCGGCGCAATGCCTTCGCCGGAGTCGCGCACAGAGAACACAATCTCTTCGCCATTGCTCATGGCGCTGATGCCGATGTTGCCCTGGCGCGGAGTGAACTTGATCGCGTTGCCGATCAGGTTCGACAGCACCTGGAACAGACGCTCCGGGTCGGCATTGATCTGCAGGCCCGGCTCGGCGTTGAAAGACAGGTCGATGCCCTTATCCATCGCCAGCGGTGCCAGCAGGGAATAGGCTTCCTCGAAGATCTGGGTCACGTCGAGTGCCACCGGCTTGACCACATACCGCCCGGCCTCGATTTTCGAGGTGTCGAGCAAATCCTCCAGCAGTACGTTCATGCGCCCGGCCGCCTGTTGCATGGTGTCGATGGCCGAGGAAATTCGTCGCGAGGTGTGTGGGCCATCGGAGCTGAAGGCCTTTT
Source organism: Pseudomonas sp. FW305-3-2-15-C-LB1 (assembly GCF_058787615.1). Classification (NCBI taxonomy): domain Bacteria; kingdom Pseudomonadati; phylum Pseudomonadota; class Gammaproteobacteria; order Pseudomonadales; family Pseudomonadaceae; genus Pseudomonas; species Pseudomonas sp. FW305-3-2-15-C-LB1. Next base: position 9,290 of record NZ_JBYSZX010000019.1, on the reverse strand, counting down.
GCATCATGCCGCACAGCATCGAGATCACTGTCATCGGGTTACGCAGGTCGTGGGACACCACCGCCACCAGTTCATCACGCGCACGCACCGCTTGTTGCTCACGCAGCACCTGGCGCGCCAGGTCGTTTTCCAGGGCCGAGCGGCGCAGGTCGTTGGCGGCAAAGTGGTCGCCATGGCTCCACTTGGTGGAGATACCGGCCATCTCCACTTTCCAGATTTCAAACGAGGTACGTGGGCGAAGGCGCAGGCCAGCGTCGGAGTTTTCCAGGTCCAGCGGTTTTTTCGGGTCGCCACTCCAATTGATGTTCTCTTTCACTTCCGGACGGAACCACAGCACAGCGTTATCCACCGGCTTGGGCAGGCTCATGGCCAACACGCCACTGGCCACCTGCTGGAATTCGGCGGCCGGCGGGTACACCGACACCAGGTTATGGCTGGAAAACACCGGCTCGCTGCGCCCTTGCAGCCACTTGTGCAAGGCGCGGATCTGCGCCGGCTCCGGGCAGTTGCCGTAGCGGTGCAACTGCTTGTCTTCGATGATCGCCACGCCGCCGGACAGGGTCAGGTCCATCAGTACCTGCGGTTGCTGGGCCAGGCCGTCGAATACGTTATCTTCCGAGCGTTTCATCGCCTGGTCGAGCAACGCCAGGGCCTCGACTTTTTCCTCGCGCTGACGGCTCAGGTCCAGGGCCTCCATGGCGCTGATCTGCAACGACAGCACCTGGCCTATGGTCTGGCAGGTGGTGCGCAGCTCGTTCGGCACCAGCAGCGGCTCGCGGTTGCCGCAACTGATCAGCCCCCAGAGTTTGTCGCCCTTCATCAGCGAGATGCTCATGGACGACAACACGCCCATGTTCTGCATGTACTGGCAGTGAATCGGCGACACGCTGCGCAGCGTGGCAAAGCTCAGGTCCAGCGGCTGGCCGGTGTCCGGGCGCAGCTTGGGCAACAGTTGAACCGGCTCGTAGGCCGCGTTCGGGATGATGCGTAGCCAGTTGGTGCGATACAGCTCGCGGGCTTGCTCCGGGATGTCGGACGCGGGGAAGAACAACCCGTTGAACAGCTCCATGGACGGCGCCGACGCTTCGGCGATCACCTGGCCGTGGCCTTCCTCTTCGAAGCGGTAGATCAGCACGCGGTCGTAGCCGGTCATGGCCTGGATTTCAGTCACGCTGATTTCGTACAGCGCTTGCAGGGTTTTCGCCGACTGCAAACGTTGCAGCATCTTGCCCAGGTCACTGGTGCGCCCGTTCAGTGCCCGTGGGCGGAAGTCTTTGAGACGTGGCTCGAATTCCAGCACCAGCACATTCTGATGGCGGTGCAGCAGGCCTTCGAACTCTGCGCCGTTAAAGGAAACGTGCAGCGGTGGCGCGTCAAAAAACGTGTTGTTTTCGGCCATGGCGGCAACCGCCTGGGCGGGCTCGGCGCCCATCAGCGTGTGCAGTGGCTGGCCCAGCAGCGCCTCGGGCGCATGGCCGAACAGGCTGCCCACGTTGGCACTGACCTGGATGATAGTCAGCTCGGGCTCGGACAATGTCAGCAGCACGCCATGGGGCTGGATCGCCCCCGGGAAGCGAATCGGCTCGTCGGCACAGTTGGCAAGCAGCTCTTCAAAATCTTCGGGTTTCATAGCAGTACCTCCTGGCTGTCGAGCCATTGCTCAAAGCAGCGGAACGTTGAACGGGCTGCCTCTACCGCGCGTTGTTTGGCGGGGGCATCCAGCGGCAGGCGGCCCAGGTAATCGAGAAAGTCTTTCCAGCGTCGACCGGTCTCGGCGCCGTAGACATTGAGAAACGCCCCACCGTTGTCGGCGTTGACGTCCAGGCGCTGGGCCATTTCCCGGCGCAGCACTTGGCCGCCGAGGGTTGCGCCTTCCAGCACGTACAGGGCTCCGAGGCAGGCGGCGGGGGTGTCGAGGGTCGGGAGTTCGGCGCAGCGGGGCAGGGCGCCGATAGCCTGTTCATTCAGGCCCAGTGCATCCAGATCGTGCAGTAGCGTCGGGGTTTTCGTACGCGCCCCCTGATCGAAGCCCTCAGGGATCAACTCACATTCGTACAGCGCCGCTTCCATCGGTCCATAAAAACCGTAGTACGCCTCAAGCAAGCGCTGATACCAATCGGCATCCAAATGCTCAGAGAAAAACGGCAGGCGCTTCTCCAGCGCCACATGCAGCAGGGCCGTGCCTGTGCGCAACGTTTCCAGCAAAGAGGGCGCACCAACGTCATGGGCCTGTGAATGCATTCAGTGAGCTCGAACTGTGGGCCTCTCGGCCATGAATGACGCGTTAAACGGGCGACAATTCTACACAACTCATGGCGGGCAGCTGTACGCGCAAGGCGAAAAGGCTGACCAGCGGATCAGAAAAGTCGCTCCTTGCTTGCATAATGACCCTGGACGGCGCCATGAAGTTCGATCTGAATGATGTCGTGACGCTATCAGTGCATTGACAAGCCTTGTTGGGTCAACGCCGTTTGTACGCACTCAATCAAATGCTCAGTGCTCCACGGTTTGGGCAAAAACCGCACCGAGCCGCCCAACTGCGCCGCCAACTTGGTATTCCCCGAGGTCAACACCACCGGCACCGTCGGCCAACGATGGGCCACCACCTTGCTCAGGTCATAGCCATTGAGCAGGCCCGGCATCTGGATATCGCTGACAATCAGGTCGACCGGATCATCGGCCCGCTCAAGATAAATCATCCCCTCATCCGCCGAAGGAAACGACGTCACCAGCGCGCCGAAATCCTCCAGTACATCCACCATTAACGCCCGAATGATTTCGTCGTCTTCCAGCACCAAAATCGATGGCTGAGCCATGATCCTTACTCCACCATCAGGGATTCAGTAAGGTGGAGTGGGATGGGTTGGAATAGGTTCGATTGGATGTGTACCGGGCGATGGATGGTCGTTTCAGAGCGCTTCCCGGGCTGTTACCAGAAGCGGCGGAGGGAAATTGATACAGGCATAATCGGCCTACCGTTGCCGGCTGTGGAGCCTTTGATGAAATACGCCTTTTTCACCCTCGCCCTGATCCTTAACGCAAGCCCCGCTCTGGCGGCCGGCGACGCCGAGGCGGGCGGCAAGCTCTTCACCAAGACCTGCGGCGGCTGCCACAGCATCGGCGAAGGCGCGCGCGGCGGTTTCGGCCCGCAACTCAACGGCATCATCGGCCGGCCCGCCGCGACGACCACGGACTATCAGTATTCCGACGCGATGAAAAACTCCGGTGTGGTCTGGACCCGTGACAAGCTCGCGGCCTATATCGAGGCGCCGAAGAAGGTGGTGAGTGGTACGCGGATGATCTTCTGGGGTATCAGCGACCAGGAGAAAATTGAAAACATCCTGGCGTATCTGGAAACCTTCCAGCCCAAGTGATTGGTGTCGATCGAAGCCTGCGGGCTTTACCTTAAAAAAACCAGAGGCACGCTGATGGACCGGCAACTGCTCAAGCTCGCCCGCAACAAACAACTGGCACACCCCGCGATGCTCGACGAGTTCGACATCAACGATTGGATTGTGAAATACCAGGCGCTTTATCCTGGGCACAGCATCGAAAGAGGCTTCCTGGAAGGTGCACGCTGGCTGAACACCCAATTTAAACGGGTGAAGAGCAGCCGTCTGCACTATTCGTTCAGTACAGATGAGCCGCTGACGTATGACGCGCTGATCAGCGCACATATCGGGTCGGCCAATCACTTCTTCTGCGCAATGTCCGCCGAGGCCCTGCACGCCGTCGAGGCCAACCCGACAGCATCCCTTGAAGAGCACCTTTCATTCCGTTCTTCATTGACCAACGGTGAGTCCGGCCTGCCACCGGATCACCTCAACATGCTGCGGCTGGATTCGCTCTGCGGGCCGATCTGGGATCTTTATCAAAACCGCCATGACCTGCGTGTGCTGTTCCCCGACAATTGCCCGCATATGCTCAGCGCTATCAACTTTTTTGCCTATGAAAGCGACCTGGTTCAACTGACCCATAGTTTCAAAAAAATCTGGCAAGAGTTGTTGTACGGCGGCATGGAGTTTTTTGCCGACTCCAAAGGCGTACTGCTCTCCTCTGCGTCGGAGCATCTGGATCTGGTCAAAGTGATTTATGAATACCGCCGTGATCACCACAACGGTACCAACGGTCTGAGAATTTCCAATGACCTTCATCAGGGTCGCCAAACCTATGTGCCCCGGCTCGGGTGGCAGCGCTATATCCAATGCGTCGGCACTGACGTGTTGTCGATCGGCAACTGGTCTGAATTAAGCGACAGCGTCCAGACAGCCGCGCTTTATGCGTATCTGTCGCCGTATTACATGATCGACGAGTACCTGCATCCGTTGTTCGATGCCTCTCCCGACCCGGCTGTAAAAAGTACCGAGTGCCAAAACCTGCTGCATATCTGGCTGCACCTTGCGGTGATCGCGGCGCAACTCAAAGAGCGCTATGGTCAGATGCCTGCGCCTCGACAGTGGGAAGACCTGCTCAAGCTGTGTCCGCGGTTTTCCCGCAACACTCTTGTCGAACGGCTTGCAGAGTCCACGGGGCTTGCAGTTGAACAGGTAAACGCGGCCATTGATCTGCTCCTTTACGAGGCCAAGAGCCTGCAGCACGACCTGTGGTCGCGACCGTTGGTGAAGGTGGATGAAGACGTACTGATTCCGATCAGTGCGCCGTTGACGGCCAGCATCTCCAGGAATTTTGATATCTGGCTCAGCATCATCGACCCCAAAGGGAAGCAACGCGGACGACTGTTTGAACGTTACCTGCTCGCGGTGTTGGAAGATTGTCGCAAAACCAACCCGATCATGGCGGGCTTGACATGGTTGGGGGCGGTGAAGTTCAGAGGACCGTCCAAGGTTGTCGAGGAGATCGACCTTGTGTTCTCGTTTGGCAGTCTGCTGGTGGTGTGTGAATTGCGCAGTCGTCGAGCACCGATAACACCGCTGGATTACCACAACGATTTTTCCGACAACAATGGCATCATCCATAAAGCCCGCCAGGCGCGGCGAAAAGCCCAGCATATTCAGCAAGGACTGGGGGCATTTTGCAGCCAGTATTTTCCTCACCTCAGCGACGCGTCCGAAGTCACCGTGCTGCCGTTGGTGATCGTCAGTGGTCCTTATCACGCCGGTTTTGCATATGACGACGTGCCCATTCTGGATCCTCACTTGCTCAGGCATTTTCTCAAGGATGGCGAAGTCCGGTTTGGAGGACGCGCGGACTCCGATACCGCTCACGACTACGGCTATGCCTTATATAGCGATGTGGAAAGTGCGCAGCGTGAGTTCGCAGGTTATGCCGCGAACCCGGCTCTGATCAGGGTCTACCGAACCATGGCCCAGCCCCGGCTGCACAGGTACCCCCTGCGGGGCGAACAGGCTCAGCCAGTGCGGAGTCTGTTCTACGAGCTTTCGGGTTTCAGCTTCGAGGAACAATTGGCCGTGGCACAGTCGGTTTCAGGCGGCAAACTGCGCAAAATTGACAGGTGATAAGGTTTGGAACATTCCCTGTGAGCCCTAGTCTCTTCATCACCCTCATTCGATAAGGATATCCTCCGTGAAGCGAATCGCATTGCTCTCCCTCGCTCTGGCCCTGGGCGCCTGCCAATCCAACCAACGCGACTCATCATCCAGCCTGTTCAAGGACGGCATTCAGTTTCGCCAGAAAACCGTGGCTGTGGATGCGGAACACGCCAAAGTCATTATGAAGTCCAGTGGCGGCACCCCCGCCGTCGACTTCTCGATCAGTCGCGAAGGCGATCCTGACTCACGCATGGAAGCCCTCGGCACGGTGATGGACACCGGCGAAGGCAAGGTCTTCAACTGGATCGCCAAGCTCAACCAGACCGTGGCCAGTGCGGGCTTCAAGCGTTTCCCACAACTGGAAATCCAGGCCGACCCCGGCAAGAAACTCACTGTATCGGGTTACGCGAACGACACCCGTACTGGTTACTACTACACCTGCGGGCCGGAGATGAATACGTTTAGCCCGGAGAAGGCAAAAGTGTATCTGGTGGAATTCCAATTCAAGGGTTCGGGGTGTGAGCAGCATGTGTATGACGTGACGGACCCGGCAAATCGGGTACCGGTGGCTGAGGCGGGGAGTGGGGGTAAGTCGGGTTGAGGGTTAGCCGTGGTGTGGTAGACCCTGCGGGAATACCACACCGTTGAAAGTGTGGGTGCAGCAGTTGCAGAAGGGTTTCATCTGCTCGGGCGTCAGCTGTGGGTTGACCTTTTGCAGCAGGCCGCCTTCGTCGACCCACAAGCCGCTGTAGTAGCTGTTTTCATCCGTTCTCACGTAATCCTGCTTGTCGCTTTCATGTTGCGCGACCATCCAGAACATCGGCTCCGGACGATCCAGGCGGGCGTTGGCTTCGCTGAACACCTGATCCCATGGGTGACCGACTTTGGAAAGTAGAAAGCGGAATAGCGGGGTGTAATCAAAGCCATGCCGTTGATGGCTATGCATCGAACCGCGGTTTGATTGTTTGTCTTTTTCGCTTTTGGTGTGCCGCTCATACCGGTAGGCGCGACAACTGCCGTGGCGCACGCCATGGGTTCGGGTGTTGACTGAGCGGTAGAGAAGGGGCTTTTGCGATGTGGGTTTCATTGCATCACGACGCCTTTTTGGATTGTTTTGGAGGCGGTGGCCAGGCGCCTTGGTAGCGGAAGGAGATTTGGTAGTCGAGGCGGTTGGGTTGGATCACGTGCTGGAAGTACGGCTGAATTAGCGTTATCCAATTGGGTTGGACGTTGAATACGTCGGCATATATCGCGGTCTCTTCGCTTAAGCCCAATGCTTCAAAAATACTGTCTGGGTCAGCGATATCCGCTGAGTATTCATCCGCTTTCAAGTCATTGCTGTGCTTTTCGTACCATCGCAGTCTGATTTTCATCACCATTTTCAGAATTCCTCTTTATCTATAAATTCGACGTTTCGGGTCCGCCGGTCCTCGACGCTCGGCGGTATAAGGATCAAATGCACCGAGGTGTTCCAAGTCACTTTTTCGATAGACTTCCAGCTCGGCTTTCTTGGAATCCCATTCAAATATTCTTTTTCCTTTTGCGTCTATCCAACGTTCGCGTAAGCCAACGCCCCCTCTTCTTGGCGTCACAGGCCTTTGCGGAATCAGACCAGGGAAGCCTGTTATATCTTCGGCTTTGGGGGCTGGGAAGTAGTCATGGTCTGGGTTTCTGAGCCCTTTCCTTGGCTTGTTGACCACCACATACAGCGGCCGTACCCCCGACTCCACCGGGAACACCAGAATAAAATCCCGATACTCCGGCGGATAAACCGGGTTCACCAGAATCTGCGCCGCTTTCTCCGTCGGCGGATAAATCCAGATCATCGGCGCTTGCGGCGCAGCCTCCAATGGCGGAATCCCCAGCGTGTCGCTGGGATCAACGGCGGGTGTCCAGATCAACTCCACACCCTCACCCAAATCCGCTACAAACTGATCGCTACGGTTTTGGAACTGCACCACATCAATCATCTGCCAATCGGCATGGTTGCCCGTGTAGAACCCATACCCCTTGAGCGTGCCGTCCTCGCGTTGCTCGATATGCAACCGCATCTGCGACCGCGCCCGTTGCATCGAACGCAACTGCTCCTCGCTGTAGAGCGCGCTATCACCCAGCTCTGACGGCCAGGCCAGCGCCACCAAGCCCGTCAGCAGGCCCCCGGCGACCGGTCCAACGGCAGTTGCCGCCGACTCCCAAACCGCCGACCGCAACGCCAACTGCCCCAAGCCCGCGGGCAATGTGCTGCCGCCGATCTTGCGCTAGGCAATCGCGCCCCTGCTATCCGCCTCACGCCCACCCAGCAGGCTTAAGTGGCCATACTCCTTGATCAGCTCCAGCGGGACATACCCGGCCGGGTCGAAGTAATGAGTGATGCCGTCAGGCAGTTGGCAAGGCTTCATGAAGACGCAGCCGGGAGGTTTGGCTCGCGTAGGGGCTGGGGCAGGGGATGGCTCGAAAAAATCAACCGATGGCGAATACGGCGCACGCGATGGCTGCGGCGTCAGGATGCGTTGTTTGCGTAACTCTTCTTCGGTGGGTGGGTAAGAGCGTTCTGGCATGACGGCTCACTTCCTTGTGCGAGGAGGTGAGCCTACGAAGGCGGAGCGATGGTAGGTATTGGCTTTGTTCGATGGCTGGCGTGGGAAAAGGCAACAGGTTGTCAGCGCTCTAGAAGGCGAGCGTTTGAGCGCCTTGATCCACACGCGACAGGCTTGTGCGTATTGTCCTGCAAGCCAAGCCTATGTCTTGCGTAGGACCGTTCTGGATTCGCTCTGGCGTTCTCTTTATCCGCACCGTGTTTGCTACGGTCGCGGAAAAAATACGCATGGAAAGCAGAATGCTGACATTCAATACCCTATGGAAAAACCACCCGGAAATCTTCGGCGACGCGGCGCCATGCAGAACCAACGGTGCCAAGAATTTCAGTGATCAATGCGCGATCAATCTTGGTGTGGCACTGCGTAGATCTGGCGTTGACCTGAGCAGACTAAGCAGCGTGCGCTATTGTTGGCAGCATCCCAAAAGCGAGGGGCACATACTGGCCGCAGAGGAAATGGCCAATGCATTAAGCCGCGTCATCATTCCCGGTTTACGAAGCATGAAGAAGATAAAACCCGAAAGCTTCGAAGATGAGTTGGCTGGGCAACAAGGCATTATCTTCTTCAAAGACTTTTGGCGCCGGGGAAACGAAACGTTTGGTAATCGCAGTGGTGATCACATCGACTTATGGAACGGGCGGCGGTTGACGGACTGGTTGAGCTACCCGCGTATTCAGCTGGGATTTTCGATTGAAGGGACGTTCTCGGATTATCACGAGTCCAGGGAGATATGGTTTTGGAAGGTTGCCTGAAAGTTGTTAAGGGGGTGGTGTTTGTTGTGCTGGTGGTTGCGGTGGCACTTGGGGTGTTTAACGGGGTGGTAGTGGTGCTATCGGCGTATTTTGGACCGTTTTATGAGGGGGATGCGGAGCAGAGTCGGAATTTTGGGCTTTGGCTGGTGGGGAATGGGGTGGTTGTTGTCGGGGCAGTGACGGGTGGGGTGGGTTGGTATCGTAGGCTTCTGCGAAGGAGGTGATGAGCTTACCAAGCGGAAGTAGGAGCCGATTCGGTAGCGCCCGATGTTGGTGTTTCGAATATTGCGATTTTCGTTTGTTTCGTTTAGGTTTGGTCTCAACTGAATTTCGAAACACCGGAGTTGCATCATGAGGGACTGTCAGATTTTTTGTGTGCGGGCCGGTAACGGCCTGCCGTCAGGCAGGCCCTAATTCTCACCAGGTTGGCC
>NZ_JBYSZX010000018.1:0-112932 GCF_058787615.1 Pseudomonas sp. FW305-3-2-15-C-LB1 | reverse complement strand
CGTCCCCTAGGGGACTCGAACCCCTGTTACCGCCGTGAAAGGGCGGTGTCCTAGGCCACTAGACGAAGGGGACACACGTACAACATTCACTGCTTAACCGCGTTTTGCTGTGTGCTTTACGCGTTAAGTGGCGCGCATTCTATGGACGGATTGAAAGATCGTCAACCCCCAAGGATAAATTTATTAAAATCAATGACTTCCCCCAGCTTTTCGGGCTCATGGGGGGATTGTGCGCGTCCGGGCTTTGACGCCTATATTCTGGCGCCCGACAAGACGCTATAGTTCGCTCCAGCAAATGATGGCAATGTGCATCCATGCAGGGAGCGCCTATGCCTATAGAAGCAAACTACCCGGGCAACTGGTCGATCAGTCCTATCCGCCGGATGGCCCAGTCACTACACTCCACTGTAAACCCTATAAAGAGGTCACACCGGTGACACCACTCATGATCACCCTGCTGGTAATAGCCGGGATCGCAATACTGATCGCCATTGGCTACATGAACCACGTGGTGGAAAACAACAAGCTGGAAAAGAAGCGCACCGAGATCGAGCTTAACGATCGCCTGCGCCGTTGCGGTGAAATCACCGAGACCTTCCCTGGCCAGTTGATGACCCCGGCGCTCAAGCTGTTGCTGACCCGCCTGGAACTCAACGTCAACCAGCGCCTGCTGAACCTGAATAAAGGCAGCATGGCGCTCAAGGCCCGCATCGCCGAGCTGAATACGCTGGTCGCCCAGGGCGAATCGATCCCGGTGAACAACCCGCCCGCGCCAATCCAGACCGAAGCCAAGGCCAAGGATGTGCGTTTCCTGCTCGAAGCCCTGCACGGCCAGGTCACCCGTGCGGCCCAGGATGGTTTCCTGCCGGCCAACGAGGCCAAGCACTGGATCCGCGAGATCCGCCATATCCTGGTGTTGCTGCATATCGAGTTCTTCAACAACCTCGGCCAGCACGCCCTGCAGCAAGGCCAGCCGGGCCAGGCGCGGTTGGCATTCGAGCGTGGCGTGCAGTACCTGCGCAAACAGCCGGAGCCGGTGATCTACAGCGCACAGCTGCAACACCTGGAGGCCCAACTGGGACGCGCCAACTCCACGGTGCTGACCAACAGTAAGCCGGCCGAAGACGAAGTCAACGAACTGACCGAAGGCCTCAAAGTGGTCGACGCCGACGCCGAGTGGAAGAAGAAAGTCATCTACGACTGATTCGCCGGCTGGAAGACTGGCCTGGCTTTTATTGCTGTGGTGAGCACGCTCACCACAGCAATAAAAGCCAGGCCAGTACAAACCACCTCGCTGCTTCACGAGATGCCATCACTTTGCATCTATCCCCCCGCCCCCGACTAGCGTAAAAAAGTGCCCCTCACTCCATGAAGTCAGAGGCCCGCTATGCCTGTCGCCGTCATTGATGGACAACCGCTGCACTACGTCGACCAGGGTTCCGGCCCCGTCGTCCTGCTGGGCTCAAGCTACCTGTGGGACCGCGACATGTGGGCGCCGCAGATCGAAGCCCTGTCGCAACAGTACCGGGTGATCGTGCCCGAGCTGTGGGGCCATGGCGAATCCGGCCCGCTGCCCGCAACAACCCGCTCCCTCGACGACCTCGCGCGCCAGGCCCTGGCCCTGCTGGACCAGTTGGATTTTCCACAGATCAACCTGGTCGGCCTCTCGGTCGGCGGCATGTGGGGGGCACGCCTGGCGCTGCTGGCTCCCGAGCGCATCAACAGCCTGGTGCTGATGGACACCTACCTGGGTGCCGAGCCCGAAGCCACGCGCCAGTATTACTTCTCGCTGTTCAAGATGATCGAAGACGCCGGCGCTATCCCCGGGCCTTTGCTGGACGTGGTCGCGCCGATCTTCTTCCGCCCGGGTATCGACCGCGAATCCGCGCTGTATCAGGATTTCCGCAAGCAATTGCAGGGCTACTCCAGGGAGCGCCTGCTGCAGAGCATCGTGCCCCTGGGTCGCTTGATCTTCAGTCGCGAAGATGTGCTGGGACAGTTGCCCAAGCTGGACGCCGACACCACCCTGGTGATGTGCGGCGAACAGGACAAACCGCGCCCACCTGCCGAATCCGAGGAAATGGCCCGCCTGATCGGCTGCAGCCTGATCCTGATCCCGCAAGCCGGGCATATCAGCGCCAGGGAAAACCCGGACTTCGTCAACGAAGCCCTGCTGACTTTCCTCGCCAACAACGCCTGACCGCCCTCCCCTGTGATCGCCGCGTAAACGCTGCGATCACAGGCGGAAGTGCCCGACCATCCCCTTGAGTTCCGCGCCCAGCTGCGCCAGCTGAATGCTCGATGCGGCGTTGCCCTGCATGCTCAGCGCCGACTGGTCGGCACTGGCACGGATACTGGTGACACTGCGGTTGATCTCCTCGGCCACCGAGCTTTGCTCCTCGGCCGCCGCGGCAATCTGCTGGTTCATCTGCTGGATCAGCGACACCGCCACCGCGATGCTACCCAAGGCGCTCTCGGTCTCCAAGGCATCGCTCACCGCCAGCTTCACCAGTTCGCCGCTTTGCTGGATCTGCTGCACCGAGGACTGGGCCGCGTTGCGCAACGTACTGACCAGCCGCTCGATTTCTTCGGTCGATTGCTGGGTACGCTTGGCCAACGCCCGCACTTCATCCGCCACCACCGCGAAACCACGGCCCTGCTCGCCGGCACGGGCGGCCTCGATAGCCGCGTTGAGGGCCAGCAGGTTGGTCTGTTCGGCCACGCTTTTGATCACACTCAACACAGTGCCGATGTTCTGGATCTCGGCGCTCAGGCTCTCGATGCTGGCGCTGGCACTGGTGCTGGAGGTGGCCAGCAATTCAATACGCTGCAAACTCTGGCGCACCACACGCTGGCCGCTGTCGACTTTGTCGTCCGCTGTCTGTGCGGCTTGCGCGGCTTCTTCGGCGTTGCGCGCCACGTCATGCACGGTAGCGGTCATCTGGTTCATCGCCGTGGCGACCTGCTCGGTTTCTTCTTTCTGGCTACTGACTTCGACATTGGTTTGTTCGGTAACACTGGACAATGAGTGAGCCGAGCTGGCCAGTTGCTCGATACCGGCCTGCAGGCCGCTGACCATATGGCTCAGGCCATTGCCCATCTGCTGCATCGCCTGCATCAGTTGGCCGATCTCATCGCGGCGACTGACCTCCATGCGCCCGCTCAAATCGCCGGCCGCAATCTGCTGGGCAACCGCAATCACACTGCGCAGCGGCGCGACGATCAAGCGGGTGATCACCCAGGCCGCGATCAACCCCACCAACAGCGCCAGGGCCGAAGAGCCGATGATCAGCATCGCGCTTTTCTTCAACTGTGCCTGCATCGACAGGTCTTCAGTGTCGTACGCCTGGTTGACCCGGCCGACCACTTGCTCGGCCCGATCATGCAACTGCTTGTAGACCACCTTCTCCTGGGCCAGCAGGCCGGTGTACTCGCCGAGTTTTTCACTGAACGAAGCAATATGCCCGGAGACCTCATTCAACACCGTCTGGTAACCGGGATCCTTGACCGCGGTTTTCAGTGTTTCAACCTGGGCCAGCGCCTGGTCGGCCTGCTCGATCTTGCCTTGCTCGGCGTCATCGGCGTCTACCTTGCGGCTCTGGTCCAGACGTACGTGGGCTTCGTTCATGGCTTGCAACATCAGCCGTGAAACCTGGCTGACCTGCCCCGCCTGCTCGATAAACTCGGCGCCCTCCTTGCCCTGGCTTTCCTTGAGGCCATAGGCACCGTCGTCAGCCAGCCCGGCCTGCAGCACATCGAGGTTATTGGCCACGCTGGACACTGACCAACTGGCCATTTCCAACGCCAGGTCCTTGGTCTGGGTCAATTCGACAAACTCATCGAACGCCTTGCGGTAGGCGGCCAGGGCCTGTTCGACATCTGTCATGACGGGCACGTTGGCCGCCGACTGGGCCTTGAGGCTCGCCGCGAGCGCGGCCAAGGCATCGACACTTTCATGCAGGGCGTCGACGGCCTTGGGGTCGGCATGCAACGCGTAGTCCTGCTCGATCAGGCGCACCTTGAGCAAGCCACTGTTGAGCGACGACATGGCCTTGAGGCCTTCGAAGCGCTGGCCAACGGATTGCAGGGACCACACGCCGATGGCCGCGACCAGGGCGGTCAACAGCAATACCAGGGTGAAGCCCAAGCCCAGTTTTTTTGCCATACCGAGGTTGGCGAAGCGTCGTTGCACGGCCGAAATCATTGCACTTGCATCCTCTTGCAATGGCAGATGCCATCAAGCCCGGTTTACACAGGCGAGATTGGCAACCACAAGGCACCGAACACAAGTCATTGGCGCCACAATAATGGCAAAAAGCTACACGCTCGTCGTTTTCAGAATGGTCGAGGTCGATCTTGCAGGTCCCATGGCGCGGAATAACGCCAGTGCCCGTTGATCATCAGCATAGGCCACATTGATTCGCAGCCACTCACTGGGCTCATCCGTTGGACTGAACAGTGCCCCCGGTGACAACAAAACCCCCAGCCGCCGGGCATACGCCTGCAACCGCGACCGATCCCCAACCCCTGGCCGCGCCCACACGAACATCCCGCCGGCAGGGTTGGCGAACACCTCCCATTCCTCATCCTCCAGCACCTGCAAGGTCGCAGCCATTTGCGCACTCAGCCGCTTGCGCAAGCGCTGCACCCACTTGCGATAAGTGCCATTAGCCAGCAGCGTCGCCACTACGGCCTCGGCAAACCGCGAAGTGCCGAAGCCGGTCAGGGTCTTGAGGCTGGCCAATTGCGCGATGATCGCCGTGCTCGCACTGAGATAACCCACGCGCAAGGCACTGCTCAGGGTCTTGGAAAAGCTTGCGACGTAGATCACCCGGTCACCGTGGGGTAACGCCGAGAGCCGCGTGCAACTGGCGTGTTGCAGATCGCCAAACACGTCCTCTTCGATAATCAAAAAGTTCTCGCGGTGCGCCAGCTCCAACACACGCTCCGCCACGGTGCGACTCAGGCTGGAACCGGTGGGGTTGTGATACAGGCTATGGATGAACAGGCATTTGGGCCGATGACGCTGCAGCAAGGCCTCAAGCGTCGCGATGTCCGGCCCGCCACGGGTGCGTGGCACCTGCAGCAGTTGCACACCATGAAAGACCAGTTGCCGATAAAGGTTGCCGTACCCCGGCGTTTCAACCATCACGCAATCGCCGGCCTTGAGCAGGGTGCGTATCAGCAGGTCCTGTGCATGGCTGGCGCCCGCCGTGGTGAGGATGCCGTCAAGGTGGGTGGGGATGTGGACCTGTGTCAGGCGCTTGAGCAATTGCTCACGCAATGCCGGAAGCCCCAATGGGGTGCTGTAGTTGAACAGCGCAGCCGTGTCGCAGCGGGTGACTTCGCGAATCGCGTAGCTGATGTCATCGCTTTCGCGCCAGGCATCAGGCAGCCAGCCGCAGCCCAGTTTCAGCTCGCCCAACGGGTTATCGGCAAAGGCGCCCCAATCTCGCTCGGCACCTTCATACCACTGGCTTTCGTGCACCGTCGGTGGCTGGGCCACGCAGAAAACCGACCCCTGTTTCGAAACCAGCACGCCCTGGGCGACCAACCGCTCGAATGCCTCGATCACACTGGACTGGCTGAGCAGGTTATCGAGAGCCACCTGGCGAACGGAGGGCAAGCGTGTACCAGGGCTCGCCCCACTCGTGCGAATCCATTGCGCCACCGCGCTGATGATTTGCTGCACCACCGGTACAAGGGCTTGTCGATCGATCCCTAAATCCATGCGCCACTCACTTCAACTGTCTGTAATTCAACCCGGGACAGTTAAGCACAGAAGCCCATGTCGGCCGCTCGCCAACTTTTATTAAATTATTGATTTTATTGAGTTATTTACCTGCTGATACACATTCTGACAAGGCACCGTGCCAGCTATGGAAAAACCTCACACCCTCCCAGGCCTTTTCGAATGGAGGGCGACCTGAGGTCCTAGATAGCCGTCGCGCCACCGTCCACTGCCAAGGCGTGACCGGTGGTAAAGGCCGCACCGTCGCTGCACAGGTACAGCACCGCGCTGGCGATTTCCTCGACCTTGCCGATGCGCCCCACCGGGTGCATGGCAGCAGCGAATTCGGCCTTGCGCGGGTCGGCTTCATAGGCACGCCGGAACATATCGGTGTCGATCACGGCCGGGCAGACCGCATTGACGCGAATGTTCTTCTTCGCATACTCGATGGCCGCCGACTTGGTCAGGCCGATTACCGCGTGTTTGGACGCGGCATAAATGCTCATCTTCGGCGCCGCGCCCAACCCCGCGACCGACGCGGTGTTGACAATCGCCCCGCCGCCCTGGGCCAACAGCAGTGGCAATTGATGCTTCATGCACAACCACACGCCTTTGACGTTCACGCCCATGATGGCGTCAAACTCGTCCAGGGTCCCATCCGCCAGCTTGCCCTTCTCGATCTCGATCCCGGCATTATTGAAGGCGTAGTCCAGGCGGCCATAGGCGGCGAGGGTCTGGGCCATCAATTGCTGAACATCCGCCTCCAGCGTGACGTTGCAGCGCACAAACAGCGCTTCGCCGCCGGCCTGGCGGATCAGCGCGACGGTGCCTTCGCCGCCCGCAACGTCCAGGTCAGCGACCACCACCTTCAACCCTTCGGCGGCGAACGCCAGTGCCGTAGCGCGGCCGATACCGGCGGCAGCACCGGTCACCAGGGCGACCTGGCCGGAAAACGTCATGCTCATGAGGGATGTCCTGTGAGGGAAAGTCGTGGGTCGAGTCTAGCCAACGCCGCGCCAGACGCGTCAGCACTATCAAAAGGCCGGTTGAAGCTGCATGAATCGTAGTGATAACAGCCGCCGCCTGACTATCAGCAACACCTATCGACCGGCATTCGCACGCTCGGTGAACCTTGCTCCCGGCCCGTTCAAGGTCTATCACTTCAGGTTCATTTCCAGAAGAGTCACTGCCATGAGCGCCCAGACCAACCGCCAATTCCTGCTCGCCAAGCGCCCGGTCGGCGCGGCCACCCGGGACACCTTCACCTACCAGGAAGTCCCGGTGGGCACGCCCCAGAACGGCCAGGTGCTGGTGCGCAATGAATACCTGTCCCTCGACCCCGCCATGCGCGGCTGGATGAATGAAGGCAAGTCCTATATCCCGCCGGTCGGTATCGGTGAAGTAATGCGCGCCCTGGGCGTGGGCAAAGTGATTGCCTCGAACAACCCGGCATTCGCAGTCGGGGACTACGTCAACGGCGCCCTGGGCGTGCAGGATTACTTTCTGGGCGAGCCGCGGGGTTTCTACAAGGTCGATCCGAAACTGGCGCCCCTGCCCCGTTACCTGTCGGCACTCGGCATGACCGGCATGACCGCCTACTTCGCACTGCTGGACACCGGTGCGCCGAAGGCTGGCGAAACCGTGGTGATCTCCGGCGCGGCTGGTGCCGTGGGCAGCATTGCCGGGCAGATCGCCAAGCTCAAAGGCTGCCGTGTGGTGGGCATTGCCGGCGGCGCCGACAAGTGCAAGTTCCTGGTGGATGAACTGGGCTTCGATGCTGCTATCGATTACAAAAGCGAAGATGTGCCTGCCGCACTCAAGCGCGAGTGCCCCAAGGGCGTGGATGTGTATTTCGATAACGTCGGCGGCGATATCCTCGACGCCGTGCTCAGCCGCCTGGCGCTGAAGGCACGCGTAGTGATCTGCGGCGCCATCAGCCAATACAACAACAAGGAAGCCGTGAAAGGTCCGGCCAACTACTTGTCACTGCTGGTCAATCGCGCGCGCATGGAAGGGTTTGTCGTGATGGATCACGCCGTAGGCTTTGCCGCTGCCGGGCAGGAAATGGCCGGCTGGATGGCCCAGGGCAAGCTCAAGAGCAAGGAAGATATCGTGGAGGGGCTGGAGACGTTCCCGGAAACGCTGATGAAGCTGTTCAACGGTGAGAACTTCGGGAAGTTGGTGCTCAAGGTCAGCTGACCACCCATAGATCTAAATGTTGGAGATCTGAATGTGGGAGGGGCAAGCCCGCTCCCACATTCGAAAATCAGGCGATTTCGGCGACGACTGCCGCCAATGCCTTGGCCGGATCGGCCGCCTGGCTGATCGGGCGACCGATCACCAGGTAATCGGAACCTGCATCCAACGCCTGGCGCGGGGTCAGGATACGGCGCTGGTCATCCTGGGCACTGCCCGCCGGACGAATACCCGGGGTCACGAGTTGCAGCGACGGGTGCGCGGTTTTCAGGGCCTGGGCTTCCAGCGCCGAACACACCAGGCCATCCAGGCCGGCTTTTTGCGCCAGGGCGGCCAGGCGCAGTACCTGCTCCTGGGGCTCGATATCCAGGCCGATACCGGCCAGGTCTTCACGCTCCATGCTGGTGAGCACGGTCACACCGATCAACAACGGTTTAGGCCCGCTGCGCTGTTCCAGCACCTCACGGCAGGCACTCATCATGCGCAGGCCGCCGGAGCAGTGCACGTTGACCATCCACACGCCCATTTCGGCGGCGGCCTTGACCGCCATCGCGGTGGTGTTCGGAATATCGTGGAATTTCAGGTCGAGGAACACTTCGAAACCTTTGTCACGCAGCGTACCGACGATTTCCGCCGCGCAACTGGTGAACAATTCCTTGCCGACCTTGACCCGGCACAGCTTCGGGTCCAACTGGTCAGCCAGCTTCAGTGCGGCGTCACGAGTGGGGTAATCCAGGGCGACGATGATAGGAGTCTGGCAGACGGACATTGGAATGGGCTCTCAGGCAAGTCGAAATCGGCGCGGATTGTAGCGCAAGCGGCGGCGTTGCGGGATCCGATGATCGGTAAATACTGACCAAGCGCTATCGGGCAGGCATTTCAGGGAATTATTTCAAAGCCGATACATTCACGACATGCCCCCAACACGCCTCACGGCTAGCCTCGCTTGCACGACCCACCGACCAGCACTTCCAGCCATGGGGCTGGGCGCCTATGCTGAGCGCAACAACAGGGCAGATGATCGCACTATGCATACCCCTTCCGTCTCCATGAACGACGAGCAAAAAGGCGCGGTGATCGCCGACGACAAACGCTGGAACACCCGCGCGCTGATCGTTGACGACGATGTGCCGATCCGTGAACTGCTGATCGACTACCTGGCCCGCTTCGGCATTCTCGCCAGCGGCGTCACCGACGGTACGGCGATGCGCCAGGCCATGCAGGCCGAAACCTTCGACGTGGTGGTGCTCGACCTGATGCTGCCGGGCGAAGATGGCCTGTCGCTGTGCCGCTGGCTGCGCGCGGAATCGGATATCCCGATCCTGATGCTCACCGCCCGCTGCGAACCCACTGACCGCATCATCGGCCTGGAGCTGGGCGCCGACGATTACATGTCCAAGCCCTTCGAACCCCGCGAACTGGTAGCGCGCATCCAGACCATCCTGCGCCGTGTGCGTGACGACCGTACCGAACAACGCGCCAATATCCGCTTCGACAATTGGCGCCTCAACAGCGTGCTGCGCCAACTGGTCGCCGACGATGGCCTGGTGGTGCCGCTGTCCAACGCGGAATTTCGCCTGCTGTGGGTATTCATCGAACGTCCGCGCCGGGTGTTGAGCCGCGAACAACTGTTGGATGCCGCCCGTGGCCGCTCCATCGAAGCCTTTGATCGCAGCATCGATTTGCTGGTGTCGCGCCTGCGGCAAAAACTCGGGGATGATCCCAAGGCGCCCCAATTGATCAAGACCGTGCGGGGTGAAGGCTACCTGTTCGACGCCCGGGATATCGGTTGATGCGCAACGCCTTCAACACGCTGTTCGGTCGACTGTTTGGCGTGTTGCTGGTGGCGATTGTGCTGGCTCATGTGCTGGCCATTTCCTGGTTTCGCTATTACGGCCCGCCTCCGCCGCCGCCTCAGGAGACCTTTGTCGAGCAGCCGGACGGCACGATGAAACACCTGGCCAGGCACAAGCGACCATGGTTTGGTGGCCCGGTGGTGCCACTGACGTTCCAGTTCATCTCGTTGATTATCGCCGCCTGGTACGGTGCCAAGCTGCTGAGCCGGCCGATCCAGCGCCTGAGCGAAGCTGCCGAGCGCCTGAGCCTGGACCTCGACAGCCCGCCCCTCGACGAATCTGGCCCGCGTGAGGCACAGCAAGCGGCGTCGACTTTCAACCTGATGCAGCGACGCATCCGCGAGCAAGTCAGCCAACGCGCCCGTATGCTCGGCGCTGTCTCCCATGACCTGCGCACCCCGTTGTCACGCCTGAAGCTGCGCCTGGAACAGATCGAAGACACCCGGCTGCAAGGCCAGATGCGCCAGGACCTGGACGACATGATCGGCATGCTCGACGCGACCCTGAGCTACCTGCACGAACAACGCACCAGCGAAACCCGGCATTGGCTGGACGTGCAGGCGCTGGTCGAGTCGATGAGCGAAAACGCCCAGGACCAGGGTTCCGATGTGCAGTTCGGCGGGACCTGCGCACCGCTGCAAGTGCAGCCGATGGCCTTGCGATCGTGCCTCAACAACCTGATCGACAACGCCCTGCGGTACGCCGGTTCGGCGCGCATCGAGCTGACAGACAGCCGCGAGGCGCTGGTCATCCGTGTCATCGACCATGGCCCCGGCATTGCCGCCGACCAGCGTGAGGCGGTGTTCGAACCGTTCTATCGGCTGGAAGGCTCACGCAACCGCAACTCTGGCGGGGTCGGCCTGGGCATGACGATTTCCAGGGAAGCGGCGGAACGCCTCGGCGGTCGGCTGCACCTGGAAGAAACCCCCGGCGGTGGTTTGACCGCCGTGATGTGGTTACCACGCGTCTAGAGCGGCTTGTCTTCCCGCCGCCCCTGGGCCTGGGTTGCACTCCAGTCCATCAACAGGCTGTAGGCCACCGCCAGTAGGGTCGGGCCGATAAACAGGCCGATGAAACCAAAGGCAATCAAGCCGCCGAACACCCCGAGCAGCACGATGACCAACGGCAGGTTGCCGCCGCGGCTGATCAGGTAAGGCTTGAGCACGTTGTCCACGCCACTGATGATGAACGTGCCCCACACGCCGAGGAACACCGCGTAGGTGTAATCGCCCTTCCAGGCCAGCCACGCCGTGGCCGGGATCCACACCAGTGGCGGGCCCATGGGAATCAGGCTGAGCAGGAAGGTGACGATGCCCAGCACCAGCGCACCCGGCACCCCGGCGATCAGGAAACCGATCAGCGCCAACAGGGCCTGGGCGGCGGCCGTGCCGATCACGCCGTTGACCACGCGCTGCACGGTGCCGGCCACCAGTTCGATGTAATAGCCGGCACGCTCGCCGATCAAGCGCTCCAGCAGGCGGTGAACAAACATCGCCAGGCGCGGCCCGTCCCGGTAGAAAAAGAACACGAAGACCAGGCTCAGGGTCAGTTCTAGAATCCCACCACCGATTTGCGCACTGCGCGCCAACAACCAATTGCCGACCTGCCCCAGGTAGGGCTTGATGCTGACCATCAAGGCCGCGCCCTGTTGGTCAATGCTGTCCCACATGGCCACCAGCCGCTCACCGACTAAGGGGATCGAGCCGAGCCAGGCAGGTGCCTCCGGCAGGCCGTCAACCTGGATATCCTTGATCAACGCCGTCGCATCGCGCACGTGATCCGCGAGGTTGAAGCCCAGCCACACCAGCGGCAGCGCCACCAGCAGCATCCAACCCAACGTCAGGATGCCGGCGGCCAGGGATTCGCGCCCCCCCAGCCAGCGGGTGAGCAGGACCATCAACGGCCAACTGGCAAATGCCAGTACCGCGCCCCAGAACAGCGCCGACCAGAACGGCGCCATCACCCAGAAGCTGGCACCGAACAGCACCAGCAGCAGGATTTGCACCAGTAGGCGATCGTTATTGAGCATGGAGTATCTCTAGAAGAAGGCTATAGGAAGAGAGCTTAGGCGAACGGCGCGGGTCCGTTCGCCTTGTAACGGTCAGCGTATCAGATGCAGGTGCAGGCCTTTGGTTTCAGCGGAGCCGGTTTCCATGCGCGCGGCGCGCACACCTTTGTCGACCAGGGCCTGGCGCCAGGCTTCGGCGTTCGGGCCGGTAAGGCTGACGCGCAAGGTGGTATCAAGGTTCAACCCACGGGAAATCAGGGTCAGCCAGGTGTCGTCAGGGTCGCCGCCCAGCGCGGGGAAATCCAGCTCGCCGGTGCTTTTCAGCTCTCGCAGCAGCGTTGCGGAGGTGGGCAGAAGGTCGGCCAGCGGCGCGTTGGCGTCCAGTTGCTCCACGTGCAGATAGGCGCGACGGTTGCCACGGGTGATGCCATACAGCGCCACCAGGGAGTTTTCCTGGGGGGCTGCCAGGCGCAGCAGCAGGTATTCCTGCTGGCCGTCGGCGCCGACCAACTTGGCGTTGCCGAACACTTCATTGGCCCACAGGCTGCTTTCGCCGCAATCCCGGGCCTGGCACCAGAACAGCAACTGCGCGCCCTTCGCCTGCAACGCTTCGCGCGTCGCAGTAAATGCGGCACTGGAGCTGTGTTCGGCAGGTAATTCATAGGTGATGGCGGTGGCTTGGCCCCGTGCGGTGGCCTGGCCTTCGTAACGCAGCTGGCCGCTGATCTTGCGGATGGCGCCCATGGGGTAGATGCGTTCTTTTTCTTCGGTGGGACGGTAGTCGACGATTTGCGCGTCGACCTGGCGGGCCACGGTGGGCAGGTCCTGGCTACCCGGTATGTCGGCGGCAAATACCAGTGGGCTCAGCAGGCCCAAGCCCAGGATACGGATACATCCGTTACGCACGCTCATAGGATCAACGAGCCCTGGCCATCGGCGGTCACAGCGGTGTTGAAGTAGTTCATGGTTGACTCCCTTTCAATCCGCCCAGCCTCGGCAGTTGACCGCCCCAAGTCAAGGCGCGCAGAAGAACCGATTGAAACAGTCTGCAACAAGGACCGCGCCGGGCTCGTCATTCAGGTGTAAATGATGGCCGCCTGGCAGCGTGGTCACGGTAAAGGGTAGCTGGGAAAGCAATTCGGAATGTTTCGCCAGCATGCCATCAGCCGCGACCACCAACTGTGTAGGGCAACCCACACGCCGCACGAAAGCCATTGCCTGCTCATCGGTCAGACGCATCGGCGAAGCCAGGGTCAGGCGGCTGTCGGTGCGCCAGGTGTAACCGCCCGGCACTGGCATCAGACCGCGTTGGGCCAGCAGTTCCGCGGCTTCGCGACTGACCGCCACCACGCCTTTCATGCGCGCCTCGACCGCTCGATCCAGGGTGCTATAGACCGGCTTGCGTTTGTCCTGCAGGTTCAATTGCGCCTGCAACGCCATGCCCAAGCGTTCGGCGGCGTTGTCACCGCTGGCAGTGGGCGGGATCACCCCGTCGATCAATCCCAGGTGCGTCACCCGTTCCGGCAGCGCACCGGCCAGCACCAGGGAAACGATGGCGCCGAGGGAGTGGCCAAGTAATGCAAAACGTTTCCAACCCAGTTGCTCGGCGACGTGCAGCACGTCGTACGCGTAATCCCACAAGGCGTAACCGGCGCCGATAGGACGATGCGCCGAATGCCCATGCCCGGCCATATCCAGTGCAACGATGCGCAAGCCCTGAAGTTTCGGCGCCAGTCGCGCAAAGCTGTTGGCGTTGTCCAGCCAGCCATGCAGCGCGATCACCGGCAAACCGTCCTCGGGCCCGAACAGATGGGCCGCCAACTCGATATGCGGCAGGCTCAGGCGCACTTCTTCGACCGGTGTGCTCATGCGCAACTGCGCTCGCGGGCTTCCCAGCGGGAGAACAGGTTCTTGATCAAGGTCGCGGTGTCCTGGGGGCGTTCAAGGGGGAACATATGGCCGCCGGGCATGGTGAGCATTTCGCCCATGGGCAGGCGACCGACGCCGCTGGCGTGGTGACGCATCACCACCCGGCTCTGCCGGCCGCGCACCACCGCCAGCGGCACCTTCATCTGGCGCACCTGACCGGGGCTGGTGTGGGGCACGCCCCGGTAGATGCTGATCTCGGTAGCCGGGTCGAAGCGCAGGCGCAGGCGGTCACCGACCTGGTGCAGGCCGTGTTGCAGGTAAGCGTCGAAGCATTCCGGGTCAAAGCCACGGAACAAGGTCTTGCCGGCGAAATAGCTGCGCGCGGCGTCCAGGTCGCTGAACTCTTCGCGGCGTCCCAGGGTGCGCCCGGCCGGGGTCAGGCGGTCAATAAAACCAAAGCGCTTGGCCGCGCGGATCACCCAGCGGTCGGCGCGGGTCAACACCGGCGAATCGAGCATGACCACTCCGCGATATAACTGAGGGCAACGCATGGCTGCATGCAGATGCAAAACGCCACCGAGGGAATGCCCCACACCCCACACCGGTTCCGGCTGCCGCTCCAGGTGGTGGATGAGCTCATCCACCAGGTTCTGCCAGTTATCGTCCACCGGAAACCTGGGGTCGTGACCGTGCTGCAGCAGGTGCGCCACTGCATATTCCGGGGCCAGGGCGGCAAACAGCTTGCCGTAGGTGGCCGAGGGGAAACCATTGGCGTGGGCGAAAAACACATGCTGCGACATACCGGATCCATCGACAAAAACAGAGATTGATTGTCACCAGCCCCGACCGCCACAGCAATGACTGTAACTGCCAGGAATGATGACACTCACGCCACGCCTATCGCGCCGGCGGGTTCTCGCCCAGCGGCACCACCGCCATGGTCAGGCGCGACACGCAATTGGCCTTGCCATCGTCGCTGGTCAGGCGAATGTCCCACACCTGGGTGGTGCGGCCGATATGGATCGCCTTGGCCACCGCCGTCACCCGCCCACTGCGCACACCGCGCAGGTGGTTGGCGTTGATCTCCAGGCCCACGCAGTAGAACTTGCTCGCGTCGATGCAAAGATAGGCGGCCATGGAGCCGACGCTTTCGGCCAGGACCACCGATGCGCCGCCGTGCAACAAGCCGTAAGGCTGATGGGTGCGATGGTCGACCACCATGCTGGCGGTCAGCGATTCGTCATCGAAGCGTTCAAAACGGATATCCAGCAATTCACCGATGGTGTTCTTCTGGATCGCATTGAGTTGGTCAATATTCGGTTGAGTGCGCCACAGGCTCATACGGTTGTCCTTGTTGGTTTTATGATGGCCCTAATCCTGCCACAGAACAGTTTCGGAACGCTCGCTCCACGTCTGGAAATGTTCACCGTAGGTCGATTCGATCACATTGCGTTTGATCTTGAGCGTCGGGGTCAGAAAGCCGTTTTCCACCGCCCAGTTGTCTTTCACCACCACCAACTGTCGCAGGCGTTCATGTTTATCCAATGCTTGATTGACCTGCTCCAGCCAGCGTTCAAGGCTGCTGCGCAGCACATGCGGTTCTTCGCTCATTGCCGACAACACGCAAAGCCCCATCGGCGCGGTCAGGCCATCGCCCACCACGCACACCTGTTCGATGCGCGCATGTTCGGCCAGGCGGTTCTCAATCGGTGCCGGGGCCACGTACTTGCCTTTGCTGGTCTTGAAGATCTCCTTGAGGCGCCCGGTCAAGCGCAGCCGACCGTCGGCAGCCTGCTCGCCCTTGTCGCCGGTGCGCAGGAAGCCGTCGGCGGTGATGGTCTCAGCGGTTTTGTGCGGGTCCTTGTAGTAGCCGAGCATGGTCGCACCGCTGCGCACTTGCACTTCGCCCGCAGGATCGATGCGCACCTCGACACCAGGGCACGGCAGGCCGATCCAGCCGATGGACTGTTGCCCGGGGCGACACACATGGGAGTAGCCGCAGCTCTCGGTCATGCCGTACACCTCCAGTACGTCCAGGCCCAGGCGCTGATACCAGCGCAGCAGCGCCTCGGGCACCGGCGCCGCCCCGGACAGTGCGATGCGCAACGCATCCAGGCCCAGCCCGGCGAGCACCTTGTGGCCCACGCGCTTGCCGATGAAGGGTAGACGCAGCAGGGTGTCCAGGCGTTTTTCCGGGATTTTGGCGTAGACGCCCATCTGGAATTTGGTCCAGATACGCGGTACGCCAAACAGGGCGGTCGGACGTGCCCTGCGCAGGTCGGTCAGAAACGTCTCCAGGCTTTCGGCAAAAAACACTGTCTGCCCGGTGTAGATCGCCGCCATTTCCACAAACATGCGCTCGGCCACATGGCACAGCGGCAGGTAGGACAGCAGGCGGTCGCCCTCCCCCAACCCGAATAATTCGGTG
Organism: Pseudomonas sp. FW305-3-2-15-C-LB1; assembly: GCF_058787615.1. Lineage (NCBI taxonomy): Bacteria > Pseudomonadati > Pseudomonadota > Gammaproteobacteria > Pseudomonadales > Pseudomonadaceae > Pseudomonas > Pseudomonas sp. FW305-3-2-15-C-LB1. Next base: position 96,844 of record NZ_JBYSZX010000018.1, on the reverse strand, counting down.
CCACGGGTGGCGGCAAACCCCAGCGCGCCGAAGCTGTGCATCACGCCTTTGGGTAGGCCGGTGGTGCCAGAGGTGTAGATGATGGTGGCCAAGTCCCAGTCCGCAGGCGCCGGGTCATCCTGGATCGGCGAACAGGCTTGCAGGTCGGCCCAGCTGAAATCGAACGCGCCGGCTGGGCACAGCGGCAAGCTGATGGTCGGGACATTGGACGGCACGCCGGGCGCCATAGCGGGCCAGTCGTCGAGCTTGCCGATGAACGCCAGCGCCGCCTCGGAATGGGCGAGCACATGGGCCACGGAGTCGGCAGTGAGGTTGGGGTACAGCGGCACCGAGACATGCCCGGCCATCCAGATCGCCAGGTCGGCAATGATCCAGTGCGCACAGTTTTTCGAAATCAGGGCAATGTGCGAGCCTGGGGGCAGCTCGCGGGCGCGCAGCCAGTGCGCGGCACACCGGGCCTGTTGGCCGACATCGCCCCAGGTGAGGCGCTGCACCTCACCGCCGCCCACGGGCTGCACCAGAAAGGTCTGGCGCGGGTGCCGCGCTTCACGTTCGAAGAACACCTGCAACGGCAATCGAAATGCGACGGGCATGGGACGCGCTCCTTTGTGGTCCGACGATAGCCAACCAAGCACTTGCTTGGTTGACTATATAGCACACACAAAGCCGCGATAACGCCTACGGATTCTTCACGCTGACCAGGCTCATCAGCCCCGCCAGCGGGAAATCCCCTTCCAGTTCCGCCAGGCTGGCGGTGTGCATCGGCTGCGGCTGGCGCTGATGACCATGCTGCAGAAAGCTGATCAGGCTGCCCACCAGGGGCTGATGGCTGACCAGCAGCACATTGTCGTCGGTGTCGAGCTTTTCCAGCACCTGCAACGGGCTGCCATCGGGGGTCAGCCACGGCACCGTGCGAATCTGCGCCTCGAAGCCCAACGCATCACGCACCAGATGCGCGGTCTGCTGCGCCCGCACATAGGGGCTGGCGATGATCGCGCTGAGGGGCTGGCCGATCAGGTGCGCGGCACTGCGCAACACTTCGCCACGGCCATGCTCGGTGAGGTTGCGTTCGGCATCGGTGCGCGCATGCCCTTCGGCCTCGCCGTGGCGCAGTATCCACAACTTCATAGTTTCGGCTCTTCATCACGCACCGGGTGCGGCGCCGGCGGCACGCTGTGGGCAGCTTCGCCCTCGGGTGCGCGCGGGGTCGGCCAGTCGGCGAACGGCCACGGTTTTTGCTCGGTATGGAAGCTGCCGAAACGCCCGATCTGCGCCAGGAACTGGCTGAGGCTGTCGCCGAAGTTCATCAGGCCCAGGTTCGGGGCGCCGTAGACCAGGCGGTAGATCAGTTGCACCACCACCAGCGCGCCGAGCAGGAACTGCGCCACTTGCCAAACCAGGGCAAACACCAGCATCCACAGGATGCGCAGGGCAATGGATTCGTACTTGGGGGCTGCTTGCGGATCGTTCATGACGCGTTCCTCAGTTGAAACCACTGGTGGAAATAAAGTCGACATCGGTCTTGGGCTCGGCGCGCATCAGCAACTCGATGACCTGGTTCAAGGTGCGCCCTTCAAACAGGATCGCGTGCAGCCCGGCGACCAACGGCATATACACGCCGACTTCCTGGGCCTTGGCCTTGAGCACCTTGAGGGTATTGACGCCCTCGGCCACTTCGCCCAGGCGCGTGACCGCGTCTTCCAGGCTCAGGCCCTGGCCGAGGGCGAACCCGACCTGATAGTTGCGGCTTTTCGGCGAGGAGCAAGTGACGATCAGGTCGCCCACGCCCGCCAGGCCGAGGAAGGTCATCGGGTTGGCCCCCTGGTTGACCGCAAAGCGGGTCATCTCGGCCAGGGCGCGGGTAATCAACATGCTTTTGGTGTTCTCGCCCATGCCCAGCGCCACGGCCATGCCGGCGATGATCGCGTAGACGTTTTTCAGCGCACCGCCCAGCTCGACGCCAAAGCGGTCGCTGCTGGCGTAGACCCGGAAGGTACGACCGTGCAATACAGCCTGGACCCGTTCGCACAGCTCTTCGTCTTCACTGGCGACTACGGTGGCGGTCAGCGCGTGCTCGGCGACTTCCCGCGCCAGGTTCGGCCCGGATAACACGCCAATGCGCGCCTGGGGCGCGATCTCTTCGAGAATTTCGCTCATCAGCTTGAAGGTCTGCGCCTCGATGCCCTTGGTCAGGCTGACCAGCAGCTTGCCCGCCAGGCGTTCGGCGTGCGGTGCCAGCACCGAGCGCAAGGCGCTGGACGGCAGCGCGACGAAGCACAGGTCGCAGGCCATGAGGGTGTCCAGCAGGTCGGTAACCGGCTCGACCGCCGGATGAATCTTGATGCCTTTGAGGTAACGCGGATTTTCCCGGTGCACCCGAATGGCCTCGGCCTGTTCGGGATCGCGCATCCACTGGCGCACAGCGTGACCGTTCTCGGCCAGCAGGTTAGCCACGGCGGTACCAAAACTTCCGCCTCCCAGGACCGCGATAGGGCGCTGTTCAGTCATATGCAATCCGTTAATCCATACCAGTGGCGATGGCGGCATTATACGGGCCGACCCGTCGGCGGCCAGCCCCCGTATCAATTCGTGCGCTTGTCGGAAAATGCCACACTTACATGAAGTAATTGCAAGTCCGGCGACTGGCAAATGGCCCCACCTCAGTTAACATGGGCGGCTATCCGTAATTATCAAGGCCGTGCCGTGTATTTGGGCCCTCCTCCCCGTTCATCTCTGTGGTTGATGCTGCTGTGCAGTGCGCCTGTCATGGCCGACGACCTGTTCCTCGACAGCCAGCCGCTGCCCCAGGTATTGACCGCCACGCGTCTCAAGCAATCGGCCGCCGCCGTGCCCGGCAGCATGACCGTGATCGACAGCGAGTTGATCAAGGCCAGCGGCGCGCGGGATATCAGCGAGTTGCTGCGCCTGGTGCCGGGGATGATGGTCGGCTACACCTCCGGCAACCAGGCGGCGGTGAACTACCACGGCACCAGCGCCAGCGATGCGCGGCGCATGCAGGTGCTGATCGACGGCCGCTCGGTGTACCGCGCCGGCCTGGCCACCGTGGACTGGAGCGACATTCCAGTAGCGATGGAAGATATCGAGCGCATCGAAGTCTTCCGCGGCCCCAACACCGTCAGCTACGGCGCCAATGCCTTGATGGCGGTGGTCAACATTCTCACGCGCTCGCCGGCTAACAGCCACGGCACCCGGGTCAAAGTGGTGCGTGGCGAGCGTGGCATCAATGACTTCTATGCCAGCCAGGGCATCGGCTGGGAAACCGGCGATTTGCGCCTGTCGCTGTCCGGCCAGCAGGACGATGGGTTCGACAGCGACGCCGCTGGCGCCGACCGCCGCGACGGGCGTCGTCTCAATCGCTTCAGCCTGGCGGTGAGCCAGACGTTGAACGCGCAGCAGAGCATCGACTGGCAACTGGATGCGAAGGAAGGCACCAACCAACGTCCGTATACCTACAGCCCGGTATTCGCCGGGATTACCGAAGGTGGCAACAACTCCGACGTCACGGCCAAGGACTACGCCGGCTCGCTGCGCTGGAATTTCGATTTCAACCCTGAACACAGCCTCTATATCCAGGGCTCGGCCCAGCAGTGGGACCGCCGGCAAATCTGGAAGGCCTGCGACGCCAAGGTGTCGTTCAGCCCGGAATTGACCCAGCTGTGGCAGATGAACCCCAACTACGCCGAGCTGCTGGCCCGCCACATGGACACCTACAGCCAGGGCAGCGCACCGCCGGGTAGCGCTGCCGAGCAAGCGCTGGCCAACCAGGTGTTGCAGCAGTGACGCGACGGTGCCAGTCAAAGCGTGTGCGGCGACATCGACCAGAGCACCCGCGAAAGTCGCTATGACTTGGAAATCCAGGACACCCTCAGCCTGTCCGACAGCCTGCGCCTGGTCAGCGGCATGAACTACCGCTACGACCGCGCCGACTCCGATACCTACTTCAATGGCACCCTGGACGACACCACCTGGCGCCTGTTCGGCCAGTTGGAATGGCGCGCCAGCGAACATTGGCTGCTGCAAGGCGGCGCCATGTATGAAGACACGCACCTGAGCGGCAATTCGCTGACGCCACGGGTGGCGGTCAACTACCTGATCAACCCGCGCCATGGCTTGCGCGCGGTGTACTCCGAAGCCATCCGCTCCCCGGACATGTTCGAGAACAACGTCAACTGGAGTTATCGCGTCACCAACCTCAGCTCCCCGGCCTACGGTCAGACCACCGGGCAATACTTCGTAAAGACGCGGGGGCCGGGCAACCTCGATAAAGAGATGATGAAGTCGCGGGAACTGGGGTACAACGGCTTCTTTGCCGACATCGGGCTGAACATGGACGTGAAACTGTTCTACGACGAAATTACCGACATGATCAGTTCGCCGCTGCGCAATAACCAGTACATTGCCAGCAACGCCAACAGCGCACGCTTCACCGGTGCCGAAACCCAGTTCGACTGGCGCGTGAGCAACGCCGACCGCTTGCGGCTGACCTATGCTTATGTCGATGCCAGCGCCAGCAACCCGCTGGACAAGGCACAGACCGCACGCAACAGTGGCTCTGCCGGTTGGTTGCGTGAATGGGGCCAAGGCTGGTCCAGCGCGCTGTTCTACTACGGCGATGACGCACTCAACCAATATCGCTTCGAACGGGTCGACCTGCGGGTGGCCAAGCGCATTGCCCTGGGCAAAGCCAACGTGGAGCTGGCCGGCATGCTGCAAGAACGCCTGGATCACCAGCCCACCACCTGGGCCGATAACAATTATGACCATCGCCACGTGCTCTACTTCAGCGCAGAGTTAGAGTTCTGACATGGGCGACTCGTCACGGATGACCTGCTTTTTTATCCACACGCTCTGGCGACGCATTGTGCTGTTCGCTTGCCTGCTGTCTGCCGCGCCGGCCTGGAGTGCCGAGATCCTGCTGACCGCTGCCGAAGACAGCGCCGGCGTCCAGGCCTTCGCCCAGGCCCTGGCCCAGCAACGCCCCGAAGACCACATCACCTTCACCCCGCTCAAAAACCTGCCAGCCCCTGGTCGACTGCCGGCCAACACACGTCTGATCCTGCTCGACCTGCCCAGCCTCGACTGGCGCCTGCAGGAGACCCAAGGCCCGCCGACCCTGGTGCTGCGTATCAGTCGGTTGCAGGCCCATCAACGCCTGGGCACCACACCTCACCCGCACATCAGCCTGCTGTGGAGCGACCCACCGCTGGAACGCCAACTGCGCCTGATCGCCGCCATCCTGCCCCAGGCGCGGCGCATCGGCGTGCTCTACGGCGCCGACAGTGAGTTCCTGCTGCCCGAACTGCGCCAGCACGCCACACCCCTCGGCCTGGAAATCGTGCCACAGCTCTGGGACAACATTAATGACAGCCGCCCGCTGCAAAACCTGTTCAGGAGCAGTGACGTGCTGCTCGGCCTGGATGACCCGCAGTTGTACAACTCGAAAACCGCGAAGAACCTGTTGCTGAGCAGCTATGCCCAGCAATTGCCGGCGGTGGGCCCGAATGCAGGCTTTGTGCGGGCCGGCAGCCTGGCCAGCACCTACAGCGACCAGACCGACTGGCTGGCCGTGCTTGACCGTTTGCTAGACCACCCGCCGGCCAACTGGCCGCGCTCGCTGTACCCGGAACACTTCAAAGTCGTGGGCAACCCGCAAGTCGCGCGCTCACTGGGGATCGAACAGGTGGACGAAGCCGGCGTCGCGATCCGCCTGGCCGAAGGAGAAAAACGCCCATGACCTTGCGCCGTCGTTGGGACATCAACACCCGCACCCAGCTCATCACCCTGGGCCCGGCGCTGTTGCTGACGTTGCTGCTGATCAGCTTTTTCACCTTCGTGCGGATCCAGGACTTGCGCCAGGAACTGGACCACACCGGCCAGTTGATCGCCAACCAACTGGCGCCCGCCACCGAGTACGGGGTGATCTCCGGCAACAACGAAGTGCTCGACAGCCTGCTGCGCGCCACGCTCGCTACGCCCCATGTGCGGTTCCTGGAGATCCAGGACAGCAGCGAGAACATCCTGGTGTATGTCGAGCAGCCGTCGGAAAAACACGACCGCTCGTTGTCCGTCAAAGTGTTCCAGGCACCGATTCGCCTGCAACACATCCAGTTGGGCAATGATTTTTTCCAGGACAACCTCAACGAACCCAAGGCACCGCGGGCCGACTACCTGGGCCGGGTGATCGTCGGCATGTCCAACGACGCATTCAGCCAGCGCCAGCAGGAAATCCTGTTCAAGGCCGGCATCCTGGCGCTGTTCGCCCTGCTGTTTACCTTCCTGCTCGCGCGGCGCCTGGCCGCCAGCCTGTCTCAGCCGATCAGCGCCATGGGCCACGCGGTAAAAGCCATCCAGCAAGGTGACTACAAGACGCCGCTGCCGATCGTGGACGACTCGGAACTGGGCGACCTGTCGCGACACATCAATAACCTGGCCGAAGGCCTCAACCAGGCCAGCCGCGAACAGCAGCAGGCCATGGCCCAGTTGATCCAGACCCGCGAAGAGGCAGAGCGCGCCAACAACGCCAAGTCGGATTTCCTGGCGATGATGAGCCATGAGCTGCGCACGCCCATGAACGGCGTGCTGGGCATGTTGCAGTTGCTGGAAACCACCGAAATGACCGAGGAGCAGACCGAGTACGCGGCGCTGGCCTCCGAGTCCACCGAGCATTTGCTCAAGGTCATCAACGACATCCTCGACTTCTCGCGCATCGAACGCGCTGCCCTGGAACTGGAGCATATTCCGTTCAACCTGGCGGACCTGATCAACAGCTGCGCCCAGGCGTTCCAGCACAGCGCCCAGCAGCGCGGGCTGGCGTTGAAACTGTCGATACCACCGGGGTTGGACGCCTTGCGCGTGCAGGGCGACCCGACGCGAATCCGCCAGATCCTGGTGAACCTGATCGGCAATGCGCTGAAGTTCACCGAGCAGGGCAGCGTCAGCGTCGAACCCCATTGGCAGACCCTTGACCATGAACTGGTGTGGTTCACCTGCACCGTGCGCGACAGTGGCATCGGGATTTGCGCCGAACGCCTGGAGTTGATGTTCGACGCGTTCCAGCAGGCCGACAGTTCCATTTCAAGACGTTACGGCGGCACCGGCCTCGGCCTGCCCATCGCCCGTACCCTGGCCGAACGCATGGGCGGCACCCTGCGCGCGCAAAGTGAAGAAGGCCGCGGCTCGGTATTTACCCTGGAAATTCCCCTGGCCATCGACCAGCAGAGCGTGCCGGCCATCGCGCAAGGCGCCGACGGCAAAGCCAACGCCGGCGCTGGCCGCCATGTATTGCTGGTGGAGGACAACCCGGTCAACCGCACCGTGGTCGAAGCCATGTTGCGCAGCCTGGGCTTTGAAGTGAGCCTGGCCACCGACGGTGCCGAGGCGATCCGCAGTGCCGAGAGCCTGATTTTCACCGCGATCCTGATGGATTGCCGGCTGCCGTTGATCGACGGCTACGAGGCCACCCGCAAGATCCGTCAACTGCCGGGCTGCGCCGACCTGCCGATCATCGCCCTGACTGCCAACGCGTTGCAGGGCGACCGTGAAGCCTGCCTGGCAGCCGGAATGAACGATTACCTGGCCAAGCCGTTCAAACGTACGGATTTGCAGCAAATCCTGCAGCGCTGGGTGCAATAGCGTCGCGCCATCAGCCAACTCCGACTGGCGTGAAAGACGAAAGTGCGGCAGTCTTAGGCACCCGAACGGGCCCATAAACGGGCCCGGTTTAAAATTTCAGTGAACAAGTGTACATTCAGTACCTTGCCGCTGTGACTTTCACTACAACGCAATAGTCTACGTGTAGGCTGCCGACATGAGGCATGAACGCTTCATTCGGTTCGGGAAGATTTGCCCTACCCTGCCGCATGGGATTATTGAGGAGCTCGCATGACCAAACAAAACGCCTTTACTCGGGAAGATCTGCTGCGCTGCAGTCGCGGTGAGCTGTTCGGCCCAGGTAACGCGCAACTGCCCGCCCCGAACATGCTGATGGTGGATCGCATCACCCATATCAGCGAAGAGGGTGGCAAGTACGGCAAAGGTGAATTGGTCGCCGAGCTGGATATCACCCCGGACCTGTGGTTCTTCGCCTGCCATTTCGAAGGCGACCCTGTGATGCCGGGCTGCCTGGGCCTTGACGCCATGTGGCAGCTGGTCGGTTTCTTCCTGGGCTGGCAAGGCCTGCCGGGCCGCGGTCGCGCCCTGGGTTCGGGCGAAGTGAAGTTCTTTGGCCAGGTCCTGCCGACCGCCAGGAAAGTCACCTACAACATTCAGATCAAGCGCGTCCTCAAGGGCAAGCTGAACCTGGCCATCGCCGATGGTTCGGTGAGCGTCGACGGTCGCGAGATCTATACTGCCGAAGGCCTTCGGGTCGGCGTATTCACTTCCACTGACAACTTTTAAGGGTTATCCGCATGCGCCGCGTCGTTATCACTGGTCTGGGCATTGTTTCTTGCCTGGGCAATGACAAAGAGACCGTCACCGCTAACCTGCGTGCAAGTCGCCCTGGCATCCGCTTCAACCCGGAATATGCCGAAATGGGTCTGCGTAGCCAGGTTTCCGGCTCCATCGACCTGCCCCTCGAAGAACTGATCGATCGCAAGATCTATCGCTTCGTCGGCCACGCTGCCGCCTACGCCTACCTGGCGATGAAAGACGCGATCGCCGACTCCGGCCTGAGCGACGACCAGGTATCGAACGTACGCACCGGCCTGATCGCCGGCTCCGGCGGCGCATCGACCCTCAACCAGATGGAAGCGCTGGACATCCTGCGCGAAAAAGGCGTCAAGCGCGTTGGCCCGTACCGTGTCACACGGACCATGGGCAGCACCGTTTCGGCCTGTCTGGCCACGCCGTTCCAGATCAAGGGCGTGAACTACTCGATCTCCTCCGCGTGCGCCACCAGCGCTCACTGCATCGGGACTGCCGTTGAGCAGATCCAGCTGGGCAAGCAGGACATCGTGTTCGCCGGCGGCGGTGAAGAAGAACATTGGAGCCAGTCGTTCCTGTTCGACGCCATGGGTGCACTGTCCACCCAGTACAACGAAACCCCGGAAAAGGCCTCCCGCGCCTACGACGCCAAGCGTGACGGTTTCGTCATCGCCGGCGGTGGCGGCATGGTGGTGGTCGAGGAGCTGGAACACGCCCTGGCCCGTGGCGCCAAGATCTACGCGGAAATCGTCGGCTACGGCGCGACCTCCGACGGTTACGACATGGTTGCCCCAAGCGGTGAAGGCGCCATCCGTTGCATGCAGATGGCCATGTCCACCGTGGACACCCCAATCGACTACCTGAACACCCACGGCACCTCGACTCCGGTCGGCGATGCCAAGGAAATGGAAGGCGTGCGTGCGGTATTCGGCGACAAGGCCCCGGCCATCAGCTCTACCAAGAGCCTGTCCGGTCACTCCCTGGGCGCCGCCGGCGTTCACGAAGCGATCTACTGCCTGCTGATGATGGAAGGCAACTTCATGGCCGGCTCAGCCAACATCGACGAGATTGATCCGGTCGTGGCGGATATGCCAATCCTGACCAAGACTGTCGAGAATGCAAAAATCGACACCGTGATGAGCAACAGCTTCGGCTTCGGTGGCACCAACGCCACCCTGGTGCTGAAACGCTGGCAGGGTCAGTAAGACCTGTAGCTTGACCGCATGAAAAAGCCCCGACTGGTTCGGGGCTTTTTGCTTTCAGAGCCATAGGTTTCAAGCTATAGCCGCAAGAGAAGAGCACTCGAACCACTTGCAGCTCGTCGCTCAAGGCTTGCAACTGCCTGTGCCCTATACCGAAGCAAGAGCAAAACGCGATATCAATCAGCGGCACCATCGCGAGTCGACTCAGGCAGGATCGCCAGGAAGTTATCGCGGGCCACTTTGCGGGCGACCCCTTCGGAGAGTGCATCGAGGAACGGGTCGAAGCTGCGCATTTGCTTACCCAACTTGTTGAAGCGCCCTACGACGTCCGAGCCGAGCATAAAGCGCTCGGGAAAGCGCTCCACCAGTTTTACCCACTCGGGGCGAGGCTGGCCTGCATCATCCAGCAAGTAGGGCGTGAGCACGCTCCAGGACAGATCGATGTAAAGGTTGGGGTACGCCTCCAGCATGCGGCTCAAGGTGGGCAGCAAAAAGTCCATCTGTACCTGATGACGATGGATCTCCTTGCTGGTGCCAGCATGGGCCCAGATAAAACGGGTGTGCGGGTGGTTGCGCAGGGGTTCTTCGACCTCAGCCAGGTACAGCGGGTTGCGCTCGCGCTTGGAGGTGATGTTGGAGTGCAGCATCACCGGCAAATCATTTTCCGCCGCCAGGTGATAGATGCGGGTCATGGCTTCGTTATTGGCCCGTGGTGTGTCACCAGCAGTGATGGCCGTGAGGTCGTCATGTCGGGTAAAAACCTCGCCGATGCCATGCCACAGTCCTGGATTGAGATCGAGCATACGTTGGATATGGGCGGCCGAGTTCTTGTCGTTGGGGTTGAAGCCGGACAGGAACGGATGAAAGTGCTGGCGCTGCCCGGGGGTCAGCTTGTTGACCGCTGCGGCCACGATCACATCGGTGGCGCTGTACCAATAGGCATCCGCGTCGTCGCCGGCGTAGTAGCGCGGTCGCTTGGGTTCGTCCTCGTGCCATTTCTTCGCAACGGGAATACCAGAAATCATCACGTGATCGATGCGATTGTCGGCCATCGCCTTGAGCAGCTTGTCCATGCCCGCCGTTTCCTGGAAGAAGTCCACGTAATGCAGGTGCGCATCGCTGTAGGCATAATCGCGGGCCTGCGCGGCCAGGCTGCCGGCGGCGAACAACAGGGCAAGAGTCAGGCGAGTCCAGGGCACGGTAACACCTCGATAGGGGCTGATACGGGTAGACCCTGAACGCCTTGCCGGGGTTCATCCGGCAAAAACAAGGAACACCGAAGTGCCAGCATGCTCTATAACTGCATGACCTTCATCCTGCCACCCTGTGAGGTTTGCCATGCCAGTTACCGTAAACACCCTGAACCAGGACAACTTTCGCCATAGCCTCAATATCGACAACCACGAGTTGTTCACCGACCTGCCCAAAAGCCTGGGCGGTGACGATTCGGCGCCCTCCCCCCATGACTACTTCGACGCCGCCCTCGCCTCGTGCAAAGCCCTGACCGTGAAGCTCTACGCCCAGAAAAAAGACATCCCGCTCACCGGCGTGACTGTGGAAGTCAGCCACGACGCCACCGAAGAACAAAAGGGCAAATACAGACTCAACGTCAAGCTCACGCTCAAGGGCGTACTCACTGACGAACAACGCGATGAGCTGCATCGCGTAGCGGATCGCTGCCCGGTGCACAAGCTGATGACTACCGCCGAGATCAGCATCGACACCAAGCTGTCGGAAGGCGCCTTCAGCCAATAGCGGCAACCTCCCGTCGAGCGGGTTATGCTCAGCAGCATCCAACCCGCTCAGACTGGGACGCACCATGACCACCCTCACCGTGATCCGCCCTCGCCCCGAAGATGTCGAAGGGCAACCTATCCTGCGCCCGCTGCCGTCGCGCGAATGCCGCAGCGTCGGGCCTTTTGTGTTTTTCGACCACATGCTGCTGACCCGCTATGCACCGGGCGATGGCATGAATATCCGCCAACACCCGCATATCGGTCTGTCCACCCTCACCTATCTGTTCGAAGGCGCGTTGCAGCACAAGGACAGCCTGGGCTCGGACCAGGTGGTGCAGGCCGGCGACGTCAGCTGGATGACCGCCGGCAGTGCCATCGCTCATGTCGAACGCACACCCGAAGCCCTCAGGGCCGAGGGTTTCAGCCTGCACGGGCTGCAAGTGTGGCTGGCCTCGCCCAAAGACCACGAGACCGGGCCGGGACATTACAGCCATCACCCGGCGGCGAGTCTGCCGGTGAGTGAGAACCTGGGCGTGCAGATACGCCTGATCGCAGGGGATGGGTTCTGTCTCAAGTCACCGGTGCCGGTGCTGTCGCCCACCCTGTATGCCGAGGTGCGGATGCAGACGGCTACGACCCTGCTGGTGCCTGAAGAGCATGAAGAACGTGCGGTGTATGTATTGGAGGGTGAAGCTCAGTTGGACAGCGTGGCGCTGGAAGTGCACAGCCTGGTGGTATTGCCGACCGGGCAGGAGATGACGTTGTTTGCGGACAGTGATTGCCACTTGGTGGTGTTTGGTGGCGCGCCGCTGGATGGGCCACGGCGGATCAATTGGAATTTTGTCGCGAGTGATCCGGCGGTGATTGAACAGGCCAGGCAGCGCTGGGCGGCCGGGGATTGGCCGACGGTGCCGGGTGAGTCTGAAAGAATTGAGTTGCCATTGAGATAGCCATCGGGGGCAAGCCCCCTCCCACATTTGATCAGTGATTGCATCCAAGTGTGGGAGGGGGCTTGCCCCCGATTAGGCCCGGACAGGCGCTGAAAAATCAGCCCTTGAACACTTCATCCAGCAAGTTATGCATCGACTGGAACGCCCGCTTGGCGGTCTTGGCGTCGTACATCATCTTGCCCGGCACATTGGCATGGGGGTCGGTGAAGGAATGCACCGCGCCGCCATAGCTCAGCAGTTGCCAATCCACGCCGGCTGCGTTCATTTCATCTTCGAACGCCGGCAGTTGTTCCTTCGGCACCAGCGGGTCGCAAGCGCCGTGCAGCACCAGCACTGAGCCCTTGATGTTCTTTGCGTCCGCCGGGTTTGGCGTGTCGAGGGTGCCGTGGAACGAGATGGCCGCCTTGACCGGCGCACCGGTACGCGCCAGCTCCAGGGAGCAGCAACCACCGAAGCAGAAACCAAAGGTCGCCAGTTTCGACGTATCGACAACGGCCTCGGTCTGTCCCTGCAACTGCTCGAAGGCCGCCTGCATACGCTTGTTCAACAACGCACGGTCGTTCTTCAGCGGCATCATCGCTGCGCCGGCTTCATCGCCATTCGACGGGCGTACGGTCTGCCCGTACAGGTCGGCAATCAGCACCACGTAGCCCTTGCCGGCCACGCTTTTGGCGATCTCTTCGGCACCCGCACTCACCCCCATCCAATTCGGAGCCATCAACAGCCCCGGCAGCGGGCCTTTATGATTGGCGTCGAACGCAAGGCGGCTTTCGTAGGACTGGCCATCAATCTGATAGACCACGGAACGTACAGTGACTTGGCTCATCATTTACTCCAGTTGAGGTGCGTTAGAACGAAAAAACCCGCCGAAGCGGGTTTTTCTACATCAGGGTCAAACCGACAGTTCAACCAACAGCTTGTTCAGGCGGCGCACATAGGCAGCCGGGTCTTTCAAGCTGTCGCCAGCGGCCAGGGCCGCCTGGTCGAACAGGATGTGCGACAGGTCGCCAAAACGCTCTTCGCTCTGCTCGCCATCGAGTTTCTCGATCAGCGGATGAGCCGGGTTGAATTCGAAGATCGGCTTGGAATCCGGCACCTTCTGCCCGCTGGCTTCGAGGATCTGGCGCATCTGCATGCCCAGGTCCTGCTCGCCGATGGCCAGGATCGCCGGGGAATCGGTCAGGCGGTGCGAGACACGCACTTCGCTGACGGCATCGCCCAAGGATGCCTTGATGCGCTCGACCAGGCCCTCTTTGGACTTGGCGACTTCTTCGGCTTCTTTCTTCTCTTCCTCGGAGTCCAGGCTACCCAGGTCCAGGTTACCACGGGCCACGTCGACAAAGGCCTTGCCGTCGAACTCGTTGAGGTAGCTCATCAGCCACTCATCGATACGGTCGGTCAGCAGCAGCACTTCGATGCCTTTCTTGCGGAAGACTTCCAGGTGCGGGCTGTTCTTGACCTGGGCGTAGGTTTCGCCAGTGAGGTAGTAGATCTTGTCCTGACCTTCCTTGGCGCGCGCCAGGTACTCGGCCAGGGACACAACCTGCTCGCCGTCGTCGCCCTGGGTGGAAGCAAAACGCAGCAGGCCGGCGATTTTTTCCTTGTTGGCAAAGTCTTCCGCCGGGCCTTCTTTCATGACCTGGCCGAAGTTTTTCCAGAAGCCCTTGTATTGCTCAGGCTCGTTCTTCGCCAGTTTTTCCAGCATGTCGAGCACGCGCTTGGTCAGCGCCGACTTCATCGAGTCGATGATCGGGTCTTTCTGCAGGATTTCCCGCGACACGTTCAGCGACAGGTCGTTGGAATCGACCACACCCTTGATGAAGCGCAGGTACAGCGGCAGGAACGATTCCGCCTGGTCCATCACGAACACACGCTGCACGTAGAGTTTCAGGCCTCTTGGCGCTTCACGCTGGTACAGGTCGAACGGAGCACGGGCCGGCACGTACAGCAGCGAGCTGTATTCCAGATTGCCTTCGACCCTGTTGTGGCTCCAGCTCAGCGGGTTTTCGTAGTCGTGACCGATGTGCTTGTAGAACTCCTGGTATTCCTCGTCCTTGATCTCGGTACGCGGACGGGTCCACAGCGCGCTGGCACGGTTGACCACTTCCCATTCCTGGGCAGGGACCTCTTCGCCTTCAGCAGCCGCTTGTTCTTTCGGCAATTCGATCGGCAGGGCGATATGGTCGGAGTACTTCTTGACGATATTGCGCAGGCGCCAGCCATCGGCGAATTCGTCTTCACCGGATTTCAGGTGCAACACGATACGGGTGCCACGGTCAGCCTTGTCGACGGTGGCGATTTCGAACTCGCCCTCGCCTTTGGAGGACCAGTGCACGCCTTCGCTGGCGTCGAGGCCGGCACGGCGGCTGAATACTTCAACCTTGTCGGCAACGATGAAGGCCGAGTAGAAGCCCACGCCGAATTGGCCGATCAGGTGCGAATCTTTCTTCTGGTCGCCCGAGAGGTTCTTCATGAAATCGGCGGTGCCAGATTTGGCGATGGTGCCCAGGTGGGCGACCGCATCGTCACGGCTCATGCCGATACCGTTGTCTTCGATCGTGACGGTCTTGGCGTCCTTGTCGAAGCTCACACGGATCTTCAGTTCGGCGCCACCTTCCAGCAACTCAGGCTTGGACAGGGCTTCGAAACGTAATTTGTCGACAGCGTCAGAGGCGTTCGAGATCAATTCGCGAAGGAAGATTTCCTTGTTGGAATACAGCGAATGGATCATGAGGTGCAGCAGTTGCTTCACCTCGGTCTGGAAGCCCAGGGTTTCCTTTTGAGTTTCCACACTCATGGTCATCAAACTCCAATTGGATGGCAATGGCCGCGCCCTAGAGGGTTGGCGGCGGGTTGTCATCAAAGTTGGGGGCTAAGAGCAGGATTTCAAGGGTGGCCTGGTTCCTCGATCTTGAAATGCGCGCGAGCCGTGGCAATGGGCTCGGCCGCGGTGCTCTGCCAGGCGGTGATCGCCACGTTCGCCACCCGTCGGCCCTGGCGCCATACCTGGCATTTGGCGTAGGTGTCGCGAAATTGCCCGGCGCGCAGGTAGTCCAGAGAAAAATCGATGATTTTCGGAATGCCCGGCGCGCCCGTGAACACCAGCAGGTGCAGCGCCGCCGACAGTTCCATGAAACCCGCGATCACCCCGCCGTGCAGCGCCGGCAATATGGGGTTACCAATATTGTCCTTGTTGGCCGGCAGGCGAAACAGCAGCTCATCCCCCAGCCGGGTGCATTCGATGCCAATCAGCCTGGCGTAGGGGATCAGGTTGAGCAGCGCTGCGTAATCGCCGCGCCCGTGGGCCTGCTCCAGGCGGGTCTTGAATCGGTGCGTCATGCCAGCTCCCCCTTGATCGTGCTGCCCAGTCCTTGCGTGCCCTTGAGGCGCTTGCCCATGCGCATGAATGTACCAACCACATGGGCGATGGGTTGCTGCGGGTCATCCTGGTAGGCGAAGCCACGGGTGAAGATCACGTCGGTGGTCACCCTGTAGCATTGGGCGAAGCCGTACACCGGTTTGTGTGGGGTAGCGGGATGCATGTAGTCGACGCGCAGGTCGAGGGTCGGACAAACCTCGAATTCCGGCAATACGCACAGGGTGGCCATGCCGCAGGCGGTGTCCATCAGGGAAGTGAGCGCACCGCCGTGGATCACCCCCGATTGGGGATCACCGACCAGATGGGGCGCATAAGGCATGATCAGCGTGATGCCCTCCTCGCTGGCCTGATGAGCGGTAATGCCCAGCACCTGACAGTGGCGCAAGGCCGATACAAAGCGCTTCGCACGCTCTAACAGGGGATTTTCGCTCATTCGTTCCAGACTCTTATTAGTGTTGATCCGCAGAATGGCCGCCAGGACAAAAGTTCCTGTTAGTCAGCGATTTATATATCTACCAAATAAAAGGAACTAATGCCGAAGCGCCATGCTCGAAAGGCCAGTAGATATCTTCAATAAGGAGAAACACCCATGCGCAAGACTTTAGCTATTTCCATGATGCTGGCCGCTGCCCTCGGTCTGGCTGCCTGCGACAAGAAATCCGAAGACAAAGCCCAAGACGCTGCAGCCCATTCTGAGCAAGCTCAGAAAGATATGGCCAAGGCTCAGGATAAAGTGAACGACGCTGCGAAAGAAAACGCCGAAGCTGCCAAAGCTCAGGCTGAATCGAACCAGGCCGCCGCAAAAGAAGCAGCACCTGCTACCGGTTCTTGAGACCGCGGCGTGTAACAGCTTCGCTGCAAAAAGAAAGCCCGCTTAGATAGCGGGCTTTACTTTGCCTGGTGTTTTTACTTGAAGGGTTGATCAAACTGCTTCTTTAACCGGTTCCGACGGCGGTGTATCCGTCTGGGTAAACACCATCACTTGCAGCACGTCGGAATGAAACTCCCGCCGATACAGCACCAACACCACCCCGGCGCTCATCAACATGAATAGCCAGGGGCTGACAAACCACGCCAGCATGGTCATGCCGAAGTAATAAGAGCGCAGGCCAAAGTTGAACTGGTTGGCTGCCATGGAGATGACTCGCGCCGCACGCAGAGCAAATGCCTTGCGCTCCTGCTCCGACACCTCCCGCTCGCCGATCATCGGCGCCGAACCGACCAGTACCGCCGCGAAGTTGTACTGACGCATGCACCAACTGAACGTAAAGAACGCATAGACGAACACCAGCGCCAGGCACAGCAGCTTGATCTGCGACATGCCTTGGGACGCTTGTTGCACCATCGGTATGTCCGCCAGCAACGACACCGCCCGCTCTGAAGCACCCAACACCGTGAGAATGCCGGCGAGGATGATCAACGTGCTGGAGGCGAAGAACGAAGCATTGCGCTCCAGGTTGCCGATCACACTGGCGTCGGCGATGCGGTTGTCGCGCAGCAGCATGCGGCGCATCCAGTCTTCGCGGTACAGGTGCAGCACGCTGGCGAGGCAGGCCGTGTCGCGGGCCTTCCAAATGGCGTATCGGGTATAGCCACCCCAGCAAAGGGCGAACCATAGGGCGGCAAGCAGGTGGATCTGATTGGTTTCGATGAACGACATGCGGGTCCTTTGCAGAATGAGGGCTGAAAAGCATTTGCGTCAGTTCGACGTTAGCGCACATAAAAAGACACTGCCGTTCACCCATAAAAAATGCCCCGTATCGATTGATACGGGGCATTTCAGTACAGCGAGAAACGTGGGTTATGCGATAGCTTCGCTGCGCTTGCCGAGCATGCGATCGACCGCGAACGCCACGACCAGTGTCATCACTGACGGCACCAGCCACGCCAGGCCCTGCTCGCTCAATGGCAGGTTGGCCAATTGCGAAGGCATCCAGCCCGCCAGGCCAGCGCCCTTGAGCGCATCGATGCAGCCAAAGATGAACGACACCAGCATTACCGGGCCAACGATACGGCCCTGCTCCTGCCAGAAGTCTTTGCAGAAACTCAGCGCCACCAGCACGATGCACGGCGGATAGATCGCGGTCAGCACCGGGATCGAGAAGGCAATCAGCTTGGTCAGGCCCAGGTTCGAGACGAACAACGAGAACAGCGCCAGGATCACCACCAGGGTCTTGTAGGACAGCGGCAGGATCTTGCTGAAGTACTCGGCGCAGGCACAGGTCAGGCCTACCGCGGTCACCAGGCACGCCAGGGAGATCAGCACGGCCAGGAAGCCACTGCCCAGGGAGCCGAAGGTGTGTTGCACATAGGCGTGCAGCACCGCAGCACCGTTAGTGGCACCGGCAGCCACTGCATGGCTGCCCGAACCCAGGCGGAACAGGCTGAAGTACACCAGGGCCAGGCCCACGCCGGCAATCAAGCCCGCAATGATGGCGTAACGGGTGATCAGCTTGGGCGACTCGACGCCACGGGAGCGGATGGCATTGACGATCACGATGCCAAACACCAGGGCACCCAGGGTATCCATGGTCAGGTAACCCTGGATAAAGCCTTGGGAAAACGGTGCGGCGACATATTCCGGGGTAGCGACGCCCACATCACCGGCCGGCAAGGCAAACGCGGCGATGCCGAGAATGGCCAGGGCGATGATCTTCAGCGGCGCCAGGAAACGCCCCACGGTGTCCAGCAGCCGACCTGGGTACAGGGAGACAAAGAACACCACGAGGAAGTACACCGAGCTATAGAGGAACAGCGCCAGCGGGCTTTCACCGGTCAGCGGCGCCAGGCCCACTTCGAAGGAAACGGTCGCGGTACGCGGGGTGGCGAACAGCGGCCCTACTGCCAGATACGCCGCCGCCGCGAGCAGGCCACCGGCGATCTTGCCGATCGGGCTGCTCAACGCGTCCATGCCACCACCGACCTTGGCCAGGGCGATCACGGTGACCACCGGCAAGCCGACTGCGGTGATCAGGAAGCCCAGCGCTGCCATCCAGACGTGAGGCCCCGACTGCAAACCAACAATAGGCGGGAAGATGATATTGCCGGCGCCCACGAACAGGGCAAAAGTCATAAAGCCCAGCGCCAGGATGTCCTGGCTTTTCAACACTTTCATTTGAGGAAATACCACACTACTGAATCGGAATTTAGAGAGGGATTCCCTATGGATGAGGGAAATGCTGCCGGCCCTTATGGGAGCCGACCGGTCTAGCGCGGGGCTTCCTTTTGGGATGCCCACGCATAAAGAGGCGGCTAGGTTACAGAAATTGGCTGACGAACGCACTGTTGCGGGGCGGACTGTCCGATAAGCGACATCTGCATGTCGCATTTTCATACCTAATTTGGCAATACAGGCAAATGTGGGAGGGGGCTTGCCCCCTCCCACATTTTGATCTTTATTAAACCCCGGAAAGCACAAAGGCCACCCGAAGGTGACCTTTGTGTGGTGAAGCGTCAGCCAAGCGCGAGGCTTACTTGACAGCCCAACCGGTCAGCTCGGCCAGGGCCTTGCCGATGTCTGCCAGCGAACGCACGGTTTTTACACCGGCGTCTTGCAGCGCAGCGAATTTCTCGTCTGCAGTGCCTTTGCCGCCAGAGATGATTGCGCCAGCATGGCCCATGCGCTTGCCCGCAGGGGCAGTCACACCAGCGATGTAGGAAACAACCGGCTTGGTCACGTGTGCCTTGATGTAGGCAGCCGCTTCTTCTTCAGCCGAACCGCCGATCTCACCGATCATCACGATCGCTTCGGTCTTCGGGTCTTCCTGGAACAGCTTCAGGATGTCGATGAAGTTGGAGCCCGGGATCGGGTCACCGCCGATGCCGACGCAAGTCGACTGACCGAAACCGGCGTCAGTGGTCTGCTTCACCGCTTCGTAGGTCAGGGTGCCGGAACGGGAAACGATACCGACCTTGCCTGGCAAGTGAATGTGACCTGGCATGATGCCGATCTTGCATTCGCCTGGAGTGATCACGCCTGGGCAGTTAGGGCCGATCAGGACTACGCCCAGCTCGTCGCACTTAACTTTAGCGTCCAGCATGTCCAGGGTAGGAATGCCTTCGGTGATGCAGACGATCAGCTTGATGCCGCCGAATGCCGCTTCCAGGATGGAGTCCTTGCAGAAAGGTGCTGGAACGTAGATCACGCTGGCGGTGGCGCCAGTGGCAGCTACAGCGTCTTTCACGGTGTTGAACACTGGCAGGCCCAGGTGCTCGGTGCCGCCTTTGCCCGGAGTTACGCCGCCAACCATCTTGGTGCCGTATTCGATGGCTTGCTGGGTGTGGAAACTACCTTGCGAACCGGTAATACCCTGGCAGATAACTTTGGTGTCTTTATTGATCAGGACGCTCATTATTTGCCCTCCGCAGCTTTGACAACTTGTTGAGCAGCGTCGGTCAGGCTGGTAGCCGCGATGATGTTCAAACCGCTTTCTGCCAGTACTTTAGCGCCCAGTTCAGCGTTGTTACCTTCAAGGCGAACAACAACCGGGATTTTAACGCCGACTTCTTTCACTGCACCGATGATGCCTTCGGCAATCATGTCGCAACGAACGATGCCGCCGAAGATGTTGACCAGTACTGCTGCGACGTTGGAGTCGGACAGGATGATCTTGAAGGCTTCGGTCACACGTTCTTTGGTAGCACCACCGCCCACGTCGAGGAAGTTGGCTGGTTTGCCGCCATGCAGGTTGACGATGTCCATGGTACCCATGGCCAGGCCGGCACCGTTGACCATGCAGCCGATGTTGCCTTCCAGGGCTACGTAGTTCAGTTCGAACTTGGCAGCGTGCGCTTCGCGCGGATCGTCTTGCGACGGATCGTGGAAAGTCTTCAGCTTAGGCTGACGGTACATGGCGTTGGCGTCGATGTTGATCTTGGCGTCCAGGCAGTGCAGATCGCCGTCAGCCTTGATCACCAGCGGGTTCACTTCCAGCAGGGCCAGATCGTGATCCTGGAACAGTTTGGCCAGACCAACGAAGATCTTGGCGAACTGGGCAACTTGCTTGCCTTCCAGGCCCAACTGGAAAGCCAGCTCGCGACCCTGGAATGGCTGAGCGCCAACCAGTGGGTCGATGGTGGCTTTCAGAATTTTTTCTGGGGTTTCGTGAGCGATCTTCTCGATGTCCACGCCACCTTCGGTGGAAGCCATGAACACGATGCGACGGCTCGAACGGTCAACGACAGCGCCCAGGTACAGCTCTTTAGCGATATCAGTGCACGATTCAACCAGGATCTTGGTGACTGGCTGGCCATTGGCATCAGTCTGGTAAGTCACCAGACGCTTGCCCAGCCACTGCTGTGCGAAGGCCTTGGCGTCTTCTTTGCTGCGAACCAGCTTAACGCCGCCCGCTTTACCGCGACCACCGGCGTGGACCTGGGCTTTGACAACCCACTCGCTGCCGCCGATTTTGTCGCAAGCTTCTGCTGCTGCTTCCGGGGTGTCTACTGCGTAGCCCTTGGAAACTGGCAGGCCGTATTCAGCGAACAGCTGCTTACCCTGATACTCGTGAAGATTCATGCTTTTTACCGTCTTCGTTAGGTACTGCGCATTCGGCGCTGCGCTCATTATGAGTGCCGCGCCACCTGTGACTGCTGCTTGCGCAACTTGCGGGGCTCAAGGCCCGTAAAGCTGCGCAAGGCTGCGTCCAGCGGATATTCCGCGGTGAGTCTTGCGCGCAAGGCTCACGACGGGCAACTCCGCCGTGGTTTCTTATTATCTCGCTTAGCGCTTCTTGCGGTTGGCGATGTGGATGGCGCCGCCATTCACTGCCAACGCTGCTTCGTGCAACGCTTCGGACAGGGTCGGATGGGAGAAGACCATCATGCCCAGGTCCTCGGCACTGGTGCCGAATTCCATACCGATCGCGCCTTGCTGAACCAGTTCTGCAGCGCTCGGGCCAATCACGTGGACGCCCAATACGCGGTCAGTCTTGGCATCAGCGATGACTTTGACAAAACCACCGGTGTCGTTGGCTGCCATGGCACGGCCAGAAGCGGCAAACGGGAAGGTGCCGACGTTAACTTCAACGCCTTCAGCTTTCAACTGCTGTTCGTTCTTGCCGACCCATGCAATTTCCGGGTGGGTGTAGATAACCGATGGGATCAGGTCGTAGTTCATCTGGGTTTTGTGACCCTTGATGCGCTCGACAACCATGATGCCTTCTTCGGAAGCCTTGTGCGCCAGCATCATGCCGCGAACCACGTCGCCGATGGCGTAGACGCCCGGCACGGTGGTCGCGCAGTGATCGTCAACATGGATGAAACCACGCTCGTCGATGTTCACGCCACTGTCGGCAGCCAGCAGGTCGGTGGTCACTGGACGGCGACCCACGGCTACGATCAGCTTGTCGAAAGTGATGGTTTTTTCGCCATCCTTGTCGGTGTAGTTGACGACAACTTCTTCGCCGTTGACTTTCGAGCCGGTGACGCGAGCGCCCAGCTTGATGTCCAGACCTTGTTTGGTCAGGGTTTTCAGCGCTTCCTTGGAAACGGCGGTGTCGGCAGCCAGCAGGAACGTGTCCAGGGCTTCCAGCACGGTCACTTCAGCACCGAGGCGGGACCACACCGAACCCAGCTCCAGGCCGATCACGCCGGCGCCGATCACGCCCAGGCGCTTAGGCACAGCCTGGAATTCCAGGGCGCCGGTCGAATCAACGATCACGTTGTTGTCAACTGGAGCAGGCGGAATGTCGATTGGACGCGAACCTGGAGCCAGGATCACGTTCTCGGCTTCGATGATTTCGGTCGAGCCGTCTGGCTTGGTGATTTCAACTTTCTTGCCAGCCAGCAGCTTGCCGTGGCCTTGCAGGGAAGTGACGCCGTTGGCCTTGAACAAGGTGGCAACGCCGGAAGTCAGGCCCTTGACGATGTTGGCTTTACGGCTGACCATCGCGGGCACGTCCATGGTCACGCCAGCATGGTTGATGCCGTGGATCGCGAAGCCATCCTGGGCTTCGTGGAATTTCCAGGAGCTGTCCAGCAGCGCCTTGGAAGGAATGCAACCGACGTTCAGGCAAGTACCGCCCAGCGCCAGTTTGCCTTCCTTGTCGGTGTATTTTTCGATGCAAGCAGTCGAGAGGCCCAGTTGTGCGGCCTTGATCGCGGCAACATAGCCGCCAGGACCTGCACCAATCACTACGACGTCAAATTTCTGTGTCATGAAAATAGATCCTCTATTTGCGACAAGCTTTTAGCCGCAAGCTGCAAGCCAAGCTGCTTTTTCTTACAGCTTGTAGCTCGCAACTTGCAGCTGCTTCAATCAGATATCCAGCAACAGACGAGCCGGGTCTTCCAGCAGGTTCTTGATGGTCACCAGGAAAGTCACGGCTTCTTTACCGTCGATCAGGCGGTGATCGTACGACAGCGCCAGGTACATCATCGGGCGGATCACGACCTGGCCGTTGATGGCCATCGGACGCTGGATGATGTTGTGCATGCCCAGGATCGCGGCTTGCGGCGGGTTGACGATCGGGGTCGACATCATCGAACCGAAGGTACCACCGTTGGTGATGGTGAAGGTACCGCCGGTCATCTCGTCGATGGTCAGCTTGCCGTCACGGGCTTTCTTGCCGAAGGTGGCGATGCCGCCTTCGATTTCAGCCAGGCTCATCAGTTCGGCGTTACGCAGTACCGGAACCACCAGGCCACGGTCGCTGGACACGGCAACGCCGATGTCTGCATAGCCATGGTAAACGATGTCGTTGCCGTCGATGGAAGCGTTGACTGCCGGGAAGCGTTTCAGCGCTTCGGTGGCCGCTTTCACGAAGAACGACATGAAGCCCAGGCGCACGCCATTGTGGGACTTCTCGAACAGATCCTTGTACTTCGAGCGCAGCGCCATGACTTCGGTCATGTCGACTTCGTTGAAGGTGGTCAGCATCGCCATGTTCGACTGGGCTTCAACCAGACGCTTGGCCACGGTGGCACGTACGCGGGTCATCGGTACGCGCTTCTCGGTGCGGTCGCCGGCAGCGAACACAGGCGCAGCGGCAGCCGGGGCAGCCGCCTTGGCAGGTGCGGCAGCCGGAGCGTTTTTCTTGGCTTCAACAGCCGCAACCACGTCTTCCTTGGTCACACGGCCGTCTTTGCCGGTGCCTTTGACGGAAGCCAGGTTGATGCCGTTCTCTTCAGCCAGCTGACGGGCAGCCGGTGCAGCGATCGGGTCTTCAGCGCCAGCAGCCGGAGCGGCAGCAGGAGCAGCAGCGGCGGCGGCCGGTGCAGCAGCAGGCGCAGCGGCAGCAGCACTGCCCTCTTCGATCGAGCCCAGCACCTGGTTCGACAGAACGGTAGCGCCTTCTTCGGCAACGATTGCGCCCAGCACGCCGTCAGCTTCGGCCAACACTTCCAGCACGACTTTGTCGGTCTCGATGTCGACGATCAGGTCGTCACGCTTTACAGCGTCGCCTGGTTTCTTGTGCCAGGTGGCAACGGTGCCATCGGCAACCGATTCCGGGAATGACGGGGCTTTGATTTCGATAGCCATTATCTGTGGGTCCTTAAAATTCGGTTTCAGTCAGCGCGAAGGCGTTAAACAGTGAAAGCATCTTGCAGCAGTTTTTCCTGCTGCTCGGCGTGCATCGACGCATAACCACACGCAGGTGCAGCGGAAGCATCACGACCGGCATATTCCAGGCCCAGGGCCTTGTTGTGGTTGCCGATGCTGCGACGCAGGTGATGCTGGCTGCTGTACCACGCGCCCTGGTTCATCGGTTCTTCCTGGCACCACACTACGTTAGTGAGGTTGGTGTAAGGCGCGATGGCCTCCATCAGGTCGTCTTCCGGGAACGGGTAAAGCTGCTCGATACGCACGATGGCGATGTCTTCGCGGCCTTCGGCACGACGTTTTTCCAGCAGGTCGTAGTAGACCTTGCCGCTGCACAGGACCAGGCGAGTCACCTTGGCCGCATCCAGCGCGTCGATTTCTGGAATAACGGTCTGGAACGAACCATCCGCCAGATCTTCCAGGGTCGAGACGGCCAGTTTATGACGCAGCAGCGACTTCGGTGTCAGTACTACCAGCGGCTTGCGCAGCGGGCGGATCACCTGGCGACGCAGCAAGTGGTAGATCTGGGCCGGGGTCGTCGGCACGCACACCTGGATGTTGTGCTCGGCGCACAGCTGCAGGTAACGCTCCAGACGGGCCGAGGAGTGCTCAGGACCCTGGCCTTCATAACCGTGTGGCAGCAGCATGGTCAGACCGCACAGGCGACCCCACTTGTGCTCGCCGCTGGTGATGAACTGGTCGATAACCACTTGGGCACCGTTGGCGAAGTCACCGAACTGGGCTTCCCAGATCACCAGCGCGTTCGGCGTGGTGGTCGAGTAACCGTATTCGAACGCCAGCACGGCTTCTTCGGACAGGAACGAGTCGTACAGGTCGAAACGTGGCTGGCCTTCGTACAGGTGCTTCAACGGAACGTAGGTACTGGCGTCTTTCTGGTTGTGCAGGACCGCGTGACGGTGCGAGAACGTACCACGGCCGATGTCCTGGCCGGTCATGCGGATCGGGTGACCTTCGAACGCCAGGGTCGCGTACGCCATGGTTTCGGCGTAACCCCAGTTGATCGGCAGGCCGCCGGCTTGCATCTTCTGACGGTCTTCGTAGATCTTCGCAACCTGGCGCTGCACCACGAAGCCTTCCGGGATTTCCAGCAGCTTGGCGGACAGTTCCTGCAAGGTCTTCAGGTCGAACGAGGTGTCGTGACGCGCCGTCCAGGCGTGGCCCAGGTATGGACGCCAGTCGACGAACAGCTCTTTGTTCGGCTCTTTGACCAGGCTCTTCACTACATGCAGGCCGTTGTCCAGCGCGTTGCGGTATTCGTCGACTTTCGCCTGAACACGCGCATCGTCAACCACACCGGCCTTGGTCAGGCTCTCGGCGTACAGTTCACGAGTGGTGCGCTGCTTGGTGATCTGCTGGTACATCAGCGGCTGGGTGCCGCTTGGTTCGTCGGCTTCGTTGTGACCGCGACGGCGGTAGCAAACCAGGTCGATCACCACGTCACGCTTGAACTGCATGCGGTAGTCGACAGCCAGTTGGGTCACGAACAGCACGGCTTCCGGATCATCCCCATTCACATGGAGGATCGGCGCCTGGATCATCTTGGCAACGTCGGTGGCGTACTCGGTGGAGCGCGCATCCAGCGGGTTGCTGATGGTAAAGCCAACCTGGTTGTTGATGACGATGTGAACGGTACCGCCGGTCTTGAAGCCGCGGGTCTGCGACATCTGGAAGGTTTCCAGGACCACGCCTTGACCGGCGAATGCCGCGTCACCGTGGATGGAAATCGGCAGGACCTTTTCACCCGTGGTGTCGTTGCGACGATCCTGGCGGGCACGCACCGACCCCTCGACCACTGGAGAAACGATTTCCAGGTGGGATGGGTTGAAGGCCATGGCCAGGTGAACTTCACCGCCGGTGGTCATCACGTTGGACGAGAACCCTTGGTGGTATTTAACGTCACCGGAGCCCAGCTCGACCTTCTTCTTGCCTTCGAACTCGTCGAACAGCTCACGCGGGTTCTTGCCGAAGGTGTTGACCAACACGTTCAGGCGACCACGGTGGGCCATGCCGATCACGATTTCCTTGGTGCCGTAGGAACCGGAACGCTGGATCAGCTCGTCGAGCATCGGGATCAGGCTTTCGCCGCCTTCCAGGCCGAAACGCTTGGTGCCCGGGTATTTGGTACCCAGGTATTTTTCCAGGCCTTCGGCAGCGGTGACGCGCTCGAGCAGGTGGCTGCGTACATCGGCGGACAGCACCGGACGGCCACGCACACCTTCCAGGCGATGCTGGAACCATTGGCGTTGCTCGGAATCGGTGATGTGCGTGAACTCAGCGCCGATGGTGCGGCAATATGTCTGCTGCAACGCTTCGTGAATTTCGCGTAGGCTCGCTTCCTCTTTGCCGATGAACAGGTCGCCGGCACGGAAGGTCGTATCAAGATCGGCATTGGTCAAGCCGTAATGATTGATCGACAGGTCTGCAGGTGCAGGACGCTGCCAGAGCCCCAGCGGGTCAAGCTGGGCCGCCTGGTGGCCGCGCATCCGGTAGGCCTGGATCAGTCGCAATACTTCAACTTGCTTCTTCTCGTGCTCACTGCTCACGCTGCCGGCGGAAACCGGTTGGGCGCGGCGCTGGTTCTTTGCCAGCAGCACAAACTGATCGCGAATTGTTGCGTGCGATACATCGGTGGCAGCGTTGCCGTCTGAAGACAACGTCTGAAATTTGGTGCGCCATTCTTCTGGCACAGCGTTAGGGTCGTGCAGGTAGAGCTCATAAAGCTCTTCCACATAGGCAGCGTTACCACCTGAAAGATAGCCGCTGTTCCACATGCGCTGCATCACGCTTTCTTGCATGCTTGGTCACCCTCGATTTGGGGACACCACCGGCGAAAACACCGAGTTTGCTTGCAAAAGGCCAAGTGCAGCGACCAAAACAAGCCACTTAGGATCACGCTGATAGTTCGGGTACCAACCCGAATGCCCCTGCTTGTCTCATTTCTTCAAAATAAGAGCCGCGGCTTTGTAAGTCGCTGCTCAAGTTAAAACTACGGCGCCGGTTGAAGCCTGCGCCGTAGCATTTACGGGCACAACGGTCCTGCTTTTACTACAACGTCAGTTACACGCCGCTCTGCAGCAGCATGTTACGGATGTGACCAATGGCCTTAGTCGGGTTCAGGCCTTTGGGACATACGTTGACGCAGTTCATGATCCCGCGGCAGCGGAATACGCTGAACGGGTCATCCAGCGAAGCCAGACGCTCGGACGTCTTGGTGTCACGGCTGTCTGCCAGGAAGCGGTACGCTTGCAGCAGGGCAGCTGGACCCAGGAACTTGTCCGGGTTCCACCAGAAGGACGGGCACGACGTCGAGCAGCAAGCGCACAGGATGCACTCGTACAGGCCGTCGAGCTTCTCGCGCTCTTCCGGGGACTGCAGACGCTCGATGGCCGGAGCCGGCGTGTCGTTCTGCAGGAACGGCTTAACTTTCTCGTATTGCTTGTAGAAGATGCTCATATCGACGACCAGGTCACGGATAACCGGCAAACCTGGCAGAGGACGAACGATCAGCTTGTTGCCTTTGACCACGGCGGACAGCGGCGTGATACACGCCAGGCCGTTTTTGCCGTTGATGTTCATGCCGTCGGAACCGCATACACCTTCACGGCAAGAGCGACGATAGGAGAAACCTTCGTCCTGCTCTTTGATCAGTGCCAGTACATCCAGCACCATCAGGTCTTTACCACCGGTATCGACCTGGAATTCCTGCATGAACGGCGCAGCGTCCTGATCAGGGTTGTAGCGATAAACACTGACTTTCAACATGGCAGCCACCCTTAGTAAGTCCGAATCTTCGGTTCAAACGTCGGAACCGTCTTCGGCGAGAAGTTCACGGCACGCTTGGTTACGCGCTTGTCACCCGGGAAGTACAGGGTGTGGCACAACCAGTTTTCGTCGTCGCGATCTTCAAAGTCTTCACGGGCGTGGGCACCACGGGATTCCTTGCGAACCTCGGCAGCGATGGCAGTCGCTTCGGCCACTTCCAGCAGGTTCTGCAGTTCAAGGGCTTCGATACGAGCAGTGTTGAACGCCTGGCTCTTATCGTTGATCTTGACGTTGGCGATGCGCTTGCGCAGATCGGCCAGCTGGGCAATACCCTTCTGCATGTATTCGCCGGTACGGAACACACCGAAGTAGTTCTGCATGCAGCTTTGCAGCTCGCGACGCAGGGTTGCCACGTCTTCGCCATCGGTACGCTCGTTCAGAGCGTTCAGGCGTGCCAGGGCAGCCTCGATGTTGGCGTCGGTCGCGTCATCGTATTCGATGCCGTCGGTCAGCGCTTTTTCCAGGTGCAGGCCGGCAGCACGGCCGAAGACCACCAGGTCGAGCAGCGAGTTGCCACCCAGGCGGTTGGCACCGTGAACCGATACGCACGCCACTTCGCCTACGGCGAACAGACCGTGGATGATCTCGTCCTCGCCTTCGGCATTCTGGGTGATCGCCTGGCCATGGATGTTGGTCGGCACGCCGCCCATCATATAGTGGCAAGTCGGGACAACCGGAACCGGAGCAACCACCGGGTCAACGTGAGCAAAGGTCTTGGACAGCTCGCAGATACCTGGCAGGCGGCTGTGCAGTACTTCTTCGCCCAGGTGATCGAGTTTCAGCAGTACGTGGTCGCCATTCGGGCCACAGCCGTTGCCGGCGATGATCTCTTTAACCATCGAACGGGCCACAACGTCACGACCAGCAAGGTCTTTCGCGTTCGGCGCATAACGCTCCATGAAACGCTCGCCGTGCTTGTTGATCAGGTAGCCACCTTCACCACGGCAACCTTCGGTCACCAGTACGCCGGCGCCGGCGATACCGGTCGGGTGGAACTGCCACATTTCGATGTCTTGTACCGGCACGCCCGCACGCAGTGCCATGCCGACGCCGTCAC
The DNA here is from genome assembly GCF_058787615.1 of Pseudomonas sp. FW305-3-2-15-C-LB1. Taxonomy (NCBI): domain Bacteria; kingdom Pseudomonadati; phylum Pseudomonadota; class Gammaproteobacteria; order Pseudomonadales; family Pseudomonadaceae; genus Pseudomonas; species Pseudomonas sp. FW305-3-2-15-C-LB1. The sequence goes on along the minus strand of NZ_JBYSZX010000018.1, from coordinate 67,690 downwards.
CGGTGTTGATCAGGGCATTGGTGGTGGACGCGTAGATACGACCTGCACCGCCGGTCGCCAGCACGGTAGCCTTGGCGCGGATGTAGGTGGTTTCACCGGTTTCGATGCAGATCGCGATCACACCGACGAACTCGCCTTGTGCGTTCTTGACCAGATCAACGGCGTAGTACTCGTTCAGGAACGTGGTACCGGCTTTCAGGTTGCCCTGGTAAAGGGTGTGCAGCAGCGCGTGACCGGTACGGTCGGACGCGGCGCAGGTACGGGCAGCCTGCCCGCCTTTGCCGTAATCCTTCGACTGGCCGCCGAACGGACGCTGGTAGATACGGCCTTGCTCGGTACGGGAGAACGGCAGACCCATGTGGTCCAGCTCGAACACTGCAGCCGGGCCTTCCTGACACATGTATTCGATCGCGTCCTGGTCACCGATGTAGTCGGAACCCTTGACGGTATCGTACATGTGCCAGCGCCAGTCATCGTTCGGGTCGGCGGAGGCGATGGCGCAGGTGATGCCACCCTGGGCCGATACAGTGTGGGAACGGGTCGGGAACACCTTGGTGATCACGGCAGTCTTGTGACCGCCCTGGGCCAGCTGCAGCGCAGCGCGCATGCCAGCGCCGCCGCCACCAATAATGATGGCGTCGAATGAAATAGTTGGAATGTTAGCCATGAATCAGATACCCCAAAGAATCTGCACACCCCAGACGAAGTAAGCGAACATCGCGACGCCGCAGACTGCCTGGAAGAGGAAACGTACTGCAGTCGCGGACTTGCCCAGCGCCATCGGCGTCAGGTAGTCGGTCGCGATGGTCCACATGCCTACCCAGGCGTGTGCGCCCAGGGCAACAAGGGCCAGCAGACTGAAGATTCGCATCGCATTGTGGGAAAACAGGCCGTGCCATTGCTCATAGCCAATGCCCGGATTTGCGACAAGGTATCCGATCAGGAAAATGAAATAAGCCGCGAGAACGACCGCAGACACACGCTGTGCCATCCAGTCATAGAGGCCCGAACGCGACAGATTCGTAACGCTGGTTACCATATCCAAACTCCTGCCAGAACGATCAGCACCACGGAAATGGCGATGATGATTTTCGAGCCCAGGCGGCCGCCTTCCAGCGTCTCACCGATGCCCATGTCCATGATCAAGTGGCGCACACCGGCTACCAGGTGATACAGCAGAGCGGACAGGAGGCCCCATGCTACGAACTTGGCCAGCGGGCTGGTCAAGCATGCCTTCACCTCGGCGTATCCTTCCTCGGAACCCAGGGATTTGCTCAATGCATAAAGCATGATGCCCAAGCCCAGGAACAGGATGATGCCGGAAACACGGTGCAGGAACGACGTAACGCCGGTGATGGGGAGTTTGATGGTCCTTAGGTCTAGGTTTACAGGTCGTTGGCTATTCACGGCTTTTTTTCACACTGAAGAGCCCCTAACAATCAGGGCAAAGTTGTTGGGGAGTGCGACTGGTCAGGTAAGCACCACCCAGGGAGTGCGACCCCCAATGAAAGCAAGCCCAAAAGCCCTTGGCGGTCGGTGGCCGAGTATAGACAGTTAGGTTACTAATGACAACGCGCACTCCTCACCCTAATAGCGGATTGCGCTGGGGGAATAAAAGGCGTAAATGGCAGGCAATTTCGAGGAAAAAGTACGGTTAAAGCCTTCTGGTGCAAGACTTTAGGCAAATTGACATCTGGATTTATATCAATATAGTGGTGCGGGCCCTGCGTGGGGGGTCTGTCTGATGATTTGAAGCATAAATAGGAGGCCACATGGCTGACAAAAAAGCGCAGTTGATCATCGAGGGCGCAGCCCCCGTCGAGCTGCCCATTTTAACCGGCACCGTTGGTCCCGATGTTATCGACGTACGGAACCTGACGGCCACGGGCCGTTTCACATTCGACCCAGGCTTCATGTCGACCGCCTCTTGCGAGTCGAAGATCACCTATATCGATGGCGACAATGGCATTTTGCTGCACCGCGGCTACCCGATCGAGCAACTGGCCGAGAAATCGGACTACCTGGAAACCTGCTACCTGCTGCTAAATGGCGAACTGCCAACAGCCGAGCAGAAAGCCCAGTTCGTCAGCACCGTGAAGAACCACACCATGGTTCACGAGCAGTTGAAGACCTTCTTCAACGGCTTCCGTCGCGACGCCCACCCGATGGCCGTCATGTGCGGTGTGGTCGGCGCCCTGTCGGCCTTCTATCACGACTCCCTCGACATCAATAACCCGCAGCATCGCGAAATCTCCGCGATCCGCCTGGTTGCCAAGATGCCGACCCTGGCCGCCATGGTCTACAAGTACTCCATGGGCCAACCCATGATGTATCCGCGCAACGACCTGACGTACGCGGAAAACTTCCTGCACATGATGTTCAACACGCCGTGCGAGATCAAACCGATCAGCCCGACGCTGGCCAAGGCCATGGACCGGATCTTCATCCTCCACGCCGACCACGAGCAGAACGCCTCTACCTCCACCGTACGCCTGGCCGGTTCTTCGGGTGCCAACCCGTTCGCCTGTATCGCCGCCGGTATCGCCGCACTGTGGGGCCCTGCCCACGGCGGTGCGAACGAAGCGGTATTGACCATGCTCGATGAAATCGGCGATGTGTCCAACATCGACAAGTTCATCGCAAAAGCCAAGGACAAGAACGATCCGTACAAGCTGATGGGCTTCGGTCACCGGGTCTACAAGAACCGCGACCCGCGCGCCACCGTGATGAAGCAGACCTGCGACGAAGTGTTGAAGGAACTGGGCATCAAGAACGACCCGCAACTCGAACTGGCCATACGCCTGGAAGAGATCGCCCTGACCGACCCGTACTTCATCGAACGCTCGCTGTACCCGAACGTCGACTTCTACTCGGGGATCATCCTCAAGGCGATCGGCATTCCAACCAGCATGTTCACCGTGATCTTCGCCCTGGCGCGGACCGTGGGCTGGATCTCCCACTGGAAAGAAATGCTCTCCAGCCCGTACAAGATTGGCCGTCCGCGCCAGCTGTACAGGGGCTACAAGTCGCGTGACATCACCCAGTTGGAAGATCGCAAGTAAGCATCGCTGAGTTGCACCGAAGACGGCCTCCCCTAGTGGAGGCCGTTTTTGTTTGTGCCGACTGGGCGACCGCTATCGGGGGCAAGCCCCCTCCCACACTGGGCTCGGTTTACACATGTCTATTTGTGAATACAGTCAAATGTGGGAGGGGGCTCGCCCCCCGATGACGCGGGTACCCATAACGCAGAATACCAGGTAAAAAAATACCCCGGCCTTTCGACCGGGGCATTTCCTTATCGGGCTACAACCTTAGTGATTCACCGCCCCACTCGCCCCCAGGCCAGTCTGCGAACGCACAAACTGCGGGAAGTACAGCGCACGCTCTTTCTCTGCCGCCGCCGACTTGTCGGTGATGGAGAAGAACCAGATGCCGACGAACGCAATGATCATCGAGAACAGCGCCGGGTATTCGTAAGGGAAGATGGCTTTTTCGTGGTGCAGGATCGAGACCCAGATGGTCGGGCCAAGGATCATCAGACCAACCGCACTGACCAGGCCCAGCCAGCCGCCGATCATCGCGCCACGGGTGGTGAGGTTTTTCCAGTACATGGAAAGCAGCAACACCGGGAAGTTACAGCTGGCGGCAATGGAGAACGCCAGGCCGACCATGAACGCGATGTTCTGGCTTTCGAACAGGATACCCAGGCCGATCGCCAATACGCCCAACGCGATGGTGGTGATCTTCGAGACGCGAATCTCATCCTTGTCGTTGGCCTTGCCTTTCTTGATCACACTGGCGTACAGGTCATGGGACACCGCCGACGCACCGGCCAGGGTCAGGCCTGCAACCACCGCAAGGATGGTGGCAAAGGCCACGGCCGAGATGAAGCCCAGGAAGATACTGCCGCCCACCGCGTTGGCCAGGTGCACCGCCGCCATGTTGTTGCCGCCAAGCAAGGCACCAGCCGCATCCTTGAACGCCGGGTTGGTGCTCACCAGCAGGATCGCGCCGAAACCGATGATGAAGGTCAGGATGTAGAAGTAGCCGATAAAGCCAGTTGCATACAGCACGCTCTTGCGCGCTTCCTTGGCGTCGCTCACGGTGAAGAAACGCATCAGGATGTGCGGCAGGCCGGCGGTACCGAACATCAGTGCCAGGCCCAGGGAGAATGCCGAGATCGGGTCTTTCACCAGGCCGCCAGGGCTCATGATCGCTTCACCTTTAGGGTGAACCTTGATCGCCTCGGAGAACAACATATTGAAGTCGAAGTTGACGTGCTTCATCACCATCAGCGCCATGAACGAGGCACCGGACAGCAACAGCACCGCCTTGATGATCTGCACCCAGGTGGTCGCCAGCATGCCGCCGAACAGCACGTACATGCACATCAGGATCCCCACCAGGATCACCGCTACATGATAGTCCAAGCCGAACAGCAGCTGGATCAACTTGCCCGCGCCCACCATCTGCGCGATCAGGTAGAACGCCACCACCACCAGCGAGCCACAGGCCGAGAGGCTGCGGATCTGGGTCTGGCCCAGGCGATAGGACGCCACGTCGGCAAAGGTGTACTTGCCCAGGTTACGCAGGCGCTCGGCGATCAGGAACAGAATGATCGGCCAGCCCACCAGGAAGCCGATCGAGTAGATCAGACCGTCATAGCCGGAGGTGTAGACCAGTGCGGAAATCCCCAGGAAGGACGCCGCTGACATGTAGTCGCCGGCAATGGCCAGGCCGTTCTGGAAACCGGTGATTTTGCCGCCGGCCGCGTAGTAGTCGGCTGCCGATTTGTTGCGCTTGGAAGCCCAGTAGGTGATGCACAGGGTCGCACCGACAAACGCGATAAACATCACGATGGCCGATATGTTCAGGGGTTGCTTGTGCACTTCACCGGTCAATGCGTCTGCCGCCCAGACGGCCGGAGCAAAGAGCGAAGCGCCGAATATTGCCAGTAGACGACGGATCATTGCGCAGCCTCCTTGAGAATCGCATTGTTCAGGTCGTCAAACTCGCCATTGGCCCGGCGCACGTAGATGCCGGTCAGGATGAAGGCGGACACAATCAGCCCGACGCCCAGGGGAATGCCCCAGGTAATCGACGAACCAGGGCTGAGCTTGGCCCCCAGCACTTGTGGCCCGTAGGCGATCAACAGGATGAAAGCGGAGTAAAGCCCTAGCATGATCGCCGAGAGAATCCAGGCGAACCTTTCCCTTTTTCTCACCAGCTCCTTGAAACGCGGGCTGTTTTGAATCGAGAGGTAAATGCTGTCGTTCATTGTTTTTATCCTCGCAGCACAGCTTTTTTATTATTGGAACGTATCCACTGTATGCGGCTGCCGTAGAGGTTCCAGACGACCTTAGTCTTAGATCGAGTGTAGCGAGGGTTTGCGGGGGCGCAGGGAGATTTGCGGGAGGCAAAATTAATGTGGGAGGGGGCTTGCCCCCGATAGCAGTGTGTCAGCCAGTACATCGATAGCTGACAGATCGCTATCGGGGACAAGCCCCCTCCCACAAGGGCATATCAGGGGCTGTTACTTACCGGTCCACTCGGCTACGCGCTCAGGGTGCTTGGCGACCCAATCCTTGGCCGCTGCATCAGGCTTGGCGCCTTCCTGGATAGCCAGCATGACTTCGCCGATTTCGTCCTTGGAGGCCCACTGGAATTTCTTCAGGAAGGCCGCGACTTCCGGCGCTTTCTTCTCCAGGCCCTTGCTGCCGATGCTGTTGACGGTTTCAGCAGCACCATAAATCCCTTTTGGATCGTCCAGGAAACGCAGTTTCCACTTGGCGAACATCCAGTGTGGCACCCAACCGGTGACCGCAATGGATTCCTGTTTGTCTTCGGCGCGGGTCAGCTCGGCGATCATCGCCGCACCCGAGCTGGCTTGCAGTTTGTAGTCGAGGCCGTACTGCTTGATGGCTTCGTCGGTCTTGAGCATCACGCCCGAGCCGGCGTCGATACCGACGATCTTGTTCTTGAAGGTGGTGTCGGTCTTGAGGTCTTCGATGGACTTGGCCTTGACGTACTCCGGCACGATCAGGCCGATCTTGGCATCCTTGAAGTTGGGGCCGTAGTCGACCACCTTGTCCTTGTTCTTGGCCCAATACTCACCGTGGGTCACCGGCAACCAGGCGGACAGCATGGCGTCGAGCTTGCCGGTGGCCACGCCCTGCCACATGATCCCGGTGGCTACCGCTTGCAGTTTCACGTCATAACCGAGCTTGGCCTTGATCACCTCTGCCGCCACGTGCGTGGTGGCAACGCTGTCGGACCAGCCGTCCACATAGCCGATGCTCAGGGTTTTGCTGTCGGCGCTGGCCAGTGTGGAGCTCATCGCAACTACCAGAGTGGCAGCTGCGCCCAAGAGTCGTCGCATCTTCATCGTACTTCCCCGAAAGTGCTGCGCCCGACGGATGCCGAGCGACGTCAACCTGTTGTTATGTGGTGCACCGCGCCCCCGTCACGCGCATCGATCCGGTGTCTGCGGCATCAGTGGAGTGCTGACAGTTCGATCATCAACCTGCCGCGCCCTTCGACCTGCTCTGTCAGCGACCTCATACAAGCAAGAAACGACATCACATAGCCAGCAGGGCATTTTGTAGGACTTGACGCCAAAATCCCGCCCGAACTTTGCATGTCAAAATTATGCGGCCCCACTGGGACGGCCCAAATCCGGGTAAGATGCGCGCCTTTGCTCTCCAGATAAGCCGACCATGCCCGCGACTGCCCGCTTCCCTGCCCTGCTCTATTTCTGCGCCCTGCTCCTCGGCCTGCTGGCCCTGATCGGCTACTGGTATGGCCTCGGCCGCCCCGTAGTGCTGCCCGATGTCGCCAGCGCCACGCACAAGATGCAGTGCGCGTCCTACACGCCGTTCGATAAAGACCAATCCCCGTTTGACCAGCCCTTCACACTGCGCCCGGAACGCATGGACGCCGACCTGGCCCTGCTGGCTACCCGCTTCGAATGCATTCGCACCTACTCCATGACCGGCCTGGAAGCCTTGCCGGAGATGGCACGCAAGCATGGACTGAAGGTGATGGCCGGCGCCTGGGTCAGCAGTGACCCGGTGGCGACCGAGAAAGAAATCGAAGAGTTGATCGCCGCAGCAAACGCCAACCCTGACGTAGTGACCTCGGTGATCGTCGGCAACGAAGCGCTGCTGCGTAAAGAAGTCACCGCCAAACAGCTGGTGACGCTGATCCAGACCGTGAAAAGCCGGATCAAGCAGCCGGTGACCTATGCGGATGTGTGGGAATTCTGGCTGCAACACCCGGAAATCGCGCCGGCGGTGGACTTCCTGACCATCCACCTGCTGCCGTACTGGGAAGATGACCCTTCCGGCATCGACCAGGCGCTCAAGCACGTGGGCGATGTGCGCCAGACGTTCGGCAACAAATTCGCGCCCAAGGACATCCTGATCGGTGAAACCGGCTGGCCCAGCGAAGGTCGCCAGCGCGAAACCGCCGTGCCGAGCCGGGTCAACGAAGCCAGGTTCATGCGGGGTTTCGTGGCCATGGCCGAGGCGAATGGCTGGCGCTACAACCTGATCGAGGCCTTTGACCAGCCGTGGAAGCGTGCGAGTGAAGGTGCCGTCGGTGGTTATTGGGGCCTGTTCGATGCCAATCGGCAGGACAAGGGCATCCTCGCGGGGCCCGTGACCAATGTGCCGTACTGGCCGCTGTGGCTCGGCGTGGGCGGGATCATCCTGCTGGGCACCCTGGTTCTGGGTGGCCGTGTGCACAGCACGCGCACCGCGATCGCCCTGCCGTTGCTGGGCGCCGTGGCAGCCTGCTCCATCGGCACCTGGGCCGAGCTGACCCGCGTCACCGCGCGGTTCAACGATGAATGGGTGTGGGCAGGCTTGCTGGTGGTGTTGAACCTGCTGGTGCTGGCCCATGCCGCCCTGGCCTTGAGCGCACGGCAAGATTGGCGCGCACGCGCATTCAACTGGCTGGAGCAGCGCGCTGGCTGGCTGGTGGCGACTGCCGGTTTTGCGGGGGCGGTAATGATGCTGGCGCTGGTGTTTGACCCGCGCTACCGCAGCTTCCCGAGCGCCGCGCTGGTGTTGCCAGCCCTGGTGTACCTGGTGCGCCCGGTGACCGGACCGCGCCGGGAGATTGCCTTGCTGGCCTTCATCATCGGTGCGGGTATTGCGCCGCAGTTGTACCGTGAAGGGTTGTTGAACCAGCAGGCTTGGGGTTGGGCGGTAGTGAGCCTGCTCATGACGGCAGCCTTGTGGCGCTGCTTGCGAGTGCGCAAGGTCTAAAACCGCTATCGGGGGCAAGCTTCCTCCCACAGGTGAATGCATTACCAATGTGGGAGGGGGCTTGCCCCCGATGAGGCCCTATCAGGCAACGCGGGGCTTCCTGACCAACCGCAACCCCGCGATCACCACCGCAAACACCGCAAACGTGGTGTTATACAACGCCAATGCCGGCAACCCGAACGTCATCCCCAGCACCGCCACCCCCCAGCCCACGCGGCCAGGCACAAAAAACGCCAGCACCGACGTGATCAGCGCGGTCCAGCCCAGCACCTTGAAGTGGATCATCAGGCCAAGGTTCGAACGCAATTGGCATTCCCAGCGGCTGGCTTCATCCACGCAAATGCCCACCCACTGGCCGTCCTCCATAAAGCCATAGCGCGCACCGTAACTGGCAGCCAACCATAGTGGCAGGGCAATAAGCAGCAAAATCAACGGTAAACGACGGGACATGGGCCACTCCGATAGGCAAAAACGGCGCTCAGCTTAATGCTCCGACAGCCGTTAGCAAGGCGCATACACACAATTAGTATTCATCAAAGCGCGGCAAAGTGTATCTTCTCGCTACTATTACCCCGATTCCGACGTTATTTACCGACTTTTCGTGCCGAGTGCTGGCACTTCGGCGACGACGCGGTGGTCATAGCCTGCGAACTTCATTAAGCACGTTTCCTCCTAGGGATTAAGTCATGCTCCGTTCCTTGCGCTGTGCTGCCCTGCTGGGCAGCCTATTTCTGAGTGCGTCAGCACTGGCCGTCGATATTGACCAGGCCAGCTATGGCTACCCTTTGACCAACCCGTTTGAAGCGACCATCGCCACCACACCGCCCGATCTTCGGCCAAAGTTGCCGAGCGATGACGAGATCAACCAATCCGACTACACCCTGAACATGCGCCCCGAGCGCGAGTTCAGCCTGCCGGACAACTTCTGGGCGGTGAAGAAACTCACCTACCGCATCGCCAAGCAGGACCGAGCGGCGCCGCTGATCTTCCTGATCGCCGGTACTGGCGCGCGGTTTGACAGCAGCCTCAACGAATACCTGAAGAAACTGTATTACCAGGCCGGCTACCATGTGGTGCAACTGTCGTCGCCCACCAGCTTCGACTTCATCAGCGCCGCCTCGCGCTTCGCCACCCCCGGGATCACCCAGGAAGACGCGGAAGACATGTACCGCGTGATGCAAGCCGTGCGCGCGCAGAACGCCTCGTTGCCGGTCACCGACTTCTACCTCACCGGCTACAGCCTGGGCGGCCTGGATGCGGCGTTTGTGGCCAAGCTCGACGAGACCCGTCGCAGCTTCAACTTCAAGAAAGTCTTGCTGCTGAACCCGCCCGTCAACCTCTATACCTCGATCACCAACCTCGACAAGCTGGTACAGACCGAGGTCAAGGGCATCAACAACACCACCACCTTCTATGAGCTGGTGCTGAACAAGCTGACCCGTTACTTTCAGCAAAAGGGCTACATCGACCTCAACGACGCCCTGCTGTACGACTTCCAGCAGTCCAAGCAGCACTTGACCAACGAACAGATGGCCATGCTGATCGGCACCTCGTTCCGTTTTTCAGCGGCCGACATCGCCTTTACTTCGGACCTGATCAACCGCCGTGGCCTGATCATCCCGCCGAAGTACCCGATCACCGAAGGCACCAGCCTTACGCCGTTCCTCAAGCGTGCGCTGCAATGCGACTTCGATTGCTACCTCACCGAACAAGTGATCCCGATGTGGCGCGCGCGCTCCGATGGGGGCAGCCTGTTGCAACTGGTCGACCAGGTCAGCCTGTACGCCCTCAAGGACTACCTGCACAACAGCCCGAAAATCGCCGTCATGCATAACGCGGACGATGTGATCCTCGGCCCTGGCGACCTCGGTTTCCTGCGTAAAACCTTCGGCGATCGCTTGACCGTCTACCCGCTGGGCGGCCACTGCGGCAACCTCAATTACCGCGTCAACGCCGACGCCATGCTGGAGTTCTTCCGTGGCTAAATATCTTCTGCTGCTTGCCGCCTTGATGTGCGCAGGCGTGGCCAATGCCGACAACAGCAAGGCCCATGAGCCGGTCAACGTGGATGCCGACGGTTTCAAGGAACCGCTGAGCAAGCTCAAGTTCAACCCAGGCCTGGACCAGAGGGAGTTCGAGCGCTCATCGCTCACCGCACTCAACGTGTATGACCCGCTGGAGTCGTGGAACCGCCGCGTGTACCACTTCAACTACCGCTTCGACCAATGGGTGTTCCTGCCGGTGGTCAACGGCTACACCTATGTGACCCCCAGCTTCCTGCGTACCGGCGTCAGCAACTTCTTCAATAACCTGGGCGACGTGCCCAACCTGTTGAACAGCCTGCTGCAACTCAAGGGCCACCGCTCCCTGGAAACCACCGGGCGCCTGCTGGTCAACACCACCCTCGGTATTGCCGGCCTGTGGGACCCGGCCACCGCCATGGGCCTGCCGCGCCAGAGCGAAGACTTCGGCCAGACCCTGGGCTTCTACGGCGTGCCTGGCGGGGCGTATCTGGTGCTGCCGATCTTCGGTCCATCCAACCTGCGCGATACCACTGGCCTGATCGTCGACTACGGCGCGGAAACCCAGATCAACTTCCTCAACGTGTCGGAAGTCAGCTCCAACCACCCGGAAATATGGGCGTTGCGTGCGGTGGATAAACGCTATCAGACCAGCTTCCGGTACGGGCAGATGAACTCGCCGTTTGAATATGAGAAAGTGCGGTATATATATACTGAGTCTCGAAAGTTACAAATAGCCGAATAACATAAATTCAGCAAATACAGGGCTACCCGGTTATTCGGGGAGCCCTTTTTTATTGCCAAAGAATTTCAACATAACCAGTAAAAACCTCGCCTCGCGCCGTGCCGTTTTCATGGAACCGCCCAGCCATGCAACGCACTAATACTGCGCAACCGATACATTTTTCGGCCTCGCCAGAAAAACAGAAAATATACTTAATCAAATGGAGTTGTTTATTTATGACCACTATTAGAAACGACCACAGCGCATCCAGTTTTACCCCTCCACCTCCGGCTACGATTTCAACAGCCCCAGTTCATCTCGAGCATGTGACCAGTCATGACCGAGACACATTCCATCTTCGCCTCCTTAAACAGGTCCTTGAACACCCTCTTTTTTCAACTCTAGACAAATGCGGAAAACCAGAGGGGGCTCACTTCCTGGACCTTAATAAATTTTATAAACAATTGGGTGGCAATTGGAACGACAAATCTCTAAGTCCGCTTCAGCGATTAAGCCTTGCGTTCAAGGCACTGGTTGTGCTTGAAAGTATTGACAGCATGGGCGGCGCTCACTCCAAGCAAAACGACAATAAAATCGATGGCGTCATGCGCAATCGACAGACGTTAGAGTCTCGCTATATTTCCAATACCGTACACGCAAATTCGGAATTCATGCGTTTATTGGATTATTGCGAAAGGGGAGAAGAAGCGTTGTCGGGCGATATCGTTAACCGGCGATAAGACTTCGCGAAGCATAACTTACAGACGGTAGGCAAACACTTCTTAGAAGGCCATTCGATTGAATGGCCTTTTTATTGCCAACAGAACACCCTACAACCAATACCTCTCACGCCAAATAGCTTTACATTCTTCCCACGACTGCAACGACACATTCCATACGAGGGAAAATGCCTTTCTTATAAATATTACAAACCATACACGTCAGGAACTGTCGCCGCCTCACCCACCAATCACTTTGCGAGGACAGCAAATGGACTCCAGCTTGACCTTCAATATCCGCTACATTCAAAATCACACAAGGATTATCACATGCCGTTTTCTATAGCCCCCGCCGCTCAAAAGTTTTTTTATACGGAACCCTCATTGCCTTCACAGCCTTCGAATCGTTGCGACCACGTGAAAAATGAGAAAGCAGAAAAAACCCCTTATCTTTCGTCTCTACGCCACGAACTCTCCTATCCCATCATTCACTTTGATCCGGTGACTAAAAAGTATGCGGTATCCAAACCCATCGACTTGTTAAAGAGGCAGGTAGGTGACTGGGATGATAAGAGTCGCAGCGTTGAAGAGAGGGAGACTTCCCGTCAGAAAGCCAACGAAACAATCAAACATTTTGATCAAAACGGTAATCAAAAAATCGACGGAGGTCGAACGTTTATTAACGCTGGGCCATATCACTTAGTGTCTGAATTGGCTAAACCGGGCTCTGAACTTGAAAAGTTCTATGAATACCTCACCTCCAAAGAACTACCAAAAGATCACCCACCCGCGACTGCCCCCAAAGAAAGACTCCGCAGCCCTGAACAAATAAAAAACGGGCCTTATTATTCGTCAATCAAGCACCGTATGAACGAGGAAATCGAGTACATAGATCCTCAAACAAAGAAATTAACAATAATTCGTTTAATCGACGCGATTAAGGCGCGAATAGGTGACTGGGACGCGACGGGGCTCAGCAAGAAGGCGCAGGCGAAAATATTGGACCGATTTGAAAAAGAGATTCTTATCCCAATCGATAAAAAAGGCGGAACGTCTTCTACCGCAGGTAACCAAGAAATCGACTTCCCTCCTCCGAATAGACTAATAGACAGAAAGATACGTCCCCACAGTATTGACGAACTGACCCTGCCGGGCTCAGAAGCAGATGTTCTTATGAGCTGGGCGATTTTTGGTGAACCTGTAAAATAACGACAGACGACTTCTTGACACCAGTGGAATTTCACTCTTTGTTTGGCAGGCGAGGTGCTGAAGCTGAAAAACTCCTTGAATGGCTCACCCGCCAGGATTGAGCGCGTCCCGTCTCGATGAGTAGAAGCCTGCGCCAGCAACACCTGACAGGTCCAGCACGTCACTCAGAAAATCTGTCCGCAAAAAGGCCATTCGAATGAATGGCCTTTTTTATTGCCAACGGATCAAGCCTTCGCGGCGTTCCAGAGCTTGCGCACTGCGCTGACCACTGCCAGCACCACTGCCCCCGCAACAATTCCCGCAATGCCGTTCAGCACCACCGGCACCAACCACGCCACCCCGCCCGCACCCCGGCTGACCGTTTCAATCCAGTGATGCACCACCGGCACGCCATGGGTAAGAATCCCACCGCCGACCAGGAACATCGCCGCCGTTCCGATCACCGACAGGCTTTTCATCATGTACGGTGCCGCTTGCAGGATGGCACCGCCGATACTGCGCGCCACCTGACCGGGCTTGCGGGTAAGCCACAGGCCCAGGTCATCCAGCTTGACGATACCGGCCACCAGTCCGTAGACGCCCACCGTCATGACGATGGCAATGCCGGACAGCACGATCACCTGCTGCATCAGCGGCGCATCGGCCACTGTGCCGAGGGTGATGGCGATGATTTCGGCGGAAAGGATGAAGTCGGTACGAATGGCACCCTTGATCTTGTCCTTTTCGAAGGCCACCAGGTCGGTTGCCGGATCGACCACGGCCTCGACCAACTGCGCATGTTCAGCCTGGTCCTGATCCTTGCTGTGCAGAAACTTGTGCGCGAGTTTCTCGAAACCTTCGAAACACAGGTAGGCGCCGCCGAGCATCAACAACGGCGTCACCGCCCACGGCGCGAACGCACTGATCAACAGCGCTGCGGGCACCAGGATCAACTTGTTGACGAAGGAGCCCTTGGCCACCGCCCACACCACGGGGATTTCCCGTTCGGCGCGCACGCCGGAGACCTGCTGGGCATTGAGCGCGAGGTCATCGCCCAGCACCCCGGCGGTCTTCTTCGCCGCCATCTTGGTCATCAGGGCAACGTCATCGAGTACCGCGGCGATATCGTCGATCAACACCAACAAGCTGCTTCCTGCCATGAATCGGGCTTCCGTAAGAGTGAGATGGCGCGAGCATAACGCGGCGCAAGGCCCGACGGGCAGATTGTTGAGGCGCGCGGATAGCCGGTGCTACCATGCGCAACCGCCAGTCTTGGCAAGGAAACTCCAGGTTTATGAGCACCATTCGCGAGCGCAACAAAGAAAAGATCCTGCGGGCGGCGAGCGAGGAGTTCGCCGACAAGGGCTTCGCCGCGACCAAAACCAGCGACATCGCCGCCAAGGCCGGCCTGCCCAAGCCCAACGTCTACTACTACTTCAAGTCCAAGGACAACCTCTACCGCGAGGTGCTCGAAAGCATCATCGAGCCGATCCTGGCCGCCTCCACGCCATTCAATCCGCAGGGCGACCCCAAGGAAGTCCTGAGCAACTACATCCGCTCGAAAATACGCATTTCCCGCGACCTGCCGTTTGCCTCCAAGGTGTTCGCCAGCGAAATCATGCACGGCGCGCCGCACCTGAGCGCTGATCAGGTCGAGCAACTGAATGCCCAGGCCAAACACAACATCGCGTGCATCCAGGATTGGGTGGATCGTGGCCTGATCGCGGCGATTGACCCCAATCACTTGATGTTCAGCATCTGGGCGGCCACACAGACCTACGCGGATTTCGACTGGCAGATCTCGGCAGTGACCGGCAAGGCCAAGTTGGATGAAGCGGATTACGAGGCGGCGGCGCAGACCATTATCCGGTTGGTGCTCAAGGGCTGTGAGCCGGACTGACACACCGTGTGTGTGTGTGCCAATCGGGGGCAAGTCAACACAGAATCAAGCTGACACCCCGGCATCCGCCATCAACCCCACCCCCTCGATCGCCGTGATCGCACACTGCTCATCAATATCCGACGTATCCCCGCTGATCCCGATCGCGCCCAGCACCACACCTTCCTGACTTCGAATCAACACCCCACCCGGCGCTGGCACCACACTGCCCTGCCCCAGGCTGTTCAATGCGGCGATAAAGGCCGGACGTTGCTGCGCGTCCAGCGCCAGCAGGCGTGACCCCTTGCCCAGGGCAATCGCCCCCCAGGCCTTGCCAATGGCGATCTGCGGGCGCAGCAAGCTCGCGCCGTCCTCCCGTTGCAGGGCGATCAAGTGACCGCCGCTGTCGAGTACCGCGATGGTCAGCGGCGCCGCCGCAACACTGCGCCCTGCAGCAAGGGCCTGACTGGCCAGTTGGGTGGCAATTTTCAAGGTTAAAGCGCTCATGGTGCCGTCCTTCTTTTGTTATTGGGAACGCGGTGCAGGTCTGAATGATCAGATGCTCCACCCGACAAATAGAACACAATGACTTTTATTTTTGTATACAATATTTTCGCACAAAAGCTCCATACGTCGAAAAAAGCCGTTCCGACGAACGCAAAGGCCAGTTTATAAAATGCATTGACCTGCGCAGCCCGCCGTGAATACACTTTGGACAGACACCACTTGTATACAATTACAAAACGCAAGAGGCACCAAAATAATGAGCAAAATGAGAGCAATCGAAGCCGCCGTCCTTGTCATGCGCCGTGAAGGCGTAGACACCGCCTTCGGTATCCCAGGCGCCGCGATCAACCCGCTGTATTCGGCCTTGCAGAAGGTGGGTGGCATCGATCACGTCCTTGCTCGCCACGTTGAAGGCGCCTCCCACATGGCCGAGGGCTACACCCGCACCAAGGCCGGCAACATCGGCGTGTGCATCGGCACGTCGGGCCCGGCGGGCACCGACATGGTCACGGGTCTTTACAGCGCCTCGGCCGATTCCATCCCGATCCTGTGCATCACCGGGCAAGCGCCCCGCGCCCGCATGCATAAGGAAGATTTCCAGGCCGTGGACATCACCAGCATCGTCAAGCCGGTGACCAAGTGGGCAACCACTGTCCTGGAGCCCGGCCAAGTGCCGTATGCCTTCCAGAAAGCCTTCTATGAAATGCGCTCCGGCCGCCCCGGCCCGGTGCTGATCGACCTGCCCTTCGACGTGCAGATGGCCGAGATCGAATTCGACATCGACGCCTACCAGCCGCTGCCCCTCGCCAAGCCTTTGGCCACCCGCTTGCAGGTGGAAAAAGCCCTGGCCCTGCTGGACCAGGCCGAGCGCCCGCTGCTGGTGAGTGGTGGTGGCGTGATCAACGCCGACGCCAGCGAGCTGCTGGTGGAATTCGCTGAGTTGACCGGCATCCCAGTGATCCCGACCCTGATGGGCTGGGGCACCATCCCTGACGATCATCCGCAGATGGTCGGCATGGTCGGCCTGCAAACCTCCCACCGGTATGGCAACGCGACGCTGCTCAAGTCGGACGTGGTGCTGGGCATCGGTAACCGCTGGGCCAACCGTCACACCGGTTCGGTGGAGGTGTACACCGAGGGCCGCACGTTCATTCACGTCGACATCGAGCCCACGCAGATTGGCCGCGTCTTCACCCCGGACCTGGGCATCGTCTCCGACGCCGGCTCCGCCCTGACAATGTTCATTGAAGTGGCCCGCGAGTGGAAAGCTGCCGGCAAACTCAAGGATCGCAGTGCCTGGCTGCACGACTGCCAGCAGCGCAAGGCCACCCTGCACCGCAAGACGCACTTCGACAACGTACCGGTCAAGCCACAACGTGTGTATGAAGAAATGAACCAGGTGTTCGGCAAAGACACCTGCTACGTCAGCACCATCGGCCTGTCGCAGATTGCCGGCGCGCAGTTCCTGCACGTGTACAAGCCACGCCACTGGATCAACTGCGGCCAGGCCGGCCCATTGGGCTGGACCATCCCCGCCGCCCTCGGCGTGGTCAAGGCCGACCCGAGCCGCAAGGTGGTGGCGCTGTCCGGCGACTACGACTTCCAGTTCATGATCGAAGAACTGGCCGTGGGCGCGCAGTTCAAGCTGCCGTATATCCACGTGGTGGTGAACAACTCCTACCTGGGCTTGATCCGCCAGGCCCAGCGTGGGTTTGAAATGGACTACTGCGTGCAGCTGTCCTTCGACAACCTCAACGCCCCGGAGCTCAACGGTTATGGCGTAGACCACGTGGCCGTCGCCGAAGGCCTGGGTTGCAAGGCCCTGCGCGTGTTCGAGCCAGGCCAGATCGCGCCGGCACTGCGCCGCGCCGAGGCAATGATCGAAGAATTCAAGGTGCCGGTGATCGTTGAGATTATTCTGGAGCGCGTGACCAATATTTCCATGGGCACCGAGATCAACGCCGTCAATGAATTCGAAGATCTGGCGCTGGTCGGCAATGATGCGCCGACTGCCATTTCCCTGCTCGATTAAGGAGAACCCTATGCCGCGTTTCGCCGCCAACCTGTCCATGCTGTTTACCGAACAGGACTTCCTTGCCCGCTTCAAAGCGGCTGCCGATTCCGGTTTCCAAGGGGTCGAATACCTGTTCCCGTATGAATTCAGTTCCGCTGAAATCAAGGCGCAGCTCGACGCCAACGGCCTGACCCAGGTGCTGTTCAACCTGCCGGCCGGTGACTGGGCCAAGGGTGAACGCGGCCTGGCGTGTCACCCGGACCGCGTCGAAGAGTTTCGCGCCGGGGTCAAGCTGGCCATCGCCTACGCCCAGGTGCTGGGCAACACCCAGATCAACTGCCTGGCAGGCATCCGCCCACACGGCGTTGATGACGAAACCCTGGAAAAAACCTTCGTCGCCAACCTCAAGTACGCCGCTGAAAAACTGCAAGCGGTGGGCATCAAGCTGGTGATGGAAGCGATCAATACCCGCGACATCCCTGGCTTCTACCTGAACAACACGGCGCAGGCCCTGTCGATTCGCGAACAGGTCGGCAGCGACAACCTGTTCCTGCAGTACGACATCTACCACATGCAAATCATGGAAGGCGACCTGGCCCGCACCATGGCCGCGCACCTGGGCGAGATCAACCATATCCAGTTGGCGGACAACCCGGGGCGTAACGAGCCGGGCACCGGTGAGATCAACTACCGCTTCCTGTTCGAGCATCTGGACCGCATCGGCTACACGGGTTGGGTCGGCTGTGAATACAAGCCGTTGACCACCACCGAAGCGGGTTTGGGTTGGTTGAAAACCCATAACGCCATCTAATAAAAAGAGGATTCTTTCATGGCTAAAATCGGATTCATCGGCACCGGCATCATGGGCCAACCCATGGCCGCGAACCTGCAGAAAGCAGGCCACCAACTGTTCCTCTCCGAGCACCACGGCAAGGCCCCGCAAGCGCTGATCGACGCTGGCGCCGTGGCCCTGGCCAACCCGCAGCAGGTGGCGCAGGAAGCCGAGTTCATCATCGTGATGGTGCCGGATACACCTCAGGTGGATGACGTGCTGTTCCGCAAGGACGGCGTCGCCGCAGGCCTGTCGCCGAACAAGGTGGTGATCGACATGAGTTCGATCTCCCCCACTGCCACCAAGGCATTCGCCGCGAAGATCAACGAGACCGGCGCGCAGTACCTGGACGCGCCCGTGTCCGGTGGCGAAGTCGGCGCCAAGGCCGGCACCCTGAGCATCATGATCGGTGGCGAGCCGCAGACCTTCGAACGCGCCTTGCCGCTGTTCCAGGCCATGGGCAAGAACATCACGTTGGTGGGCGGCAATGGCGATGGCCAGACCGCCAAGGTCGCCAACCAGATCATCGTGGCGCTGAATATCCAGGCGGTGGCCGAAGCATTGTTATTCGCGTCCAGGAACGGTGCCGACCCGGCCAAGGTGCGTGAAGCCCTGATGGGCGGCTTTGCCTCGTCGAAAATCCTCGAAGTGCATGGCGAACGCATGATCAAGGGCACCTTTGATCCGGGCTTCCGTATCAACCTGCACCAGAAAGACCTCAACCTGGCACTGGCCGGGGCCAAGGAGCTGGGAATCAACCTGCCGAACACCGCCGGTACGCAACAGGTGTTCAGCACTTGCGCCGCGATTGGCGGCGGCAACTGGGACCATTCGGCGCTGATCAAGGGCCTGGAGCATATGGCGAACTTCTCGATTCGCGATAAATAACCCCTGATGAGCTGCAGTCAAATGTGGGAGGGGGCTTGCCCCCGATAGCGGTGTATCAACCGACAAAAATGTTGAATGAAAGAATGCCATCGGGGGCAAGCCCCCTCCCACCATTTGACCCCATTCCAAGCCTGAAATTGACGCACCTCTAATAACAAAAATCCCCGGGAGCCCGCTTATGTCGGTCGATCCGCAACACCTGCTTCGCGCGCTGTTTGCCACAGCCATCGACGCCGCCCACCCCCGGCAAGTCCTTGAACCCTGCCTGCCCGCCGACCGCAGCGGCCGTGTGATCGTGATCGGCGCCGGCAAGGCGGCCGCCGCCATGGCGCTGGTCGTGGAGAACTGCTGGCAGGGCGACGTCAGCGGCCTGGTGGTCACCCGTTACGGCCACGGCGCACCCTGCAAAAAAATCGAAGTGGTCGAAGCCGCGCACCCGGTGCCCGATGCGGCGGGCCTCGCGGTGGCCAAGCGCGTTCTGGCATTGATCGGTAACCTCGGTGAAGACGACCGCGTGATCTTCCTGCTGTCCGGTGGCGGTTCCGCCTTGCTGGCACTGCCCGCCGAAGGCATCACCCTGGCCGACAAACAGGCCATCAACAAAGCCCTGCTCAAATCCGGCGCGACCATCGGCGAGATGAATTGCGTGCGCAAGCACCTCTCCGCAATCAAGGGCGGCCGCCTGGCGAAAGCCGCATGGCCGGCGACGGTCTACACCTATGCGATTTCCGACGTACCCGGCGATCAGGCCACGGTGATTGCCTCCGGGCCCACGGTGGGCGACCCGAGCACCTCGCAACAGGCCCTGGCGATCCTCAAGCGCTACCACATCGACGTTCCCGCCTCGGTGCGCAATTGGTTGCAAGACCCGGCCTCGGAAACCGTCAAGCCCGGCGACCCGGTGCTCTCGCGCAGCCACTTCCAATTGGTCGCCCGCCCGCAGCAATCTCTCGAAGCCGTGGCGGTGAAAGTGCGCCAGGCCGGGTTCAGCCCATTGATCCTCGGCGACCTGGAAGGCGAAGCGCGGGACGTGGCCAAGGTACACGCCGGCATTGCCCGGCAAATCGTGCAACACGGCCAGCCGCTGGCGGCGCCATGCGTGATTCTCTCCGGTGGCGAAACCACCGTCACCGTGCGCGGCACTGGCCGTGGCGGGCGCAACGCGGAGTTCCTGCTGAGCCTCACCGATAGCCTCAAGGGCCTGCCCGGCGTATACGCCCTGGCCGGTGATACCGACGGTATCGACGGCTCGGAAGACAACGCCGGCGCCATCATGACCCCCTGCAGTTACCGCCGCGCCGAAGCCCTCGGCCTGTCGGCCAGCGACGAATTGGACAACAACAACGGCTACGGCTATTTCGCCGCCCTCGACGGGTTGATCGTCACCGAGCCGACGCGCACCAACGTCAACGACTTCCGCGCCATCCTGATCCTTGAGACTGCCCAACATGACGCCTGACAAGAAGGTCAAAATCCTCGCCACCCTGGGCCCGGCCACCGACGGTATCGATGACATCCGCGAACTGGTGGAAGCCGGGGTGAATATCTTCCGGCTCAATTTCAGCCACGGCGATCATGCCGACCACGCCCAGCGCTACCAATGGATCCGCCAGGTCGAGCGCCAGCTGAATTACCCGTTGGGCATCCTCATGGATTTACAGGGGCCGAAGCTGCGAGTCGGGCGTTTTGCCGAGGGCAAGGTGCAACTGGTGCGCGGCCAGGCCCTGCGCCTTGACCTGGATCCGACGCCGGGCGACCAGCGCCGGGTCAACCTGCCCCACCCGGAAATCATCGCGGCGCTGGAGCCGGGCATGGACCTGCTGCTGGATGACGGCAAGCTGCGTCTGCGGGTCATCACCAAACATACTGACGCCATCGACACCACCGTGCTCAATGGTGGCGAACTGTCGGACCGCAAAGGCGTGAACGTCCCACAAGCCCTGTTGGAACTCAGCCCACTGACCGCCAAGGATCGGCGCGACCTGAGCTTCGGCCTGGAACTGGGCGTGGACTGGGTGGCGCTGTCGTTTGTGCAGCGCCCGGAGGATATCCGCGAAGCCCGCGAGCTGATCGGCGACAAGGCCTTCCTGATGGCCAAGATCGAAAAGCCCTCGGCTGTGCAGCACCTGCGAGAAATCGCCGAACTGAGCGACGCCATCATGGTGGCCCGGGGCGACCTGGGCGTGGAAGTGCCAGCCGAGAGCGTGCCGCAGATCCAGAAAGACATCATCCGTACCTGCCGCCAACTGGGCAAACCGGTGGTGGTGGCCACACAGATGCTGGAGTCGATGCGCTTCTCGCCGGCGCCGACCCGTGCCGAAGTCACCGATGTCGCCAACGCCGTGGCCGAAGGCGCGGACGCGGTGATGCTGTCGGCGGAAACGGCGTCCGGCGAGTACCCGCTGGAAGCCGTGCAGATGATGAGCAAGATCATCCGTCAGGTGGAAAACGGCCCGGACTACCAGACCCAGCTCGACGTCAACCGGCCCAAGGCGGATGCCACGGTGTCGGACGCACTCAGCTGTGCGATCCGCCGCATCAGCAGCATCCTGCCGGTGGCGGTGCTGGTGAACTACAGCGAGTCGGGCAGTTCCAGCCTGCGCGCGGCCAGGGAGCGGCCAGTGGCGCCGATCCTCAACCTTACGCCGAACCTGTCCACGGCGCGGCGCTTGAGCGTGGCGTGGGGCGTGCACTCGGTGGTCAATGACCGCCTGCGCCAAGTGGATGAGGTGTGCTCCACGGCACTGGAGATAGCCCAGGCACAGGGCATGGCGGAGCGTGGGGATACGTTGGTGATTACGGCGGGGGTGCCGTTCGGGCAGCCGGGGTCGACCAACTCGCTGCGTATCGAGACGCTGATTTAGCGTCTGTAAGGCCCTCATCGGGGGCAAGCCCCCTCCCACATTCGGATCTGTGAACCCAATCAAGTGTGGGAGGGGGCTTGCCTCCGATGGGAACAACTCGGTCCCACTGATTAATCACCATGCACAACCCATCCTGCCCTGACTGGGCCGAAGCGCTGCTCAACGGCTTCAGCCAGATCTTCCTGCAGCGCCAGCCGCTGTGCGGCCTGCTGTGCCTGCTGGCGATCCTGATCGGCGCCCCGGCCTTGTTCGGCGGGGCGCTGCTGGGTGGCGTGGCGGGGTTGCTCACGGCCCAGCGTCGCGGTTATCCCAAGGCCGAACGCCAGGCCGGCCTTTACAGCTACAACGGCGTTCTGCTGGGCTTATTGATCAGCCAGCACTTTGCCTGGTCGGCGTTGTTGCCGCCGCTGATCCTGGCGTGCGGCGGACTGGCGGCGATGTTGACACGGCAATGGTTGAAACACGCCGACCAGCCCAATGACTTGCCCGCTTACACGGTGCCTTTTGTCGGCCTGGGCTGGTTGTTGCTGGGCACGGTGCCGCAGAACACGTTTGCCCTGGGCGAACCCGACACCTTGGCTATCCTCACGGCGCCTTTTACCGGGCTTGCGCAGATCATGCTGCTGGACCAACCAGTGGCGGGCGCGCTGATTGCACTGGGTCTGTGGCTGGCCAACCGCCGCGCCGCTGTATGGGCGCTGATCGGTGCCAGCGTCGGTGTGCTGCTTGCGCTGTGGCTGGACGAACCTGCGGGCGCCCTCCTCGGCCTGCACAGCTACAACCCGGCATTGGCGGCCATGGCATTGAGCCAGATGCGTCGCCAACCCTGGTTGCCGCTGCTCGGTATCCTGCTGGCGATCCTCCTCACACCGGGCTTTGCGGCCCTGCACCTGCCCGCGTTGACCGCGCCATTCATACTCGCCTGCTGGCTGATACGCGCAGGTGTTCGAGTGCTTCAGAAACCCCGCATGGACAGCCCCTTCGAATCCCCCTAGGCTTGCTCGATATTCGATTCAGGCGGGCTTTATGGACAGCAACAACGACTGGCGCCAACGGCTCTACGTCATGGTTTTTCAAAGTGACACAGTCGCCGGGCGGCGCTTCGATGGCATCCTGCTGCTGATCATCCTCGCCAGCCTGGTGATCGTGATGCTCGACAGCATTGACCAGATTCACCAGAACTACGCCGACGTGCTGGCGTACATCGAGTGGGGGTTCACCCTCATCTTCCTGATCGAGTACGGGCTGCGGCTGTACTGTTCGCCCAAACCCTTGCGCTACGCCTTCAGCTTTTATGGGTTGGTGGATTTGCTGGCCATCGTGCCCGGTATCCTTGCGCTGTATTACAGCGACGCGCAGTACCTGCTGATCGTCCGCATCATCAGGATGCTGCGGATCTTCCGCGTGCTCAAGCTCAGCCCCTACCTCAAGCAGGCCAACTACCTGATGGCGGCGCTGCGCGGCAGCAAGCAGAAGATCGTGGTGTTCCTGGTCAGCGTGTGCACCCTGGTGACGGTGTTCGGCACCCTGATGTACGTGATCGAAGGCCCGGAGCACGGCTTTACCAGTATTCCCAAGGGCATCTACTGGGCCATCGTGACCCTGACCACGGTGGGCTTTGGCGACATCGTGCCCAAGACCCCGCTGGGCCAGGTGATTTCGTCCCTGGTGATGATCACCGGTTACTCGATCATCGCCGTGCCCACCGGGATTTTCACCGCCGAACTGGCCAGTGCCATGCGCGGTGAACAATTGCAGCATGACTGCCCGGTGTGCAAGAAAGACAGTCATGAGCCAAACGCAGCGTTCTGCTCACGCTGTGGCAGTCATCTTTTCAAGAAAGTGGAATAAGCAAAGTTCGTTTTAATCTTTAAGCGTCTATGCGACGCCAGCTATAGTCGCTGGCAAATTGCCCCCACTCAATCAGCAACCTTCTCGAACAACAAGGAATGAGCAGTGAAAAAACTCCTTAGCGCCTCTCTTCTGGCCGCCGGCCTTGCCCTGGCGGGCGCCGTCCAGGCTGCCCCCGTCACACTGCTCAACGTCTCCTACGACGTGATGCGCGACTTCTACAAGGACTACAACGCCGCCTTCCAGAAACACTGGGAAGCCGAGCACCCGAACGACAAACTGACGCTGCAGATGTCCTTCGGTGGCTCCAGCAAGCAAGCACGCTCGGTCATCGACGGCCTCCCGGCCGATGTGATCACCATGAACATGGCCACCGACATCAACGCCCTGGTGGACAACGGCAAACTGGTGCCGGACAACTGGGTCACCCGCCTGCCGAACAACAGCGCGCCGTTCACCTCGGCCACCGTTTTCATCGTGCGCAAAGGCAACCCCAAAGCCCTGAAAGACTGGCCGGACCTGTTGAAGGATGGCGTTCAAGTGATCGTGCCCAACCCGAAAACCTCGGGTAATGGCCGCTACACCTACCTGTCGGCCTGGGGTTATGTGCTGAAGAACGGCGGTGACGAAAACAAGGCCAAGGCCTTTGTTGGCAAGCTGTTCAAGCAAGCGCCGGTACTGGACACCGGTGGCCGTGCCGCCACCACCACCTTCATGACCAACCAGATCGGCGACGTGCTGGTGACCTTCGAGAACGAAGCGGAAATGATCGCCCGCGAATTCGGCCGTGATCAGTTCGAAGTGATTTACCCGAGCGTCTCCGCCGAAGCCGAGCCGCCGGTGTCGGTGGTCGACAAAGTGGTCGAGAAGAAAGGCACCCGCGTGGCGGCCGAAGACTACCTGAAGTACCTGTGGTCGCCGGAAGGCCAGGAAATCGCGGCCAACAACTACCTGCGCCCGCGTGATCCGAAGGTGCTGGCCAAGTACACCGATCGCTTCCCGAAAGTCGACTTCCTGTCGGTAGAGAAGACCTTTGGAGACTGGCGTACCGTACAGAAGACCCACTTCAATGATGGTGGGGTGTTCGACCAGATCTACAGCGGCCAGTAATTGATATGTGGGAGGGGCAAGCCCCCTCCCGCATTTGGCTCTGTGTCTGGCCGTTACATCGGTGGTGTCACGCCATCCTTACCGGCGGAGATCGCCTGGGCCGTGATCGTTCCATCCGCGCCCTGCGCGGCAAACAGTACCACCTTCACGCCCGGCTTGAGCAGGCCGCGGTCACCCGGCTCCAGGTTGACGATCGGCACATCTTCCGGCACCACGATCTTCTGCTCGCCGCCTTTGTATTTCACCGTCAGCGTGCGCCCGTTGCTCACTACCAGGTCGCCGACGGTGCCATTGGTCATGCTGCTGCCTTCTTTCAAATCAAACGCGCGGTGCCCGTCGCCGGTGCCGGCCATGGCTGGCGGGAACACGTGCACTTCCAGCGCGGTAAGGCTGCCATCGTCGTTGGGCATCGCGGCCGAGCCGATGTAGCTGCCCGGCTTGATCTCATCGATTTTGGCCAGGGTGACCGCGCGCACCTGGGTGTCTTTGGTCAAGTGCACGACCACCTCTTCGCCGCTGTTGACCTTGACGTGCATCGCATCGCCGTCCATCGCCGTGATGGCGCCGCGTACGCCCACGCGAGGCGTCTCGGCAGCCTGGGCCAGGCCCACGGCCATGGCGGCGGCCAGCGTGGAAGCCAGGAGCATCTTGTTCAACGTGATCTTCATTGCAATGGATTTCCTGTTTCAGCAGTGGTGCCTGAATGTATCATCAGCCTTCGCGCAGAAAGTTAACGATTCACTCATCATTACCGGGCATGAGTGTTATCACTACCAGCGGCCTACCCGGGCTACGGTGTTGTCTTTAGGCTCGCCCCACTTCCTTCGCTTTTATGAGAACACCATGAACGCTACTTCCCACGCTACAAGCACCATGACCCGGAGCATGGTGATGCTGTTTGCGTTTTGCTGCGGCGCCATCGTTGCCAACATCTACTACGCGCAACCCATCATCGAGCTGATCGCGCCGGACATCGGCCTTACGCCGGCCATGGCCAGCCTGATCGTTTCACTGACGCAAATCGGCTACGCCCTGGGGCTGTTTTTCCTGGTACCCCTGGGCGACCTGTTGGAAAACCGCAAGCTGATGATCGCCACTACCGTGATCGCTATCGCCAGCCTGCTGGGCGCAGCGGTCACCGAGCAGCCGAACCTGTTCCTGCTGGTGTCGCTGCTGATCGGCTTCAGTTCGGTGTCGGTGCAGATCCTGATTCCGCTGGCCGCGCACCTGGCGCCCGCCGAATCCCGGGGCCGTGTGGTCGGCAGCATCATGGGTGGCCTGTTGCTGGGCATCCTGCTGGCGCGGCCGGTGTCCAGCGTGGTCGCGGACCACTTCGGCTGGCGGGCGATGTTCATGGCGGCGGCGGCGCTGATGGCGTTTATCAGTGTGGTGTTGATGCTGACCATTCCCAAGCGTCAGCCGGATCACTCTGCCAGCTATGGTCAACTGCTGCGCTCCCTCGGCACCTTGCTGCGTGAGCAACCGGTGCTGCGTCAACGGGCGTTCTACCAGGGCTGCATGTTTGCCACCTTCAGCCTGTTCTGGACCGCCGCCCCACTGGAACTGGCGCGTAACCATGGCCTGAGCCAAAGCGAGATCGCCCTGTTCGCCCTGGTCGGCGCACTGGGCGCCATAGCCGCACCCATCGCCGGTCGCCTGGCCGATGCCGGTCACACCCACCGCGCTTCGCTGCTGGCCATGTTGTTCGCCGCGTTGAGCTTCCTGCCGGCCTTCGTGCACCCGCTGTACAGCGTGATTGGCCTGGCCGTGACTGGCGTGGTCCTGGACTTCTGCGTGCAGATGAACATGGTGCTCGGCCAGCGCGCCATCTACGCCCTCGACGCCAACAGCCGCAGCCGCCTGAACGCGCTGTACATGACCAGCATCTTCATCGGCGGTGCCTTCGGCTCGGCGATTGCCAGCAGCGTGTATGAACACGGCGGCTGGCTGGGTGTAATGCTGGTGGGCAGTGCGTTCCCCTTGATCGCGCTATTACGGTTCCTGAGCGCTTCACGCGAAGCCTCGGTGGCCACTGCCTGAGGCGCTTGTTTCGCTATGCCAAAGCCGTCCGCCAGCAATGACGGACGGCTTTGACTGGATGCCGTTTCAAACGGCGACGCGCCTTTTGCAAGACCATCAGTTACGTCGGGATAACTGCTGATCGTAGGCCTGGTTCACCTTCATACCCACCACGTCTGCGGCGCTTATCACGTTAGGGCTATTGACGACAAAATCACTGCATTTGTCCCCGTCCAGGTCAACGGCTACCCAGTACAGGCCATCACAGTCTGATTTCATGATGAATGCCTCACCGGCCTTTCCCGTGAACCTGTCTACCTGTGTCAGCGAAACACCCGACTTTTCAAGCATCCTGGATAAATCGATTTTATCCTTGCCACTGGTGAAATCCTCCAAGGTGTCGACCTTTTGGCAGTTCGATTCAGAAGCCGAACTGTAAGAGTGCGTTTTGCCGCCCCCCTGCTCTTTTGCTGCGTTCTCTCTTTTAGTCCTCGGCGGGCTGGGCTCTGGTTCCGGAGCTGTCGTCAAATCGGGCTCTGGTTCAATTGAGGTGGGAGGTTCAGGGTTGACCATCAAATCCTTGTAGTGGATTTTCCCGTTACAGCTCACCAGAAAATCAGGCTTCCCATTACCTGTCAGGTCAAGCGCCAGGCGTCCCTGCCCGTTGCTCGCGTCGTGGCTCAATACCGCCTCGCCCGCACGCCCGCTGAATCGGTCAACAATGTAGAGGACCTTCACAGCAGCGCGCTTCAATAGCGTGGAGATGTCGACTCTGTCAGTACCGCTGGCAAAATCCATGATCAAATCAGGGGACTCAGGCGTGGAGTCTGCGATGCTGTCATAGACAAACGTATCCGCACCGCCGCCGCCCTCGAGCTTGTCCGCCCCGCCACCGCCCTTGAGGCGGTTGCCGATAGGGTTACCGATCAGGCTGTCATCACTGGAACCACCCACCGCATTTTCCAACGTGACGCCCTTGGCGATGGAGACGTTGTTTTTCAGGCCGCCAACATCCGAAAAGGACTCAGCATTCAGATTGATTTTCTGTTTCTGGCGGAAACCGGAAAAGTCCAGGGTATCGGTTCCACCTGCATCCCAGACGCAAAAAACAGGTTTGTCCTTGGCGCTCTTCAGGCTGTAGAAATCTCGACCGGTGTTGGAGTTGAAGCCGTAGACCGTGTTGGTTTTTCGGGTGTGGGTGTTCGCCCCGTACAACCTCTGCGCAGCGGCGATATCGTGCATCATGGGGGCCGCGATTTTTTTGCCGCCGTAAGGATAATCGCCAAAGGATGAATCGTGGTAGCTCATGGCGGTGTAGGTGGTTGAGTCCTCTCGGTAAGGCGGACCGTCGTCGTGGGGATGCTCAAGACCGATGGAATGGCCAATTTCATGGACTGTTACCTTATCAAACAAAGTCCCGTGTTCCAGCTTTCCATCAGCCCCCTGAGTGCCGATGTCGACCGTACCGATCGAAAAGCTATTGGGCAGACTCGCTACTCCCCCTCTATCTCCCGCTAAGGGTGAGATACGGAGGGAGGCATCGGCCCCCTTGGCATTTTCCTTGAACGACAGGTTGGTCACCTCCGCCCAGGACCGAAGCCCCTCCTTGATCCGCGATTTCTGGTGAGGGGTGAATCTGGAATCCAAGGTATACGAAAGATCTATTTTTCCGTCGTTATTCCGATCTCGCCATTTGTAACCGCCTCGCGTGAGATGTTTCGCCGCTTGATCCGTCGTGTATGAAGTGGGATGGCCATCTGTTTTTAAATTGTCAGAACCCATAATCCTGCTACTGCTCGCAACAGGGGAAACATTTGATATCTTCATGAGCAACTCGCTAGACTTTTAAAAAAGGAAACAACAACTAATACTCACACCAGTTACTTGCAAACAAACAAACCATGAACACACAAGCAAAATCGCACAGAGAAGTACGCCAAGCAAGTACGTGAGTCATACCAACTGAAACGCCGTGCATGCGCCATAAACAAACCTATAAAAACTCACACTCCAATACTTGCAATTGACAACAGTTTCCAAGCGTTCACCGGAACCAGCTGAATATCCAGTTCGCGAAGCGCGAGACCCCTGAAACGATCTGTTTGCCCACCCGCGATCCAAACCAGGGTGTGGGCCCGGGCGTTGAAAGCGGATCCGGCTCTGAAGTCGAGTCAAGCACAGGATCCTGTTCAGGCTCCGGCTCGGGGTCAGTGGCTGGAGTGGACGTCACCGCCACGACCTCTCTCTCACCGCTCCAGATCACATCTTCCTGTTTGATTTGGCCTTGGCTGCTGATCAACAGATCTGCCGTGCCATCTCCCGTGGTATCCACCGCCAGTGTGGAGCGCCCGGTTGCCGTGTCATGCCTGAGCACCGCGTCGCCGGCACGACCACTGAAGCTATCCGTGAAGTTCAGCGACGTGAGCCCCGCCTCGCGCAGTACGCCGGCCACGTCGATTTTGTCGCTACCGCTGGTGAAGTCCTGAATAAAGTCGGGAGCCTGGGGCGTTGAGTCGCTGACGCGGTCGTATACAAAGGTGTCGGCGCCGGCACCGCCGCGCAGCGTGTCGCTGCCGCCAGCCCCTTTCAAGCGGTTATTGGCGCTGTTACCCGTCAACACATCGCTGTTGGAGCCCCCAATAGCGTTCTCAACGATCACGCCCCTGGCGATCGACACATTACCCCGCAGCCCCCCCACATCGGAAAACGCCTCGGCATTGAGGTTGATGTTTTGTTTATTGCCAAAGCCGGAAAAATCCAGGGTGTCCTCGCCTCCACCATCCCAGACGCAGAAGACGGGCTTGTCGCGGGCGCTCTTGAGGCTGTAGTGCGCACGATCGGTGTTGGAGTTGAACCCATACACGGTATCGGTGGCACGGGTGCGCGTATTCGCCCCGTATGAGCGCTGGAGCGCCGCGATATCGTCCATCATGGGCGCTGCGGGTTGTTGTTCGTTGAAGTCATGACCCGGTTGCTTGCGCTCCGACCAATAGCTCATGACACTGCGGGCCTTGGTGTCCTGCGTATAATCGGCATTGGCCTCGTAAGTGCCACCGCCGTCGTAACCGCCCGGATGTTGCAGGCCCAGGGTGTGCCCCAACTCATGGGCCAACAGGAACATGAAATGACTGCCCACTCCAGGATTGGCGCCCGCGCCTGCCGTCCCAACTTTCGCCGTTACGTTCGATTGGTATCGGTTGGGAAATTCTCCGTGGCCCGACCAGGAGCCTGGCATGCCTCTGATGACGATAGAGCCATCGACCTGGGCACCGTTTTCAACAAAGGAAATGTTGGCGACATCGGCATAAGCCTTCAATGCCTGCCTGGCGCGCTCTTTCTGGGCCGCAGTAAAGACGCCGGAAAAACTAAAGCCCACCACGACTTTATTGTCTCGATCTCGATCATGAAACTTGAAGTTACCTCGAGTGATATGTTTCGCTGCCTGCGCGGTGCTGAGCGACCTCTTTTTGCTGGTCCAGTACGAGGCGCCGTTATCGAACGCAGACAAAAGGGAATGCGACGGGTGAACAGGGGGTTGCTGTGAAGTTTGTCGGACAGGAAAGTGCATGATCATGAATACTCTGAACAGTGAACAGCCATTCGTCCATGTATGAGAAATATCAACGCTGACCAGTCCATTGGCAGCCCATTAAATTCTCAAATTAACGGCTTCTTCACCAGCGCGAGTTCTTTTCAACAATACTTAATGAACACACCTGCAAAGTAAACACACAAAATCAGTTAACAGCCGACTATTCCCGACATACCAACAACACTATGAAGTTGATTTTTCTAGGCAAAAATCTTGTAAAACACCCCTTTAACTTAATCAAAATCTTAATTTAAAACATGAGGAAACTCACTCAAACATGCCTGAAAAAAGGCGGGCAAAAAAAACGTGCTCATCCGACAACGCACGCTTCCAACCCTGACACCGCCTGATAGCCCTAGGATCGCACCAGTTTTTCCAACGCCGCGTCCGCCAGGAATGACGAGCGGCTTTTGACCTTGTGCTCCCGCACATAGCGGTCGATGCGCTGGATGACATAACCGGGCAGGGTCACATTGACCTTCTCGGTCTTACCCAGGTAGGGCGTGACGTCCAACTCCAACATGCCCCAGCCCATCCCGGCGTAGTCCTCATGGGCATGATAACGGGCGACCGACGTTGGCATCGGAATCGTCCCACCTTCTGCGGCGATCTCTTGCAGCATGATGTGCGCAACTTCCACGGCGGCTTTGTAGGCCTCTTCAAAACTGTCCCCGGCGGTGACTGCACCGGGGATATCGGGGATCTGGATACCGGTGGCGGTGAAGTCATCGCCCCATTCGATACAGATTGGGTATTGCATGAGTGCTCTCCTTAAAAATCAAACAGCCCGGCGCGTTTCCTGATGCTTCTGAGGGTGCCCAGTGGCAGGTCCTTCTTGGGGTGGGGTACCGGGATTGTGTACGGGCTATAACGATGGATAAAAATGTGATGACTGCCCGTTACCCGATCCAAAACCCAACCCGCGTCTTGCAGTTCCTTGATCAATAGCCTGCTTTGCACCCCAGCCTCCTTGGCTTGGCCCGAATAAAAGTAACTCTAGAGTTATCTTTACTCAAGCACAAAATGCGCATGTCTGACTGACGGCTGTTTTACCGAATATTGAAAACTCAACGGCTCACCACGGGAAACGCATGACACCGCTAGCCCAGCGCCTTAGGCTTGAGCGCCGCCCAGTCAACAGGAACATCCGATGGACCGTCTCACTGCCATGGAAACCTTCGTTCACGTCGTCGAGACCGGCTCCTTCTCGGCCGCCGCCAAACAACTGGGCGTAGGCCAGCCCGCCGTTTCCAAAAGCATCGCGCAGTTGGAAGCCCGCCTGGCCGTGCGGTTGTTACTGCGCTCGACCAGGGGCCTGACCCCTACCGAGGCAGGCCTGGCATTTTTCGAGAAAGCCAAGAGCGCCATTTTCGAAGCCGACGAAGCTGACGAGGCCGCCCGTGGCGCAGGCGCTGGCTTGACGGGCAACCTGCGGGTCAGCGCCGGCGTGACGTTCTCCCGCATGCGGATCATTCCCAACCTGGGACCGTTCCTGGACCAACACCCCGGCCTGAACATCGACGTGTTGCTTGACGACCGCCTCCTCAACCTGGTTGAAGACGGCATCGACGTTGCTCTGCGTATCGGCAACCTGAGCGATTCCGGCCTCACTGCTCGCCGGCTTGGCCAAAGCCCGAGCCGGGTGTTCGGTACACCGGCCTACTTCGAACGTTTCGGCGAGCCACAAAGCCCGGCGGATATCCTCAACCACCAGGCCGTGATCTACAGCCTCGGGGAAAGCCCGCTCTGGTCGTTCAAACAAGGCCCCCACGAACACACTATTGCCGCTCGCGGGCGCTTGCGTGTCACCTCTTCCGAAGGCTTGCGCGCAGGCGTACTCGCCCACCATGGCCTGGCGATGACGTCCGAATGGATGTTCTCGCCGGAATTGGCCAGGGGGGAGGTGAAAGCTGTGTTGACCGATTGGGAACTGCCTCCCAAGGATCTCTGGGCGGTATTGCCGACGGGTCGGATGCCGAGTGCCAAGGCCAAGGCGTTTATCAGCTATGTTGAAGGGTTAATGACCTAGCGCCATCCGTAGGCCGGTGCAGCGCGAGGTCAAGCGCATGCCGAATGCCCGTGGTCGAGGCAGCACAGCAGGCGCTCGACCGTGTGGTCCAGCGGCCCGGAGTTATCCAGCACGAACAACCCCGCGCCATTACCGGCGATCAGCTCGGCGGTGAACCGCGCATTGCGTGCCAGGCGCGCTTCGATATCCGCCAACGCCTCACGGCCCCGTGCGATCAAGCGTTGGCGCAACACGGCCTGGTCCACCGTCAACAGCAACACCAGCGACGTCGGATAGCGCTCGCGGGTCTGCGCCAGGTGTGCACGGGAGCCGTTGACCAGTACGTCGTCCCCCGCTGCCAGCCAGTCGTCAATCACCCTGGGAATGCCGTAGGACAAGCCATTCGCCTGCCAACTGAGGGCAAACGCACCCTCGGCCTGCATCTGCGCAAACCGATCCGGGCTCACCCCTTGCGCCGCTTCGCCCACCGACTCCGGCGAGCGAGTGATCACGCGGCGTACAATGCGGCAGCCGCGCTCGGCTAAACGTGGGCGTGCGGCATCCAGCAGGCTGTCCTTGCCCGAGCCCGAAGGCCCGATGAGATAGATCAACCTGCCTGGCATCAGAACACCCTCTTCGCTTGTCGTCATACGTATTGCGCTACAGGCGACCCTTCGCGGCTGCGGGCCTGGACCCGGTCTTCGCGCGGGCCGAGGGCAGTCTCGCCACGGTCCTTCAGCCCTGCCGCTAAGTATATCCAGCAAGCCCCCGGCCGCCAGGCCGGAGGCAGTCACATTACCGGAGAGCGACGCGTCGCGCACCACGTTCGGCGCCCCCCCCTCGACACTTTCATGTTCAGCGTCTGGCAGCCCTTCGCCGCCTCAGGCGTAGTGGGGTGCCGCATTCTTTCCATCGGGGGCAAGCCCCCTCCCACCTTTCTTTGATCTCCAGTGTTTGAAAGAGCGGATTTCAAAGCGCAAAAAAAGGCGACCTGTGTAATAGGTCGCCTTTTGTCATTGCGCGTACTGCTTGCTCAACCCCGGCGGCACACCCTGCACATCGGTGTCTTCCCACGGCCCGTTCGGGCTGATCGAGCGGCTCCAGCCGTTGCTCCAGCGGTAATACGTGCGCTGGCGATAGAAGGTGTCGGGCTGGTCGTCCAGTACATACACCTGCATCTTGCCGTCCCAGTGGCTGGCAGCGCCTGGAGGTGGCGCAAACGTCGGCGACTTGGTCGGCACGGGCTTCGGCGGCGGGGTCACCGGGCCGGACGGTTTGGTGCTCGGTTGGGTCGACGGGGACGGTGGAATGGTCGGGCCGGTAGGTGCCGGAGGTGGGCGGTGGACCGCACAAGCGCTCAGGCCCAATACCAGGCTGAGCAGGGTGATGCGTGCAAATGCGGTCATGGGCGTTTCCTCGATTTACTGGTCCGGACTGTCGATGGTCAGCTGCTGCAAGGCAGTGGTACTGCTGGCCAGGGGTTGGCTGCGGCCGATCCACTCGCCAGTGGTCGGCTGACCGGCCCGGGATATGCGCGCAACCAGTTGGACTTCGGGGAAGTTGGACAGTTTCAATTGCGGCATCATCGCGTCGGCATCGCCCAGTTCGACGGTGATCGGCAGTTCGGCGACAGTGACGCGCTTGGCCGCCAAGGGGGCCGGCGGGCCACTGACGGCGCGAGCGAAGATGAACACGCTGTCGGTGGGCAGGGCTTTGGCCTTCGCCTCGGCGGACAGGTCCACGCGGACTTTCATCACGGTCTTTTGCGCAACCGTGCCGCCGCTTTCCTTGAGCTTCTCGGCCGCGCGGTCGATACCGCCTTGCAGGGCGGCGCGGGAGTTGTCTTGCGGTGGCAGTTGGGCCAGCAATCGATTCCAGTAGTCGATCGCCTCTTGATAACGCTGACCTTCAAAGGCGGCGATACCCAGCAGGCCGAGGCTGGTGACTTCCTTCGGATCGAGCTTCAAGGCTTCGTCGGTCAGGGCCTGGACCTTGGGCGACCACTGTTTGTTGTCGGCAAAGTACTGCGCCTGGGCCCACTGGCCGAGCAACTCCGGTTGACGCCCGGCCAGGGCCACGGTGCGCTCGAAGACTTTAGCGGCATCGGCGGAGCGGTCCTGGGCCATGTAGGCGCGACCGAGGAAGTACAGGCCTTCCGCCGAATCAGGCTGGGCAGCGGCGGCCCGTTCCAGGCGCTGGGTCATGTCTTCCATGGACACCGGCGGCTGGGAGAATTCGCGGGTCAGTTCGACCTTGTCGCTGGCCCCATAGTGCAAGTACAGGGCAACGCCAAGGACCGGCACCAGAAACGCCGCCAACAAGGGCAGCGGCTTGCCCAGGCGCGACTCACGGGGCTTTTCCACGCCTTCGGTATCGGCCAGCAATTCGCGGGCAGCTTCGGCGCGGCCGGTGTCGAGTTGCGCAGGATTCAATACGCCTTCGTCCTGCTGCACTTGCAGCTCGGCGACGCGTTCCTGGTACAGCGCCACGTTCAGCGCGGTGCGGTCCTCTTCACGTTGGGCACGGCGACCGCGCAGGACAGGGATCAACAGGAAACTCAGGGCAATCAGAAGCAGCAGGCCGGCTGCGAGCCAGAAATCAATCATCAGTCTTGGTGTCCAGCAATTGGTCGAGGCGTTTACGCTCATCCAGGGACAGCGCGTCGGAACCATCGGTTGGCGCGGCGCGGCGGCGGCGCACGATCACGGCCATTACGACAACGCCGGCCAGCAACAGCCCGGCAGGGCCGAACCAGAGCAGCGCGGTCTTGCCAGTGAGGGCCGGTTTGTAGCGCACGAAATCACCGTAGCGGTCGACCATGAAATCGATGATCTGCTGGTTGTCCTTGCCCTCCCCCAGCATGCGGAAAATCTCTTTGCGCAGGTCGGCGGCAATCGGCGCGTTTGAGTCGGCGATGTCCTGGTTCTGGCACTTGGGGCAGCGCAGTTCCTTCGTCAGGTCGCGAAAACGCTCGCGCTCGGCGTCGTTGGCGAATTCGTAGGTGTCGATGGCGGCGTGGGCCACACCGGCCAATCCGAGCGCCAGGACCGCAGCAGCTAACAGACGCTTCATGGCTTGGCCTCATCGACCAGGGCCTGGTACTTGGCGGCCAGTTGCTCGCGCCAGACCACCTCGTCGATCACGCCGACGTACTTGTCGCGGATCACGCCCTTGGCATCGATAAAGAAGGTTTCCGGAGCGCCGTAAACACCGAGGTTCAGACCGAGGTTGCCGTCTTCATCGCGGATATCCAACTGGTACGGGTTATGGAACTCCGCCAGCCATTTCAAGGCGGCGGCATTGTCGTCCTTGTAGTTGATGCCGTAGATCACCACGCCCTTCTCGGCCAGCTTGTTCAGCACCGGGTGTTCGACGCGGCAGGAGATGCACCAGGTGCCCCACACGTTGACCAGCGCCGGTTTGCCCAGCAGGTCGGCCTGGGTCAGGGTCTTGTCGCCCTGCACGGTCGGCAGGCTGAACGCCGGGAACTGTTTGCCGATCATCGCCGAAGGCAGCTCGGCCGGGTCCAGGTACAGCCCGCGATACAGGAATACCGCCACCACCAGAAACATCGCCAGCGGTACCACCATCAACCAACGCTTCATGCCGCCGCTCCTTGCAGGCCGAGGGCTTCACGCACCCGGCTTTTCACTTTGACCCGATAACGCCGGTCCAGCGCGGCGAGCAAACCACCAAAGCCCGTGAGCAAACCGCCGAACCAGATCCAGCGCACAAACGGCTTCACATGCACCCGCACGGCCCAGGCGCCGTCGCCCAGCGGTTCACCCAATGCGACGTAGAGGTCACGGGTGAAACCTGCGTCAATCCCGGCTTCGGTCATCATCGAGCTCTGCACGGTGTACAGGCGTTTTTCCGGGTGCAGCACCGCCACCTCCTTGCCGTTGCGCACGACGCGCACGGTGCCTTTGTCGGAGGTGAAGTTCGGCCCTTCGAAGTGCCTGGCGCCTTCGAAGATGAAGTGGTAACCGGCCAGGTCCATGGACTCGCCCGGCGCCAGGCGCAGGTCGCGTTCAGCGCTGTTCTGGCTGGACAGCACCACACCGAGGGCGCACACGGCGATGCCGATGTGGGCGACCTGCATGCCCCAGTAGCTGCGGGTCAGGGTTGGCAGGCCCTTGATCAGGCCTTTGTGGCGGGTTTTGTCGAAGATATCGCGCACGCCGGCCAGCAACACCCAGGCGGCGAGCAGGAAGGTGGCGAGCACCGCCCAGTTGAAGTCGCCGTAGGCAACCCCTGCGATCACCGCCAGGGCCACACTGCCCAGCAGAACCGGCATCAGCATGCCGGCCAGCCATTTGACCGGGGTGTCTTTCCAGCGCACCAGCACGCCGACCGCCATTACCACCATCAGCAGGCCCATCAGTGGGATGAACAATGCGTTGAAGTACGGCGGGCCGACCGACAATTTGGCGCCACTCAGGGCATCCAGCACCAGCGGATACAAGGTGCCGAGCAGGATCATCGACGCGGCTACCACCAGCACCAGGTTATTGCCCAGCAGCAGGGTTTCCCGCGACCATAGGTTGAAGCCGACCTGGCTCTTGACCACCGGGGCGCGCAGGGCGAACAGGGTCAGGGAGCCGCCGACCACAAACAGCAGGAAGATCAGGATGAACACGCCGCGCTCCGGGTCGGACGCAAACGCATGCACCGACGTCAGCACCCCCGAACGCACGAGGAAGGTGCCGAGCAGGCTGAGGGAAAACGCGGCGATGGCCAACAACACGGTCCAGCTCTTGAACACGCCACGCTTCTCGGTGACGGCCAGCGAGTGAATCAGCGCCGTACCCACCAGCCAGGGCATGAAGGAGGCGTTTTCCACCGGGTCCCAGAACCACCAACCGCCCCAGCCGAGTTCGTAGTAAGCCCACCACGAACCCAGGGTGATGCCGATCCCGAGGAACGCCCAGGCGACGATGGTCCAGGGCCGCGACCAGCGCGCCCAGGCCGCATCGAGGCGCCCACCCAGCAAGGCGGCAATGGCGAAGGCAAAAGCCACGGAGAAACCCACGTAGCCCATGTAGAGCATCGGCGGGTGCACGATCAGGCCGATGTCTTGCAGCAAAGGGTTGAGGTCATGCCCGTCCGCCGGGATCTGCGGCAGGATGCGGCTGAACGGGTTGGAGGTCATGATCAGGAACAACAGAAAGCCGATGCTGATCATGCCCATCACCGCCAGCACCCGGGCCAGCATCACTTGCGGCAGTTGGCGCGAGAACACCGACACGGCAAAGGTCCAGCCGCCGAGGATCAGCGCCCACAGCAGCAGCGAGCCTTCGTGGGCGCCCCACACGGCGCTGAACTTGAAGTACCAGGGCAACGCGCTGTTGGAGTTGTTGGCCACATAGGCGACGGAAAAGTCGTCGGTCATGAAGGCATAGGTCAGGCAGCCAAACGCGAACAGCAGGAAAGCAAACTGGCCCCAGGCCGCCGGCTGCGCCAGGCTCATCCACAAACGGTCGCCACGCCAGGCACCGAGCAACGGCACCACGGCCTGGACGATGGCAAAGCACAGGGCGAGGATCATCGCCAACTGGCCCAACTCCGGAATAAACAGTGCGGACGTCATGGCTTAGCCCTCCTTGGCAGGTGTTGGAGCCGACTGGCCGCTGTCTTTCAACGCCTTGGTGACTTCCGGCGGCATGTATTTCTCATCGTGCTTGGCCAGCACTTCATCAGCCACCACTACACCATCCGCGTTGAGCTTGCCCAGGGCGACGATGCCCTGGCCTTCGCGGAACAGGTCCGGGAGGATGCCGCGGTAGGTGATGGTCACGGCTTTATTGAAGTCGGTGACCACGAAGGTGACGTCGAGGGAGTCGGCAGAGCGTTTCAGCGAGCCCTTCTCCACCATGCCGCCGGCGCGAATCCGCGTGTCCACCGGCGCTTCGCCGTTGGCGATCTGAGTCGGGGTGTAGAACAGGTTGATGTTCTGTTGCAAGGCGCTCAAGGCAAGGCCCACGGCAATGCCGACGCCCACCAGGATGGTAAGGATGATCAACAGACGCTTTCTACGCAGCGGATTCACTTTTCGGTCTCCCGGCGCAGACGACGCGCCTCTTGTTGCAGGTAACGCTTGCGGGCCAGGATCGGCGCGGCGACGTTGAGGGCCAGCACCGCCAGGCAGATGCCATAGGCGGTCCAGACGTACAGGCCGTGATGGCCCATGGCGAGAAACTCGCTGAAAGAAGCAAAACTCATCCACGCGCTCCCAGGCTGCTTTGCACTTCGGCCTTGACCCAACTGGTACGGGCTTCACGCTTGAGCACTTCGAGGCGCATGCGCAGCAGCAGCACGGCGCCGAAGAAGCAGTAGAACCCCAGCACCATCAATAGCAGCGGCGCCCACATCTCTACCGGCATCGCCGGTTTTTCGGTGAGGGTGAAGGTGGCGCCCTGGTGCAGGGTGTTCCACCACTCCACCGAGTATTTGATGATCGGGATGTTGATCACGCCGACAATCGCCAGCACCGCGCAAGCCTTGGCGGCGCTGTCACGATTGCTGATCGCGTTGCCCAGGGCAATCAGACCGAAGTACAGGAACAGCAGGATCAACATGGACGTTAGTCGCGCATCCCACACCCACCACGAGCCCCAGGTGGGCTTGCCCCAGATCGCGCCGGTGACCAGCGCCACGGCGGTCATCCAGGCGCCGATGGGCGCGGCGCATTGCAGGGCCACATCCGCCAGTTTCATCTTCCACACCAGGCCGACAACGCCGCACACCGCCAGCATCACGTAGCAGGACTGGGCCAGCATCGCGGCAGGTACGTGGATATAAATGATGCGAAAGCTGTTGCCTTGCTGGTAATCCGGCGGCGCGAAGGCCAGGCCCCAGACCAGGCCGATGCCGATCAGCAACACGGCGGCTACGCTCAACCACGGCAACAGCTTGCCGCTGATGCCATAGAACCATTTGGGCGAGCCGAGCTTGTGAAACCAGGTCCAGTTCATTGCTGTTTCCATCACGGTTGCTTTTCGTCGTTGCGAAAAGCTTAGGGTCTTTACTGGTTAAGACAACGCTTAACCAGACCTCATTATTCGCCGACGCTGATCTTCAGGCCGGCCGCTATAGCAAAGGGTGTCAGGGTGACCGCCAGGGCGGTCAGGCTACCCAGCCACAACAGGTAACCGGTCGCTGGCATGCCCATGAGCGCGGCTTGCAAGGCACCGCTGCCCAGGATCAATACCGGGATGTACAAAGGCAGAATCAACAGGGCCAGCAGCAGGCCGCCCCGCTTCAAACCCACGGTCAATGCCGCGCCTACCGCGCCCAACAGGCTGAGCACCGGCGTACCGAGCAACAGGCTCAGCAGCAGGATCGGCAGGCATTCGGTGGGCAACCCGAGCATCATCGCCAGCAGCGGCGAGAGCAAGACTAGCGCGAGGCCGGAAAAAGCCCAGTGTGCCAGTACCTTGGCCAGAACCAGAAGTGGCAGGGGGTGCGACGAAAGGACCCACTGTTCCAGGGAACCGTCTTCGAAATCACTGCGAAACAGCCCGTCCAGCGAGAGCAGGACCGATAAAAGCGCGGCCACCCACACCAGTCCTGGGGACAAGGTTTGCAACAGTTTAGTCTCGGGGCCAACCGCCAGCGGGAACAGCGCGATGACAATCGCGAAGAACACCAGCGGGTTAGCCAGTTCGGCGGGGCGACGGCAGAGCAAGCGTGCTTCGCGGGCAACCAACAGGCCGAATACGCTCATAGCGACCACCGCCCCAGGTCCAAGTCACGATAACCGGCGGGCACGCGATTGAGGGTGTGATGAGTGGTGAGAACGACCAGACCGCCCTGCTCGCAATGCCGGGCCAGGTGCTCTTCCAACTGGGCGACGCCCTGTTTATCGAGGGCGGTGAAGGGTTCGTCGAGAATCCACAGCGGCGGGCCGGGCAGATACAAACGCGCCAGGGCCACGCGGCGCTGCTGGCCGGCGGACAAGGTGTGACAGGGAACGTCCTCGAAACCCTTCAGGCCGACAGCGGCCAGGGCCTGCCAGATGGCATCGCGGGAAGCGGGATGATGCAGGGCGCTGAGCCAACTGAGGTTTTCCTCGGCGGTCAGTACGTCCTTGATGCCGGCGGCGTGGCCGATCCACACCAGGTTGCGGGCAAGTTCGCTGCGTTGTTCGTTGAGGGGCTTGCCGTTGAGTCGAACCTCACCGGCGGTCGGCTGCATCAGCCCGGCCAGCAGGCGCAGCAAACTGGTCTTGCCGCTGCCGTTGGGGCCGCTGATCTGCACCATGTCGCCGCCCTTGAGCCGCAGTTCGAGGTGCTCGAACAGCAGGCGCAGGTCGCGTTCACAGGCAAGCGCTACGGCTTCAAGAAGAGGGCTGGTCAAAAGATCGCGGGCCTTTACGGTTCAAGTCGGCGGTGCAGCGGCCGTTAAAGAGAAATGCACAATAACGGCTTTGGCGACCGATTTTAGAGAGCTGGATCAAATAGTTGTGAGGTTTTTACCGCTCTCGTTGCAGACGGGCGGCATTATACATGTGATGCCCTACTCTAAAGAGGGCAATTTCCCCAGAGACGACGCGCGCGATGACCGGTGAGATCAACCTTCCTACGCTTGCACCCGCCCCGACAGCCGGGCCTGGCCCCGCACCCGCGGCCGGCGAGCTGCTGAAACTGCTGGAGCCGCAGATCGGCCTGATCGACCCTGGCAAAACCGCGAACGCTGAAGTCATCGCCCTGAAACAAGGCGGGGAAGCCTTCCAGTTGCTGCTCAAATTGACCCTGGAAGGCGGCCGCCAGACCCTGGTACAGGCCAGCAGCCCCCAACCACTGCCGCTGGGCAGCAATGTGGCAGTGAGCCAGACGACTGCGGGCAACCTGACCCTCAGCCTGCAGCAGGCCTTGAGCGCCAATGTCGCCGCCCTCACCCGCATTGACACAAACCAGATGCCGGTAGGCACGCTGTTGCAGGCCAAGGTGCTGACCACCCAGATGCTGCCCCAGGGCACAGCGCAGCCGGCGATCTACCGCTCGCTGGTCACTGTGCTCAACAACGCCCTGGCGGG
Source organism: Pseudomonas sp. FW305-3-2-15-C-LB1 (assembly GCF_058787615.1). NCBI lineage: Bacteria > Pseudomonadati > Pseudomonadota > Gammaproteobacteria > Pseudomonadales > Pseudomonadaceae > Pseudomonas > Pseudomonas sp. FW305-3-2-15-C-LB1. The sequence goes on along the minus strand of NZ_JBYSZX010000018.1, from coordinate 26,167 downwards.
CGCGACCCTGACCGTGGAAAGCCCTCAGCCCCTGCGCGTCGGCAGCCTGCTCAGCGCCGTGGTGCAGAACGCGCAGACCCTGAGCTTTGTGCCGCTGAGCGGGCTCAAGGATCAACTGGCCGTCAGCCAGCAACTGTCGACCCAACAGAGTCGCCAGGGCTCGCTGGATGCAGTCGTCACCGCCCTGCAAAACCTGCCACGCGGCGACAGTACTTCCGCCGACCTGCGCGCCGCCGCCGACCGCCTGCTGGCTGCCCTGCCGGACCTGGCGCAGGTCAGCAACCCCAAGGTACTGGCGCAAGTCATCCAGAACAGCGGCGCCTTCCTTGAAGCCAAGCTGCTCGCCGGGCAGAACCCGCAAATTCCGCCGTTGGACATGAAGGGTGCGTTGCTGCGCCTGGTCGCGGACCTGTTGCCTGCCCTGCCCGCCAGCACCAACATGACAGCGATCCTCGCCGCCAACACCCTGGCCCAGGCGCTGCCCAACTTCGTGCGCAGCCCTTTGAATACCCTCGGCCAAGTCAGCGCCCGCCAGATACCTGCCAGCTTCCCGCTGCCTGAACGGCTGATGGCGAAACTGGAAGGCGAAGGCGACCTGGAAAACCTGCTGCGCCTGGCCGCCGGAGCCATCTCACGCCTACAAAGCCATCAGCTGTCGAGCCTGGAACAGACCGGCACGACTGCCGACGGCCGCTTGCAAACCACCTGGCAACTGGAAATCCCCATGCGCACGTTGCAGGACATCGTGCCGTTGCAGGTCAAGTTCCAGCGCGAAGAACAGGCACCGGACAAGGACCAGCCCGAACGCAAGGAGAAAAAGGACGCCAAGCAGATGCTCTGGCGCGTCGAACTGGCTTTCGACATGGAGCCGCTCGGGCCGTTGCAGGTCCAGGCACAATTGATCCAGGGCAAACTCTCCAGCCAGCTGTGGGCCTCCCGCCCCTTCACCGCCAGCCTGATCGAAAGCCACCTGGGCACCCTGCGCGAACGCCTGGTGACCTCGGGCATCAACGTCGGCGACCTCGATTGCCACCTCGGCATCCCACCGCGCGGGCCGAAAACCGGACTGGAACAACGCTGGGTGGATGAAACCGCATGAAGAACCCGACACCGCCGCGCCAGGCGATTGCCCTCAAGTACGACGGCCAGCAGGCACCCACGCTGACGGCCAAGGGCGATGACGCCCTGGCCGAAGCAATCCTGAAGCTGGCGCGGGAAAATGAAGTACCGATCTACGAAAACGCCGAACTGGTCAAGCTGCTGGCACGGATGGAGCTGGGCGACAGTATTCCCGAGGAGCTGTACCGCACGATTGCCGAGATCATTGCGTTTGCCTGGACGTTGAAGGGCAAGTTCCCGGTGGGGTATGACCCGGATGCGGGGCCGGTGGAGCGCGACATCACCGAACGCGGCGACGATTACTGAGGCATATGAAGATCCAAATGTGGGAGGGGGGCTTGCCCTCTCCCATATTTGGATTGGGTCAGTTCAGGACTTCACTGAGCGGGATGAAGTTGACCCGATCGCCGATCGCCAGCGTCGTGCCTTCCAACACCTCGACAAACCCCTCCGCCCACGCCGCGCTGCGCAGCACACCAGAGCTCTGGTTGCGGTAGATGATCGCCTTGCCCTGTTCGATGCGACCACGCAGGTACTCGCGACGGTTGCCAGGTTTAGGCCATGTGAAGCCCACCGGCACTTCGAAACGCAACGGCTCGACATCCTGCACACCTTGGCGGCGCAGCAGATAAGGCCGGGCCAACAGCGCAAAGGTCACCAGCGTCGACGCCGGATTGCCTGGCAGGCCGATCACCGGCACGCCACGAAAATGCCCGAACGTCAGCGGCTTGCCCGGTTTGATCGCCAGTTTCCACAGGGCCAGTTCGCCCTCTTCGCGCAGGGCAATGCCGAGGAAATCCGCCTCGCCCACCGACACGCCGCCGGTTGACAGGATCAGGTCGACACTGCCCAGGTCGCCCAGGCGCGTACGGGTTTGCTCAAGGTCGTCGGGCAGGATGCCGGCGTCGATCACTTCACAGCCAATACGGGTCAACCACGAGCACAGCCCCCGCCGATTGCTGTTGTAGATCTGTCCCGGCCCCAGTGGCAGGCCCGGCTCGATCAATTCGTCACCGGTGGACAGCACCGCCACACGCGGGCGGCGCACCACGTCCAGGCGGTCACGACCCAGGGAGGCGGCAAGTCCGAGTTCAATCGGACCCAGGCGCGTACCTGCCGACAAAACCAGCTCGCCTGCAGTGGTTTCCTGGCCTTGTGGACGGATGTTCTGGTCGAGGTGCAGGGGTTCGGTGAAGCTCACGCGCTCGTCGGCATGGACCACGGCGTTTTCCTGCATCTCCACGCAGTCGGCGCCTTCGGGTACCGGGGCGCCGGTAAAGATGCGCGCGCAGGTGCCCGCAGCCAAAGGTTGCGGCGCCTGGCCTGCGAAGATGCGCTGACTGACCACCAGGGGCTCGCCGGTCCAGTCCGACAGACGCACGGCATAGCCGTCCATGGCGCTGTTCGGCCAGGGTGGCAGGTCGAGGGTGGAGACCAGGTCCAAGGCCAATACACGCCCGTCGCAGTGCGCAAGGGGCAAGGTTTCCTGCTCGCGGATCGGTGCGGCTTCGGCCATGGCCAGCAGTTGCGCCAACGCGTCTTCCACCGGCATCAGGGCGCCGGTCTTGCCCGGCTTACCCACGGGATTCACAAGGCTCGGCCTGTTTCAGGTGCGGGACGAAGTTGCATGGGCGGTGACGGTTGTCCAATTGCTCGGCGAGGATACCGTCCCAACCGGTGCGCACGGCATTGGTGGAACCTGGCAGGCAGCACACCAGGGTGCCATTGGCCAGGCCGGCCAGGGCGCGGGACTGCACCGTAGAGGTGCCGATGTCCGCCACGGAGATCTGGCGGAACAGTTCGCCAAAACCATCGACCTGCTTGTCCAGCAGGCAGCTCACGGCTTCGGGGGTGCTGTCACGGCCGGTAAAGCCGGTGCCGCCGGTGATCAGCACGACTTGCACCACGTCTTCGGCGATCCAGTGGGCGACCTGGGCGCGGATCTTGTAGAGGTCGTCCTTGAGCAGCACGCGTTCGGCCAGGTTATGGCCGGCAGCGGTGAGGCGGTCGACAAAGACCTGGCCGGAGGTATCGGTGTCGAGGGTGCGGGTGTCGCTGACGGTCAATACAGCGATATTCAGGGGTACGAAGGGCGCATCTGCCTTGGCTTTCATGGCACGGTCCGGTTGTCGAAGGAACAGCCCGATGTTATATCACAGCCCCCCCTTTTACTGCCGCTGCGGAACCGCCATGCCTATCGATTCATCATCACTGCCCTGTTCGGTCTTGCTGCTGTCCGGTGGGCGTGGCCAGCGCATGGGCGGCCAGGACAAAGGCCTGCTGGAATGGCATGGTCAGCCCTTGATCGCCCATCTGCAGCGCCTGGTGCGGCCGCTGACGGATGACCTGATCATCTCGTGCAACCGCAACCTGGAGCACTACGCCGCGTACGCCGACCAACTGGTGAACGACGACAGCCCGGATTTTCCCGGCCCGCTTGCCGGTATCCGCGCAGGACTCGCCGCTGCGCGCCACACACACCTGTTGATACTGCCGTGCGATGTGCCGCATATCGACGCAGGGTTGCTCGCCGGCCTGTGTGACACTGCACGGCGCAACCCTCGGCTGCCGGTGATGGTACGCCATGGTGAGTTCTGGGAGCCGCTGATCTGCATCCTCCCCACCGCCCTGCGGGACGCGGTGGAGAGCGCCTGGCAAGCCGGTGAGCGCAGCCCGCGCAAGCTCTTCCTGCAACTGGGCGGCGTGGGCCTGGAGTGCCCGGCGGATGACCCGCGCCTGGCCAACCTTAATACGCCGGAGCTGTTACAGACGCGCCCGGGCGTGTCAGAATGAACCTCGCACCCGGAACTTTGTCGACGCCGTGAGCGTCACAAGGTCAGCTATTCAAAAGAATTATCTCGGAGACAAACTCATGACTCAACGGACCATCGCCGCTCTCATGCTTGCACTGGGCCTCGCCACCCTCGCCGGTTGTGCCTCGCCGACAGTGATCACCCTGAATGACGGTCGCGAAATCCAGGCCGTCGACACCCCTAAATACAACGAAGATTCGGGTTTCTACGAATTCGAACAGCTTGACGGCAAACGCACCCGCATCAACAAAGATCAGGTTCGCACCGTCAAAGACTTGTAAGTCTTAGCGTTTGCCATCAAGGCCCGCCTCGCGCGGGCCTTGTCGTTTCTGGCAGTTACCAGTCGAGGGTGATCTGGCTGCGCAAGTTGCGCTCGACACCTGTGACCGGGTCGATAAACCGTACGCCCTGGGCCAACAGTTTGAGGGGGTTGGCGTAATCGTCCACGGCGTCCTTGATCACGTCCGGGTAGAACGGGTCGTTGCAGATACTCGCACCGAGTGCGGTCATGTGCACACGCAACTGGTGTTTCTTGCCGGTTACGGGAAACAGGCCATAGCGCCATAGATCACCGTTTTTTTCCCGCACTTCCACCGCCGTTTCGGTGTTACTCGCGCCAGGCCCTTCCTGCATGCGAAAGAACGGCTCGCCATCGACAAGGCGGCTTTTATGCACCAGGGGGAACGTCAGGTTCGGCAGGGCCGGAGCGATGGCTTCGTAGAACTTGTCGATCTGGCGTGTGGGAAACAGTTGCTGATACGCCGAGCGGCTGGCCGGGTTGGCCGAGAACAGCACCAGCCCCGCCGTATGCCGGTCGATGCGGTGCAGGGGCACCAGCGATGGGTTATCCAACTGGCGAATCAAGCGCCGCAGCAGCGTTTGCTCGACGTATTCACCGGCGGGGGTCACGGGCAGGAAGTGCGGTTTGTCAGCGACCACCAAGTGCTCGTCGGCGTACAGGATGGTTTCCTGCACCGGGATGACTTTCTCGTTGGGCACTTCGCGGAAGTAATAGATACACAGGCCTTCCTTGTAGGCCAAGTCCAGCCTGATGGGGCTGCCGTTGATGTCCAGCACCCTGCCACGGGCGATGCGGTCAAGCCACTGTCCACGGCCGATCGCCGGGAAGTGCTCGCAGAGGCAATCGAGCACCGTCGCCCAAGGACCGGGCGGCAAATACAGGGTGCTGGCTTGGTGCTCGGAGGCGATAAAAACGGAAGTGGACATGAAATGCTCGAAGCCTGGGAAAATCGGCGGGCATTATCCCGCATCGGGCGGGCTTGAGCCTAGGGCGGATCTCAAGCCTTGGCCAGCTCCGCCCGCAGAATCGGCGAGGCACTGGCGGCCTCGGTGAATTCCTTGAGCCAGCGCAGCACGTCCACCGCTTCCCAGCGGCCTGGATCGTACAACGCGTACAACAAGCCCTGGTAACCCACCACATCCAATTGCTTGTGGTAACCGGCACGCTGGAACAGCGCCTCGATCTCGGCAAAGCAGGTATTGAAATGCACCTTGTTAAAAGGCGTCTTGCCTTCTGTGACCAGGCCATCGAGGCGCAGCTCGTTCACCGCGTCGCGCACGACATCGGCGGACATGCGATTGACGCTGCTTTTCAGTTGTTCAACATTCACCACGGGCGTTCCCTCTACTCAATCGCTGTACAAACATACAGTAACTTAATATTTGGAAACCTGCCATCGCATAAACTCAACGAAGGAAGGCCACGACCTGTTGTGAGTCAAATGGCCAATCCAGTTCCGCCCCGGTGTCCACTCTGCGAAGTACCGGAATCCGCAGGCCGTAGGCTTCGGTCAGGTCGTCGGGGTCGGCGATATCCACCAGTTCCACCAGCAACCCGTGTTCGACGAGCGGCATGATTTCGGCTTCGGCGATTTCACACAGATGGCAACCCAGGGTGCCGAATAGCTGGCATTCAGGAAGCATGACGAATGGACCTGATCAGAAAGTAGGCCAACATTCTAAGCCTGACGAAAATCTGTGGCGAGAAACCAGCCCCCAAAAACCCTGACCCAGGTCACCATGGCCTATAACTGTTTCAGCGATTCTCGCGGCTTTTTGCCTGCCCCCTTGCAACGGAGATGCGTGTGTTTGCCAACCTGCTGATCATTCTGGCCTCATCCCTGGTGGTGATTGCGCTGTTTCGCCGGCTGCAACTGCCGCCGGTGCTGGGCTACTTGTGCGTCGGCCTGGCCGTAGGACCCACCGCACTGGACTGGGTGAATGACAGCGAAGAGCTGCCCGACCTCGCCGAACTGGGCGTGGTGTTCCTGCTGTTCTCCCTGGGCCTGGAGTTCTCCCTGACCAAGATGCTCGCCCTGCGCCGCGTGGTGTTTGGCCTGGGCAGTTTGCAGGTATTGGGCTGCGGGGCGCTGCTGGGCATCTTGTTGATGATCCTGGGTGTGGCGCCAGGCGTCGCGTTGTTACTGGGCGCAGGGCTGGCGCTGTCATCCACGGCCATCGTCAGCAAGGAGTTGACCAGCCTCGGTGAAATCTTCAGCAGCCATGGCCAGAACGCGATTGGCGTGTTGCTGTTCCAGGATGTGGTAGCGGTGCTGTTGCTGACCCTGGTGCCGGTGTTTGCCGGCACCGGTGAACAAGCCTGGTACTGGGCGCTGCCACTGACCCTGGGCAAGACCGTGGTGTTGTTTGTCGGCTTGCTGCTCGCCAGTCGCTGGTTGTTGCCGCGCTTGTTTCATGAAGTCGCCGCCTCCCATTCGGCCGAGTTGTTCGTACTGCTGGCGCTGGTGATTGTGTTGCTGACCGCCTGGCTCACCCACCTGCTGGGGCTCTCCCCTGCCCTCGGCGCGTTCCTGGCCGGCATGCTGTTGGGAGAAAGCCACTACCGCCATCAGATCGAGGCAGATATCCGTCCGTTTCGCGACATCCTGCTGGGGCTGTTTTTCGTCAGCATCGGTATGCTGATCGACCTGCAACTGTTCGTCAGCCACAGCCTGTTGATCCTCGCCCTGACCCTCACCCTGATGCTGGTCAAGGGCTGTGTGGTCGCCGCGCTGGTCAAGCTGCGCGGCAGCGACAGCGAAACCGCCTGGCGCAGCGGCCTGGCGCTGGCCCAGGGCGGCGAGTTCTGCTTTGCATTGATGGCACAGATGCAACAGAGCCGGTTGATCCCGGATGAATTCAACGGCTTGCTGCTCGCCGCCACCTTCTGCTCGATGCTACTGACGCCGCTGCTGCTGCGTGCCGCGCCGGGCATTGCCCTGCGCCTGCACCGCAAGCCCAACCAGCAAGTACAACTGGAAGCCATCACCGCGCTCAACGCCGAGCTGCACGGTCACGCGGTGATCTGCGGCTATGGTCGCGTCGGCCAATCCATCGGGCGCTTTCTGCGCCAGGAACAACAGGCATTCATCGCTCTGGATGACGACCCGGAACGGGTACAGGAAGCCGCCACCGAAGACAGCAGCGTGCACTACGGTGATTGCCGGCGTGGCGCCTTGCTCAGTGCGGTCGGCCTGGAACGCGCGCGGTTGGTGGTGATTGCGGTGGACAACACCGATGTCGCGCTGGTGGTGTTGAAGGAAGCACGCCGGATCAACACCGAAGTGCCGATCCTGGTGCGCACCCGCGATGACAGCCAACTGGCTGAACTGAAGGCCGCAGGCGCCAGCGAAGTGGTGCCCGAACTGTTGGAGTCAAGCCTGATGCTCGCCTCCCACGCCCTGATCCTGCTGGGCCTGCCGGACCAACAGGTGCAGGCGCGGGTTGACGATGTGCGACACAACCGCTACCGCCTGCTGCACGGTTTTTATCGCCAGGCAGACGAGCCGATCAATCCTGACTGACCGCGCCGATCTTGTGGATCGACAGGTCCGCGCCGTAATACTCCTCTTCCTGGCTCAGGCGCAGCCCGTGCACGCGCTTGATCACGCCGTACACCAGCAGGCCACCGACCAGCGCGACCAGCACACCAAGGGCAGTGCCGATCAGCTGGCTGACCAGGCTGACACCGCCCAGGCCCCCCAGTGCCGTCTGGCCGAAGATGCCGCAGGCAATGCCACCCCACACGCCGCACAGGCCGTGCAGCGGCCACACGCCCAGCACGTCGTCGATCTTCCAGCGATCCTGGGCGGCGATAAAGAACCACACGAACAAACCACCGGCGACTGCGCCAGTGACCAGTGCGCCCACCGGGTGCATCAGGTCGGAACCCGCACAGATGGCCACCAGCCCGGCCAGCGGGCCGTTATGCAGGAAACCCGGATCGTTGCGGCCGATGATCAAAGCCGCGACGGTGCCGCCAACCATGGCCATCAGCGAGTTGACCGCCACCAGGCCACTGACGCCATTCAACGTTTGCGCACTCATCACGTTGAAACCAAACCAGCCGACAATCAGGATCCACGACCCCAATGCCAGGAACGGAATGCTCGACGGCGCGAACGCCACCAGGCGCCCTTCGCGGTAGCGCCCGTTGCGCGGGCCAAGCAGCAACACCGCCGCCAGCGCCAGCCAGCCGCCCATGGCGTGGACCACCACGGAGCCGGCGAAATCATGGAAGCTGGCGCCGAAGGTTGCGAGCAACCAGGCCTGCAGACCGAAATTGCCGTTCCACACCACGCCTTCGAAAAACGGGTAGATAAACGCCACGATCAACGCGGTTGCGCAGAGTTGCGGCGCAAACCGTGCACGCTCGGCAATCCCCCCGGAAATGATCGCCGGGATCGCTGCCGCGAAAGTCAGCAAGAAGAAGAACTTCACCAGGCCGTAGCCATGGTCGGCGCTGATCACTGCCGCCGGTTGCATGAAGCTCACCCCGTAGGAGATCCAATAGCCTATAAAGAAATAGGCCAGGGTGGAGATGGCGAAGTCGCTGAGGATCTTCGACAGGGCGTTGACCTGGTTCTTCTGGCGCACCGTGCCGACTTCGAGGAAGGCGAAGCCAGCGTGCATGGCCAGGACCATGACCGCACCGATCAGGATAAACAGGGTGTTGGAGCTGTGGACAAGCGTGTCCACTGCACTTTGCACATTTTCCATGGAAGTTGGCAGGCCTGCAGTAAGGCAAAAAGCACCAAAGCGGTTCAAGCCCGGGTTGCGCGCACTAAATTGGCACCGCCGGTCCCGCCCCTCTGCAGAGGGCATGAACCGATTTAGCGCAGCGATCAACACAACAGGCCGTTGCCGACAGGGTTTTTCCGCGAGTTTCAGTTATTTAGGGTAAGGTTTTTCAAGGCTTCCTGCCCGACCGCCCGGATTCGGCGCAGGCCCCGGGGCCTGCGCACCAAGGCAAAGCAAAAGCTGTACCACACAATTGCACTGAACCTTCACCGACGCCGGTGACTCGAAACCACTAAGTACAAAACAGCCCATCACGGAGATAACCATGGCCAGAAGAACTGCAAAGACTGCTCAAGAAATATTGATGGCGGATTTTCAAACCCTGGTGACTGATACCGAAAGGTTGCTGGACGACACCAAAGTGCTCGCCGGTGACCAGGCTGATGAGCTACGGGCCAAGATCCACGATACCCTGCTCCAGGCCCGCGAAACCCTCAAGCAGACTGAAGACTCGCTGCGTGAACGCGGCCAGGCGGCGGTCACTGCGACTGAAGATTACGTGCAAGCCAACCCTTGGCAGTCGGTGGGCATTGCCGCCGGCGTGGGCTTTCTGATCGGCCTGCTGGCCACAAGGCGCTAATCATGTCTATCGGCGAAACCGGCTCGTCCACGGGGACGACTTCAAGGCGCCTGGGCGCAGCCGTGCTGGGCTTGCTGCACAGCCACGTCGAGTTGTTCGGCATTGAATTGCAGGAACAGAAGGCTCGCACCGTCAGCCTGCTGCTGTTTGCCGGCCTGGCGCTGGTGTTTGCACTCCTGTTGCTGGTGGGGTTGTCGACACTGGTGATGATCCTGGTCTGGGACACCGGCTACCGCCTGACCGGAATCATCTGCCTCTGCGTGTTCTACAGCCTGGCCGCAGCCTTTTGCGGGGTACGCTTGAAAGCGGCGGTGTTCGATGAATCCACGCCATTCCACGCCACCCTCGAAGAGCTGGCCAATGACCGGGAGCGTCTGCTGCCATGAGCCTGACTGAAATGCCAAAAAACACGTCACGGCGGGAAATGCGTAAAGCGTTGATCAGGCTGCGCATGGAAATGCACCGTCAGGAAATCCGCCACGAGTCCCAGCAACTGATGCTGCCGTTGAACAAGGTGCGCAACCTGGGCAGTAACTGGCAGGACAGCCTTGGCATCAAGCACGCGCCGCTGTGGGGCGTGGCTGCGGTGACGCTGATGGGCTTTTTCACCGGCAAAGGCGCCAAGGGCGGCGGTATCAGCAGCCTGACACGCCTGGTGCGTCTCGGTGCCGGGTTGATCCCGCTGATCAAATTGGCCATGCAGGGCACTTCGCGCAAAAGTTGAGCCTGGCTGGCTGCATTCTTGCTAACAGAATCGGCCCGGCCCTCGTTTTCGAGGGCCGGGCCTTTTTTCAGCCACCTCGCTTAAGGAGGCCCCGTGATCGACGGGCAACCGCTCGCCTGCTTCCAGCCGTTTATCGATACCGCCACTGGCCGCATCGCCGGTGTCGAGGCCCTCGGCCGCCTGCGCCAGGCCGACGGGCGCCTGCAATCGGTGGGGCCGCTGTTCGCCGACCCGCGCACCCCAGGCGTGACCTTGCGCCGTCTCGACCGGCAGATTCGCGACAATGCCCTGAGCCGCTTGCATGAAGCACCCGCCGACTGGTTCCTGAGCCTGAACATCTCGCCGCGCTGGATCAACCGCCTGCGTCCGGGCCAAGCCCTGCCGAGCCTGAAACAGATTCACAGCCATGGTGTCGACCCGCGACGGATCGTGTTCGAGATCACCGAACTGGGTGGCGACATCCAGCGCCTGGCTGACGTGGTCGCGCGTTACCGCGAGGCCGGTGCGCGTATCGCCATCGATGACTTCGGCGCCGGCTATTCTCAGCTCGACCGGGTGCTGGCATTGCAACCAGACATTCTCAAGCTGGACATGCGCCTGTTCCAGGAAGCCGCCCGCGGCGGGCCGAGCAGCGAAGTGGTGCGGGCGCTGGCGCAGATGGCCGAGAAAACCGGCTGCTGGATCATTGCCGAAGGCGTGGAAACCGAAGCACAGTTGAGCTTCGCCCTGGAGTGCGGCTCGCGTTATGTGCAGGGCTATCTGTTTGCCCAGGCACAGTTGGACTGGTTTGCCGCCGACGCCTTCGTGCCGCGTTTTGCAGAGTTGCGCACCGCCTACGTTCAGCAAAAACTGGCGGAACGCGGGCGCATCATGCAATTGCGCCAGCAATTGGCCGAGCTGATGAAAATCCTGCAAACCTGGGCCCAGGCACAGGCGCCGCTGAGCCAATTACCCCAACTGCCGGCGTTCCCCTGGCTGCTGCGCTTCTACCAATGCGACCGACACGGCACTCAGCTGACGCCCAATTTCGAATGGCGCCAGGACGCCTGGCAGGCCGACAGCCTTTATCTGGGCCATAACTGGTCGTGGCGCCCGTATTTCTATCACCTGTTGGCCGAAGGGTGGGACGAGCGTCGTCTGACCCTCTCCTCGACCTACCGCGACGCGACCACCAACCAGTATTGCCTCACCGCCGGACAGTTCTTTGATAACGGTCAGCGTTTGCTGTTAATCGATATCGACGCGGCCGGGCTGTAGATTTTCGCTTGCCCAGCCCGCGCTGAACCGGGAAGCTGGGAGGGTCATTCACCGCACGGAGAGTACCCGCCTTGGATTGGCCCACCCTGCTGACTCGCGAACGTCTAGGCAAACCGCTGCACAGCCCGGAAGAACTGGGCCGTAGCCCGTTCCACAAAGACCATGACCGTATTATCTTCTCTGGCGCATTTCGCCGCCTGGGCCGCAAGACCCAAGTGCACCCGGTCTCCAGCAACGACCACATTCACACCCGCCTGACCCATTCCCTGGAGGTGAGCTGCGTAGGCCGCTCCCTCGGCATGCGCGTCGGCGAAACGTTGCGCAGCGCCCTGCCCGACTGGTGCGACCCGAGCGACCTGGGCATGGTGGTGCAATCGGCCTGCCTGGCCCATGACATCGGCAACCCCCCGTTCGGGCACTCCGGCGAAGACGCCATCCGCCATTGGTTCCAGCAGGCCGCAGGCCGCGGTTGGCTGGATGACATGAGCAGCGCCGAGCGTAATGACTTCCTCAATTTCGAAGGCAACGCCCAAGGCTTCCGCGTGCTCACCCAGCTTGAATATCACCAGTTCGACGGTGGCACGCGGTTGACCTACGCCACCCTGGGCACTTACCTGAAATACCCTTGGACCGCCCGCCACGCCGACTCCCTGGGCTACAAGAAACACAAGTTCGGTTGTTACCAGAGCGAACTGCCGATCCTCGAGCAGATCGCCCACAAGCTCGGCCTGCCGCAACTCGAAGAACAGCGCTGGGCCCGGCATCCGCTGGTGTATCTGATGGAGGCAGCAGATGACATCTGCTACGCCCTGATCGACCTGGAAGACGGCCTGGAAATGGAGTTGCTGGAGTACACCGAGGTCGAGTCGCTGCTGCTGGACCTGGTAGGCGATGACCTGCCGCAGACCTATCGCCAACTCGGCGCGCAGGACTCCCGGCGGCGCAAGCTGGCGATCCTGCGGGGCAAGGCTATCGAACACCTGACCAACGCGGCCGCGCGGGCCTTTGTCGAACAACAGGATGCCTTGCTCGCCGGTACCCTGCCCGGCGACCTGGTGGAGCACATGCACGGCCCGGCCAAGCGTTGCGTGCTGGACGCCAAGGACATGGCGCGCAAGAAGATCTTCCAGGACAAGCGCAAGACATTGCATGAAATCGGCGCCTACACCACCTTGGAAATTCTGCTGAACGCCTTTTGCGGCGCAGCCCTGGAGCAGCATGGCGGGCGTACGCCGTCGTTCAAGAATCGGCGCATTCTCGACCTGCTGGGTAACAACGCGCCAAATCCCCAATGGCCTTTGCACGCCTCGTTCCTGCGCATGATCGACTTCATCGCCGGCATGACCGACAGCTATGCCACCGAAATGGCCCGTGAAATGACCGGGCGCTCCAGCCCCCAATGACGAGTACGATCAAGCCGCCTGTTGTCCGAGAGGAATCGACCTACGAAGGGAACAGAGCGGCCTGATCGAATTCGCACAGGCACCTGCTGAATAATCACGCACGCTCCGGGCGACCCAGGCGAACAGTTCCTACGCGCCCTCCATCGACGCTTGACTCACCGTGTGCCCCCAATGCCCAGTTATCCGCTTCGTATCCTGCTGGTGGAGGATCATCCCTTTCAACTCCTCGCCACCCAGTGCCTGCTCAGAAGCTTCGGCTTCGCACGAGTAACCCCGGCCGAGAACGCCGAACAGGCTATCTGTTTGATGTCGCGGGCCGAGATACCCTTCGACATCATCCTGTGCGATCAATGCCTGCCCGACCTGCCGGGACTCGAGCTGATTGAAATCGCCAGTCGCCGACGCTTTACCACAACTGCCATCCTCCTGAGCGGACTGCCCGCGACAGAACTTTCCGCCCTGATCGCCCAAGCGGTGGACCGTGGCCTGCCATTGCTCGGCTATTTGTCAAAGCCGCTGAACAAAGATGAGCTGGCACGTTTGATCTGCCCATTACTCAGATCGCACATGTAGGATTTTAAACGTCAGGTCCCGAAGAAAAAGCTCTGTACCGAGCCAGCTAATTCTATAGCGGCAACATTTAATTCATTCCCCTCACAAGCGCTGGCATATCACTTCGCACAGCCTGAGCAACGTGTAGGTATTTACCTTTTTTAATGTAGGAACTTTCCTGTTTTATATCTACTCCCCCCTGAGCTCATGCTCCTGCCTCCCCTTCTGAGCTAATGTGCCCGCTTTATTTGCACTTGCACGGAATGTGATCATGAACTCAGTTTTTATTATCGATGACCACCCGGTTATACGGCTTGCCATCCGAATGTTGTTGGAACACGAAGGTTACAAAGTGGTGGGAGAAACAGACAACGGATGCGATGCCATACAAATGGTCCGCGAATGCTTGCCTGACCTCATCATCCTCGATATCAGCATCCCCAAGCTCGACGGGCTCGAGGTGCTCTGCCGGTTCAATGCCATGAACACGCAGATGAAAACCCTGATCCTGACGGCCCAATCCCCCACCTTGTTCGCCACACGCTGCATGCGCTCGGGCGCCGACGGCTACGTGTGCAAGGAAGGCGACCTGAGCGAATTGCTGAGTGCCATCCGCGCGGTGTTGTCCGGCTACAACTACTTCCCCAGCCAGGCGCTGAACAGCAGCGGTGCAGACGGCGTCGAGTCCCAGGAACTTGAACTGTTCAAGAACGTCAACGACCGCGAACTTATGGTTTTGCAACTTTTTGCACAAGGCCGCACCAACAAGGAAATTGCAAAAGGTATGTTTCTGAGCAACAAAACAGTAAGCACTTACAAAAAGAGGCTGATGCAAAAACTTCAAGCCAAATCCTTGGTAGAACTTATCGAGATGGCAAAACGAAACGCGCTAGTGTGAGAAAGCGGATGCCCAGGCGTATAAAGGACTATCTGATTATATTGAGTGCCGGTTTGTGCTTCAGCACCGCCGTGCTCGCGAACCATCAAACGGGCCCGGAACATTTCACCTTGTTGAGCCGTGCAGGCTCCGTTCAACTGGAAACAAACCTTAACAAGACCCAGCGCCAATGGCTGCAAAACAAGCGCGAACTGGTGTTGGGCACTGCGGCCCCTGACTATCCTCCATTCGACCTCACGTCCAGCGGTCGCGACTACGAAGGACTTACCGCTGATTACGCCGGCCTGTTGGCCAAGGCGCTGGCCTTGCCAGTGAAGGTACTGCGCTACCCTTCCCGTGAAGCGGCCATCCGTGCGCTCGAAATCGGGGATATCGATTTACTGGGCTCCTCCAACGGCTTCGAGGCGGCGAACCCGAATCTCACGCTGTCCGAACCCTATGCCGTCGACCAACCGGTGCTGGTCACCCGCGAAGGTGAAACCCGCAGCCTGAACGATGGCCTGGCCGGCATGCGCCTGGCCCTGGTCTACCACTACCTGCCCTTGGCGGAAGTGGAAAAGCTGTACCCCAAGGCAATCATCCGTGCCTACCCCTCTTATCAAAATGCCCTGAATGCGGTGGCGTTCGACCAGGCAGACGTCTTCCTTGGCGATACCATTTCCACCCATTACATGATCAACAAGGGTTACCTGAAGAACATCCGCATGGCCAACTTCGGTAAACACGAAGCCTACGGGTTCAGCTTCGCCATGTCCCAACATCAACGCACCCTCTTGAGTATTGTCGACGCGGTTCTGACCACCGTGCCCATGAACGAACGGGAAATGATCGCCAAGCGCTGGAGTGCCGGCAGCGACATCTTGCTGTCCGACCAGAAGCTGCAACTGACCCAACGTGAAGAGCGCTGGTTGAAAGACCATCCGGTAGTCAAGGTGGTCGTGAATGAAACCTTCGCACCACTGACCTTTTTCGATGCCGATGGCAACTTCCGCGGCATCACCGCCGACCTGCTGGAATTGGTCCGCCTGCGCACCGGGCTGCGCTTCGAGATCCAGCGCGAACGCGACGTCAACGCAATGATCGAGCAGGTGGACACCGGCAAGGCCGACATCATCGGTGCCATCGTGCCCAGCGCCGAGCGGGAGGCGCAACTGAACTTCAGCCGCCCCTACCTGGAAAACTCCTATGTCCTGCTGACACGCAAAGAACCCAATGCACCCTCGAACCTGGAGCAGATGGCCGGCAAACGCCTGGCAATCACGCCAGGCAATCCTCTGGAGGCTATTCTTCGTCGCGATTTTCCCCAGGTCCAACTGGTCAAAGCCAGCGACACCTTCAAGGCTTCGGAACTGTTGGCCCAGGGACACGTGGAAGGCGCGGTGAACTCCCTGGTAGTCGCCAACTACTTCCTGTCGTCCCAGGTGTTCCAGGACAAGCTGCAGATGAGCACGAGCATCGGCACCTTCCCGGCCACGTTTGCCCTGGCCACATCCCGTAGCGCCACCGAACTCAGCTCGATTCTCGACAAGGCCTTGTTGAGCATCGCTCCGGATGAACTGGGGGTGATCAACAGCCGCTGGCGGGGCTACACCGCCGCCTCCGACAGTTATTGGCGCAACTACCACCAACTGATAGCCCGTATCATCATCGGCACCGGGCTGCTACTGCTGATCTCCCTGGCCTGGAACGCCTACATGCGCCGTCAGATCAAGCACCGCAAGATGGCCGAGCGTGCCCTCAACGATCAGTTCGAATTCATGCGCGCGCTGGTCAATGAAACCCCGCACCCCATCTATGTGCGCGATCGTAAAGGCCTGCTGCAGACATGCAATGACAGCTACCTGCAAGTGTTCGAAGTCAAACGGGAGGACGTGATCGGCAAAAGTGCCCTGCAGATGAGCGAAGCCCTCGAGACGGACGCGGAGCAGTACCATGCCGACTACCAGCGGGTAATGGCCGAAGGTAACCCGCTGATCCTGGACCGCACCCTGCATATTCGCGGGAAGAAACTGACGATCTATCATTGGATTCTGCCCTACCGCGACTCTACCGGGGAGGTGCAGGGAATCATCGGTGGCTGGATTGACATCAGCGAGCGCCGCCAATTGTTCGATGAGATCCGCGCGGCCAAAGAGCGCGCCGACGAAGCCAATCGGGCCAAGAGCACGTTCCTCGCTACCATGAGCCATGAAATACGCACGCCGATGAACGCGGTGATCGGCATGCTGGAGCTGACCCTCAAACGCGCCGACCATGGCCACCTGGATCGCCCGGCCATCGAAGTTGCCTACAACTCGGCCAAGGATCTGCTGGAGCTGATCGGCGATATCCTGGACATCGCACGTATCGAATCCGGCCGCCTGAGCCTGGCGCCGGAACGGGTCAACCTGCGCGAGGTGATCGAGTCGGTGGTGCGTGTCTTCGACGGCCTGGCGCGCCAGAAAACCCTCAGCCTGTCCCTAGAGTTCAAGCCCGACCAGGACGACACCGAAGTCCTGATCGACCCGCTGCGCTTCAAGCAGGTGCTGTCGAACCTGATCAGCAATGCCATCAAGTTCACCGAA
The DNA here is from genome assembly GCF_058787615.1 of Pseudomonas sp. FW305-3-2-15-C-LB1. Classification (NCBI taxonomy): domain Bacteria; kingdom Pseudomonadati; phylum Pseudomonadota; class Gammaproteobacteria; order Pseudomonadales; family Pseudomonadaceae; genus Pseudomonas; species Pseudomonas sp. FW305-3-2-15-C-LB1. The sequence continues at coordinate 9,157 of NZ_JBYSZX010000018.1, read as the reverse complement.
CGTGGCCAGGTAAAAATCCGCGTCGAAGTATTGCGCACCGAACTGGCGCAACAGGTCGAGATGAAGCTGGTGGTGGAGGATACCGGGATAGGTATCAGCCGCGACGATCAGAAACGCCTGTTCGAACCCTTTGCCCAGGCCGACAATTCCGGGCAGCTCGCCAGGAGCGGCGCGGGCCTGGGGCTAGTGATCTGCCGCAGCCTGTGCGCAATGATGGGGGGAGAACTGAGCCTGAGCAGCGTGCCCATGGTGGGCACCCAGGTGCATGTCAACCTGCGAATGCCGCGACTGCTGCCGGAACAGGCAGCCGATGAACAGAAACCCGAGAAGCCCGCAACCACGCCGGTACTCAATGTGCTGGTGGTGGACGACCATCCCGCCAACCGCTTGCTGATGTGCCAGCAACTGGGCTACCTGGGCCACCAGTTCACGGCAGCCCAGAATGGCGCAGCCGGTTTCCAGGCCTGGCGCCAGGAACGCTTCGACCTGGTCATCGCCGACTGCAACATGCCTATCATGAATGGCTACGAGTTGAGTCGTTCGATCCGCGAATACGAACAGCGCGAGCAACTGCCACCGTGCGTGGTGCTTGGGTTTACCGCCAATGCACAGCCTGAAGAGAAACAACGCTGTGCTCAGGCCGGTATGAACGATTGCCTGTTCAAACCCATCAGCCTCACGACTCTGGAGCGACAACTGGCGCAGATCGCCCCTCAAACAGTGGAGTTGCACCTGGACCTTGGCAACTTCGAGGCCTTGACCGGCGGCGACCCACAGCTGAATAGGCGACTGCTGGAGGAGCTGTTGAGCAGCAGCCGGAACGATCGCCAGGCACTGACCGCACTGATAACCGCACACGCCCCGCTTCAGGAGATCATTGAGCAGGCCCACAAGATCAAGGGTGCCGCCCGTATTGTTCAGGCGGCCTCATTGGCCGGGCAGTGTGAAGCCCTCGAACAGGCGTGTGCCCGTGGCGATGACTGGACGTTAATCGAGGCGGGTGCGAAAACCCTGGAAAAGTTCATGTTGGAACTGGAAAGGTTGCTGCAAGTGCAGCTCCACAGCCTAGAGGGTCAGTAAGGGGCATTGCTGCCCCTTGCGTGATCAGCAGTCGGTCAGACGCAGGAAAATCGCCGCCAGCTGTTCAATGCCCGCCTGGTCCTGGAGCGTAAAGCGTGCAAGCGACGGGCTGTCGAGGTCAAGAACGCCAACCAGCTTGCCGTCCTTGACCAAAGGCACCACCAGCTCACTGTTCGATGCGCTGTCGCAGGCAATGTGCCCGGGAAACGCATGCACATCCTCCACCCGCTGGGTTTGCCGCGTTACGGCCGCCGCCCCGCAGACCCCGCGACCGAAGGGAATGCGCACACAGGCGATCTGGCCCTGGAACGGTCCGAGCACCAGTTCTTCGTTGCGGTTGAGATAGAAGCCGGCCCAGTTCAAGTCGCCCAGCTGATTGAACAGAAACGCAGAAAACTGCGCACTGTTGGCGATGAAGTCGCGCTCATCGGCCAGCAGCGACTCCAGTTGCGCGCAGAGCATCGGATAGCCATCCAGGTCGGTGCCAGCGCTGTGTAGATTGATCATGGTTGAAGCTCCAACAATTTAAGGCCTACCCAGTAACGGGCAAATTGGTACGCGCAACGGCCGTTGCGGTTACCGCGTCCGGTCGCCCAGCGCACGGCGAGGATGTCGAGGGCTTCATCGCGCTGCCATTGCAAACCAGCCTTGCTCGCCAGCTCGCCGATCCAGTGCTCCACCACATCCAGGAAATGCTCCTGGGTAAACGGATAGAACGACAGCCACAGGCCAAAACGGTCGGACAAGGCAATTTTGTCTTCCACCGCTTCGCTGGGGTGCAGCTCGCCATCCACGCGTTTCCAGTTGTCATTGTCGCTTTGGTTCTCCGGGACCAGGTGACGGCGGTTGGAAGTCGCGTACAGCAGTACGTTTTCCGGAGCCTGTTCGAGGGAGCCGTCCAGCACGCTTTTCAGCACGCGGTAATCGCCTTCGCCGGCCTCGAACGACAGGTCATCACAGAACAGGATAAAGCGCTGCGGCAACTTGATCAGTTGCTCGACCACACGCGGCAGATCAGCGAGATGATCACGCTCGATTTCGATCAGGCGCAGGCCCGCCTTGGCGTGCTGGGCCAGCAACGCGCGCACCATGGACGATTTACCCGTGCCGCGCGAACCCCACAGCAGTGCATGGTTGGCGGGCAGGCCATCGATAAATTGCTGGGTATTGCGCGCCAGTGTTTCACGTTGCTTGTCCACGCCAATCAGGTCGGACAGGCGCATGTCCAGGCTCACGTCCAGCGGCAACAGGAAACCACTGCGGCCTTCGCGCTGCCAGCGCGCCGCCAGGCACTGGTTCCAATCGATGGCCTGGCGCGGCGCGGGCAACAATGGCTCCAGGCGGGCGAGCACGGTTTCAGCCCGTTCAAGAAAGGCATTCAATCGAGAGTCCACGATTATTCCTCTGGCAAGTTCTTGCAAAAGATGGCGTATTGGCAACCCTGCGGCAGACCGCACGAGGCTGCGTAAAAAACGATTCATGCCGGGTAAGCCAGAGCTTGTGGATGTTCAGCTATGCTTGCCGGGCGAAGGGAAACGTGAAGTGGTTCAACACTCGATGGATATCAAGTTCGCCCACCGCTTGTCTTATAAACAAGCCAGATTGACTGTGCTGGTCGGTTTCGTCTTGGGAACCTTGCTCAGCCTGATCCAGATCGGTATTGATTATGCCAGCGAAGACGCATCCATCAACCGTGAAATTCGCTCGCTGATCGAAATCAGCCACAACCCCGCGTCACGCATCGCCTACAACATCGACGCCGAACTGGCCCAGGAACTGACCCTGGGCCTTTTGCACTCCCCCGCCATCGTTCACGCCCAGTTGATCGACAACAACGGCGTGGTGCTGGCCGATGTCGACCGACCGCGCAAAGAAAGCACCTACCGCCCTATCAGCGACTTCCTGTTCGGTGCCAACCGTCAGTTTGAGGACCGCCTGTTCCTCAGCCACATGCCCAACGAATCCCTTGGCGTGCTGCGCCTGGATGTGGATACCTACGCCTTTGGCAGCCGCTTTCTGCGCCGTGCCGAGATCACGCTACTCAACGGCTTCGCCCGCAGCCTGTTGCTGACCGGCATCCTGCTGGGCTTGTTCTACGTGATGTTGACCCAGCCTCTGGTGCGCATTATCCGCGAGCTGAGCAATCGCCGGCAGGCCCGCCTGGACTGCCCACCGGGCCACGAGCACGACGAAATCGGCGTGCTGGTGAACGTCGCCAACCAGCAGTTCGAAAACATGGAGACAGAGATCCAGCAACGCCGTCACGCTGAAGATCGGCTGACCGAATACCTGGGGCAACTGGAAGATATCGTCTCTGCCCGCACCCTGGAGCTCAAGGCCAGCAACCAGCGACTGAGCCAGTCCAACGACGAACTGGAAGCCGCAAAGATGCATGCACTGGGCATGGCCCAGGCGCGGGCGGCCTTCCTGGCCAACATGAGCCATGAGATTCGCACCCCGCTCAATGGCCTGCTGGGGATGATCGCGCTGTCGCTGGACAGCCCACTCAACGCCGAGCAACGCCAGCAACTGTCCATTGCCCATGACTCTGGCAAAGTGCTGGTGGAGCTGCTCAACGATATCCTCGACCTCTCCAAGTTCGACGCCGGCCAGTTGGAGCTGGAGCGCATCCCGTTCGATTTGGGCTCACTGGTGGAAGACACCGCCAACCTGTTGTCGCAGAACGCGGCGCCGAGCGTCGAACTGACCTGCCTGATCGACCCGCAGTTTCCCGCCCAGGTCTTGGGCGACCCGACCCGCGTGCGGCAAATCGTCAGTAACCTGCTGTCCAACGCCTTGAAATTCACCCGCTTCGGCCGTGTGGATGTTCGCCTCAGCGCGCAGGAGGGCCGGGTACGCATCGAGGTGTGTGATACCGGCATCGGCATTGCGCAGGAAGCTCAGGTGAAGATCTTCCAACCCTTCACCCAGGCCGGCGCCGGCATCACCCGCCAGTTTGGCGGCACGGGCCTGGGCCTGGCGTTGACGCACAACCTGTGTGAAGCGATGCAGGGCCGCTTGAGCATCAGCTCGGAGGTGGGCTTCGGCAGCCAGTTCTGCGCCGACCTGCCATTGCCGACCCATTTGCCTGCGGTGCAACCGACACCGCTCAAGGGGGAAGTCATCGCCATTACCAGTGCCGGCAGTGGCCTCACAGAGCTGCTCACCACCCTGCTGCCCCACTGGGGGCTGACACCGCACTGCTACACGCAAGACGATGACTTGAGCGGACAAGCCCCGGACCTGCTGATCACCGACTGCCCCGAATGCCTGTTCCGCCTGCGCCCCGCCATTAGCGCGCCGATCCTGCTGGTGACCGCCTATGGCAATTTCATGCCCAGCGAAGAAGTCGCGGCACTGGCGCCGTTGCAGCAACAGGCGCGCCCATTGAGCCGCAACGCGCTGTATCAGATCCTGCAACGCAACCTGCGCAGCGAAGCGCAACTGATCCTCGACCCGATCCAGATGGACGCCGCGCCCCTGATGCACCGGGCGCGCATCCTGCTGGTGGAGGACAACCCGGTCAACCAACTGGTGGCCAAGGGCATGCTCAGCAAACTGGGGTGTGAGGTGATCGTGGCCGCCCACGGTGGCGAAGCACTCAGGTTTCTTGAGGAACAACCCTTCGACATGGTGCTGATGGACTGCAATATGCCAGTGATGGATGGTTACGAGGCCAGCCGACAGATCCGTCGCAGCGGGCGCTGGCCGGACCTGCCGATTGTCGCACTGACCGCCAACGCCCTGTCGGAAGAACGCGAGCGTTGCCGGGCTGCAGGCATGAATGACTACCTGGCCAAGCCATTTCGCCGCGAGGAGCTCAGCGGCTTGCTGGATCTATGGGTGCCGAAGGCGACAAGTCTTTGATCTGCCGGAGCAACTGGTCCAGGCCATCGCGCAACGTGTCGGCCTGGTTCAGGTCGATGCCGCTGTCGCACAGCAGCCGGGTTTTCAGGCCATGGGCCTGGTCGCGCAATTGCACACCGCTTTCGCTCAGGCTCAGGTGCACTTCGCGCTCATCCCTGGCGCTGCGTTGACGCCTGACCCAGCCAAGCTGCTCAAGGCGCTTGAGCAGTGGCGTGAGCGTGCCAGAGTCGAGCATCAGGCGCTCGCCCAAGGCATTGACCGTGGGTAGCGCCGGCGTTGCGGCGTGCCACTCCCATAGCACCAGCATCACCAGGTACTGCGGGTAGGTCAGGCCCAGTTGATCGAGCATCGGCTTGTAGGCTCGGGTCACCGCCCGGGAAGCTGCGTAGAGCTTGAAACACAGTTGATGGTCGAGCGCCAGGGAGACAGTCATTTGAGCAGGGCTTCGATCTCTTGGGTGAGGTCCTGGGGCTTGGTGGTCGGGGCAAAACGCTTGACCACCTGGCCGTCACGACCGATCAGGAACTTGGTGAAGTTCCACTTGATCCCCTTGGAACCCAGCAGACCCGGTGCCTGCTTTTTCAGCTGTACGAACAAAGGGTGGGCGTCGCTGCCATTCACGTCGATCTTTTTGAACAGCGGGAAGCTGACACCAAAATTCAGCTCGCAGAATTCGGAAATCGCGCCTTCGTTACCGGGCTCTTGCTTGCCGAACTGGTTGCAAGGAAAACCCAATACCACCAAACCCTGGTCCTTGTACTGCTGCCAGAGTTGCTCCAGGCCTTTGTACTGCGGGGTGAAGCCGCACTTGCTGGCGGTGTTGACCACGAGGATGGCCTTGCCGGCGAAATCGGCCAAGGTCTTTTGCTCACCCTTGATGGTGGTGCAAGGAATACTCAGCAGGTTGTTGCTCATGGCAGTGCCTCGGATAGCGGGGAAAGAAGGAAAAAGATAGTCGCCAATTAAATTGCGTGCAATTTAATTGGCGAAATTGATACCTCGCTATTACCCCTCCCTTGCAGGAGCCCGTCTTGCCGGGCTCCTGCAGGGTGCAGCGCGGTTCAATTCAACGCGGAACGAGGTCCAGGCACACCGAGTTGATGCAGTAACGCAAGCCGGTCGGCGGCGGGCCGTCCGGGAACACATGCCCCAGGTGCGCATCGCATCTGGCGCAGGTGACTTCGGTGCGGATCATGCCGTGGCTGACGTCGCGGATCTCGATCATCGCGCTCTCGGCAATCGGCTCGTAGAAGCTAGGCCAGCCACAGCCCGCATCGAACTTGGTGCTGGAATCGAACAGCGGTTCGTTGCAGCAAATGCAGTGGTACACGCCATCCGTGGTGGTGGCGTTGTACTTGCCGGAGAACGGGCGCTCAGTGCCCTTCAGTCGACAGACCTGATATTGCGCGGGGTCGAGCATCTCCCGCCATTCCTCCAGCGTTTTATCCAACTTTTCCATCGGTACACCTCGGCAACTGAAAAAGCCTGATCTGTGTCTTTTCCATGGATCAGGCGGCACGTATGATTGCGCCTCTTCAAAACGCCAGTCTGGCACCCGCGCTACCGGCATTCAAACGTATTTATGGGTGCGGCCTTCGCAGGATTCACAGTACGGTAGTGCCCACACCGTCTGGATCGTTCATTTTCAGGATCACATCGCCATGCAGGTCAGCAAATCGAACAAGCTCGCCAACGTCTGCTACGACATTCGCGGCCCAGTGCTCAAGCACGCCAAACGCCTGGAAGAGGAAGGCCATCGCATCCTCAAGCTGAACATTGGCAACCCGGCGCCCTTTGGTTTCGAAGCGCCGGAGGAAATCCTCCAGGACGTGATCCGCAACCTGCCCACCGCCCAGGGCTACAGCGACTCCAAAGGCCTGTTCAGTGCGCGCAAGGCCGTGATGCAGTACTACCAGCAGAAGCAGGTCGAAGGTGTCGGCATCGAAGACATCTACCTGGGCAATGGCGTGTCCGAGCTGATCGTGATGTCCATGCAGGCCCTGCTCAACAATGGCGACGAAGTACTGGTACCGGCGCCGGACTACCCATTGTGGACCGCCGCCGTGACCCTGGCCGGTGGCCACCCGGTGCACTACCTGTGTGACGAAGGCGCCGACTGGTTCCCGGACCTGGCCGACATCAAGGCCAAGATCACCCCGAATACCAAGGCCCTGGTGATCATCAACCCGAACAACCCGACCGGCGCCGTGTATTCCAAGGAAGTGCTGCTGGGCATGCTCGAACTGGCACGCCAGCACAACCTGGTGGTGTTCTCCGACGAGATCTACGACAAGATCCTCTACGATGACGCCGTACACGTGTGCACCGCCTCCCTGGCGCCAGACCTGCTGTGCCTGACCTTCAACGGCCTGTCCAAGTCTTACCGCGTGGCGGGTTTCCGTTCCGGCTGGATCGCCATCTCTGGTCCCAAGCACAACGCCCAGAGTTATATCGAAGGCATCGACATGCTGGCCAACATGCGCCTGTGTGCCAACGTGCCGAGCCAGCACGCCATCCAGACCGCCCTGGGCGGCTACCAGAGCATCAATGATCTGGTATTGCCCCAAGGCCGCCTGCTGGAGCAGCGCAACCGTACTTGGGAACTGCTCAATGCAATCCCGGGCGTCAGTTGCGTGAAACCCATGGGGGCGTTGTACGCGTTCCCGCGGATCGACCCAAAGGTATGCCCGATCCTCAACGACGAAAAGTTCGTGCTCGACCTGTTGCTGTCGGAAAAACTGCTGGTGGTGCAAGGCACCGCGTTCAACTGGCCGTGGCCGGATCACTTCCGTGTGGTGACGTTGCCGCGCGTGGATGACCTGGACATGGCCATCGGTCGTATCGGCAACTTCCTCAAGTCCTATCGCCAGTAAGAGAAACGGCGCCGTACGACCGACAATCGGTCGTACGGCGAGTATCTGGCAACACTTCTCTTCCTCTCCCCTGCCCTGCCACTTCACCGACGCCGCAAAAACCACTCGCCCCCTAAATCAAAGGGCTTCAAGGCAACGATGAACCAATCGAACGATCTTTTCCCCGTCGGAAATTCCCTTCAAGCCTCTACATTCCGGCTGTAGGACACAGTTTGAAATAGTCGCTCGGTTGAATCACCCTATGCGGCACCTTATATACCCCGCAGTACGCGACATATTAAGCATGAGGAGAACTCTACAACCATGATGCGCATCCTGCTGTTCTTGGCCACTAACCTTGCGGTCGTGCTGATTGCCAGCATCACCTTGAGCCTTTTCGGCTTCAACGGGTTCATGGCGGCCAACGGGGTTGACCTGAACCTCAATCAGCTGCTGGTTTTCTGTGCGGTCTTTGGTTTCGCCGGCTCGCTGTTCTCGCTGTTCATCTCCAAGTGGATGGCGAAGATGAGCACCAGCACCCAGGTCATCACCCAGCCACGTACCCGGCATGAGCAATGGTTGCTGCAGACCGTCGAGGAGTTGTCCCGCGAGGCCGGCATCAAGATGCCTGAAGTCGGGATCTTCCCGGCCTATGAAGCCAACGCCTTTGCCACCGGCTGGAACAAGAACGACGCACTCGTTGCAGTCAGCCAGGGCATGCTGGAACGCTTCTCCTACGACGAAGTGAAAGCCGTGCTGGCCCACGAAATCGGCCACGTAGCCAATGGCGACATGGTCACCCTGGCGCTGGTCCAGGGTGTGGTGAACACCTTCGTGATGTTCTTCGCGCGGATCATCGGCAACTTTGTCGACAAGGTGATCTTCAAGAACGAAGGCGGCCGCGGCATTGCCTACTTCGTGGCGACCATCTTTGCCGAGCTGGTGCTGGGTTTCCTGGCCAGCGCAATCACCATGTGGTTTTCGCGCAAACGGGAGTTCCGTGCAGACGAAGCCGGTGCACGCCTGGCCGGTACCGGGGCAATGATCGCAGCGCTGCAACACCTGCGTTCCGAACAAGGCCTGCCGGTGCATATGCCGGACAGCCTGACCGCCTTCGGCATCAACGGCGGTATCAAGCAAGGCATGGCTCGCCTGTTCATGAGCCACCCGCCGCTGGAAGAGCGGATCGACGCGTTGCGTCGTCGGGGCTGACAGGCAACACAAAAAAGGGCGATCTGATCGCCCTTTTTTGCAGGTCTGAAGGCCTCATCGGGGGCAAGCTGAACTGGTCAAGTAATCTTGGACACCGATTAAGGTTTCACGCCGCCAACTTCTCCCTGGCGACTGGTGACCGATAG
>NZ_JBYSZX010000017.1:0-119348 GCF_058787615.1 Pseudomonas sp. FW305-3-2-15-C-LB1 | reverse complement strand
AGGCCAACCTGGTGAGAATTAGGGCCTGCCTGACGGCAGGCCGTTACCGGCCCGCACACAAAAAATCTGACAGTCCCTACCTGAGTAGCGCACGGCGTGCCCGCGCCAGCACCACCATGGCCGCTCACCTTTCTTTGCAGGTAATTGCCATGGGATACAGCAACGCCCTATCCAGCCCGATGCTCACCACTTTGCACACACGCGACAGCCGCCGGGAAACGCGCCTGACCGAAAAAATCCAGACGCTGAATGCCCAAATCAACGAGCAGTTCCAACGACAACCCACCTTCCGCAGCTTTGTGCAGGACGCGTTCAATCAATCGTTCAACACACTGGCCACGCCCCTCGACCTGACCAAGACATTCCTCAGGATCGACCCCGTGCCCACAGCTCATGGAGCAAACACGACCACCACCGCACGGCAGGACGCATCCACCCCGTTACTACCCACCCTCCTGGATGCGGTCGTGGAACGCCTGGTAACCCGAAAGTCCGCCCACTATGCCGGGCAACCGACCCATTTCCACCTGACCAGCGACGGCCGTGACGACGGTGCCGTACAGGGTCTTACCCCGCAAGCATTCGACCGTTTTCTCGACACCTTCACCAGCACCCTGGCCGTGGGCTTCAAGACCTATGTGGAGCACTTCTGGAACGCCCCCATCGGCCCCCACGATACGCAGACCTGCAAGCAATGGCTGGCCGAGAAACGCCTGGACGTAATGAGGGCCGAAGCGGAACTGTTGAAGCTTGATGGCGTGCTCGATGTAGCGAGCGAGTTGCTGCTCCTGCGCGTCATGGGCTACCCGGATGCCGCATCCCGTCGTGCCTTGAACGGCTATCGTCCCTGTGCCTACGGGCTGGCGGTCAAGGACAAATTGTCCCGGGATATCCCGCTGTATGGCGCATTCGTGCTCACGGCCCGTGACCAGGACGATGACCAGGTACACCGCGCGGTTGAGGAGCCGCCACCGCAGGTGCGTGACATCACACCCCAGGCCAATGTCGGCAGCGTCTTGCTGTTTCTGCCGAACAGCGGCTTCGAAGCCTTCGATTCGCTGGCAAGCCTCGATCGCGAATTGCATCGTCGACTCAACGACCCCCAAGCGTTCACCGATATTCTGGGCCTGATGGGCGAAAACGACCGGGCGAGCGGCCTGGCGTTTCATCAACAACAGATCGCCAGCGGTCAATTTCGCTACATCGAGCGGCTGGAATCGATCTTCCTCTATAGCCAGGACTCACTGCATGAACGGACGCAAGCGGACTTCACCTGGATGGTCGCTCACTACCAGCGTCAGGCCGCAACGCTGGATGCCTGGCTCTTGCCGGCAAGTCTCGACAGGGTGACCGATTTCACCCGCGCATTCGACGTCGGTGGGGTATTGATAGCCCGGCACACCAAGAAACTGCGGCGCCAACTCCAGCAGTTTCTCAAGGAAGCAAGCCGTGACGACCAGCAGACCTGGGCGCATGCGGTGAAGGACTACACCGATGAATTACAAGGCCTGACCGTGTCGGAAGGGCTGCCTTCGTTGTCCCAATTCAGTGATCCCTCCGTATTGCTGTCCTACAGCAATGAACAACTGCGCCAGCGACTTATCGACGACCACAGCCTGGCGGTCGACCCCGACACCCTCATCATCCACACCAAAACCTATGCGCTTCGGCCTACCGGCAGTTATGTGCCCGGCGGCAAGCCGCATCCATCTGAGCCAGGCACGCCGGTCTACACGCAGCGCGCACTCAGCCTGACGGAGTTGGCGCTTGAAAACGTCGAATGGCTGGATCTCAACTTCACCCACTTTTCGCGGCTGACGGACACCGAACAGAAACCTTACTCCGCCTTGACGATGCAGCAAATCAAAGACCTGGTGCGCAGCGTCAACATTGGCAACAGCTACGAGCAATTCCTGAAAAAGCGCCTGATCAGTTCCGACGAAGCGCAAGCCGAGCAAGATCGTTACGTCCGGTGCATGGCCCTGCAACTGCGGGTGGACGCCATCGAAGCGAAAATCGCCGGTGACTTCCTGCCGGACCGCCTGGACCGCGGCTACAAGTGGGTGATGAGCGCCCTCGCCGGGCCTGTCGATGACGACAAGCGCCCTACCGTCGAAGAACACCGGATCATGGTCAGCCGCCTGAAGCTGCGCGGTGAACGCGTTCGTGGCGTCCTGGTGTTTTCCACTGCGACGCAGAGTGTCGCGTCACTAGTGGTGTATACCCCTGGTGCCGCCAATGGGCGGTTGTTTCACGAGTACGCCGACGCATCGGCCATGCACCGCGACTTCATCAATCATGCGGCGTGGCGTGACTACTTGACCGCCCGCGTAGAACTCAGCGCACGCCCGCGTATCCAGCGCCTGCTCAAAGGCGGCGCCAACGAGACAGTGATCGCCTTGAGCCGCATCGCCGATCATTTTCTTGAAGAGGCCTACCAGGCAGAAGCGTCGGCGGTGATCAATGACGCGAATGCACAGTCGACCAGCACCCAGGAGGCCAATCTCGAGAGCGCGACGACCGTCCTCACCGCGGCCCTGGACTTCGCGACCCTGTTTTTCCCGGTGAAGGTGATGTTGCCTATCGGTCTGTCCAGAAGTCTGCTGTCGATCATCAATGCCGTGGAAGCCGCACAGCTCGGCGACCGTGCGGCCGCCGCTGGGTACGTCGTGCGTGCCTTGGGTGAGATGGTCGGGGCCGTGCTGGATGGCGTCATGGGGGCTGCGCGCGTCACGCCCACAGGTACTGCCATAGGTCGCGGCCGTGCGATCAACCCAATGCTGGCATTAAGGAAGAAGCCGGAAGGCATCTCCCCCCTGGCGGGCTGGGCGGGTCAGCAGATTTACGTGCAAGACACTGTGACGCCGGGCACCTATGAGGCGCCCCGGCATTTTCTGCTGGAGAACAAGCGTTGGTATTCGATCCGCCGGGATAACGATGCGCAAGTCTGGCGGCTGAGGGACCCACGGCGGGCGCCCAGCGCTTATAAAGGCGACCCGCTTTACCGCACCGCACAAGGTGTGTGGGAAATACGCTCTCCGTACCTGGGCTTGCGCGGTGGAAACTCTTACCCGACCCAGCCCGAAAGAGCCTTGATAGACCTCTTCCCGCATTTGGATCAGCAGCAGGCCCGACGGGTATTCGAGTCATTCGATTTTCCCGTGAACCGCGTGCTGGAACATCAAATGCAAACGGTGCTGCACCTCAGGCTGGCGCCAGACCAGCTCGATACAAGCTTCACCTACCTGCGCATTTCCCAGGAGCGCTTCTGGGCACGTTTGAGAGGCACAGACCTGCCGGGCTCACACGCGGCCGGCACAATCGACCCCGCGCCCGGCCCGCACCGGCCGCCCGCGCCGCCCACGGTCACCCAACGCCCGGCCGCCGAGCGCTTCCTGGAGTGGGGGCAAGCCTTTGAACACCAGGCAATGACCGCCGTACCGGGACGCCCGGGCATCTGGCGGCGGAGCAACGCCACCCCCAGCCACGCGTTACGGGACTACATCAAGATCGGCGAGCATTACTACGCGATTCTGCCCGGCGATACCGTCGTCGCCGTACAAGGCGCCAAGACCGTCATTACACCGACAAACCGACCGCACTCGACGTTCGCGCAGTTCGAAGATGTCCTCGCGAATGCCAACCTGGAACAACCCAGAATCGTGGAATACAACGCTCAACTGGATAACTGGCTCGTGGTCCCCCAAGTGCCCTTTCCCCGTCCCCTTACCCGGCATATGAGCCAGATGTTCCCTCTTTTCACCCCGCACACGCTGGGGCAACTGAGCCAGCGCCTGTTCGACCGGGCCAACCCATTGGGGTTGAACGCGAATGGCTTCGCTCACTTGATCAAGAACGTGCATGACTGGAGGGCCTGGACGAAGGGCGTTGATGCGGCACTGACTGAGCAAAGCGCGGTGTTGGCGAGCGACCCGCTGGCGCTGATGCCTACGTTGTCCAGGGGACTGAGCCCGTTCGAATGGTCATTGGACGTTTCCAATCAATTCGAACTGATACGGTTCAACACCGAGGGCCTGCGACCCACCTTGATGGCCAACCTGCTGGAACGCACTACCAACACCAACACCAAGATGCTGATGAAAGAGCTGCTGGTGGGCAGTCACTATGAAGTCTTCGACTCTGCGTTCAACACCGAGCTGGTCTTCCGTCGACCCGGCCAACCGACCGTGTATTGGATGACGCTGCGCAACACGGACGCCCGGGTCCTTTCATCGCGCAAATACAACCCTGAGGTTCCCACTTCCGCCAACCTGCGCAAACAGCAGGCGCCGATGAGCGATATGCTTGTCCAGGCACGCAACACAGGCAACCTGCAGCTGCTGATCGGTGGTGTGCAACGCAGCGGCCAGGCGCAGGTATCACCTTTCATCTTCCGACCCTGAGCACCGCGAGTGGATGGAGACAAAGCGGCTTGTCTGCGTGAAATAATTCCTGTAATTTTTCATGAAATTATTTGAAATTAATTTCATGACGCCTCAAGAAGAACTTGCAACCCTTGCCGCGCTGATCCATGACCTGCGCAAGCACAAGGAGCTCACCCTCGCCCAACTCGCACAGAAAATCGAGCGTTCGGTGGGCTTCCTGTCCCAGGTCGAGCGCGGCCTGTCACGCCCGACCGTGGCCGACTTGACCGCCATCAGCCACGCCCTCGGGGTACCTACCACGTACTTCTACAGCCAGCCCAGACCCAAGGCCGTGGACTGGATCACCCGCCCGAACGAGCGGCGCACGGTGTATTACGCTAACGGCATCACCGACATCCTCGTTTCGCCAAGCATGAACGGCGCCTTCTCGATGCTCGACAGCCTGCTGGCCCCCGGTGCCAACAGCGGTGAACAGACCATGAGCGACCGCGCCGAACAAGCCGGGTTTGTGCTGGAGGGCGAGTTGACGTTGTGGGTGGAAGGTGAAGCCGGCTCAGTCACCCTCGGTCCTGGCGACAGCTTTCACCTGGCCAGCTTCGCTCACTGCCGTTACGCCAACCTCACCGATCTGCCCGCCCGCGTGTTGTGGGTTTACAACTAGGAGCAACACCCGTGAAAAGTCATGCCTCCACGTTACTGGCCGAAGTACGGACCTTTCGCCAGAACCATCCGGACGTGCGTTATGTCGACCTGATCGCCCTGGACATTCCCGGGCACTTCTACGGCAAGCGCTACCCTATCGAGATGCTGGAAAAAGTCGCCGCCGGCAGCCCGTTGAAGCTGCCACAGAACGCCGTGTTGCTGGGGGCTCAGGGCGGATTGTTCAAGATTGGCGACTACTGCTTCAACGACGGCGACCCGGATGCCAACCGCCGCCTGGTGCCGGGCACGCTCAAGCCGGTGAGCTGGGAGTCGCAGCCGCTGGGCCAGATGCTGATCACCTCGGACGGCACCGAGGCGCCCATCGAGTTCGAACCGCGCGAAGTGCTGGCCAAGGTGCTGGAACGCCTGCAACACAAGGGCATTCACCCGGTGGTGGCGTTTGAACTGGAGTTCTACCTGTTCGACAAGAAACTCGACAACGGCCTGCCGCAATTTGCCCGCGACCCGCTGAGCGATGATGCCGACGACCAGCCCAACCTGCATATCGAACGGCTGTCGCGCTTCAGCGAAGTACTGGATGACATGGCGCAAACCGCCAAGGACCAGGGCATCGATATCACCGTGATCACCGCCGAGATCGGCCCCGGCCAGTTCGAAATCAACTTCGGCCACCTCGACGATGGGATGCGCGCTGCCGACTGGGCCGCCCTGTTCTGCCGCAGTACCCGTGGCGTGGCATTGAAACACGGCTACCGCGCCAGCTTCATGGCCAAGCCCTACCTGCAATTCCCCGGCAGTGGCATGCACGTGCATGTCAGCCTCTATGATGGCGCGGGTAACAATTTGCTGGCGGCACACCAGCAGCAACCACTGCGTCATGCCGTGGCCGGCTGCCTGGAATTGCTGCCGCACTGCATGCCGATCTTCTCACCCAACCACAATGCCTTCCGCCGCCTGGGCGGTACGGTCAACGCCGCCACCCGCGCCAGCTGGGGCTTTGAAGACCGCGACGCGTGCGTGCGCATCCCCGAATCCGACCCGCGCAACCTGCGTATCGAACATCGCCTGGCCAGTGCCGACGCCAACCCGTACCTGGTGCTGGCGGCGATCCTGGTCGGCCTGGAACACGGTCTTGAAGCCAGGCGCGAACCCATCGCCCCGCTGAATGAAGACCGCAGCAGCGGCAGCGACTTCCCCCTGGAAATGCTCGACGCCGTGCGTGCCATGCAGCATCACGCGGTATTGCGCGATAAGCTGGGCGCCGAATTTGTCGACGTGTACTGCGAAAACAAGCGTCAGGATCACTTGGCCTTCCAGCAAGAGATCCATGCGCGGGAATATCGCTGGTTTCTTTAATATCACTCACGGAATCATCGATGACCGACCAAAGCGCCCCGGCCCTCAAGGAAATCTTCAACGTCGAACGCCTGCAACACATCGCCAGCGAGATGACGGCGGTGTACCCGGCGTTCGACGCCAAGGGGTTCCTCAAGCACGCCAAGGCCGGGCTGGCCGAATTGTCGGTGATGCAGCGCATGGCGCGGGTCAGCGAGAGCCTGCATGCGGTGATCCCGCTGGATTACCCGCAAACGCTGAAGCTGCTCTACGCCCTGGCCCCGCGCCTGAACAGTTCGTTTGTCAGCCTGTTCCTGCCGCACTTCGTGGCGAGCTACGGGCGGGATGATTTCAAGCGTTCAATGGCCGCGCTCAAGTACTTCACGACGTTTGGCTCCGCCGAATTCGCGATCCGCCATTTTCTACTGCACGACTTCCCGCGCACGTTGGCGGTGATGCACGAATGGTCGCTGGATACCAACGAACACGTGCGCCGCCTGGCCAGCGAAGGTTCGCGGCCGCGCTTGCCCTGGTCGTTCCGCCTGGCCGAAGTACAGGCCAACCCCGAACTGTGTGCGTCGATCCTCGACAACCTCAAGGCAGACACCAGCCTGTACGTGCGCAAGTCGGTGGCCAACCACCTCAACGACATCACCAAGGACCACCCGGAGTGGGTGCTCAGCCTGATCGAAGGTTGGAATCTGGATAACCCTCACACCGCCTGGATCGCCCGCCACGCGCTGCGCAGCCTGATCAAGCAAGGCAACACGCGTGCGCTGACGATCATGGGGGCCGGGGCCAGGGCCGACGTGAAGATCCACCATCTGCAAGTGACGCCGGCGGTGATCAACCTGGGAGAGCGGATCAATCTGTCCTTCACCCTGGAATCCACCGCCACAGCCCCACAGAAGCTGGTGGTGGACTACGCCATCGACTATGTGAAAAGCGCCGGCCACAGTGCAAACAAGGTATTCAAACTCAAGGCGTTCAGCCTGGGTGCCGGGGAACAGCAGCACATTCGGCGCGAACAGCACATTCGCGACATGACAACCCGCAAGCATTACCCTGGGCGGCATGTGGTGCATGTGTGGGTGAATGGGGAAAGGCTGGGCAGTGCCGAGTTTGAGTTGCGTGCCTGACGGGGTTCAATGACTCCACGGTATCGATCCGGTTTCTTCAGTTGGCTTCGCCCAGCAACAAGCCTTGCTCACGCGCGCACAACTCCACCACGTAATCCCACAACACCCGCAGCCGCACTGACTTGTGCAATTCCCGGCGCGAGCTGATCCAGTAGCTGCGCTGGATCCCCTCCCCCGGCAGCAACGGCACCAGGTCCGGGTCGCCGGCGGCCATGAAGCACGGTAATACCGCAATCCCCAAACCGGAGCGCGCCGCCTGATGCTGGGCGATCACGCTGGTGCTGTGGAACACCACCTTGGGGTTGCGGCAGAAGCTGCTGAGGAATTTGAGTTCCTGGCTGAACAGCAGGTCGTCGACATAATCGATCCAGGCGTGTGCTGCAAGGTCTTCGCGCTTTTCAATCGGCGGGTTGCGCGCCAGGTAGGCGCGACTGGCATAGAGGGCCAGGCGGTAGTCGGTAAGTTTGCGCGTGACCAGTTGATCGACGCTCGGCCGCTCGAGGTGGATGCTGATTTCCGCTTCGCGGTTGAGGATGCTGACAAAGCGCGGCACCGCCACCAGCTCCACTTCCAACCCGGGGTAGCGCTCGAACAGCCCGCCCATGCGGCTGGCCAGGAACATCACGCCCAGGCCTTCGGCCACACCCAGGCGGATCTTGCCCAGGGGCGCGGCAGCATGAGTCAGCTCGTCTTCGGCCAGCAGTGCGACGTTTTCCATGGCCTCGGCATGTTTTAGCAGGGCCTCGCCGGCGGGGGTCAGTTCGTAGCCCTGGGCATGCTGCACGAATAGCGCGGTGCCGAGACTTTTCTCGATCGCCTCGATATGCCGGGCCACAGTGGCATGGGTGGTTTTCAGGCGTTGCGCGGCGGTGAGCAAGCGACCGCTGCGCTGCAACTCGAGAAAGTACCGCAGGTCATTCCAGTCGAACATGACGCCTCCATTGCCTATCCCTGGGCTACGCTGTTTAAAAACGCACAGCAGCTGGGTAAAAACTAACATTTTTAAGACGAAAACTAACAACTAGGATGGGGCCAATAAGAAAAACAAGCGAGACCTTCAGATGCCCATTGCAACTGCTGAATACGATTACATCGTCGTAGGCGCCGGCCCAGCGGGCTGCCTGCTGGCCAATCGACTGTCCGCCAACCCCGCCCACCGCGTGCTGCTGCTCGAAGCCGGTGGCCGCGACAATTACCCCTGGATCCATATCCCCGTCGGCTACCTGTTCTGCATCGGCAACCCACGCACCGACTGGTGCTTCAAGACCGAAGCCCAGGAAGGCCTGCAAGGCCGTGCGCTGAGTTATCCACGGGGCAAGGTGCTGGGCGGCTGCTCCTCCATCAACGGCATGATCTACATGCGTGGCCAGGCCCAGGACTACGACGGCTGGGCGGCCGCAGGTAATGAAGGTTGGGCGTGGAAGGACGTGCTGCCGCTGTTCAAGCAGAGCGAAAACCACTTTGCCGGCGGCTCGGAATTTCACAGCGACGGCGGTGAATGGCGGGTCGAGCAGCAGCGTCTGCACTGGCCGATCCTCGATGCATTCCGCGATGCGGCGGCGCAGAGCGGCATCGCCAACATCAACGATTTCAACCAGGGCGATAACGAAGGCTGCGGCTACTTCCAGGTCAACCAGAAGGCTGGCGTTCGCTGGAATGCGGCCAAGGCGTTTCTCAAGCCGGTACGCCAGCGCCCCAACCTCACCGTGCTGACCGAAGTGGAAGTGGACCGCGTGCTCCTGGAAAACGGCCGTGCCTGCCAAGTGGTCGGGCGTCAACAGGGCCAACAAGTGAGCTGGAAAGCGCGCCAGGAGATTGTGCTATGCGCCGGCTCCGTCGGTTCGCCGGGCATCCTGCAACGCTCGGGAATTGGCCCGTCGAATGTGCTCAAACCGTTGGGCATCAATGTACTGCATGAACTGCCCGGCGTCGGCGGCAACCTCCAGGACCACCTGCAACTGCGGCTGATCTACAAACTGGAAAACGCCCGCACCCTCAACCAGATCGCCGGCACCCTGTGGGGCAAGATGGGCATGGGCCTGCGCTACCTCTACGACCGCAGCGGCCCGCTGTCGATGGCGCCCAGTCAACTGGGTGCGTTTGCGCGCTCGGGTCCGGAACAGACCTCGGCCAACCTGGAATACCACGTGCAACCGCTTTCCCTGGAGCGTTTCGGCGAACCGTTGCACGGGTTCCCGGCGTTTACCGCTTCGGTCTGCGACTTGCGTCCGCAGAGCCGGGGCCGTATCGACATCCGCTCGGCCAACCCGGCGGACGCACCGCTGATCCGCCCCAACTACCTCAGCCATCCGGAAGACCTGCGCGTGGCCGCCGATGCGATCCGCCTGACGCGCCGCATCGTCGCCGCACCGGCCCTGAGCCAGTTCAAACCGGTGGAGTATCTGCCGGGCGATTCGCTGCAGACCGAAGCGCAATTGCACGAAGCCGCCGCACGCATCGGAACGACGATCTTCCACCCGGTCGGCACCTGCCGCATGGGCAACGATAAAGACGCAGTGGTCGACGCCCAACTGCGGGTGCACGGCGTGCCCGGCTTGCGCATCGCCGACGCTTCGATCATGCCGCGCATCACCTCTGGCAATACCTGCTCACCCACGCTGATGATCGCGGAGAAGGCCGCGCAGCTGATCCTTTCGCCGAATACAAGGAGTCTCGCCCCGGAGAAAGAACTGGTTCATGCAATCTGAATAGCGGCGCCGAACCTGGCGCCGACAGTGGAACAACAATAAATAATCACTGTGAGGGCTACCCGATGTCAGAACATGCTCAAACCCTGGGCTCGCCGGTCGACGCGAGCACCAGCAACGACTCAAAGAAAGTCATCTTCGCCTCGTCCCTGGGGACGGTGTTCGAGTGGTATGACTTTTTCCTCTACGGCGCCCTGGCGGCGGTGATCAGCAAGCAGTTCTTCGCCGGGGTCAACGACACCACGGCATTCATCTTTGCCCTGATGGCCTTTGCGGCCGGCTTTGTAGTGCGGCCCTTCGGTGCGCTGGTGTTTGGACGGTTGGGCGACATGATCGGGCGCAAGTACACCTTTTTGGTCACCATCATTCTGATGGGCGTGGCGACCTTCTGTGTCGGGTTGCTGCCAACCTACGCCAGCATCGGCATCGCAGCGCCGATCATCCTGATCGTACTGCGCATGCTGCAGGGCCTGGCGCTGGGCGGCGAATACGGCGGCGCCGCAACCTACGTGGCCGAGCACGCACCGGCCGGCAAGCGCGGCTTCCATACCAGCTGGATTCAATCCACGGCGACCATCGGCCTGCTGCTGTCGCTGCTGGTGGTGCTGGCCTGCCGTTACTTCACCGGTGACCAGTTCGAAGTCTGGGGCTGGCGCATTCCGTTCCTGTTCTCCATCGTGCTGCTGGGCATTTCCACCTGGATCCGCATGAGCCTGCACGAGTCGCCCGCGTTCCTGAAAATGAAAGAGGAAGGCAAGGCCAGCAAGGCGCCGATCCGTGAGTCCTTCGGCAAATGGGAAAACCTCAAGGTGGTGCTGATCGCGCTGTTCAGCATCAACGGCGGGCAAGCGGTGACCTTCTACGCGGCGCAGTTCTACGTGCTGTTCTTCCTCACGCAGTTCCTGAAGATGGACCCGGCCCTGGCCAACATGCTGTTGATCATCAGCGTGGTGATCGGTGCACCGTTCTTTATCTTCTTCGGCTGGCTGTCGGACAAGGTCGGGCGCAAGCCGGTGCTGATGCTCGGCCTGCTGCTGGCCACCGTGCTGTATTTCCCGATCTTCAAGAGCCTGGCGCATTACACCAACCCGGCGATGGACCAGGCCAGCAACCAGGCGCCGATCACCGTGATGGCCGACCCGGCCACCTGCACCTTCCAGTTCGACCCGGTGGGCAAGGCGAAATTTGACAGCCCGTGCGACAAGGTCAAGACCTTCCTGGTCAAGCAAGGCCTGCCCTACAGCAGCGTCGCCGCCCCCGCCGGCAGCCCCGTGCAAGTGAGCGTGGGCGAAGTACGTATCGACGGTTTTGACGAAAAAGCCCTGCGTGGCGCGGTGACCCTGGCCGGCTATCCGTCTTCGGCGGACGTGGCCCAGGTCAACAAGACCATGGTGGTGGTGCTGATCGTGGCGCTGATCCTGATTGCCGCGATGTGCTACGGCCCGCTGGCAGCGCTGATGGTGGAGCTATTCCCGACGCGTATCCGCTACACCTCGATGTCCCTGCCCTACCACATCGGTAACGGCTGGTTTGGCGGGTTCCTGCCGACCGTATCGTTTGCCCTGGTGGTGTACACCGGCGATATCTTCTACGGCCTGTGGTACCCGGTGGTGGTGACCGGGGTGAGTTTGATCGTGGGGATGGTCTGCCTTAAAGAGACCCGTCACGTGGATATCGATAACAACTGACCCGATCTCCTGAGCACAGAAGATCCGCTGTGGGAGGGGGCAAGCCCCCTCCCACATTTGCCTTTAGGCGCCTACACATAAATTGCTGTACATCCATACAGATAATGATTGATCAATGCGCGCTGACTGAGCATCCTGCACAGCATCAACCCGATCTGTGTGACGACCATGCGCCTGTACCTCTGTGAAAAACCCTCCCAGGCCAAGGACATTGCGGCCGTGCTCGGCGCCAGCCGCCGTGGCGATGGGTGCTGGCTGGGCAATGGGGTCACGGTCACCTGGTGCATCGGCCACCTGCTGGAAACCGCCCCGCCGGATGCCTACGACGAAAAGTACAAGCGCTGGGTACTGGCCGACCTGCCCATCGTCCCGGAAAAATGGAAGATGCGCGTCAAGCCCAAGACCGCCAGCCAGTTCAAGGCGGTCAAGCGCCTGCTGGGGGAAGCCCAGGAGCTGGTGATCGCCACCGACGCCGACCGTGAAGGCGAGATGATCGCCCGCGAGCTGGTGGAGCATTGCCGTTATCGCGGGCCGATCCAGCGTTTGTGGCTATCCGCGCTGGATGATGCCTCGATCCGCAAGGCCCTGGCGGCGCTCAAGCCGGGCGCCGAGACGTTCAGCCTGTATCACTCGGCCCTGGGCCGCTCCCGCGCCGACTGGCTGATCGGCATGAACATGAGCCGCCTGTTTACCTTGCTCGGGCGCCAATCCGGGTATCAAGGCGTGCTGCCCGTAGGTCGGGTGCAGACGCCAACCCTGCGCCTGGTGGTGGACCGCGACCGCAGCATCGCCGACTTTGTGCCAGTGGCTTACTGGGCCATCGATGTCGACCTGCGCCACGGGGGCATGACCTTCACCGCCCAATGGCGCGCGGCCGAGGACGCCTGTGACGACCAGGGCCGCTGCCTCAACCCGCAGTTGGCGCGGGACGCGGCCGACGCCATGACCAACGCCCCCACCGCCCGGCTGGTGAAACTGCGCACCGAGCGCATGCGTGAAGTGGCGCCCCTGCCCTTCGACCTGGGCACCCTGCAGGAAATCTGCTCCAGGAAGCTCGGCCTTGGCGCCCAGGAAACCCTGGATATCGCCCAGTCGTTGTATGAAACCCATAAAGTCATCACCTACCCGCGCAGTGACTGCGGCTATCTACCGATGAGCCAGCACCCCGACGCGCCCAGGATCCTGGCTGCGTTGGCACGTGCGGATACCGCAGTGAACGAGCTGATGCCGCATATCGATGCCCAGCGACGCTCGCGGGCGTGGAACGATGCCAAGGTCAGCGCCCACCACGGCATCATCCCTACCGGCGCGGGCAAGGATGTGGGACAACTCACCGGCAAGCATCGTGCGGTGTATACCCTGATCCGCGCACGCTACCTGGCGCAGTTCCTGCCCAACCATGAGTACGATCGCACCCAGGCGGATTTCGACTGTGCGCATCAGACGTTGCGTGCAGTGGGTAAAGTAGTGATCGAACCGGGCTGGAAACGCGCCCTGCCCGAAGCCCTGGCGCCAGCCAAGGGACGTGAAGCGCCGGCTCCGCAAGCCCTGCCGCCATTGGTACAGGGCCAGGATTATGGGGTGGCCAAGGTCAACCTCAAGGACCTGTGGACCCAACCGCCCAAACCCTTTACCGAAGGTGACCTGATCAAGGCGATGAAAAACGTCGCCAAGTTGGTGGAAGACCCGCTGCTCAAGCAAAAGCTCAAGGACACCACCGGCATCGGCACCGAGGCCACCCGCGCCGGCATCATCCAGGGGCTGTTGGACCGTGGTTACCTGGTGAAGAACGGCAAGGCGCTATCAGCTACACCCGCGGCATTCAGCCTGATCGACGCCGTGCCCCGGGCCATCGCCGACCCAGGCACCACCGCCATCTGGGAGCAGGCCCTGGACATGGTGCAAAGCGGCGAAATGAGCCTGGAAGACTTCGTCGCCAAACAGGCGGCCTGGATGAGCAAGCAGGTCGCCCGCTGCAATGGCATGCGCATGACCATCACCGGTCCCGCCAGCCCGGCAGGCCGAGGTGCCACGCCATGGAAAAAGAAACGCAAGAGCACGCCACGCAAGACGACGGCCAGTCCCAAGCGGGCCAAAAAACCGACAAATGCCGGCTAAACACCCAAAAAAACCGGCGAATGACGTTTTTCGACGGGTTTAGCGCCGCTTTGGACCTTGCAGCGCGGTGGCCGGTCTAGGATTCTGTAGTGGGACCCTGACTAACCAACAACAACACCGGAGTGGCCGCCATGAAGACCGTTGCAGAAGTGCTCAAAGCCAAGGACCAGAAAAACCAGGAAGTGCATGTCATCAAACACGACCACACCGTGTTTGAAGCCTTGGTGCGGATGTCGGAGAAAAACGTCGGGGCCTTGCCGGTGGTCCAGGATGACGTAGTGGTCGGGATCATCAGCGAGCGTGATTACGCCCGCAAAATCATGCTCAAGGGGCTGTCGTCGGTCACCACCAAGGTCCATGAAGTGATGAGCTCCCCGGTGATCACCGTCGACACCCATAAAAAGGTCGATGAGTGTATGAACATCATGACCGACAGTCACCTGCGCCACCTGCCCGTGGTCGAAGACGGCAAGCTGTTGGGGCTGCTGTCCATCGGCGACCTGGTCAAGGAAGCCATCGCCGACCAGGCTGACCTGATCAAACAGCTGGAGCAGTACATCCGCGGCGAGTAGAGACCGCGAAGGCGTGTGCCGCAACGAGGCGGCACACGCGGTATACATACCGAAAGCTCCGTGGTTGCGTTTTATGCCCGCTACGCGAGCCGTTTCCTGTGCTGACCACAGTTAACTCCTACATCTTGAGCGTTTCGTCCTCCAGTAAAGTCAGGCGGTCTGAATAGCCGGGCTGGCCGAACAATGGAGTTTTTTGCGTATATAACACGGGGACGTTCTATGGCTGATACTCCAGGCCATGGCTCAATCTCGAACGCCTTACACCCCCCCCCGCCAACGAACGATCCCCAACCTCCAAACACGCGCTGACCGCTCCAGTGGCTCAGAAACACCCTCCAAGCCTTCCATTTCGCAGAAAACGGAACCGCTCAGGTGTTGCCGTCAAATGTTCCTTATAAAAACTTAATTCAAGGTAGAGCACCATGCCAACGGTACACCGCGAAGGCGGCCCCCGTGTCCGCCACGGCCGTCATTTACCACCGACATCACTGATCATTCCAGAGATTCGGCTTCCTTTTGCCGGTCCGCCGCCACGTTCCGACAACGATCAGTTAAAGGCGCACGCTCTCGCTTGGGCACAGCAACATGGCTTGATCGGTCGACGCGGTGCGCATAGGTTAAGCACCACGCCGCTGCTCGAGTTGGGGATGGCGTTGTGCGGAAAAGCCCCCACACACCGAGCCGAGACGCTGGTGTGCTGGTATCTGTGGGCGCTCACGCTGGATGATCGGATTGACGACGGGCCATGGGCGGAAAACGGTGAATTGGAGCGATTCGTCACCGCAGTGCAGGCAGTGACCGAGAACGATGGCACGCATCCCCTCAGTGAAATGAGTTGTTTTGATGATCCGATGCTGGCTGTCCTGGCCAACGATCTGTGGCCACGAACCAGACACTGGGGTAGCGACGGTTGGCGGCAACGGCTCACGCAGCACCTGATCCGACATCTGCGCGCCCAGGTGACGCTAGTGCGAATGCGCGAAACCGACGCGGTGCTCGCGCTGGCCGAATATCTGCCATTGCGCCGAGATTCGTTCGGCGCACTGTTCTTTTTTGATCTGATAGATGCCGCCGAAACGCTCGATCCCTACCAGCATTCAGCGGACGTCGAATGGTGGAACACACTGCGCGAACACAGTGCCGATATCATCGCCTGGACGAACGATATCCATTCGATTGCCAAAGATGTGGTGTGTGGTGAGCACTTCAACCTGGTATCGATACTGGCGGACACCGCAGGCATGGAATGGCCTGCCGCGATCGAATCTGCACATCAGATGGTGGTCAACGCGGTCGCGGCGTTCACGGCTGTCGCCGCTCGGCCAGCCAATCACCTGCCATCCGCCGCAACCGAGCCGGACCGGCTGCGACAGGTTGTACGGGCAGCGGGTGACTGGCACCAGACCGTTTCTCGCTACCACCTGCACACCACCGGCACTACAACGCAGGCCAACCGGACAGTGGACCTGACACTCACGCCGCCAACGCTGAAATCCAGGCAGTTCGAAATCGACCCCTATCCCTTGTATGAACGTTTACGTACCACTCTACCGATCACCTACGACGAGCCCACGGACGTATGGCTGGTCAGCCGGTATGTGGATGTCAAAGCTGCATTGACGCATCCGCAAGCCAGCAACAATAACTACACCTGGCAGATTGGGCCGCTGCTGGGGCACACTCTCGTGGCGATGGACGGCTGTGAACACGCTCAGCACCGTGCACTGCTCAGCCCATCGTTTCGCAGCCAAGCCCTTGCCTCGCTTGAAGCATCCATCATCTCGGTCACCTCTGACCTGCTGGCACGCATGCATGGCCGTACCCAGGTGGACCTTATCGCCGACTTCACCGCAGCACTGCCAGTGCGGGTGATGGCTCACGCACTGGGCCTGCCGGCTGACACCAGCGAGGAGGTAGCGCGGCTGAAGCGCTGGTGCGCGATCGGCTTTGCTTACATGGGCAACTATCGACAGGACCCGGCCCAGTTAACCGGAGGGTTGTCCAACCGAGACGATTTCTACGATTTCATCCAGCCACACATCGACGCCCGCCGCGCTGAACCTGCAGATGATTTGATCTCGCAGCTCCTGGCGGCAGAGATTGACGGCCAACCATTGCCCGAAACCTTCGTCCGGGCTTACTGCGCAATTCTGATGACTGCAGGTAGCGAGACCAGTCACGGCGCACTGGCGAATCTCATTGTCAACCTGCTGAGCGAACCCGGCGTCAAAGACGCCGTGATGGCTGATCCCGACTTGATGGACACTGCGCTCACCGAAACCTTGCGACGCAATCCTCCTTTGCAACTCGTACTCCGCGAGGCCCGCGAAGCGCTGCAGCTGCCGTCGGGAACGATTCCTTCTGGTGCAACCCTGGCCTGCCTGATCGGGTCGGCCAACCGTGATCCGGCTCAATACACCGACCCGGATACCTTCAGCTTGTCGCGCACCGATCAGGCAACAAATCATTTCGCGTTTGGCGCAGGGCGTCACTTCTGCCTGGGATCCATGCTGGCGCGGATGGAAATCACGCTCGGCGCTCGCATGCTGCTACAGACCTTTCCAGACGTGCGCTGGGCGCCAGGGTTCCAGCCCTCGGAACAAGGTTTCCTGAACCGTTGCCCCGACCGACTGGAGGTTGTTCTATGACCACTGCCGCCCCCGGCTACACCGACAGCTATCTCGGCGACCAGCACGCCGGCCAATTGGTACGCCTGCGCACGCTCGAATGCGCCTTTGACCCACAAAGCCAAACGGTTTTCGACCTGCTCAACCTTCCGTGCAAGCCTGACATCCTTGAACTCGGCGCCGGTGCGGGTTCGTTCACTGGCTGGCTGACCCAGCGATACCCTGACGCGGCAGTCACGGCGACCGATATCGATACCCGATTCCTCACCGATATTCCCGGCATAAAGGTGCTTACCCACAATGCCGTCACCGATGACTTTCCTGTGGCCTCTTTTGATGTGGTACACGCCAGGGCGCTCCTGTGCCACCTCCCCCAACGGGAAGACATATTGACGCGCGCCATCACCTGGCTTCGTCCTGGTGGCTGGTTGGTGATCGAAGACGTGAGCCTGCAGCCGAGCTTGAAAACCTCGCACCCATTGTTCCGAAAGGTCGCCCAAGCCGGAATCACACTTCTGACAAAGTCC
Organism: Pseudomonas sp. FW305-3-2-15-C-LB1; assembly: GCF_058787615.1. Classification (NCBI taxonomy): domain Bacteria; kingdom Pseudomonadati; phylum Pseudomonadota; class Gammaproteobacteria; order Pseudomonadales; family Pseudomonadaceae; genus Pseudomonas; species Pseudomonas sp. FW305-3-2-15-C-LB1. The sequence continues at coordinate 101,586 of NZ_JBYSZX010000017.1, read as the reverse complement.
ATTGGTTCCGACATGCTCTGGGCCGATACGCTCCCTGCCCGATTGCGTGACAGGGGACTCACCAACGTAGAGCATCGCCTCTTTGAGGGCCGAATCGGCGACAACAGCCCCGCCGATACATTCTGGGCCTCAACTACCCTACAGGCTGGGCCGGCGCTGCTGAAACTTGGGTTACTCACCCAGGATGACCTGGAAGCAATGACCCAGCTGCGCGCCGATCCAACATTCACCGACACTGCATTGACATTTGTCAGCGCCTGGGGACAAGCCCCTGAACGTGAGTAGAACGGCGGAGCGCCGTACATTGCACCGGAGGAAACTCAGAATGATCGATCTTGTAGTGTTAGTTGACGCACAAGACGTGCAAGTCGGTGTGTGTGACAAACGTGCCGCACACCTGGGAGCGGGTCAGCTTCATCGCGCCTTTTCGGTCCATCTGATCGACAGCGCCGGGCGTCATCTACTTCAACGTCGTGCTGCCGGTAAAATGCTTTGGCCAGGTTTCTGGTCGAATGCCTGCTGCAGCCATCCGGCACCCGGCGAAACGGTTACGGATGCCGCATCTCGTCGTCTGCGCGAAGAACTGGGCATTTCTGCCTCGTGCCGGTTTCTGTACAGTTTTGAATATCATGCTCGCTATGGTTCGATCGGTGCGGAGCACGAGTTTTGTCATGTACTGGTTGCTCAGTCTGACGCGGCGGTCATCCCGGATGCAGAAGAAATCAGTGAGATCAAATGGTGGACTCGCGCTGAAATCTCCGCCCGGCTTTCAGAATCCCCAGCGCAATTCACACCCTGGTTCCAAATGGAGTGGCTTCATCTTCTGTCAAAGCACCCTTCGTTCGATACACCTACAGTGCAGGAATGATGATGGCAAGCTCAACGACCCGACACGCCAGAAAATGACGCCCAAGTCACGTTTTCCCGCATTCTCCCGTCCCCACGGCAATTTATGTAGTGATCAAAAATAATCACTACATAAGCGTTGACGTAACCATTTTGTCCTTGCATTATCGAGACGTCTCCCGGATCGGGAGCGTTGGCAACAAGCGTTTTGAACAAGCTCGTCTGACCGCCGAGCTGTTTTTTCCGGATGTGCACTGCCCACAAGGCAGATTGATGAAGCTGACCGGCCCTAAGGGCTCGGTACAAGGCGCTCAAATGCGGCTTGTCTTCGTTATGAATGCATTGCGTAGCAGTTCATCAGCAAGACTACATGCATCAGGTTCAAGACCCTGCCCGTATTCGGCAGACCGTCGCTGACGCCCGGTTTTCGCAACCGGAGACAACTTACGAAGTATTAACGAACCAACTGATAGATCGCCAACTGGTCAAGGGGCTTACACATGAATCTGAACAACCAACCAACTATCGATGAATTGGCTGAGATGTTCGCAGCGCAGAAAGACACACTCGACGACCATATCCTGTGGATTGGCAAATCGGGCGAAGTGCAAATTGACTGCCTGGCGCCCCACACCGAAGAAGCCGAGTTCGACCGCAATAACCGTGAACTGGCGGCGCGCCTGAAGATGTACCGCCGTGGCCAGGGTTATGTCGGCAAGAAAGCAGCCGCCGATCGCAACTTTATCGAGCAGGTCTTCCACACACTTAATACCGAATGGCAGAATCTCAAGGGCCAATCGCAAGTTAAAGTGATTGATAGATACTGCTGATAACACCGCATTAAACATTTAAGCCTGCTTGTTGATTCGAGCGGGCTTTTTAATTTCGGCTCTACAACACTGCGGGAAATCGTCCCTTCTTCGCTTCGTCGCAAAAGATATCAAACAACACCTGCGCTGCCGCCGAGAGTTCATGGCCGGGTTTGGTCAGCACCCCAATCGGTCGTTCAATGACAGGATCGGTCAAGGTGATGCAATGAGCCCCCGCCTCCTCCATCTGCCGCGCGCACAATGCGGGGACGGCGCTGACACCCAACCCCGTCGCTACCATCTTGCCTACAGTCGCCAGTTGATGGCTTTCCAGCGCCACCGGCAACTTCATCTGCCGCGCCCCCAGATGCTCCTCCAGCATCACCCGCACCGTCGAAGGTCGCTGCAACGTGATGAACGGCTGCTCCAGCAAGGTTTTCCAGTCGATTTCATCAAGCTCGACCAACGGCGAATCCCCCGGCACCACGGCAATGAAGCGATCCAGGTACAACGGCGTGAACGCCAGCGACGAACCGTCTGAAGGCTCGAACGCCACGCCCAGCTCCACCTGGCGGTCGCGCACCATTTCCAGCACCTGCTCGTTGATCAAGTCGTGCACGGTGACATTCACCTGAGGGTAACGCGCGCGGAATATCTTCAGGATCGGCGGTAGCAAGTTGCCCGCGAACGATGGCATCGCCGCCACCGTGACCCGCCCGCGTTGCAGGGTGAAGCGCTGGCGCAGTTCGTCCTCGGTGTTGTCCCAGTCGGCAATCAAGCGGCGCGCCAAAGGCAGCAGGGATTCCCCCTCGGGTGTCAACGCGACGTTGCGCGTATTACGGCTGAACAGGCGCCCGCCCAGGCCTTCTTCCAGGCCCTTGATGGTCAAGCTCAGTGCCGACTGGGAAAGGTGCAGGCGTTCGCAGGCGGCGGCGAAACTCAGGCTCTGGGCCACGGCGAGAAACGCGCGCATCTGTTTAACTGTCATGACGCTACTCCAAATGGCCAGGCGACTATGCTGTTTTTTAAATCAATCAACCTTAAAAAACAACTTAACAAATCAATCCGTCGGAGCAACACTCGGTTCATTGGCTGGCCCACAAACAATAAAAGAGGTGCATATGGCAGGTTTCGATAAACGCGTGGCGTCCTACGAGGAAGCACTGGCGGGCCTGGAAGACGGCATGACCGTACTCTCCGGCGGTTTTGGCCTGTGCGGCATTCCGGAAAACCTCATTGCCGAGATCAAGCGCAAAGGCACCCGCGACCTCACCGTGGTATCCAACAACTGCGGCGTCGACGGCTTCGGCCTGGGCGTGCTGCTGGAGCAGAAGCAGATCAGCAAGGTGATCGCTTCCTACGTGGGTGAAAACGCCCTGTTCGAGAAGCAGTTGCTCAGCGGCGAAATCGAAGTGGTGCTGACCCCCCAGGGCACCCTGGCCGAAAAAATGCGCGCGGGCGGCGCCGGCATCCCGGCCTTCTTCACCGCCACCGGCGTCGGCACTCCGGTGGCCGAAGGCAAGGAAACCCGTGAATTCAATGGTCGTGCGTACCTGATGGAAGAATCCATCACCGGCGACTTCGCCATCGTCAAAGGCTGGAAAGCCGACCACTTCGGCAACGTCATCTACCGCCACACCGCCCAGAACTTCAACCCGCTGGCTGCCACCGCCGGCAAGATCACCGTGGTCGAAGTCGAAGAAATCGTCGAACCGGGCGAGCTGGACCCGGCGCAGATCCACACCCCTGGCATCTACGTCGACCGGATCATCTGCGGCACGTTCGAGAAGCGCATCGAACAGCGCACCGTACGCAAATAATCCGCCCCCAGCCCGAACAATAAGGACACATAAAATGGCTCTCACCCGCGAACAAATGGCTCAACGCGTCGCCCGCGAAATGCAGGACGGTTTCTACGTCAACCTGGGCATCGGCATTCCGACCCTGGTGGCCAACTACATTCCGGAAGGCATGGAAGTGATGCTGCAATCGGAAAACGGCCTGCTCGGCATGGGCCCGTTTCCGACCGAAGACACCATCGACGCCGACATGATCAACGCCGGCAAGCAGACCGTGACCGCGCGTATCGGCGCGTCGATCTTCTCGTCCGCCGAGTCCTTCGCGATGATCCGCGGCGGCCACGTCGACCTCACTGTACTCGGCGCATTTGAAGTCGACGTACAAGGCAACATCGCCTCGTGGATGATCCCCGGCAAGCTGGTCAAGGGCATGGGCGGCGCCATGGACCTGGTGGCCGGTGCAGAAAACATCATCGTGATCATGACCCATGCCTCCAAGGACGGTGAGTCCAAGTTGCTCAGCCAATGCAGCCTGCCGCTGACCGGCGCCAACTGCATCAAGCGTGTACTGACGGACCTGGCGTACCTGGAAATCGAAAATGGCGCTTTTGTCCTCAAGGAACGCGCACCTGGCGTCAGCGTTGAAGAGATTGTACGCAAGACCGCCGGTAAACTGATCGTCCCGGACCACGTTCCAGAAATGCACTTCCAGTGAGGACAGATTCCATGCAAGACGTCGTGATTGTTGCTGCCACCCGTACCGCCGTGGGCAGCTTCCAGGGTTCGCTGGCGAACATTCCGGCACCGGAACTGGGCGCCGCCGTGATCCGTCGCCTGCTGGAGCAGACCGGCCTGGACCCGGCCGAAGTGGATGAAGTGATCCTCGGCCAGGTCCTCACCGCAGGCTCAGGCCAGAACCCGGCGCGCCAGGCGTCGATCCTGGCCGGCCTGCCCCACGCGGTGCCCAGCCTGACCTTGAACAAGGTTTGCGGCTCGGGCCTCAAGGCCCTGCACCTGGGCGCCCAGGCCATCCGTTGCGGTGACGCCGACGTGATCATCGCCGGCGGCATGGAGAACATGAGCCTGGCTCCGTACGTACTGCCCGCCGCGCGCACCGGTTTGCGCATGGGCCATGCCAAAATGATCGACAGCATGATCACCGATGGCCTGTGGGACGCGTTCAACGACTACCACATGGGCATCACCGCCGAGAACCTGGTGGACAAGTACGGCATCAGCCGCGAAGCCCAGGACGCGTTCGCCGCCGCATCCCAGCAAAAAGCCGCCGCTGCTATTGAAGCGGGCCGCTTTGTCGATGAGATCACACCGATCCTGATCCCCCAGCGCAAAGGCGACCCGGTGGCCTTCGCCGTCGATGAACAACCCCGCGCCGGCACCACCGCCGAATCCCTGGGCAAGCTGAAACCGGCGTTCAAGAAAGACGGCAGCGTCACCGCCGGCAACGCCTCCAGTCTCAACGACGGCGCCGCCGCGGTGCTGCTGATGAACGCCGACAAGGCCAAGGCCCTCGGCCTGCCAGTGCTGGCGCGCATTGCCAGCTACGCCAACGCCGGCGTCGACCCGGCGATCATGGGCATCGGCCCGGTGTCGGCCACCCGCCGCTGCCTGGACAAAGCCGGTTGGAGCCTGGGCGACCTGGACCTGATCGAAGCCAACGAAGCCTTCGCCGCGCAATCCCTGGCGGTGGGCAAAGAGCTGGAATGGGACGCCGACAAGGTCAACGTCAACGGCGGCGCCATCGCCATCGGCCACCCGATTGGCGCCTCGGGCTGCCGCGTGCTGGTGACGCTGCTGCATGAAATGATCAAGCGTGATGCCAAGAAAGGCCTGGCGACGCTGTGCATCGGTGGCGGCCAGGGGGTAGCCCTGGCGCTCGAACGCAACTGATTCAAAGAGCAACATGGAAAGGGCCTGGTTCCACGAAAACCAGGCCTTTTCTTTACCCTTCAACCTCGCGTCTGCGGCACCGCTTTAATCGCCGTCAAATTCCCCCATACCTCCCAAGGAACCGCAATGCGCCATCTGGACGGCAAGCCAAAATCCTATCTCCTGTTCCTGCTGGCAGCCCTGGCCGTGGCAGGCTGCTCACCCAAGGATCAGTCCCGCGCACGGGCGATCAACGGCGAACAAAGCTCGTTCCTCTGATGGTGCGAACCTGTGGCGAGCGGGCTTGCTCACCTCAACGCTGATCAGCGCTTCAGGCAGCGCTGATAACGCTCGTCGACCCGCTGGGCAAACCACGCCGTGGTCAGGTTACGGGTGATCTTGGGGCTCTTGAGCACGATGCCCGGCAGGATGGCCCGTGGCATCGGCTTGCCGGCGGCCTTGTCCGCCAGGGCAAATACGCGCTTGTAGAGGGTGGTGTCCTCGAAATCCAATTGCTCGCCCTGCTCCAGCTGGCTGCGGATGCTGGGGTTGCGCATGTCCAGCCTGGCCCCCAATGAACGCACCGCCAGCTCGGTGGTGCCGGGCAGCAGCGAGTCGTAGCGAATCAGATCTCCGTCCAGGGCCAGCTCGGTGCCCGAAGCACGGCTGACGGCAGCCTGGAACGCGGCATTACGGCTGGCGTACCACCCGGCATTGAAATCGGCAAAGCGATACAGCGGCCGATCGTAGCTCACCGGGTAACCCAGCAAGTGCGCGATGCCGAAGTACATGCCGCCACGACGGGTGAAGACTTCGCGACGAATTGTGCCATCCACCGTGTAGGGATAACCCCGCGCCTGCTTCTGCGCAAAGTCGATACTCACCTGCATCGGGCCTGCGGTATGCACCGGGTTGAAACCACCAAACAACGTGTTGCCCAGGGGCACCATGCTGATGAAGTCATCGAAGATGCCACTCAGGTCCTTCTCCGTGCGCGCAGCATTGAGGCGGTCGGCGTAGGTCTTGCCGCTGGGCGAACGCAGTTGCAGGGCGCTGCGCACGACAAACGCCGGCACATGGACTTTGCCGGCACGCCGCAGGATTTCGTCCTGGGCGATCTTGCCCATGTCTGGCACCGGTGGGTCGACCTGATAGGTCGACTCCTGCTCGGTCACCGCCAGCACGGCGCAGATGTTTTCCGTGCTGGGGTAGATGTTCTGGGTGTCAAAGGCCGTGTAGATGTCCTGGGCCCAGCCCTCGCGGTCAGCCACCTTGGCCGGCAGCAGGCGCACGATCTGCGCTTTCACCTCGGCCTCGCTGCGCTGCGGCTGTTGCGGGTTGCGCGTGGTGGAGCAACCGGCCAGTACCAGCAAAGTGGCAAGGCACAGGATCAGGCGGCTTGAATACATGGGGCTTCCTTGGGCGACGATGGGCCGGGCATTGTTGATGTGGGAGGGCGCAAGCCCCCTCCCACATTTTACCTGTTGTGGTTCTAGATCCCCGCCAACGCCAGGTCCATCGCGAAGTAGGTGAAGATCAAGTCCGCACCCGCGCGCTTGATCGAGCCCAAGGTTTCACGCACCACACGGTCCTCATCAATCGCCCCGGCCTGGGCGCCGAACTTGATCATCGCGTACTCGCCGCTGACCTGGTACGCCGCCACCGGCAGGCGCGAGGCTTCGCGGATGTCGCGGATGATGTCGAGGTAGGCACCGGCCGGCTTGACCATCAGCGCATCCGCGCCTTCCTGTTCATCCAGCAGCGATTCGCGTACGGCTTCGCGGCGGTTCATCGGGTTCATCTGGTAGCTCTTGCGGTCGCCCTTGAGCGCGCTGCCGCCAGCTTCGCGGAACGGTCCGTAGAGGGCCGAGGCGAATTTGGTCGAGTAGGCCATGATCGGGATATGGGTGAAGCCCGCATCATCCAGGGCGCGGCGGATCGCCTGGACCTGGCCGTCCATCGCCGCCGAAGGGGCAATGACATCGGCACCGGCACGCGCGGCGGCCACGGCCTGCTTGCCGAGGTTGACCAGCGTCGCGTCGTTGTCGACATGGGCGCCGTGCATCACACCGCAGTGGCCATGGTCGGTGTATTCGCAGAAGCAGGTGTCGGACATCACGATCATTTCCGGCACAGCGTCCTTGATGATCGACGACATGCGCGAGACCAGGCCGCGTTCCTTCCAGGTGTCGCTGCCGCTGGCATCCAGGTGGTGGGACACGCCGAAGGTCATCACCGACTTGATGCCGGCACGGGCATAGCGCTCGATCTCGCCGGCCAGTTTCTTCTCAGGGATGCGCTGCACGCCCGGCATGCTGGTGATTGGCACGAAGTCATCGATTTCTTCTTCGACGAAGATCGGCAGCACCAGGTCGTTGAGGGTGAATTCGCTTTCCTGGAACAGGCCACGCAGCTCCGGGGAGCGGCGCAGGCGGCGTGGGCGGGCTTGGGGGAACTGGCTGGTCATGGTGGTCCTATTGCAAGGCAGAAAATCTTTGGGGCGAAAGCTTATGCCCCCAGGCCCCGGCAGCACAAACGCCGAGGGGCCAATAGTGTATTGCGGGGGCGGTAATAATTTATTGATCTAAAGCTGTACACGCCCGTCGATGCACACCGACACGGCGCCACCCATCCATATTTCAGTGCCCTGGCGCTCAACGCGGATCCGCCCTGCCCGGCCAATTGCCGTGCCCTGGCTGACCACATAGCGCTCGGGGGCCAGGCCCTCGCCGAGCAACCATTGCGCAAGCCCCGCATTCAAGCTGCCGGTGGCCGGGTCTTCCTGCGCGCCATCGCCTGCGATAAAGGCACGCACCTCAAATTGCGTGTCCACATCGTCGCGCCCGCCGTCACAGGGGGCGATCACGCCCACGGCCAGCCCCAGCAGTTGCGAATAGTCCGGCTGCAACGCCAGGACCTGGTCACGGTCTGCCAGCATTACCGCGAGCCAGCCAGCGCCATTGTCCACCCACTGGCTGCGCACGATGGCCCCGGGCTCCAGGCCCAAGCCCAGGCGCACGCGCTCCAGCAACGGCGCGTCCACGGCACCGGCGCGCAATAACGGCGGCGCGATAAATGCCAGTTCATCGCCTTGGCGACGGATACGCACCAGGCCGATTTCGCACTCCTGGATTATCTCCTCGCCCTTGGGAATACCACCTGCCTGCAGCCAGGCATAACAACTGCCCAGCGTCGGGTGTCCAGCAAAAGGCAGCTCCGTCAAGGTGGTGAAAATTCGCACCCGGTAGTCAGCCCGAGGATCACGCGGCGTCAGTAAAAACGTGGTTTCACTGAGGTTGGTCCAATTGGCGAAGTCCGCCATCTGTTGGTCGCTCAGGCTGTCGGCGCCAAACACCACCGCCAGCGGGTTGCCTTTGAGCGCCACGCGGCTGAACACGTCCAGCTGTTTGAAATCGAAAGTCGGCATGCTTCAACTCGGAATATTAAGGCCACGGATCACCGCCGGCCGTGCGACGAAACCGTCCAGAGCGCGCAGTACATTGGGAAAGTCGGCAATGCCTACAAGGTCACCGGATTCGTAGAAGCCGATCAGGTTGCGGACCCACGGAAAGGTGGCGATGTCGGCGATGCTGTACTCGTCGCCCATGATCCACGTACGGCCCAGCAGGCGTTTTTCCAGCACGTCCAGCAGGCGCCGGGATTCGGCGGCGTAACGGTCGCGCGGGCGTTTGTCTTCGTAGGCCTTGCCGGCAAATTTGTTGAAGAAGCCCAACTGGCCGAACATCGGGCCGATACCGCCCATCTGGAACATCAGCCATTGAATGGTTTCATAACGTGTCGCCGGGTCCTCGGAGAGCAACTGGCTGGTTTTTTCCGCCAGGTAGATCAGGATCGCGCCGGACTCGAACAACGCCAGCGGCTGGCCGCTGGGGCCATTGGGGTCGATGATCGCGGGGATCTTGTTGTTGGGGTTCAGCGACAGGAACTCGGGAGAGAGTTGGTCCTGGGTCTCGAAGCTGACCTTGTGCGCTTCATAAGGCAGGCAGAGCTCTTCGAGCATGATCGACACTTTTACCCCGTTGGGGGTCGGCAGCGAATACAGTTGCAGGCGCTCTGGATGCTGGGCAGGCCATTTGCTGTTGATCGGGAAAGCAGCGAGTGGGTTCATCGGGAAGCCCTGTGTGTGTGCTGAAAGCCCCCATGATAGTCATCCGGCGAGCGTCCTGCATGGGTCATCAATACGCAACAACCGCCAGCTATTATGCCGTGAGGGCGAACCAATACGCCCTCATGCACTCTTAAATGAGCTCAAGCGGTGAATGGAGGCACCTCGCTATCTCGACAGGGAACACCGCAGGCGCCCCCGGCGTCATAGTGGCCAGGCGTGTCTGCCTTAACGTGACGCATGAAGACTCGAACTTACAATGACGATCAAGCCTCTGCGCCTTGTGCAACGACTGAAACGCTATTCATACATCCTGTTGCCGCTCTTGTTGGTTGGCGGCGCTATCGATCTTAGCCTGGAGTCACGGATCAGCAACGCCGACCAGGTTGACGGCGTGCAAACCCTGGTGTTCCTGCGCCACGGTGAAAAACCCGCCGGTGGCCTGGGCCAGCTCAATTGCCAGGGCCTCAACCGGGCGATGAACCTGGCCACGGTTTTGCCAGAGAAGTTCGGCAAGGCCAATTTCGTGTTCGCCGCCAACCCGACACGCAATGTGGAGGAAGGCGAACTGGACAATTCCTACAGCTACATTCGCCCGCTGATGACCATCAGCCCAAGCGCGATCAAGCTCGGCCTGCCGGTGAACATCAAGTTTTCCGCGAATGACACCAGTGCCCTCGCCGACGAGCTGGTGGAAGACAAGTACCACAACTCCATCATCTACACCGCCTGGTCCCACGGCTATCTGCCGGAGCTGATCAACAAGGTGGCGAGCGAAGCGTCCGGCGAAAAACACACCATCACCGACGACTGGTCCGGCAGCGACTACGACACGCTGTATGTGCTGACGCTGACCTGGCACAACGGCAAGGCCTCGTTGCTGAGCCGCAACTATAAACAGGGCCTGAACAACGGCGAAGAAACCTGCCCTGAACCTACCCAGGTGAGCGCCGAGAGCTGAGGGCGTATGATGCGCCGCTATTGACTCACCTGCGGATCATCACCATGCCCAACCTCGCCTCCACCCAGCCCAACCGGGGCTGGTCGTTCTGGTGGAAACCAGCGCTGTTCCTGCTGGTCGCCTGCGTCGGCCTCTACTACGTGAAGTGGTCGCCTTACTACCTCAAGGCCTTCGTCGCCGCCGATAACCACAGCATTGGCGCCTCGATTCTCAACGATCAGCAAAGCTCGCCCCTGGCAGCCGCGCTGGCGTACGCCCAGGTGTACTTCCTGGCGATCTGGAAAGCCGCTGTGCTGGCGGTGATCCTGGGCTCCCTCCTGCAAGTGCTGATCCCCCGCGACTGGCTGCTGCGCCTGTTCGGCCGCGCCGGGCTGGGGTCGACCCTGCGGGGCGGGCTGTTCGCCCTGCCGGGGATGATGTGCAGTTGCTGCGCGGCACCGGTCGCGGCGGGCATGCGTCGGCAGCAGGTCTCGGTGGGCGCGGCACTCGCGTTCTGGATCGCCAACCCCGTGCTGAACCCGGCGACCCTGGTGTTCATGGGCTTCGTGCTGGGTTGGGGCTTCACCGCATTGCGGCTGGTGGCGGGCATTGTGCTGGTGGTGGGCGTGTCCCTGATCGCTCAACGTATCGCCCGCCCGGACCAGGTGCCGGAAGCGGCTCTGGGCGCGGTGGCCGAGGTCAGTGTGGTCGAGTCCCAGCCGTTCCTGGGCCGTTGGCTGCGGACCCTGTGGCAGTTGTTCTGGAGCACGATCCCGGTGTACATCCTGGCCGTGCTGATCCTGGGCGCCGCGCGGGTGTGGCTGTTCCCCCATGTCGACGGCGCCATGGCCAACAGCCTGGCATGGCTGGTGCCTCTGGCGATTGTCGGCACGTTGTTCGTGATTCCCACCGCTGCCGAAATCCCCATCGTACAAACCATGATGACCCTGGGCATGGGCACCGGCCCGGCCGTGGCCTTGCTGATGACCCTGCCGAGTGTGAGCCTGCCGTCACTGCTGATGCTGCGCAAGGACTTCGATGCGCGGGTGCTGGTGACGGTGGCCGGGTTGACGATGTTGGTGGGGGTACTGTGTGGGTTGATCGGCGCGGCTATCCTCTGATCAGGGCGCGCTCGCGCAAATACTCCACCACGGCGCCCTGCTCCCCTACGAACTCGATCCGTGCGCCTTTGCTTTCACGCTGGAAGGCGTACATCGGGTCGTAATACTCGCGCAGAAGCCCTTCGATCCAGGCGCGATGCAGGTCCACATCACCGCTGCGCGCCTGCTCCGCCAGGGCCGCCTGCAAGATCGCCTGCAACCGCTGGAAGCGTTCGCCGCCCAGGCGTTTATGGATATTGCCCAGGCTCTGGGTCAGGCGCTCGGCAAACAGCGCCTGGCCGGTGTCGCCAAACACCTCGATAAATTCGGCGCACAGGTCCACCACATAGTCGCGCAGGATGCGCTCGACCCGCCCTTCTACGCTGTCCTGCAGCCACACCATCGGGAACGTCTGCATGCCCTTGTGCAACGCCAGCGGCAGCGCGCAACTGCCGATCATGCGGCTCTCATCCTCGACCACGAACTGCTCGATACCCGCGGCACGCTTTTTCAGCAGGTCCACGGCCAGGCGGTTTTCGAAGTCGATGTTGGACGGCTGCGCCGTGGCGCGTTTGCCGAAGCTGGAGCCGCGATGGTTGGCATGACCTTCCAGGTCCAGGGCATTGCGCAACTGGCCGAGCACCTCGGTCTTGCCGGTGCCAGTCATACCGCCCAGCAGCACGAAGTCACACTGCGTGGCGGCGTGCTCGACGGTCTCCAGCAAAAAGGTGCGCATGGCCTTGTAGCCGCCACCGACACGGGGATACGCGATGCCGGCTTCGGTCTTGAGCCATTGCTGCACGATCTGCGAACGCAGCCCGCCACGGAAACAGTACAGGTAACCCTCGGGGTTGGCCTGGGCGAACCGCGCCCATTGCTCGATACGCTCGGCCTTGATAGCGCCGGACACCAGCTCATGCCCGAGCACGATGGCGGCCTGCTGGCCCTGCTGCTTGTAGCAGGTGCCGACGCGCTGGCGTTCGTCGTCGGTCATCAGCGGCAGGTTGATCACCCCCGGGAACGCGCCCTTGGTGAACTCGATCGGCGCGCGGGTATCCATCATTGGCCGATCATTGAGGAAAATATCGCGGTAGTCGGTGATATCGGTTGCCATCAAATCACCTCAACCGCGTGGGTCTGTCGCTCGAGCAGCTCGCCGATAGGTTCCAGGACCAGGCCCAGTTCAGCCGCCATGCGGTGGAATTCGGCGTCGCCCTCGGGCGTGACGGCGATCAACAGGCCGCCGCTGGTCTGCGGGTCGCACAGCACGCGCTTGTGCAGTTCCTGCAGGCGTCCGAGCTTGCTCGAATAGCTGTCGAAGTTGCGCAAGGTGCCGCCGGGCATGCACCCCTGGTCCAGGTAGTCCTCGATCCCGGCCAGGCGTGGGACCTTGTTGTACTCGATGCGCGCCGTCAGGCCGCTGCCGTCAGCCATTTCCACCAGGTGGCCCAACAAGCCGAAACCGGTGACATCGGTCATTGCGGTCACCCCCGCCAACTTGCCGAAACGGCTGCCGGGCTTGTTCAGGGTGCACATCCAGTCCCGGGCCAGGCCGATATCCGCCTCGCGCAATTTGCCCTTCTTCTCGGCGGTGGTGAGGATGCCGATGCCGATGGGCTTGGTGAGATACAACCGGCAACCGGCGGTGGCTGTGTCGTTGCGCTTCATATGGCGCTTTTGCACGATGCCGGTCACGGCCAGGCCGAAGATCGGCTCCGGGGCGTCGATGGAATGCCCGCCCGCCAGAGGAATCCCGGCTGCGTCGCACACCGAGCGGCCGCCGCGGATCACTTCGCGGGCAATCTCCGGCGCCAGTACGTTCACCGGCCAGCCCAGAATGGCGATGGCCATCAGCGGATCGCCACCCATGGCGTAGATATCACTGATGGCATTGGTGGCAGCAATCCGGCCGAAATCGAAGGGATCATCGACAATCGGCATGAAAAAGTCGGTGGTGGAGACCACGCCGCGCTCGTCGTCGATGGCGTACACCGCCGCATCGTCACGCGAAGCGTTGCCCACCCACAGCTTGGGGTCGAGGTTCTGTGCGCCGCTGCCGGCAAGGATCACTTCCAGCACCTGGGGCGATATCTTGCAGCCACACCCCGCGCCGTGGCTGTACTGGGTAAGACGAATCGGCTCGTTCATGTAGGACCTCACGCTATCAAGTGCGCGAATTCTAACAGACAGCAAAAAGCCGGCTGGGCTCATCTGAGCGCAGCCGGCCGTTTGGTTTCAGCGGTTACCGGCGGGCAGCGAGCAAACGCTGGTGGCGGTTACGCCGGGCAATGTTCAAGCATTCGATGGCCGCCGAGAACGCCATGGCCGCATACACGTAGCCTTTCGGTACATGGGCGCCGAAGCCTTCGGCGATCAGGGTCATGCCAATCATGATCAGGAAGCCCAGGGCCAGCATCACCACGGTCGGGTTGTCGTTGATGAACTTGGCCAGCGGTTCGGCCGCCACCAGCATCACGATCACCGAGGTCACCACGGCAATGATCATGATCGGCAAGTGCTCGGTCATGCCCACGGCGGTGATGATGCTGTCGATGGAGAACACCAGGTCGAGCAACAGGATCTGCCCGATGGCCGCGGCAAAACCGATAGCCACAACGTTGCCAGCATTGGTTTCCTTCTCTTCGGGCTCCGGGTCCATGCTGTGATGGATTTCGGTGGTGGCCTTCCACACCAGGAACAGGCCACCGGCGATCAGGATCATGTCCTTCCACGAGAACGCCTGGCCGAACACTTCGAACACCGGCGCCGTCAGCTGCACGATGAACGCGATGGTGCTGAGCAGGCCCAACCGCAACACCAACGCCATGCTGATACCGATGCGTCGCGCCTTGGCCCGATGCTTCTCCGGCAACTTGTTGGTGAGGATCGAGATGAAGATCAGGTTATCGATGCCCAGCACGATCTCCATCACGATCAGGGTTGCCAGGGCAATCCAGGCGGTGGGGCTGGCGGCCAGTTGTAAAAGGTAATCCATAGGTCAGTCCTGACGTTGAGCGGAAATTAGGCTTCTTTACTGTTCGATTCGGTTTCGTTCTCTTCCTGATCATCCTTTTTCTGCGGGTTGATCAGGCCGTTGGTCGCTTCACTCAATGCCTGTTCGGCAGCCTTGTGGGTGTCATCGATGGCTTGCTTGGCCGATTCGGTGGCCTTGCCCAGTACCTGCTGCGCGCTTTTTTCGACCTGATCGCAACCGCTGATCACTACCAATGAAAGCGCAAGCAAGGATGCCGCGCCCAGGGAATTGAGTTTCATGATGTCTTCCTCGTTAGAACCCTTGGGTCCAAATAGTGGCCCCGCGATAGCGACGCATTCTATGCAGGCAAACAGTTCAGGAAAATTCGTATTTTTCTCGCGTATACTTCGTTTTTTACGAAGTGAAGGCTGCCATGCTCAATTACCGACAACTGCACTACTTCTGGGTGGTGGCAAAGACCGGCAGCATCGTGCGTGCGTGCGAGCAGTTGAACCTCACGCCCCAGACCATCAGCGGGCAGATCAGCCTGCTCGAGCAAACCTTCGGTATCGCGCTGTTTCAGCGGGTCGGCCGCCAACTGGAACTGACCGAAGCCGGGCGCCAGGCCCTGCCCTATGCCGAGCAGATGTTCCAGACCGGTAATGAACTGGAGGCCATGCTGCGCGCGCAGCCCGACGAACAGCAGATCCTGTTCCGCGTCGGCGTGGCGGACGTGGTGCCCAAGTCCATCGTCTACCGGCTGATCGCACCGACCATGGAGTTGAGCGAGCCGATCCGCATCACCTGCCGTGAGGACAAACTCGAACGCCTGCTCGCCGACCTGGCGATCCAGCGCCTTGACCTGGTGATTTCCGACAGCCCCATGCCCACGCACCTGGACATCAAAGGCTACAGCCAGAAGTTGGGCGAATGCGGCATCAGTTTTTTCGCCACCCAGGCGTTGGCTGACGAACACCGGGGGGATTTCCCACAGTGCCTGCACGGCGCGCCGCTGTTGATTCCGGGCGCGGAAACCGTGGTACGCAGCCGTTTGCAGCGCTGGTTTGCCGAACAACAGATTCAACCGAAGATCATCGGCGAGTTCGACGACAGCGCCTTGATGCAGGCATTCGGCCAATCCGGCAGCGGGATCTTTATCGCCCCCAGCGTGATTGCCGACGAGGTGGTGCGCCAGTACGGCGTGGCGCTGATTGGCCAGACCGTGGCCGTGACCGAGTCTTTCTACGCGATCTCGGTGGAGCGCAAGGTCAAGCACCCCGGCATCGTGGCGATTACCGAAGGCGCCCGGCGGGAGCTGTTCACCACCCTGCCCTGACGGCTCAGGCGCCGGAGTCGAGCGGGTGCCTGGCGGTCATCAGCCACAACGCCAGCAGGATCGACACCAGGATAAACCCGGACGCCGCAAAGCCCAGGCTGCCCAGGCCGAGGGTATCGATCACGTGCCCGCCTACCATGGCGCCCAGGCCGATGCCCAGGTTGGCCCCGGCGATGTTCAGCGACGCGGCAAACGCCGGCGCATGGGGCGCAGCCTTCATCAGGCGCACATGGCTGACCAGGAACATCGCCGCCTGGGTCACGCCCCACACGGCCATCGCCGCCGCCAGGCCGATGGTCGAATGAATCGCCGGGACCAGCGCCACCATGCCTGCGATCATGAAGCCGCAGAACACCATGGAGGCGATCAACGGGTGACGATCCACCGCACGCCCGCCCAGCGAATTGCCAATCAGACCGACCGCACCGAAGCCCATCAGGCACCAGCCCACCAGCGTACCGTCGAACCCGGCCAGGCGCTCGAGGATGTCCGCCAGGTAGGTGTAGGCGGTGAACATGCCGCTGAACACCAGGATCGACAGCAGGATATGCCCCTGCATCAGCGGGTTGCGCAGGATCTTGAACTGCGAGCGCAACGTCACTTCATCGTTCTTCGGTTGGGTCACCGGCAGGTAGATAAACAGCAGCAAAGCCTTGGCCAGCGCGATCACCGCGAGGATGGCAAACGCGCTGCGCCAGCCGAACATATCCGAAATCAGCGTGCCCACCGGAATGCCGAACACCGTGGCACAGACAATACCGAAGCCGATTTTTTCAATCGCTCGGCCAGCGAACTCAGGGCCGACGATGTCCACGGCGGTTTCACTGGCCAGGGCCCAGAACACTGGCAAACCCAGCGCCGGGATCAACCGTGCCAGCGCCATCACCCAGATATTCGGTGCCAAGGCCGCCACGGTATTGGCCACACCGAACAGGATCAGGATGCTGATAAACAGGCGCTTGCGTGGGAAACGTGCGCAGTACGCCGTCAGAAACGGACCAAACGCCGCCACGGTAAATGCGAACAAGGTCACCAGCAGCCCGGCCTGGGACACAGTGACGTTCAAGTCGCGGGCGATGGACGGCAACAGGCCGACGATCACGAACTCTGTGGTCAGCACGGTAAAGCCGGCGGCCGACAGCAGCAGGATGGGAAACAACATGAAAACTCCAGAAACGACGACATCAACGACAGCCCGAAGGGCCCGCTGACAGAGAGGAAAGATGAGAGGACAGAATCTTAACAGAGTATGTCCGGATTTGGCCAAGGCCTGGGCAAGCGGGTGACGCAATGCCGCACAGCCAGGGACTTTTCCCACAGCATGCTAGACTTCGCGATCCGCGTCCTACAGCCCTTTCCGAGTCAGTAGCTGCGCCCTAAAAAAAACCAGAGACAAGTGTTTATGACTGCTGCCCCCTCTCTCCTGCAACGACTGGCCCGCGTCAGCCTGGTCACGCAAATCGTCATCGGCCTGATCGCCGGCATCCTGTTGGCCTTGCTATTGCCCGAGGCGGCCAAGGCTACCGGGTTCATCGGCAAGGTATTCGTCGCGGCACTCAAGGCCGTCGCACCGATCCTGGTGTTTGTGCTGGTGATGGCATCCATCGCCAACCATAAACATGGCCAGGAAACCCATATCAAGCCGATTCTGTTCCTGTACCTGCTGGGCACCTTTGCCGCCGCGGTGGTGGCGGTAGTTGCGAGCATGTGGTTCCCCTCTTCGCTGGTGCTGGCGACCCATGACGCAGCGGTGACCGCGCCCGGCGGCATCGGCGAAGTGTTGCAGAGCCTCTTGCTGAGCGTGGTGGACAACCCGATCAGCGCGCTGATGAATGCCAACTTCATCGGCATCCTGGCGTGGGCCATCGGCATGGGCATTGCCATTCGCCACGCGGCGCCGACCACGCGGGCGGTGCTGGAAGACCTGTCCAACGGCGTGACCCTGATCGTGCGCGTGGTGATCCGCTTTGCACCGCTGGGCATTTTCGGCCTGGTTGCCTCGACCCTGGCCACTTCCGGCTTCGGCGCCCTGCTCGGCTACGCCCACCTGCTGGTGGTGCTGATCGGCTGCATGCTGTTCGTGGCGCTGGTGATCAACCCGGCCATCGTGTTCTGGAAACTGCGCCGCAACCCCTACCCGCTGGTGCTGATGTGCCTGCGCGAAAGCGGCATCACCGCATTCTTCACCCGCAGTTCGGCAGCAAATATCCCGGTGAACCTCGCATTGAGCAAACGCCTGGGCCTGCATGAAGACACCTACTCGGTGTCGATCCCGCTCGGTGCCACCATCAACATGGCCGGCGCGGCGATCACCATCACCGTGCTGACCCTGGCCGCCGTGCACACCCTGGGCATTGCCGTCGACCTGCCCACTGCGGTACTGCTCAGCGTGGTCGCGGCCATCTGTGCGTGCGGCGCTTCCGGCGTGGCCGGCGGTTCGTTGTTGCTGATTCCGCTGGCGTGCAGCCTGTTCGGCATTCCCAGTGAGATTGCGATGCAGGTGGTGGCCGTCGGTTTCATCATCGGTGTGTTGCAGGATTCGGCGGAAACCGCGCTCAATTCGTCCACCGATGTGCTGTTCACCGCCGCCGCTTGCCTGGGCAAGGAAGAACAGCCGGCTTAACAGTCGCGCACAAAAAAACCGGGACGGTTCCTTTAGGAATCGTCCCGGTTTTTTTATGCGTGCTTAGAAAGCGCCCATGTAATCGCGCTTGCCCACTTCCACGCCGTTATGGCGCAGCAGCGCGTAAGCGGTGGTGACGTGGAAGAAGAACTGCGGCAGGCCGTAGGTCAGCAGGTAGGACTGGCCGCTGAAGCGCTTCTCTTTCGGCGTGCCAGGGCGAGTGACGATCTCGATACCTTCCTTGCCGTCGATCTGCTCCGGGGTGATGGTGTCGACAAAGGCCAAAACCTTGGCGATCAGCGCTTGCAGGTCGGCGAAGGTCACTTCGCTGTCTTCGTACTTAGGCACTTCGATCTCGGCAAGGCGCGCGGAAACCCCCTTGGCGAAGTCGACGGCGATCTGCACCTGGCGCACCAGTTGGAACATGTCCGGGAACAGGCGCGCTTGCAGCAAGGCGTTCGGTTCGATGTTCTTGGCGCTGGCATGGGCTTCGGCCTTGGTCAACACACCGCTCAGGGCGGTGAGCATTTGCTTGAAGACCGGGATGGAGGCGGCGTACAGGGAAATAGTCATGGCAGTCTCATGGTTATGGCACGGTTTGAACCAGCGGCGATTATAGACATGCCAGGCGCTTGTCTTTTAATTTTTCAGGATTACGCTAAGGGCCTCCACTGCATAGGGAACGCGCGATGACCGCCGAGCACGACACCGACACCCCTGAGCCGCGCCTGAACAGCACGGAAATCCGCATCCTGGGCTGCCTCATCGAAAAACAGGCGACCAACCCGGAAACCTACCCCTTGACCCTCAACGCCCTGGTGCTGGCCTGCAACCAGAAGACCAGCCGCGAGCCGGTCATGAACCTGAGCCCGGGCCAGGTCGGCCAGAGCTTGCGCGCACTCGAAGGCCAGGGTTTCACCCGCCTGGTGATGGGCAGCCGCGCCGACCGCTGGGAACACCGCGTGGACAAGGCGCTGGAACTGGTGCCGGCCCAGGTGATCCTGACCGGGCTGCTGTTTCTACGCGGGCCGCAGACCGTCAATGAGTTGCTGACCCGCAGCGGGCGCATGCACGATTTCGAAGATGCCGAGCAGGTCGTGCACCAGCTGGAACGCCTGATTGCGCGGGGACTGGCGTTGCTGGTGCCGCGCCAGGCCGGCCAGCGCGAAGATCGTTATACCCATGCATTGGGCGATCCGCAGGATATCGAGGCGATTATCGCGGCGCGAGGCAATCCGATGGAGCGCGGGGGTGTCGGTGGCGTGTCTGTCGAACGCATCGAAGAACTCGAAGCGCGGATTGCACTGTTGGAAGAACGGCTGGCCAAATTGGAACCGCTGTAACGCGGAAAAAATGTGGGAGGGGGCTTGCCCCCGATGACGGTGTGCCAGTCAATAATTTCATTGTTGAGCTACCGCTATCGGGGGCAAGCCCCCTCCCACATATGATATTCAGGGTTCTTCAGGTTCGGGCGAACGCCACGGCTTTGGCGAACTGCTCCGGCGTCGGTCGCACCCCGGTATAGAGCACAAACTGCTCAAGCGCCTGGATCGCAATCACTTCGAGCCCGGTAATCACGCGTTTACCCTTGGCACGTCCACGCACGATCAACGGCGTTTCAGCGGGGATCGCCACCACATCGAAGATCGTCTCGGCAACATCCACCGCTTCGGCATCGAAGGCCAACGCATCTGCCTCAGGCCCGCCCGTCATGCCGATGGGCGTCACGTTGATCAGCATCTGTGGGCGCAGGTCGCCCAGTTCGGCCAGCCATTCATACCCCAAGTTCTGCGCCAGCGCCCGGCCCGCAGTCTCGTTGCGCGCCACGATCACGCCCTTGGCGTAGCCACCATCGCGCAAGGCACTGGCCACGGCCTTGGCCATGCCGCCGCTGCCACGCAGGGCGAAGGTCGAGTCCTTTGGCACCGCGTGCTTCTTGAGTAACTGTTCGATGGCGATGTAGTCGGTGTTGTAGGCCTTGAGGTGCCCATCGGTGTTGACGATGGTGTTCAGGGAGTCGATGGCTTGAACCGAATCGTCGAGCTCGTCCACCAAGGCAATGGCGGCTTCCTTGAACGGCATGGAAACCCCGCAACCGCGTACCCCCAGCGCCCGGATACCACCGATCGCGCCGGGCAAATCCCGGCTGCTGAAGGCTTTATAGTAGAAGTTCAGGCCCAGCTGTTCGTACAGATGGTTATGAAAGCGCAGGCCGAAATTCCCGGGGCGCGCCGACAGCGACATGCACAGTTGGGTGTCCTTGTTGGGGTGCATCTGCATGGGTAACTCCTTTGAGTAAGCAAATCGGTACAGACCTTACACAACCTTTACCTAGCGGCTGTGCTGTTTTTCAGAAATACGTTGTCTTAAAAGTATCCCCGCGACATTACTTGAGTCTATTGATTGCAGACCACAAGCGCTGGGGCTAACCGAGGAATGACCATGATTCGTACAATCCCCAAGATCGCCTTGCTGGTTGGCGCACTCGCGATGGCAGGCCAAGCCTCCGCCCACGGTGGTGGTTGGGGTGGCCCGGCTGTATTGGGTGCTTTAGTCGGCGCTGCAGTCGTGGGCTCCGTGGTTGCCAGCCAACCGCGTGAGGTCTATGTGCAGCAGCCGGTTTATGTGCAACCGCAGCCGGTATATGCCGCTCCGCCGCCGGTTTATTACGCACCGCCACCGCCGGTGTATGTGCAGCAACAGGTTTACTACCGCCCGACGCCGGTCTATTACGGCCCACCGCGTGGCTATTACGGGCCACCACGCGGCTACTACGGCCCTCCCCACGGTTACTACGGTCGCGGCTGGTAACCGCATCGTCTAAAACAGGCCTCGCGTGATTGCGGGGCCTTTTTTTGCCTGGAAAGTCCGGATTCATGGCGTCAAGGTCGCTCTGAGGACAATGCCCTGCGCGCAATCGCACATCATCAACACCAATGTCTACTTGCCCGAACAGGCCTTGCGCTGTCATGTTTGTGTCACGAAACACTCCCACTATCGAGACTGTCCACCCATAACAACAAGGACGACTGACCATGCCCACGCAAAACCCGCACCGCGCCGCCGGCCTCTGTACGTCGAGCAAGGTCTACAGCGCCCTCACGGAACTCAAGCACCTGGAAGGCCACCGCAGCGCCAAGTTCCTCGCGTTGCTCGCGGAAAACCTGGTGCGCAAGGGGCTGCTCAGTGAGCAGGAAGTGGTGAACATGCTCGATCAGGTCGTGGACTGACGCCTCGCGTCGATGTCGACTATCGAGACGGGTGATTTTTCCTGCGCCAGCCCGCCCCGTAAAGTGACCCCCATAGCGATTGGAGGTCTTTATGCCCACTGTACAAATCATGTCCGTCATCGGCAGCGCCGTCCCCGCCCCGCTTCGCAAGTCGGGTCTTCTCGCCTGCTGGTACCTGGTACGCGATGGTGAAGCCATCAGCGGCCCACTGACATCCCTGTCGGATGCCGAAAAACAACTGCAACACGTATCGAACTTCAGGCTCCACGCCTGAGGTCAGGGCAATGGCAGTTTGACTCGCGGCTTGCTCTCCACAAACAACGCCCAACTGGACATGAACAGCGCCGCCACCAGCGGCCCGATCACAAAACCATTGAGGCCAAACACCGACAGACCGCCCAGGGTCGAGATCAGGATCAGGTAGTCCGGCATCTTGGTGTCCTTGCCCACCAGGATCGGGCGCAGCACATTGTCCACCAAGCCGATCACAAACACGCCGAACAGCCCCAGCACCACGCCCTGCCAGATCGCACCGCTCAGCAGGAAGTAAACGGCCACCGGGCCCCACACAATCCCGGCGCCCACGGCCGGCAGCAACGACAGAAACGCCATCAGCACCGCCCAGAGCAACGCACTGGGAATGTCCAGGAACCAGAAAATCAGCCCGCCCAGCGCACCCTGGGTTACCGCCACCAGCACATTGCCCTTGACCGTGGCGCGCACCACCCGGTTGAACTTGAGCTGCAACCGCCGCTTCTGCGGCTCGGCCAGTGGCACCGCCGTGCGCACCTTGCGCACCAGCTCCGGGCCATCGCGCAGCAGGAAGAACAGCAAGTACAGCATGATGAAAAAGCTCACCAGGAAATCAAACGTGCCCTGGCCGAAGCTGAACGCCTGGGTCGCAAAGAACTGGCTGCCCTGCATCGCGCTCTTGACGATTTTCTCGCGCAGGGCCTCCAGGTTGCCCATGCCGAAGCGGTCCAGCAGGTGCTGGAAGTACGGCGGCAACACGTTCTTGAACTGCTCGATATACCCGGCCACGTCCAGCTTGCCGCTCTCGATGTTCTTGTAGAGCGTCGCCCCCTCTTGCACCAGCAAGGCACTGGTGATGATCACCGGCAGGATCGCGATGACCAGGCAGGCGCTCAAGGTCGCCAGGGAAGTGAAATTGCGGTTCCAGCCAAAGCGCTGCTGCAGGCGGCGCTGCATCGGGGCAAAGATGATGCCGAGGATCACCGCCCAGAACACGGCGCCGTAGAACGGCAGCAATATCCAGATAAACGCGACGGTCACCAGGCCCAGCAACAACAGCAGGGTCTTGAATTGCAGGTTGGTTTGATTCATGTCCGGTCCATGTCAGAAAAGCACAGGGCCGGTATAGGCCCTGTTGCTTAGTCCGCAGCGATTCCTGGGAGTGCCGTTGGTTATCGAACAAGCGTAGACCCTATCACTGCGTGGCCTTGGCCTCATTCAACAACGTCTGGATCATCTGCTCCTGGGCCTCGTACCGGCCTTCACCAAAATGCGTGTCGCGCACCTGCCCGTTGGCGTCGATCAGGTAATGGGCGGGCCAGTACTGGTTATCGAAGCGGCGCCAGATCGCGTAGTTGTTGTCGATCGCCACCGGGTACGTAATACCCAACTTGCGCACCTGCTCCTTGACGTTGCCGATGATGCGCTCGTAGCCGTATTCCGGGGTATGCACGCCGATCACTACCAGGCCGTCCTGCGCGTACTTTTTCGCCCAGGCCTTCACGTACGGCAGGGTGTGCTGGCAGTTGATGCAGTCGTAGGTCCAGAAATCCACCAGCACCACCTTGCCTTTCAAGGATTCGCGGGTCAGTTCAGGTGAATTGAGCCACTCGACCGCGCCGCCCAGCGACGGCATGGCGCCCCGTGCATTGTCCTGCGGGTCGGCCTTGACCTTGCTCACCACGTAATCCACCACCTTGGGCACGTTTTCCAGCAGCCCTTTTTCCAGGCGGCTGACGCCTTCGGACGAGGTGCCGGCGAGCAGGGTCTTGTCAGCACCGGTAGAAATCACCACGGCCGCGGCCAGTACCGCTACCCCTGCCCCACGGCGCAGCCAACCGGTCAGCGGAATGGAGGCCTTGAGTCGATTGACCAGGCCGCGCCCGGCAACGATCAGGGTGCCCAGGGACAGCGCACTACCCAGCCCGTAGGCCAGCAGCAACAGACTGGTCTGCGCATTGGCGCCTTGCAGCATCGCACCGGTCAGGATCACACCCAGGATCGGCCCGGCGCACGGTGCCCACAGCAGGCCTGTGGCGACACCGATCATGAGCGACTTGAGCGGACCGGACAGCGCACGGCTGTCAGGATCGATACGGTTGCCCAACAACACGAACGGCCGCGCCAGCCAGCCACCGAACCGCGCCGAGATCAGCGACAGCGCAAACAGCCCCATGACGATCAGCGCCACATGGCGGCCGGTGTTATTGGCCTGTATCACCCACTCCGAGCTGACCACCGCCAGGCTGGAAACCAGCGCGAAGGTCAGCACCATGCCGCCGAGGGTCAACAGGATCGAACGACGACTGCGGTCGACACCGGCGAACAGAAACGGCACCACCGGCAGGATGCAAGGGCTGAGGACGGTCAGGATGCCGCCCAGGAATGCGACGAAGAGCATGGTGATCACCTTATGGATACGGGGAGCCCATTAAGACCGGATGAGGTATCGCGCCTGTGTCGGAAAACCGTGCGGATAAATCGATACGTATCCACAGCCCCCGTCGATACACAGCGATACAAAAATGCGCAAAGCACGATCTGGATCAATGAACCGCCCTCGCCGCTCGGCTACCTTCGCGACCTTTTGCGACCCGTGCCCATGCCTCCCATCCTCGCCCCCGAACTGCTCGCCCCTGCCGGCACCCTGAAAAACATGCGCTACGCCTTCGCCTATGGCGCCGATGCGGTGTATGCCGGCCAACCGCGCTACAGCCTGCGGGTACGCAACAACGAGTTCGACCACGCCAACCTGGCCCTCGGCATCCAGGAAGCCCATGCCCTGGGCAAGCGTTTCTACGTGGTGGTGAACATTGCGCCGCACAACGCCAAGTTGAAGACCTTCCTCAAGGACCTCGCCCCGGTGATCGCCATGGGCCCGGATGCGCTGATCATGTCTGATCCCGGGCTGATCATGCTGGTGCGCCGGCACTTCCCGCAGATGCCGATCCACCTGTCGGTGCAGGCCAATACGGTGAACTGGGCCAGCGTCGAGTTCTGGCAGCAGCAAGGGATCTGCCGGGTGATCCTGTCGCGGGAGTTGTCCCTGGAAGAAATCGATGAAATCCGCCAACAGGTGCCGGCCATGGAGCTGGAAGTGTTTGTGCACGGCGCCCTGTGCATGGCCTATTCCGGGCGCTGCCTGCTCTCGGGCTACATGAACAAGCGTGATGCCAACCAGGGCACCTGCACCAATGCGTGTCGCTGGAAATACCAGGCGACCCCGGCGGTGGAAAACGCCACCGGCGATATCGTCCAGCACTGCGAGCCGACCCTGGGCATTGGCGCACCGACCGACCAGGTGTTTCTGTTGCAGGAAGCCAACCGCCCCGATGAACAGATGCCGGCCTTCGAAGACGAACACGGCACCTACATCATGAACGCCAAGGACCTGCGCGCGGTGCAGCACGTGGAGCGCCTGACCCACATGGGCGTGCACTCGCTGAAGATCGAGGGCCGCACCAAGTCGCACTTCTATTGCGCGCGCACCACCCAGGTGTATCGCCAGGCCATCGACGATGCGGTGGCCGGTCGTGTCTTCGACCGCAGCCTGATGACCAACCTCGAATCCCTGGCCCAGCGTGGCTACACCGAAGGGTTCCTGCGCCGGCATGTGCACGATGAGTACCAGAACTACCAGAACGGCAGCTCGGTGTCGGAGCGCCAGCAGTTCGTTGGCGAACTGACCGGCGAGCGCCGGGGCGAACTGGCCGAGGTCAAGGTGAAGAACCGCTTCGCCGTGGGCAATCACCTGGAATTGATGACCCCCGCCGGCAACTTCCACTTCGACCTGGCCACCCTGCACAACGCCAACGGCGACGCCATCGAGGTCGCGCCGGGAGATGGGCACACGGTGTACCTGCCACTTCCGGCGGCGATGGACCTGCGCTTCGGCTTGCTGATGCGCGACCTCTAGCGCATCGCCGCCCAGCCCCTCAGCGCTAGATCCTGAACTGGCCGACCAGCTGCCCCAGGCGCTGGCCCAGGTCCGCGAGGCTGCGGGAGGTCTGGGCGCCCAGCTGGGTCTCGTCGGCCACGCTGTCCACCGCCACGGCAATCTGATGCACGCTGCGGTTGATCTCTTCGGCGACGGCAGTCTGCTCTTCGGCGGCGCTGGCGATCTGGGCGTTCATCGAATTGATGGTGCCGATCAACTGCGCCATGGTGTCCAGGGACGCGCCGGCTTGGTTGGCCTGGGCCGAGGTGCCGTCGCCAGCGTCGCTGGAGCGGCGCATGGCGTCCACCGCGGCTTCGGTGCCTTTTTGCAGGCGGTCGATCATGCCCTGGATTTCCTGGGTGCTGGTCTGGGTACGGCTGGCCAGGGCGCGCACTTCGTCGGCCACCACCGCAAACCCACGCCCGGCCTCCCCGGCCCGCGCGGCTTCAATCGCGGCGTTGAGCGCAAGCAGGTTGGTCTGTTCGGCGATGGAGCGGATCACGCTGAGCACACTGACGATGGAGGCCACGTCCTGCTGCAGGCTGTCGAGGGACACGCCGCTGCTGCGGATGTCGTTCACCAGCGCATGGATCTGCGCGATGCTGCCATCCACCACGCGCTTGGCGGCCTGGCCTTCGGCGTCGGTCTGCTGGGCCGCGACCGACGCGCCCTGGGCACTGCGCGCCACTTCCTGGGCGGCCGAGGACATCTGGTTGATCGCCGTGGCAACCTGGTCGGTCTCATGGCGCTGGCGCTCCATGGCCTGTTCGGAGCGCTGGGCCTGCTCGGACACCTGGCTGACCAGGCCGGTGAGTTGGCCTGTCATCTCGGTGATCTGGCGCACCAGGCCGTGGATCTTGTCGACAAACCGGTTGAACGCGCCCGCAAGATCGCCCAGCTCGTCCTGGCTGGTGATGGCCAGGCGGCGGGTCAGGTCGCCTTCACCGGCCGCGATATCGTCGAGGTTGGCTTTCATCAGGTGCAGCGGACGCAGGATGGTATTGGCCAGCAGCATGCCCACGGCGGCGATCACCAGCAGCACCACCACGGCCACGCCGAGGATGCTCAGCAGCACGCCTTCCATGCGTTTCTCGACCTTGGCCTCGACCACCGCCACCCGGGCTTCGATGCCGTCCAGGTTCACCGAGGTACCGATGACCATGTCCCACTTGGGCAGGTATTCGGTGTAGCCCATCTTTGGCACCAGTTCGGTCTGGCCCGGTTGGGTCGAGCTGTATTGCAGGTAATGGGTGCCGTCCTTGCCGACCTTGACCAGGTCGCGGTTGACGTACACCCCGTTGGGGTCGCGGTTGTCCTTGAAGCTCTTGCCCACGCCGTCGGGGCTGTTGCCCTTGAACAGGCGGATGGTCTCGGAGTCATAGCCGAAGAAATAGCCGTCCTTGCCGTAACTGGTGTTGGACAGCAGCTTGACCACCTCGGCGCGCGCCGCGGTATCACCGGGGGCTGCCGCGTCGTAGAGCGGCTTGATGGTGGTCATGGCCACTTCGACGTAGCTTTGCAGGGTGGCCTTGGCGTCGTTGAGCAGGCGCTGGCGGGTCTCTTCCACCTCATTGCGCGCCTGACCCTGCAGGATCCATACGGTGGTCAGGCTGATGACCACGGCAAACAACAGCACCGGCACTACGGCGAGGGACAGGACTTTGGCCTTGAGGCTCAGACGCATGGGTTTTCTCTCTTATTAGTGGCGACTTGAGAGGTTAACGGCCGCGTAGGAAGTTTCTGTAGTAAGCCCGCTGCGGTCAGAGGATCATGGCAGCCAGCCAGCCGAATGCCAGCAACGGGAGGTTGTAGTGCAGAAAGGTCGGCACCACGGTGTCCCAGATGTGGTGATGCTGGCCGTCGATGTTCAGGCCGGAGGTGGGCCCCAGGGTCGAGTCCGAGGCCGGCGATCCGGCATCACCCAAGGCACCGGCCGTGCCGACGATGCACACGATGGCCATGGGGCTGAAACCCAGTTGCACGCACAGCGGCACAAAGATCGCCGCGAGGATCGGCACGGTGGAAAACGACGAGCCGATGCCCATGGTCACCAACAGCCCCACCAGCAGCATCAACAACGCCCCTACCCCACGGCTATGGCCGATGAAGGCTGCCGAGGTTTCCACCAGCGAACGCACATCGCCGGTGGCCTTGAGCACTTCGGCAAAGCCCGAGGCGGCGATCATGATGAAGCCGATCATCGCCATCATCTTCATGCCTTCGGTGAACAGGTCGTCGGTGTCGCGCCAGCGCACGATGCCCGACACCGAGAAGATCAGGAACCCGGCCAGGGCGCCAATGATCATCGAGTCCAGCCACAGCTGAATGATGAACGCCGAGGCAATCGCCAGTCCGGCTACCAGCAGGGTCAGTGGGTTGTACTGCACCGCCACCTGCTCGACCCGCTCGATCTTCTCCAGGTCGTACACACGTTTCTTGCGGTAGCTGATGAACACCGCCACCAGCAGGCCGACGACCATGCCCAGCGCTGGCAGGCTCATGGCGTGAGTGACGTTGACCTGGCTGATGTCCACGCCGCTCTTGGCCACGTTGGCCAGCAGGATCTGGTTGAGGAAGATATTGCCGAAGCCTACCGGCAGGAACATGTACGGCGTGATCAGGCCGAAGGTCATCACGCAGGCGATGAGGCGGCGGTCCAGTTGCAGCTTGGTCAGCACGTACAGCAGCGGCGGCACCAGCAATGGAATGAACGCGATGTGGATCGGCAGGATGTTCTGCGAGGCAATCGCCACCACCCAGAGCAGGCCGATCAGCAGCCATTTGACGTGGCTGCCACCGCTGGCTTCCTGGCGGTCTACCAGCAGCAGGGCCTTGTCGGCCAGCGCGTGAGCCAGGCCGGACTTGGCAATCGCCACGGCGAAAGCGCCGAGCAAGGCGTAGGACAACGCCACCGTCGCCCCTCCACCCAAGCCGCCATTGAAGGCCTTGAGCGTGGCCTCGATCCCCAGGCCACCGGTCAGGCCGCCCACCAGGGCGCCGAGGATGATGGCGATGACCACATGCACGCGGGACAGGCTGAGCACCAGCATGGTACCGACCGCGGCAATGACTGCGTTAATCATGGTTACCTCAAGCAAAAAACATAAAAAAACAGGCATGCCCGCGCCCGGGCGGCCATTGGGCGGCAACCGGCGTGCAGGCTTGAAGGAGGTCTTATTAGAGGGCGCGCACTTTGCAGCAGGCGGGCGCGCATGTCAAAAAACGGCGCCGCTTTCAGGTTTAAATCGATCGTTTGAATAAAGAAAAAACTGAAACCGCCGATACAGGGGCTCTCTGTGTTTTCAGGTAAGGATGTACCGATGTCGCTCAGGCAGCTCTCCATTCAATGGAAAATCACCCTGCTCGCTGGCTTGTGCCTGCTGGGAATCGTGACCCTGCTGGTGGGTCTGTCGCTGTATCGCATGGCGCAGAGCTCGCAGCAGGTCAAGGCCTCGAGCATGCAGATGCTGGATGAAGCCGCCCAGGCGCGCATCGAAGCCCAGGGTGAGGTGCAGGCGCTGGGCATCCGTCGCCAGTTCATGGACGCCTATCAGTACGGCCATGGTTTTTCCCGCCAGGTACTGTTCCTGCGCGAGCAGGCCGAGAAGCGCTTTCTCGACGCCTTCGACACCCGCGAAGACCTGACCCGCCAGGTCAAGGCCGCGTTGCAGGCCAACCCGGATCTGCTCGGTCTGTCCCTGGTGTTCGAAGCCAATGCGCTGGACGGCAAGGATGAGCTGTTCGCCGGCCAGGCAGAGTTGGGCAGTAACGACAAGGGGCGCTTCGCCCTGTACTGGTCGCAGCCGACACCCGGCAAGCTGGAGTCAATGGCACTGCCGGAAAGCGACATGTCCGACACCCGCGTCGGCCCCAGCGGCGAAAAGGCCAATGCCTGGTTCACCTGCCCGCGCACCACGCTCAAGCCATGTGTGATCGAACCGTACTTCTACACGATCAACGGGCAAAACGTGCTGATGACCAGCATTGTCTTCCCGTTGATGGCCAACGGCAAAGTCATCGCCTCGCTGTCGGTGGACATCAACCTCAACAGCCTGCAGGCCGTGAGCCAGCAGGCCAGCCACAAGCTGTATGACGGCCAGACCCAGGTCAGCATCCTCAGCCCGACCGGTTTGCTCGCCGGCTACAGCCCCGACGCCAGCAAACTCAGCCAGCGCCTGGACCAGGTCGACACCGCCAGCGGCGCACAGTTGATCAGCGCCCTGGCCGGCAGCTCGCAGATCCGCAGCCTGCGCACCGATCACCAGCTCAAGGTGCTCGCGCCGTTCGCACCGATCCCGGACGGCAAGCCGTGGGGCGTGCTGCTGGATGTGCCGGAGAAGGTCCTGGTGGCCCCCGCCGAAGCGCTGAAAACCCGACTGGATGCCGACAATGCCAAGGGCACCCTGCTGGAGCTGAGCCTGGGCCTGCTGGCCGCCGTGGTCGGCTTGATCCTGGTGTGGTTGATGGCACGTAGCGTGACCCGGCCGATCCTCGGCGTGGCGCACATGCTCGAAGACATCGCCAGCGGCGAAGGCGACCTGACCCGGCGCCTGGCCTACGACAAACAGGACGAGCTGGGCCAATTGGCTGGATGGTTCAATCGCTTCCTCGACAAGCTGCAACCGATCATCGCCGAGGTCAAACGCTCGGTGCAGGACGCCCGTGGCACCGCCGACCAGTCCGCCGCAATTGCCACTGAAACCAGCGCCGGCATGGAGCAGCAGTACCGCCAGGTCGACCAGGTGGCCACCGCCTCGCACGAAATGAGCGCCACCGCCCAGGACGTGGCCCGCAGTGCGGCGCAAGCGGCCCAGGCCGCACGCGATGCCGACCAGGCCACCCGCGACGGCCTCACCGTGATCGATCAAACCACCCGCAACATCGGGGAGTTGGCGGCGGACATGAGCACGGCCATGTCCCAGGTCGAAGGTTTGGCGGCCAACAGTGAAAAAATCGGCTCGGTGCTGGAAGTGATCCGCGGCATTGCCGAGCAGACCAACCTGTTGGCGCTCAACGCCGCCATCGAAGCAGCCCGCGCCGGTGAAGCCGGGCGTGGCTTTGCGGTAGTGGCCGATGAAGTGCGCAACCTGGCGCGACGGACCCAGGAATCGGTGGAAGAAACCCGCCTGGTCATCGAGCACCTGCAAAGCGGCACCACCGACGTGGTCGGCGCCATGGGCAACAGCTACCGCCAGGCCCAGGGCAGCGTCGAACAGGTCGGACAGGCGGTGACCGCCCTGCGCCAGATCGGCGATGCGGTAACGGTGATCAGCGACATGAACCTGCAGATCGCCAGCGCCGCCGAAGAGCAAAGCGCGGTGGCCGAGGAGATCAACAGCAACGTGGCGACCATTCGCGATGTGACCGAGTCACTGTCCGAGCAGGCCAACGAATCGGCGCGGGTGAGCCAGGCGTTGAACAGCCTGGCGAATCAGCAGCAAGGGTTGATGGATCAGTTCCGCGTCTGAAAATGCAAGGCTATCCAATGTGGGAGGGGGCTTGCCCCCGATTGCGGTGTATCAGCCAATCTGTTTTTTGACTGGAATACCGCCATCGGCGGCAAGCCCCCTGCCACAGGGCAGTTCGATCAACACTTTCAGACCGCCCAGTTCAGACGCCTGCAACTGCAACACCCCGCCCCACACTTCGACAATGTCCCGCACGATCCCCAGCCCCAGGCCATGGCCATCGATCTGTTCGTCCAGGCGTGCGCCACGGCTGAACACCTGGTCTCGCTGGCTTTCAGGAATGCCGGGGCCGTCATCTTCCACCGCCAGCAGGTAATGGTGCTCAGTCTCGGTGACGCTCAGGCGCACGTCGGCATCCGCCCATTTGCAGGCGTTATCCAACAGGTTGCCGAGCAGCTCCAATAGATCTTCGCGGTCCCAGGGCAGTTGCAGGCCGGGCGCGGCGCGGTAGCTCAGGTCCAGGTGTTCGCCGTGGATCATGGTCAAGGTGGCAAGCAGGCCGGGCAGTTCTTTATCACAATCGAACAACGCGCCGGGCAAGGTTTCCCCGGCCAGGCGGGCGCGGTTGAGTTCGCGGTTGAGGCGTTGCTGTACCTGCTCCAACTGATCACGCAGCAGTTTGCTCAGCTCAGGATGTTGCTTGAGCGTCTCGCTCGATGCCGCGCTCAACAGCACCGCCAAGGGCGTCTTGAGGGCGTGGCCGAGGTTGCCCAGGGCATTGCGCGAACGCTTGAGGCTGTCTTCGGTGTGCGCCAGCAGGTGGTTGATCTGCGCCACCAGCGGCTCCAGTTCCAGGGGCACCTGGGTATCGAGTTGCGAGCGTTGCCCCTGTTGCAGCTGGGCAATCTGGTTGCGCGCGGTTTCCAGCGGGCGCAAGGCGCGGCGCACGGTCACCCGTTGCAGGATCAGCACCAGCAGCAGCGCTGCCAGGCCCAGCACCAGGCCGATCTGGCGCATCAGCCGGAAGCTTTCGCGCACCGGGGTGTAGTCCTGGGCCACGCTGATGGAAATCGATTGGCCAAACCGCTTGTAGTCCGCACGCAGCACCAGCAGTTGCTGGCCTTCCGGGCCGAGTTGCAGGTTGCCCTTCAGCCCCGCCTCGGGCAGGCGCGGCAGTTCCTGGTCCCACAATGAGCGGGAGCGCCAGTGGACGTCGGCGAAATCAATGCGGAAGTAATGCCCGGAAAAAGGCCGTTGATAGGCTGGCGACAGGCGTTGCTCATCCAGCTGCACGCCGTTCGGCCCACGCACCAGCGCCACCAGCAGGTTCTCGGCGTCGTTGCGCAAACCGGCTTCCAGGTAGCGCTGCAAGCCGGCCTCGAACAACCACAGGCTAGTCTGGGCCAGCACCACGCCGACGATCACCATCACGCTGATCAGCCCCAGGCTCAGGCGCCGCTGGATCGACCTCATGCAGGGCTGGCGCCAAACCGGTAACCCTGGCCGCGCCGGGTCTCGATCACGCTGCGGCCCAATTTGCGACGCAGATGGTTGACGTGAACTTCCAGCACATTGGAGTCGCGTTCGGTCTCACCGTCGTACAGGTGCTCGGCCAGGTGGCTTTTCGACAGGATCTGTTCGGGGTGCAGCATGAAATAGCGCAACAGGCGGAATTCGGCGGCGGTCAGCTGGATCTCATCGCCATCACGCAGCACGCATTGGCGACCTTCGTCCAGATGCAGGCCGGCCGCCTGCAACGTCGGTTGGTTCGCCTGGCCGTGGGAACGGCGCAACAGCGCCTGGATGCGCAGGTGCAGCTCTTCGGGGTGAAAGGGTTTGGCCAGGTAATCGTCGGCGCCGGCCTTGAGCCCTTCGATGCGCTCGGCCCAGGAGTCGCGGGCGGTGAGAATCAGTACCGGAACGGCCAACGCGGCGGCTCGCCATTGGGCCAGTACCTCAAGCCCAGGCAGGCCCGGCAGGCCGAGGTCGAGGATGATCAGGTCGTAGGGCTCGCTGCGGCCCTGATACACGGCATCGCGCCCATCGGCCAGCCAATCGACCGCATAGCCCTGGCGCTGCAGGCCAGCCATCAGTTCATCGGCCAAGGGTACGTTGTCTTCCACCAGCAGCAGGCGCATCAGTCTTCCTCGTCTTTGATCAGCACACCGGTGCGTGCGTCCAGCTTGATTTCGCGCACCACCCCTTCGGTGGTCACCAGTTCCACTTCATAGGCATATTGGCCGTGTTTCTTCTCCAACTCGGCCTCCAGCAGGCGCGAGCCGGGGTAACGCGCCATGGCCTGCTGCAACAATTGCTCAAGTGGCAGGATCACCCCCTGCTGGCGCAGCGCCAAGGCTTCATCCTGGTTGAGGTCGCGGGCCGCCAGGCTGGAGCAGAATGCCAAGAGCACCAGCGCCACTCGACTGCCGACGCGTAAATTTACCTTCATTACGTATCCTGATGATTCTTGAGGACCTGCCCGGTGAGCGCGTCCAATTCAACGTCCCATTCGATGCCGTGGGCATCCTCCAACTCGACCTCATACACGTACTTGCCGTAGGCCTCGTCCAGGTCGGTGTCCAGCAATGTCGAACCGGGGTGCAGGGCCAGGGCCGTGGCTTCCAGTTGATCGAAAGCGACAATAGTAACAGTGGCCGGCACTTTCAGTGGTTTGTCGGGGTCCACGGCTCGGGCCTGGGTCGCCGTGAGGGCGATGATACCGGCGGCGGCCAGCGCGGTAAGGCGCTTCATGATAAGTCTCCGTTACAGGATGTATTCCTACGCCGGCCACCGTACGCCCTGCAACTTAACTGAAACTGAATTGCCACCATGGCAATTCTCACCCAGGCCTTTGCCCCACATTCCACGAGATTTTCTATAATGCCCCGCTCGCTCGGACAGAGACCGGTATGACAGCCATCCACATCAAGTTTCCCGCCTTGACCCTCAAGGCCGGCAAACGCGCCTTTGCGCGCATTCGTGAACAAGGCCTCACGCCTGCCGAGGTGGGCATCCTGCCCGGCGCGGCCGGCGGCCCGAAGGCACTCGGCATCCAGGGCCTGGACCTGGCGCTGTTCGGCGACTGGCTGCCCCGCGCACCACGGGAACGTGCGCTGATCGGGGCCTCGATTGGCTCCTGGCGGTTTGCCAGCGCCTGCCTGCCCGACCCGGTGCAAGGCTTGCTGGACCTGGGCCGCCTGTATAACGAACAGCGTTTTGCCAAAGGCGTGACCATGGCCGAAGTCACCCAGAGCTGCCAGCGCATGCTCGACGACTTGCTCGCCGGCCGCGATGCACGGGTGCTGGACAACCCGGATTACCGCCTGAACATCATGGTGGTCAAGAGCCACGGCCTGCTGGCCGACGACCATCGCGGGCGGCTCGGGCTGGGGCTGTCATCGGTGATTGCCGATAACCTGCGCGGCCGCGCACGGCTGTCGCGGCACTTCGAACGGCTGATCATCCACGACCCGCGCCAGGCGCCACCGGTGCATCCGCTTAAGGACTTCCCCTCGCGCTTCCTGCCCCTGGAACTGGGCAACCTGCGCCAGGCACTGCTGGCGTCGGGGTCGATCCCCATGGTGATGCAAGGCGTGCGCGACCTGCCGGGCGCAGGCGCCGGCACCTACCGCGACGGCGGCCTGCTGGACTACCACCTCGACCTGCCCTACCACGGCGATGACATCGTGCTGTACCCACACTTCACCGACCGGGTCATCCCCGGCTGGTTCGACAAGGGCCTGCCGTGGCGACGCAGTAACCAGCAAGGCCTGCAGGACGTGTTGCTGCTGGCTCCCTCCAGGGACTACCTGGCCCGCCTGCCCCACGGCAAATTGCCGGACCGCAGCGACTTCAAGCGCTTCATGGGCGACGACGCGAGCCGCAACCAGTACTGGCAGACCGCGATGAGTGAAAGCCGAAGGCTGGGCGATGAGTTTCTGGAGCTGGCGGATAACGGCGGATTGGGCGAGCGACTGCAGGTCCTGTAGACGCGGGCCGGAATCCGGCAGGGGTTTGGGGGGGACCACCCGATTAGTGTGAACACTGCGACTGTGGCGAGCGGGCTTGTCCCGCGTTGGGTTGCGAAGCGACCCTGGAAGGAGGAATGCGGTGAGTCGGGCACTCTTCGGCTGCTGGTTTTGGGGCTGCTTCGCGGCCCAACGCGGGGCAAGCCCGCTCGCCACAGGCAATCTTTATTCGCCGGCAAGCCGGCGTGTACAGAGGGACGGTATGCGCGGCGAGGGATCAAGCTGTTAAACTCGCCTGCTGCCAGACACCGACCGAGCTGAAAACACTGTGGAAATCTTCAAGGAATTTACATTCGAATCCGCCCACCGCCTGCCCCACGTACCGGAAGGCCACAAATGCGGGCGCCTGCATGGGCATTCGTTCAAGGTGGCGATCCACCTGAGCGGCGACCTGGATCCCCATACCGGCTGGATTCGCGACTTCTCGGAGATCAAGGCGATTTTCAAGCCGCTCTACGAACGCCTCGACCACAACTACCTCAATGACATCCCCGGCCTGGAAAATCCCACCAGCGAAGTGCTGGCCAAGTGGATCTGGAATGAGTTGAAACCCCTGCTGCCTGAGCTCAGTGCGATTCGTATCCACGAGACCTGCACCAGCGGTTGCATCTATCGCGGCGAATAAGCCTTCGGTAGGAAAAAGCCACCCTCGCGGTGGTTTTTTTATGCCTGGTATTGCACCCTTCGATCTGCCCGCCCTTCGCACACGGATGAGGAATGTATGGAAAACACCTGGCTGGCCCAGGCCAAACGCTTGCAGGCATTGGCCTCCACGGGCCTGCACTTCTGCACCGATGATTTCGAGCGTGAACGCCTGGAGGAAATTGCCGAGATTGCCCACAGCATGCTTGCGCAGCTGGGCAATGTGCCCCTGGAGCGTATCACCGGGTTGGTCAGCGACTTCGCCCAGCGTTACTCGACGCCGATGATCGACGTGCGCGGCGCGGTGATTGAGGGAGACCGGATTCTGCTGGTGCGCGAGTTGACCGATGGCTGCTGGGCGTTACCAGGCGGTTACGCCGATATCGGCTTGTCGGCGGCGGAAAACATCGTCAAGGAAATTCGCGAGGAAGCCGGGCTGACGGTGACGGCCCGGGCGTTGTACAGCGTCACGCACAAGGCCAAGGGCTTGTATCGGCCGGACGTACGGGATTTCTACAAGCTGTATTTCCTGTGCGAACCCGTGGATCAGTCGGCACCGATGGCAGGCTTCGAGACCACCGAGGTGGGTTTTTTCCGCCTGGACGAGCTGCCGCCGCTGTCCCGCGGGCGCACCATCGAAAGTGATTTGCAGGCAGCGTTCGCCTTCCATCGTGGCGAGACCACCCACACGCTGTTCGACTGATCCAATTTGTATCACTGCTGCACCGCTTTCGTGCCCGATTGGGCACTGCGACCTTTCCTCAAGGCGTTTGCCCCCTGTTTGGCTATAAATACTGTGCACGGTGCACAGCGCCCATCGTGCGCTCGCCACTGCTGCCGCCTTGGCACGCACGGTGCAATAGGCCTGCGTCACTCATTCAGGGAGCAAGGCACATGACGCAGCAAGAACCGGGCAACGATTACCCCCTTAGCGAAGTCCCGATGCATGCGCGCAAAGGCCTGGCGTCGACCGCCATGGTGCTGTTGGGCTTTACGTTTTTTACCGCGACCATGTTTGCCGGCGGCAAGCTTGGAGTGGCGTTCAGTTTCACCGACATGCTCGGCGTCGTGGCCCTGGGTAACCTGCTGTTGGGCATCTACGCCGCAGGCCTGGGTTACATCGCGTTCAAGAGCGGGCTGAACTCGGTGTTGATGGGGCGTTTCTGCTTTGGCGAAGTGGGCAGCAAGCTCAGCGATTTGATCCTCGGCTTCACCCAGATCGGCTGGTACGCCTGGGGCACGGCCACCGCCGCAGTGGTGCTGGGCAAGTATTTCGAACTCAGCCAGGGCAGCGTGCTGGCGTTGATGGTGGTATTTGGCCTGGTGTTCTGTGCCACGGCCTACATTGGTTATCGCGGGTTGGAGATTCTGTCCTACATCGCGGTGCCGGCCATGGGCATCCTGCTGTTTCTGTCGATGTGGGTAGCCACGGTAAAGGTCGGCGGGCTGGATGGGCTGCTCGCGGTGGTGCCCACCGGTGAGTTGGACTTGTCCACGGCAATCACCCTGGTGTTCGGCACCTTTGTCAGCGGTGCGACCCAGGCCACCAACTGGACACGCTTTTCGCGCTCGGCCAAGGTGGCGGTGCTGGCCAGCCTGATCGGTTTTTTTATCGGCAACGGCTTGATGGTGCTGATCGGTGCCTACGGCGCCATCGTCTATCAGCAACCGGACGTGGTCGAAGTGTTGCTGCTGCAAGGCTTTGCCATGGCGGCAATGGCCATGTTGCTGCTCAATATCTGGAGCACCCAGGACAACACCATCTACAACTTCGCCGTGGCCGGCTGCAATCTGCTGCGCACCAAACGCCGCAAGACCGTAACCCTGGCCGGTGCGGTGATCGGCACCCTGCTGGCGTTGCTGGGCATGTACGACATGCTGGTGCCGTACCTGATTCTGCTGGGCACGGTGATCCCACCGATTGGCGGGGTGATCATGGCGGACTTCTTCTACCGCTATCGCGGCCACTATCCACGCCTGGCCGATGCACGCCTGCCAGCGTTCAACTGGCCAGGGCTGGTGGCCTACGCGGTGGGCACGGTGCTGGCGTTCAACTCGCCCTGGGTCGCGCCGTTGGTGGGTATCGTGGCCGCGTCGCTGACCTACATCGCGCTCACCGCCGTGCTGCGCGTGCGGGCACCCTTGGTTGACGCCCAGGCATGAGCCTGACCATCGCCGATGTGCTGGCCCTGCCGGGCCTGGAATCCATGCGCCTGCGCGCCGGCACCGCTGGCCTGGAGAACGGCGTACGCTGGCCCTATGTGGCGGAAAACAGCGGGATTGCCGAGTGGGTATTGGGCGGCGAGCTGGTATTCGTCACCGGGATCAACCACCCGCGCGACGAAGGCAACTTGATGCAACTGCTGGAGGAAGCCTGCGAGCGTCAGGTGGCCGGGTTGGTGATCCTCACGGGGCCTGCGTACATCCAGGCGATCCCCCAGCGTTTGCTGGAGGCTGCCGAAGCCGCTGGCATGCCGCTGATCGAACAGCCCTACTCGCTGAAAATGGTGCTGGTGACCCAGGCTATTGGTTCGGCGCTGATCCAGTCCGAGCAGTTGGGTCGCTCGCGGCACGATGTGCTGGAGCGTTTGCTGACGGGCGATTATCAGTCCCTGGATTTGCTGCTGCACCGTGGCGGACAGTTAGGCCTGTCGTTGGCCGGGCATTGGCAGGTGGTGCAACTGCAGCTGGAAGGCAGTGAGCTGCTGTTTGCCCAAGGCGACGCGGCGGCGGTCGAGGTACAACTGGCGCGGCAACATGACGCCATCAACCGGCGCTTGCGCCAGGTGTCGGCGGGGTTGCCGGTACTTGGGCGGGCCGGCCAATGGACGCTGCTGCTGCCGGCCTCGGATGCCGTCGCCGCCTTGGTCAACCGCCAGCACCTGGCCAGCTGGCTCAACCCGCTGAATCTGCGACTGGCGCCGCTCAAATTGTTTATCGGCCTCAGCGCCGCCGCGCATCCACCGGCACGCCTGGCCCAGGCGCAGGATGAAGCACGTCAGGCACTGGCGGCTGCGCGGCGTTTCAGCGAGCGCGCCGGGCTGTGCGTGTACGACGAATTGGGCGTACTCAAGTTACTCAGTGGCGTGCGTGATCGCGCCCTGCTCGATCAATTCCTCCATGAACGCCTCGGCCCCTTGCTGCGCCACGACGCGCAGCATGG
Source organism: Pseudomonas sp. FW305-3-2-15-C-LB1 (assembly GCF_058787615.1). Classification (NCBI taxonomy): domain Bacteria; kingdom Pseudomonadati; phylum Pseudomonadota; class Gammaproteobacteria; order Pseudomonadales; family Pseudomonadaceae; genus Pseudomonas; species Pseudomonas sp. FW305-3-2-15-C-LB1. Next base: position 62,486 of record NZ_JBYSZX010000017.1, on the reverse strand, counting down.
CCCCAACCTGATGCCGACCCTGGAAGCCTGGTTTCACGAGAATGGTAACCTGGTGGCCGCCGCCCAGCGGCTCGCCGTGCACCGCAACACCCTGACACACCGTGTCCAGCGCATCGAAGCCTTGTGCGGGCTGACGCTGGATAATTCATATGATCGCCTGGACATCGGCATTGCGCTGATGATCTGGCGACTGTCTGCCTGATTGTTTTAGCCAAGAGGAACTTGCCCATGCACATCATCAACGCCCGCCTGCGCAACCGTGAAGGCCTGCATGATCTGCACCTGGAACATGGCCGGATCGCCAGTATCACCGCGCAATCGACAGTACCGCACCTGGGCGCGGGGGACCTGGACGCCGCCGGCAACCTGGTGATCCCGCCCTTTGTCGAACCGCATATCCACCTCGACGCCACGCTGACCGCCGGCGAACCACGCTGGAACATGAGCGGCACCCTGTTCGAAGGCATCGAGTGCTGGGGCGAACGCAAGGCCACCATCACCCAGGAAGATACCAAGACCCGCGCCAAAAAGACTATCCAGGCCCTGGCCGCCCACGGTATCCAGCATGTACGTACCCACGTCGACGTCACTGACCCGGACCTCACCGCGCTCAAGGCCATGCTGGAAGTACGCGAGGAAAGCACACACCTGATAGACCTGCAGATCGTCGCGTTCCCCCAGGAAGGCATCGAGTCGTACCGCAATGGCCGCGAACTGATGGAAGAGGCCATCCGCCTGGGCGCCGATGTGATCGGCGGCATCCCGCACTTTGAATACACCCGCGACCAGGGCGTGAGCTCGGTGAAGTTCCTGATGGACCTGGCCGAACGCACCGGCTGCCTGGTGGATGTGCACTGCGACGAAACCGACGACCCACATTCGCGCTTTCTCGAAGTACTGGCCGAAGAGGCCCGCAGCCGCGACATGGGCGCCCGCGTCACTGCCAGCCACACCACCGCCATGGGTTCCTACGACAACGCCTACTGCGCCAAGCTCTTTCGCCTGCTGGGACATTCCGGTATCAGCTTCGTTTCCTGCCCCACCGAGAGCATTCACCTGCAAGGTCGCTTCGACAGCTTCCCAAAACGCCGTGGCGTCACCCGGGTCAACGAACTGCTCGAGGCCGGCATGAATGTGTGCTTCGGCCAAGACTCCATCGTCGATCCCTGGTACCCACTGGGCAACGGCAACATCCTGCGGGTACTCGAAGCCGGTTTGCACATCTGCCACATGCTCGGCTATCGCAACCTGCAAAGTGCCCTCGACCTGGTCACCGACAACAGCGCCAAAGCCATGGCCCTGGGTGACCGCTACGGTCTGGAGCAGGGACGCCCGGCCAACCTGTTGATCCTCTCGGCGGACAGCGACTACGAGGTGATCCGCAGTCAGGGCCTGCCGCTGTACTCGATCCGCAACGGCAAGGTGTTGATGACACGCCGGCCAGCCCAGGTAGAGTTTGCGTAAACACCTCGGTCAGACAATCGAGTCGATATCCAGCGTATGTGCCCTCCCCCTGTCGTTATCCAGAGCGGGAGGGATACGGGCGACCTGCGACAGCTCGCGATTTTCACGGTGACTGAACCAGCGCTTGAGGCTGGTTGCCAAGTGGGCACCATGGGCATGACTACCATAGACATCACGGGCTTCCAGACGGCGCCAGCGCAGGGTCGCAAGGCGCTCGCGACTGGTGTGCAAACGGTCGATTTCGGCGTTCAAGGCTTCGTTATGCTCATAACCCCGGTCGTTGGCCGCCCTTAGACGGGTCAATTCCCGACGCTTGTTGCGCAATTGCTCGCGCATGGTCTCGAGCGCACGGTCAAGCAATTCGAATTCCCTCGGCGTTACCAAGGGCCCATTGCTTTCCTGGGTTTGCTGCCAGCGCCGGAGTGTTGCCCAGGCGGCCGGAATGTAGCTGGCGGTCATGAAGTGCTGGCTGGCCTGGAACAGCTGCTTGAGCAGGTTGTCACGTTCAGGCATGTCACCGCTGAGTTGCAGCGCCCGGTTGCAGCCGGCCTCCTGGATGGACTCACAACCGGGTTGCCACAACACCGAAGAATGCGTGCCGTCCGCGAGCGTGATCGGCATGAAATGGTATTGTTCGCCATGGTGCTCGTAGGGGTTGCCACCGAAACGTACCAGGCCGGCGGCGAACAGCAACCCACCCGGCGCGGGGGCGCTGAACAGCGTGACGGCACCTGGGACCCAGAGCTTGGCGGTGGTGTTCATCCATGGGGCCGGGACGCTGGGGACGGGGTCGTTGTGGTTGACGATGCGGTGGTGGACCAGGGTTGAGGCACCTGCGGTGAATTCGGAATCGGCGGCGCGGGGGGCGCCGTAGGTGTAGAGGAGGATGTTGTAGTTGGTCCCCGGCGCCCGACGCAGGCTTTCTGCCAAGAGCAAGGCAATTGCACCGCCCAGGCTATGGCCGCAGATGATTATTCTTTGGTTGGTGTGAAATTGTCTGAGGTAACTGAGTATGAAGTTGCGCATTGCCTGATAGGCTTGATAGAAACCTTCGTGCGCCTTGCCAACGCCCTCCAAAAAAGCCACTTGATGAGCATTAGCGTCCCGTAGCCCGTCAGCAGCGCTGGCTGTTCCGCGCACCGCAATCAGAATCACCTCTTCGTGATGAGTGATGAACGCCTGGGTATCAGTGCCAAATTTTTCGTCGTCGAAAAAATGCAACCGCGCAGGATGTTCTTGTTCTTCTGCCCGCTCAGGATGGTTCTGAGGGTACAACTCAGGATCGAAGGGCAGGATCTCGAATCGCCGGGAGTAAGGGACGTCTTCATAGACGGGATAGAAGCGTTGCTGCTGCTCGGAATCAACCCGCCATGCCTCGTGGAAACCCGAGAGTTTTTCAGCGAATAGATGGCCGACACTCGGATCGAAAGGAAATCGAACCTCCTCAGTCGGTGCTTGAGCGGGTTCTTGCCCGAAATTGCAGTAGCTCAAGGTTGCCATCAATGCCAATTGATAGAGGTTCAAGGCACAAAAGCTGTCTTCGCTGGAAAACAACGGGCGCAAGGCTCGCAGCGGCCGAACCTCCAGCGCGGTATGGTGGTTGGGAAACAACACGATCCCCACCAGCATCGATTGGGGCGGCCCAAAACCTAGGTCTGCGAGCATTTTCAATGCGTGTCGTCGAGGTTGATGAGTGCGCTGGGCAATCGGAGGCAAGTGGGCGACATGGCGAACCAGATCACGGACTTCAACCTGATAAAAACGGTCAGCTTTCAACTGGGCGGGGTTGCTTTCAGTCCGCCGACCATCCGAGGCAGAAAATCGGGTTTGCTCAGCACGAATCTGAAGCTCGGTGATTGGAAGTTTATAAGTCTGGCGCGACATCAGCCTCTGATACAACAGTTCTGTTCCTGAATACGGATCGTCAAAAACGAGGATTACAGGACCGCAGTAAATATTGGCTAACTGGGCGAAGCCCTCTCCATTCAGCCTGCCCTTGTACTGTTGCCCTGCACTGTCATGGACTGTGTAAGGCAATCCACCGTACGCCGTCCCAACGCCGAGTTCATCGACCAGACAAAAACTCACCCAATGCCCTCGCCATGAGCAAGCCGGCTTGCTGTCACTGAAAAAAGCCTGCTTCCGTGCATTCATCTTCATGAACTTCTCCTTGCTTACTTGCAGGATGGGTAGACATCACAAATGCGACCGTCCGGCATTTTTATTGGTTTGAAGTCAGTGGTATTGCCGTTGCAAAACGCATCCAGATCTTCAAAATTTTTGCCTCTACAACGCTTCCATCCACCGGGAACAACGACCCAGTTGTTATCAAAATAGGGTTCTTCCTCATCGGTCATCGTCAGCACCATCCTGAGCGTTTTCCCTGGTAGCTGATCCCGTTGCACAGGTCTGGATAACGGGACTGCTGCACCTGATGAACTGCATTTAAGAACCTTGACGATCACGTGCTGCGGCCCCGCAGTACGGAACAACCACCGACATTGCTTATGTAGCTCCTGAACACCCGTTACTGGCATGCCTCGTATATCAGCGTCCGAGGGGTCGCGAATGGAAATAGCGGCAAAACTCCCACCCACGTCCGTATCCCGTTTGCCCCACTTCGCATAAAACTCAAACTCCAGGCTTCTCAGCACCGAAGGGCAGCCCTCGATTTTTTCACTCAGCGGCAGTTCATAGCTCACCCGGCTTGCAGCATCTTTGAAATCAGTAAAAAAGACTTTGCGCTCCGGTCGCTTACCTCGGCGTCGCGGCAAAGCGCAGGTCTCACCGGTAGCGGGCAGATAATTCGCGGCAGTCTTGAGTTCAAACTCCGCCGGCAAATCCACCTCCAACGTAAATCGATCCACAGGCTTGCCCCCACACCCCGTCAGCCCGAGTACCCCCAGCACCATTACCCCCCCCCACCTTCGCCTACTCATGCTTTCCCCCCATCAATCGCCACTGTGCCACTACTCGCTCAAAGTGCTCCCCAGGCGCTTCACCGACCCCGGGCTGCCACTGCAAAACACTGCTCCGAGTCGCCTCCTCCAGTCTTCGCACCACCAGAAACTCCAGTTGCTCCGGCCCCTGCCACTGCCAGGAACGCGCCTGCTCCAGTACCTGTGCCAGCCAGATTCGCGGGTCTTGAAATTCCACCAATGTCGCCAGGTCTTCACTGTGCTCAGTCAACAGGTAACGCAGGATATTGGCGTGCAGGATGGCCGCTGCGTTTGGGTTGGGTGCATCCAGCCAGGGCGCGGGATCCGGCACCGGATACTCACCGGGGGCCCGGTTGTCAGCCGTGTGCCAGCGGTTTTCGTGCCAATAGCACACGCTGATCAATGGCCCGAAAAATACCGGCCAGCGATCCTGGCCCAGATGGGCCAGGGCACGCGCCAGGGTACGGTTGTCGTGGAAGCGGTACAGCGATTGCGCGCCTTCAGGGCCCACCAGCAGCCTGTCACGCCAGTGTCGAGTCACTGCCGTCAGGTCTTCGCCGGGTAAACTGCCCAGCCAGCCCCAGTTCGTCTCGGGTTGCCGCAATAGGCCAAGCAAAGCGTGCTCGTTCAGCGGGCCCAGCAGCACAATCAGTGGGCCTTCTGCCGCCAACTCCGCTACGGCAGTCTCGGCGTAAACACTGCGGTACGCCGGCAAGTCGCGTACCTCCAGCAGCGGTGCGCGCGCGTCGCTCTGCCCCTCAAGGATCAAGCACAGTCGTCGTCCCCGCTGTTGCTGTTGGTCCATCCACTGGCCTGGCATCCTTGGCATCAAGCGGCCCTCCCTGGCAGTTCACACCGTCCTTCGCGGCAGCGCTCGCACACCGGGCAGTAATCGGCGCCCAATTGCCTGGCCAGGTTCATGAGGCTGCCTTGCACCAGGGAGATCCTGGGTGTGTCGATCGCTGCCGAGGCATTCGCCGCCAGGGTGACGGACGGCGCTCCACCCAGGGTAATGGGGCGACTGCTGAAGATGCCGCCGGCCTGGATGACCAGATGCTCGCCCCCCGCCTTGAGGCTCAGTTGCGCCCCGGCGTCGATCACCAGGCTGGCACCGGACTTGAGATGAAACTGCTGCCCGGCCTCCAGGATAAGGGTCTGCCCCACATGGGTACGGCTGTCACCTAGTACATCTAGGTAGTCGCTCGCCTTGAGCACGATCCTGCGATCGCCGGTGATATGACGATGCTCCTCGCTGGCCAGGTGAGCCGTACTCAATCCATGAATGACTTCCCGTCGCTCCCCCGCCACTTCCAACCGACTGTCATGGCCGACCTGCTGCTCCAGGTCCCGCTGTGCACGAAGGTAAATGAGCTCCTCGCCACGACGATCCTCCAGGTACAACTCGTTGGCGCCCTCGCCCCCCAGCGTACTGCGGGTGCGCAAGACACTGCGGGTCTTGTGCTGCGGCAACGGGTAGGCCGGCCGGTGCGACGCATTGGGCAGACAACCGTTGATCAACGGCTGGTCCGGGTCGCCTTCAAGGAAGGTCACCAGCACTTCCATGCCCACACGCGGGATGATCGTTGCACCGAACCCGTCACCGGCCCATCCGGACGCAACCCGAACCCAGCAACTGCTTTTATCATCCGCCTTGTCCAGGCGGTCCCAGTGGAAGCGCACCTTCACCCGGCCATAGGCGTCACAATGCACGTCTTCACCCGGCGGCCCGGTCACGGTTGCGGTCTGGCTGCCATTGATGGTCGGCTTGGGATGTTTGAGGGGCGGTCGATGCACCGCTTGCCAAGGCGTCGCGGTGAAGCGATTACGATACCCCTCGAATGCATCGGTGGTGGGCGTCACCTCCTCCAGCACCTGCGGCTGATAACCTTCATGACGCACTGAAGTGATCAGCCACAAGTCATTGCAGGACGGATCGGGGTGATCGCGCAAGTCAAGGAAATGCCCGCTGCGCAGCGCCGGTTGATCACTGCGGCCCAATGCGCGAAGACGGTCGCGCTGGTGACGCTCCAAGCCCCGCCGCGCCAAGCGCTTGCCCCGGGCATGACCCGTGAATCCCGCTGGGTAACGATAATCCTCGAGAGGTTGCGCCGGCGCCGAGCCCGCGCAGTCCTGCAGCAGCAATGAAGGGTGTTCGAAGTCATGATCGCGACGCACCGTCTTCTGGGTGCGTGTGGCCAGGCGCACATCAAAACGCTGGACGACCTGCGTAGCGGCTTGCGGCCCGCCAGCAGGGCAGTAGCGTTGCTGGGGCAAACGGCGAAACACCGTCTGGTCATCACCGAACACCAGCAGATGGGCATCCGCGCTGTGACGAAAATGGTAATGAATGCCCTCCTCTTCACACAGCCGCTGGATGAAGTGCAGGTCGCTCTCCGCATACTGCACACAGAACGTGCGTGGCGGATACACCACGGGACCAAGCTCGAATGCATAGGCGTCCGCCAGGATGCCATGCCGCTCAAGCACCGCCGCGATAATCTGCGGCACGCTGCGTTGCTGGAAGATCCGCTGGTCGCGCCGGTGTGCAAGGTAGGCCAGGCGCGGTGCCAGGGTCAGGTGGTAGAGCGTGATGCGCCGGCCAGGGTCGTCCCGGCCGATTGCGTAAACCTGGCCATGCAGCCCTTCGCCCATTCCGAAATCCAGGTAGGCGGGTTGATGGAGCAACCTCTCAAGGTCAAGGGAAGGATTTTCACTCACCACCTGCACCTGGATGAAAAAAGGCTGGTCAAGGCGCTCGCCGCCATTGAATGCCAGCACCTGAAAGTCGGTATCCATGCAGGGAAGAATCAGTTTGAAACGTGACGAAACAAACGCGTTAACCATCCGTTGTTACCCGCCATAAATGAATGAGCACGCAGGAATGCTTTGCCTCGTTAAGTGTGCGAATAAACTGCCGAGAAAAAGCCCCTGAACGCCTCAAAGCTTAGCGATTACGGGAAAAAATCGGCTGTTTTAAAATAAAAAAGAAGATTCGTACAAAGAAGTTGGAAGTGTCTTTTACAAAACAATAAAACGAGTCAATGTGCCACTTCTTAACAATAAGAAATGCCCTACACTAAACTTCTTAATAACAACTAACTGACACAGAAACAGCCGACACTGAATCACAGCGTCAGCCGTTAAAAAACCTCAGGCCTGCAGCCGTGCGGTCCCGAACAGACTGACGCCGAGCAGCGTCTCGCCCTGGGTGTGCAAGCGTACCGGCGCAACGCCACCCGGCATCACCACCGCGACGTCACCGTTCTCGACCCAGCCCGCACGCCATGCCGCGCAGGCGACGGCGCTGGCACTGGTGCCGGAAGACGCGGTCGGCCCCTCACCGCGCTCGAACACCCGCGCTACGACCTGGTTGCCAGGCTGGCGCGCCGCCCATTGCAAGTTGACCCCCGCCCCACAAGGCTGGCCGCCGCCCGCAGGGGGCGCGAAGGCGATCGCCTTCAAGGACTCGAACAGCTTTGGCAGCAGCATCTGTGCGTTGTCCGGCAACGCCGAGAGCTGCTGGACCAGCGTCACACAGTGGGGGTTGCCCACCCGCACGAATTGACTGGCGGCCCACTGCGGGCTGATCGCCGTCAGCTCGGTCACATGGCTCAGTTCAGTCCCCTGCAGAAACACCTGACCAACCCCCTGCGCGCCCACCGCCGCCGGCCCAAAAGCAGGTACCCCCAGCTCAAGCCAGAACCCTGCAACATCGTCACGAACGGTGGGTTCCACCCGAGTGGCGACTGGAGATTGCGCGTCCGATTTGTCGTGATGGACCCGCAACTCACAAGCTTCGGTCATCAGGCCCTGGTCGGTGAGAGCCTGGGCAAAAATCGTCAAGCCATTACCGCTGCGCTCGGCCAGGGAACCGTCGGTGTTTACGATCAGCAGATCGAACGGCGGCGCGTCCTTGAACGGCCCCACCAGCAGGCCATCACAACGGTGGGCCTTGCCACCAGCCGGGTGCGGCACCGAGCCCCAACTGCATTCCGAGGCGATCGCCGACGCCGCCCAGGCGGTACGAGCAACCGCGGCATGCTCAGCACTCTCGGGTACATCGATGCCCTTGCGGCGCAATAAAGCCGGGCTGGCCACGCCATAGATGTTGCCGCGAGCGTCGTAGAACAGGGTCATGAGCTTATCCACCGAGGCATGCGTGATCGCAAAAAAGAGTTGTTCGATTGTGGGGGATCCCGGCGTTGCACACCACCCGCTTGACGCGTTTTCAGAAGTAGCCTGGAAGGTGGTAATCCACCGCGAGAACCCTGGGGTTCAACTGCTCTCGCAGGGATTACGCACCTTCCAGACCGCCTCCTACAGACTCGTTACGACCTATGTGGTTGCAACCTGCTCCAGCGTTCCAGCTTGTAAAAATAAAATTCAAGGCAGCCCGAATCCCAACGGAACCCGGCTCGCACACCAAGGCCTGATGTGCAAGGATGTCGCGCCGGACATCGTTCGTTGAACGCAAAACCAAGGATTTTTCATGACTGCCATCCCCACCTCAGCGCCCGTGGTTCCCGGGCGGCTGGAGCAAATGTCGACCCGTATCGCTTTCTTCATTGCCGGCTTCGGCATCGCGGCCTGGGCGCCGCTGGTGCCGTATGCCAAGGCTCGTGCCGGGCTGAGCGAAGGCACGCTGGGTCTGTTGCTGCTGTGCCTGGGGGTCGGTTCGATCATCGCCATGCCCGCCGCGGGTGCATTGGCCTCACGTTTCGGCTGCCGACGCGTACTGAGCGCCGGCACGATCCTGATCTGCCTGGCATTGCCGATGCTGGCGACAGTGAGCTCGATTCCGCTACTGATGGCTGGGTTGTTCCTGTTTGGTGCCGGCCTGGGCACGGTGGATTCCACGGTCAACTTGCAGGCGGTGATCGTTGAACGCGCCAGCGGCAAAACCATGATGTCGGGCTTTCATGGGCTGTTCAGCCTGGGGGGCATCGTCGGTGCGGCGGGTGTCTCGGGTTTGCTCGGGCTGGGCCTGTCGCCGTTGCAGGCGACCCTGGTGGTGATCGTCATCACGCTGGCGGCGCTGCTCAAGGCTGCACCGCACCTGCTGCCCTATGGCAGTGAAAGTTCCGGCCCGGCGTTTGCCGTGCCCCACGGTGTGGTGCTGTTTATCGGTTGCCTGTGCTTTATCGTGTTCCTGGCCGAAGGGGCGGTGCTCGACTGGAGCGCCGTGTTCCTCAGTGCCGAACGTGACCTGGACGAAGCCTATGCAGGGTTGGGCTACGCAGCATTTGCGCTGACCATGACGGTCGGGCGGTTGACCGGTGACGCCATCGTGCGCCGGCTGGGCGCAACCCGGGTCATTGTGGCGGGTGGCACACTGGCAGCGGCCGGCACCTTGCTCGCCACCTTGTCTCCAGCGTGGGAAATGGCATTGTTGGGTTATGCACTGGTGGGTGCAGGGTGCTCCAATATTGTCCCGGTGCTGTACACGGCTGTGGGCAAACAGAACGTCATGCCAGAACACATTGCTGTACCGGCCATTACCACTCTGGGTTATGCCGGGATATTGGCCGGGCCGGCCTTGATCGGGTTCATCGCCCATGGCAGCAGCCTGGCAACCGCTTTCATGTTGATCGCAGGGCTGCTGGCGGCGGTGGCGGTGAGTGGCAAAATACTGCGGGTGTGAACGCAAAGTGATACGAGCAGCTTGAGCTTTTCAAGCCGCTCGTACCGGCCTTTAACTCCCCCCCGGCTTTTTACTCATGCTTTCATGCAAGCGCTCAATACTGCTTCTCTTCAACCAGCCATCGTCATTACGGCTGCCAAAGATGTTATAACCGTTGGCTTCGTAACCATCCATCCTGTCCAACAGCCCCCTCTCCTGAATATTCCTGCACATATACACGTCTATTTCAGGGAATTTTTTCAAGGGAAACCTGGTGCGTGGGTCAAGCACAGGTTGGCCGTTTTTATCAGTTACATCAGGGTCTGTGCTGATATAGGTAACTGTGTCTGTTTTCATGTACCGACGTTTCTCTAAACCAAAGAGGACATCGAAGTCTTGCGACTTGTCCCGCAACACATTAAATTTGTCCAGGAATGCCTTGATGACCTGAGCATCGGATTTCGAATGGAACGGATCTGCGCTCTGGGTGTTGGGGTTGGTATTGCCGACTTGCGAGTTGGAAGCCTTGGTCAGACTGTCGCTGGTGATCTCACCGTTCTTTGTGAGAATCGCGGCATTCAGTCGAGGACGGTTGATTGACTCTGCCACCGCCATCATGAGGCGCTCCGGGATCGTCACGCTAACAGCGGCCTTCTGCCAAGACTTCTGTGTCAGTTTGCCGTCTTCCTTGAACTCGTCCAATAATGACAAGTTGTTCTTAATGAAGGTGGCCACCAAGTGATCATCTGAGCTGACAAAGGGGTTCCCAACCCTGGTCATGCCACCGTACAGATTCTGACCGTCAACGTGCCGCTCGGCGCCGTTCACCAAACCAAGGTTATGTCTCCGCGCCGCTGGAAGCGCCGTGCCCAGTGGGCGGGTATCCACCCCCAAACGAGACTGGCCAGTGCTCGCTCCTGCTACCGGACTTCTGATACCACTACTCATTATTCACCTCCAACCTATGTAAATTCCGTAGCCTGGCCCTTGATAGCTTGATCGAAGAAAATGCCTCGAAATCAACACGGTCCAAGCGCCAACTGAGTGGCGGCGACAAAACAATGGTTCCGAAGGCTGCCCTCCATACCTCAGTAAATCTTGATCGTTTGTAACTGCTCATCTGACCGGGCCATCCATGCCCTGGGAAAGTCGCCTAGCCGCGGCTGGACCACCGTTTCAAAAAGTTGGCAACTGTTGAAAGCACAGGGGTGTGCGCCGGTGTTTCAATGAACATCCGAGAGCCTTTGTCAAAATCTTCGGCGGTGGGCGCCTTGAAGCTGCATTTAGGTGAGGATGTGAGGTTGACCCCGTGTAACGGGGATGTGGTTGGGCGTTCCGCTTCCTGCGCGAGCGTAGCCAGGGTTGGAACGTTGTACTGGGATTGAAGGGATTCAAATGATGTCGAATTCATGGTCCAGACCTGATTCGGTAGATGAAGACCCCCATCGGCAGTCAATGACCGGTGGATGTTTTCTGTGTGGCGGGGTCTTCACGAACGGTTCCATTGTGACTGGGTGATAGTCCATCAACTCCTTTCGCTTGATCTGACCATCGCGCAGCCAAGAGAAGCGATTGTCCATCGCCAACTGGATCGCGCGCATGAAACGCTCCGGCTCGCCCGTGTGCTGCGTGCGCTTTTCATAGGCTTCCAGGATCATGGCCTCGCGATAGTCTTCGCGTCGAAAGGCGTCAACGGCAATATTGCGCGCTGCTTGATGCAGATAGCCGCGAGGTTGCTCAACCTCGGAGGATTTTGCCTCAAGCACCGCACAAAGGTGTCGTGGGCCAGGGACCGATTTGGAAGTCATTTTCTGAACAGTTTCTGCACCAGATCGCTGCGATGGAAGAGGAGCTCCTTCGCCAGTTGGGTCCGATGGTCCTGCTCAGAATCCCCCGTCAGCGGTCTGTTCGCCCACCACTGAAGGACTTCGATCCGCGGATTCCGACCCCAATGCTCACGCACTTCTTGGCGCAATTGCTTGTCGCTGTGGTAGGTGAAGTAGTCCTCCCTGTTGGCAAGCATGTCCAGCCTTTGTGGGCTGGCCAGACGCTCCCGTGCGCCTGTGACAGGGTTTCGGAAGATGGCATTCATCAGGTTCGGATCTTTCAAGACTTGCCTGGCCAGGAGCGTTTCCTGGTTCCTTTTCTTGTTCTCTTCTTTGTTCGGACCGTATTCAGGGAGCAACGGCCGATTCCCCTTCGCTTTCATGCTGCCAACGCTTATGTTACCTGGGTACCTGGGGTCCTCGAAGGCTGTAAAGTTGTCGCGCACCAGCCGCATCAACTCTTCGCGGTTCTTCAGGCTGTAGTCAGCATCAGATTCGCACGGTCGGGTCGGACATGGCCTGCCAACAGTGGGATTCGGTCGTGGCGGCGGGCTGCTCCAGCCGGGATTCGGCCTTGGTGGCGGATTACTATAGCCTGGATGCATCGGTGGCCGGTGACCACCAAACCAACTGGTCATCCATTCTTTGAACCTGTCCCAGAAACTGGGCGGCATGAACACGCTGTACTGACCCGAAAAGTGACCGTCCATGGTTGGCTGAGCGTTACCAAACGCAGGGCCAGACTTATTCTCGCTGAAGTGAAAGCTGACGCTGTCGGCGCGATGTCCATTGAAAGACAGCGCTGTAGGCGCCGGGTTGGCGGGTTTAGCCTGAGGCTTGGCGTGTGCCAGCGCACGGTTGTACGTGGTTGATGCAGATGCGGTTGGATCGAGAGTCGATACCGACATGAGTTTCTCCAATACAGTGAGCGTGACCTTCAGGCTGTCGCTTCGTCGATGCCAATAAGGTGTGCCCATGTGTGGGGTTTGCGTCGGAATCAGTTCCGCGACAGACAGCCAAATGCGCTGCGCACACGTAGGAAACAGGCAAAAAAAATCGCAGCCCTGAAGGGAGCTGCGACTTTTCCTTTCGCAATGAATCAGAACCCGACGCTGGCCTGTACAAAGAACGTTCGCGGCTCGCCAAGGTACAGTCCAGCATTGTTGTCACTGGAACGGGTGTAGTGCTGTTGGTCGAAGACGTTTTTCACACCAACGCCCAGTTTCAGGTTGGACAACTGCTCGCCAAAGTCATAGCCACTGCGCACGTTGACCGAGACGTAGCCCGGAATATCACCGTACTGGCCGTCAGCCGTACCTTGGGTGATATAGGTGCTGGTTGTACCTGGCGCACGCTGGCCGGACTGGGCGTATACATCCAGGTTATGGGTCCAGCGGTTGACGTCGTAACGCAGGCCCAAGGTAGCCACCTCACGGGAATACAGCGGCAGGTCACGGCCCTTGAACGGCACGTCACCTTCGGACGTGGCCTTGGTGTAGGTGAAGCCGGCATTGGCGGTCAGGCCATCCAGGCGCGGGTCCAGGTTCGACAGGTCATAGTGCGCCGAGGCTTCGATACCGGTGTGCTTGGTGGCGCCGAGGTTGGTCCAGCCCACGTCGTTGCTGACGTATTGCAGCTCGTCCGAGAAGTCGATGTAGAAGAACGTCAGCTCACCGCCCCAGACATTGTCGTTGTAGCGCGTACCCACCTCGTAGGTCTTGGCCTTTTCCGGGTTCAGGCCGTTGGCGGTCTGGTCGCCGGTGCCGCCCTGGCCCAGTTGGAAGTACTGCAGGCTGCCAAACGAGGTCTCGTAGTTGGCGAACAGTTTCCAGGCGTCGGAAACGTGGTACATCACGCTCAATGCGGGCAGCGGTTCGTTGTTGTGGACTTCGCGGCGTTTTTCCTGGGTGCGGGTGCCGTTCAACGCGATCACCGGACGGTCGTGCCATTCGGTGCGGATATCTTCGAAACGGATCCCCGGAGTCACCGTCCACTTGCCGATATCGATCTTGTTATCGATGTAGAACGCGTTGGCCTCGGTGCCCCCGGTGCGATCCTGATAGACATGGCCGTCACTCTGTCCGCCCGGCGTCGGTACATTGTTGACCAGATTCAGGCTGGTCGCCTGCTCATGCATGCCTTCCTTGAGGTAGCGATAGCCCAGGCTGACTTCCTGGATGCTCGGGCCTACATCGAATACACGGGAGACGCGTGGCTCGATGCCGAAGGTGTAGTAGGTGCGCGGGTAGGAACCGAGGGTCTTCAGGTCACGGTTGGCGATGTTGCTGCCGCGAAAGCTGTCGGAGTAATAGGTCAGCACCTCGGCCTGGGTACGGTCGTCGATCTGGCGGATGTACTTGAACGATACGTCCTTGCGGCGCCCGCTGAAATTGTCCCAGTCGCGTACCGATTGGTACGGGTTGGCGTCGAACTGCTTCTGCGTCAGGCCGCCGGGCATGTCGGCGCTGGCGTCGTAGTAATGGAAGTTGAGCGAGAAGTCGTCCTGATCGGTCGGCGCCCAGTGGGTCTTGAAGATCACGTCGTCGATGTCGTTGGAATTGTTGCTGTTGCGGTAACCGTTGCCATTGACCCCGGAGTACAGCAAGGCGGCGCCGATGCCGTTGTCGGCGGTGCCGCCGATAAACGCATTGTCGATGTGCTTCCAGCCGCCATGTGCGGAGGTTTGCAGGGTGGTGCCGACTTCACCGGAGAATTTCTCGGGGATGGCGCGGGTCACGAAGTTGATTACGCCGCCGACGTTTTGGGGCCCGTAGCGTACGGAACCGGCACCGCGCACCACGTCGATACTGTCCAGGTTACCGGCGGATATCGGCGCCATCGACAATTGCGGTTGACCGTACGGCGCGAACGCTGCCGGTACACCGTCGATCAACACGGTGGAACGTGGCGACAGGCGTGACGTCAGGCCACGTACGCCAACGTTGAGGGAAATATCGCTGCCGCCGGTGCCGTTGGATTCCTGCACCTGCACACCCGGCACACGGCGCAGCACGTCGCCGACGTTCATCGCGCCCTGCTCCACCATGGCTTCGCGGCGGATCACCGTGCGTGCGCCGGGGTGGTTCTGCACCACTTCGGCGTTGGCGTCGCCGAGCCAGTCGCCTACCACCTTGATATCGGTGGCGCCCAGTTCCAGCGGCGAGCCGGCTTCACCGGTGCCGCCGTTCAGCGGGCGCAGGGTCACGGAGCCGGCATCGATCTGGTAGTCCAGGCCGCTGCCGTGCAGCAACTGGCGCAGGGCTTGTTCGGGGGAAAGGTTGCCGTCGACCGCCGGCGCTTGCTTGCCCGCAACCAGTTCGGGGCTGAAGAACACTTGCAGGGACGTCTGCTGGCCCAACTGGCTCAGCGCTGTGCCCAGGGACTGGGCCTTGATGTGGATAGCCTCGGCGGCGTAGGCCACAGGCAGCGCGGCACTGACCGCAAGCGCCAGGGCCAGCGGCGCCCAGCGGGAGATTTTATTGTTGTTCACGGCGAGTTTTTTCACGTCGAACCTAGTCCTGTGATCGCAAGAGTGTGCGGCTGTTAATGCAAACCAGTTGCAGTTGCAGGAGAAGACGAAGAACTCGAAAAAAACCTGAATGTCAGCGTGAAATAATTTCCTGGCTGCCGTCCGGCAAGGTGCGCAAGGCTACCGGCAGGATGTGCGGCAACGCCTTGAGCAAGGCATCGGTGTCGTCGGACTTGAATACGCTGGTCAGGCGCAGGTTGCCCACGGCCGGCGTGCTGACCCGCAGCGGTTGCTCCCGATAACGCGAGACTTCCCGGGCCACTTCGCCCAGCGAAGCGTTGTTGAAGACCAGTTTGCCGGTACGCCAGGCGGTCAATTCTTCGGTGTTCACCGCGTAGGCCGCGGCTACCCGCCCCTGGTTGTCGACATGGCTGCCCAGGCCCGCTGTCAGCGTCACCATCTTGTCCGGCGCACGGCCTTGTACTTTCACGGTGCCGGCTTCGACCATGACGCGGGTCTGGTCGTCATCGCGGCGCACATCGAATCGCGTGCCGGTCACGGTCACCTGCCCTGCCCCGGCCGCCACGACAAAGGGCCTGCTGGTGTCATGTTCGACGCTGAACATCGCTTCGCCCTGCTTGATCTCGACGCCACGCCGACCTTTTTCGTAATGCACCGTGACGATGCTGCGGCTATTGAGGTCCATCACCGAACCGTCGGGCAAGGCCACCTGGCGATGTTCCCCCAGACGCGTACTGAACTCGGCGCGGTAGGGCTTGGGATGATCCAGCCCGCTGAACAGGCCCAGCCCCAGCGCGACTGCAACCACACTGGCGGCCACTGCATAACGCAGGATGGCTCGGCGCTTGGGACGTTCCGCGGGCGCTTCGCACAGCGCCTGCAGGCGGGCGTTGGGCAGCAAGTCAGCGGCGCTCCACACGCCCTGCAATACATCGAACTCATACTGGTGATCGGGATGCTCAGTGCGCCATGCGTCGAAACGCTGGCGTTCGACAGCACTCAACTCGGCGTCTTGCAGGCGCACAAACCATTGCGCGGCTTCGTCTCGGGCACGGTTATCCATCATGGATTCCTGTTTCAGAGCGGGCGATCATGGCGCCATCGCGTCCAGGCGGTCGCGCAGATGCCGCAGGGTGCGGATCATATACTTTTCCACCATGTTTTTAGACAGCCCCAGGCGGTCGGCGATTTCCTGCTGGGTCAGGCCCTCGATTTTCTGCCAGATGAAAATCCTGCGGCAATTGAGCGGCAGCTCGGCCAAGGCTCGCTCGATAGAGTCTGCCAACTGGATCGCGTGCATGAAATGTTCCGGGTCGCCGGTGTGCGGCGAACGCTGATCAAAGGCTTCCAGGGTCATGGCCTCGCGACGGTCTTCGCGTCGAAAGGCGTCAACGGCAATATTGCGCGCCGTTTGATGCAGATAGGCGCGAGGTTGCTCGACCTCGGAGGATTTTGCCTCCAGCACCCGCACGAAAGTGTCATGGGCCAGGTCTTCGGCCTGCTGGCGATTTCTCAGGCGGCGCGTCCAGGTCCCGATCAACTCTTCGTAGTGTTCGAAAAAGCCTGGTCTGCGGGGCGGCTGAGGGATCATCGCGGGAGCACTGGGGAAGCGGGGCGTGAATAGTAATGCTTCCTATTAAGCAGGGCAATTGCTACTCGCCATAGGCCCTCAATGCGCGGTTTTGCCACCCACCTGTCTGAGCCGGCTGAGCTTCTCCCGGCTGCCGCACACGCTCATCTGGCACCACTTGCGCTGTTTGTTCTTGGAGATATCCAGGAACACCCAGTCGCAGTCGGTAGCGCTGCAACTGCGCAATGCGTGCAGATCACCGGATACCAGCAATTGCGTGGCCTCGATGGCCAGGCGGCCCAGCACCATGGCCGTGAGCTCCTGCGCCGTGGTGCAAGGCATCCACGCCCAGGCAGGTTTGCCCTCGACAGAACGCAGCACCCGCCGTGCTGCGCCTTGCTGGAAGGCCTCGTTGATCTGCTGCAAGCCGTGGTCGGGCGCGGCAGCTTGCAAGGACAACGGATAAAACACTGCATACAGGCATTCCCTGAACGCAATGATCGCGTCGAGGTTCGGTTGGTAAGCCATCGATGACTCAAACACCATCGGCTTGTAGTCATCGAACTCCCGGGCCGAGATCAACGACGCATGCAGGGCCCATTCAAAGAAGAACTGAAAACTGGTGAGCCGTTCTTCCATGACCTTGAGCGAAGTGCCGGGGCGACGCCCATTGGTGGTATTGATGAAGTCCAGGACCCGGGCCCCGCCAATCAGGCGAATTGATTTTGCAGTGCCCGTAAAATGTGTCATGCCTGCTCCCGAAAAAACGCGTTCTCCCTGCGATGGCGCAGATTACCTTGTTTTTTCGAGTTACAGATATTGTCATCCCGGCGCAAAGCCGACGCAAAGACAGACGGCTAACCGCGACTGTCGTTGTGCCCCACCCAATCCAGAATCGCCTCGACCGACTGCTCCACCGAAAGCGCCTGGGTATTCAAGTGCACTTCAGGAAACACCGGCACGTCGTACTGGGAGTCGATCCCGGTGAAGTGTTTGATCTGGCCCGCACGGGCTTTTTTATACAGGCCCTTCGGATCACGTTGTTCAGCAACTTCCAACGGTGCATCCACATGCACTTCGACAAAAAACTCATTGCCGATGATCGAACGTGCGTAATGCCGACTGGCCGACGAAGGTGAAATCAGCGCGACAATCACCATCAGCCCCGCCTCCATCATCAAGCGGGCCACTTCGGCGACCCGCCGGATATTCTCATCGCGGTCGCTGTCGGTAAAACCCAGGTCGCGGCACAACCCGCCACGCACCGAGTCGCCATCAATGATCGCGGTCATCCGCCCCTGTTTCTGCAAGGCGATGTCCAACGCATCAGCGATGGTCGATTTGCCGGACGCCGAGATACCCGTCAGCCAGATGACCGCAGGCTTGTGCCCGCGTCCGGCGCGCCGATGGCTGAACGCAAACGCGTGCAGGTTCTGGCTTGGACTGTCTGGAAAATAACTCATGGCCGCACGCCCTCCTTCGCCGCAGTCGGCGGTTTACCCAACATGAACACCATCACGCATTGCACGAACAGCAACAGCGCAACCACCCAGTACACCGTCGAGAACGACCCGGTGAGGTCCTTGGAAAAGCCACCCAGAAAGTTGCCGCACACCCCGCCCAAGCCGATCAGCACATTGGCGATGCCAAAGGCCTGGGTCAGCCGGCTGACCGGCACGATCTGCCCGATGTAACTGGGGACCAGCCCGAAAATGGGGTAGAACGCCAGCGCAAACAGGAACGCGGCCAAGTAGAACAGCGGGAGGCTGTTGAAACTGAACACCAGGGTGGCGGCCAGTCCTGCACTGAGGAAACACATCGCCAGCGACGCCCGCACACCGACCTTGTCGGCAATCCACCCCACCAGAAAGCCCGAGGCCATGCCCACCGCACCGATGGTGGTCCAGATAAACCCGGCGTCTTGAACCGATACGCCCAATTCATCGCGCAGGAAGGGCGCCAGGTACGTCTGGAAAGGCAGCAATGCCATGCCATTGAGAAACGCGATGGCCCAGGTCAGGTACAGCGAGCGGCTGAGCCACGGCTGGCGGCTGTCAAACGCTACGGCGCGCTCGCCGGCAAACCCGGTGTCCTGGCTCGCGGCCAGGTTGCGCAACAGAAACCAGGCCACCAGACACAGGGCCACCGAGATCAGGCCGGCAGTGAGCCAGATCGAGCGCCAGCCGCCATTCAAGGTCAGGAACGACACCAGCAAGCCATTGATGAACACGCCATAGCTGGTGCCACTGGAGATCAGCCCCATGACCCGCGAGCGATTACCCGGGCTGAAGCCCTTGGTGACGATTTCCGCCAGCGGGATGTACACCGAGGCGGAGCAACCACCGAGCAGGATCAACAAGGCCCCCGACAACCAGATGCTGTCGCTGACGCTCAGGCCCAGCAGCGCCAGGGACGTCATCACGGTGGACACCAGGCTGATTTTCCAGCCGTCGAAGAAACGGCTGATGTAACTGGTCACCGACGAAAACAGCAGGAAGCCAATCTGCGCGCCGCCGGTGATCAGGCCCACCGTGGTGTAGTCGAAGCCGATGTCGCGGCGCATGTCCACGACAAGGTTGGCGAACAGGTAAACCCCAAAGCCGTAGGTACTGGCCACGAACCCGGTGAGGACGATCGCCAGCACGACACTGTCCAATGGGCGGGCATTGCTCTGTACGAGTGTGCTCATCAAGCCTCCCTATTCGGCGCGCGCAGTGTGGATGACAAAATCACAATCCATCATGTCGTAGTCACGCTCGAAATCACCGTAGCTTTCATGGTCGGTAAATCCGGACTTGAGCACTTCCCCCTTCAACTCCCCCGGCAACAGGGGGTAAACCTGCAGCCTGTACTGCTGCGCATCATCGAAGGAATAGATGAACTCACACAGGCGTTCATCGACCTGGCCCAAGCTCACCGAAGCGTTCGTACCGCAGTAATAGTAATGACCGCTGGCTTTGAATTTACCGGCACGGATGGCGAAGAAATTGCGCTGGTCCACAATCAGCAACCCGCCCGGCTTGAGCAAGGCCCTGAATTTCGCCAGCACCCTCAATCGATCATGCGCTTCAAACACATGGCACAGCGAACTGCCCAGGCACACCACGGCGTCGAATTGCCCTAGTTCCTGTGGATCCAGTGAATGCCAGTCGCGGTAATGGGACTGGATATCCAGGCCATGTTTGCGAAAGTTCGCCCGCGCCTTGGTCAACATGGTGCTGCTGCCATCGGTGGCGACCACGTCAAATCCGGCCTGCTTGAGCTGGACGGCATGAAAACCACTGCCGGTCGAGACGTCGATCACCGACTGCACGCCGTGGCTTCGCAACAGGTTTTCAAAGAACCCGCCCTCCCCCGCCTTACGCTTCTCCCAATCGATCAACTCATCCCAACGTTCGACAAATTCCGTCGAGTACTGCGCGGAGTAACTGGCCACGTCGTTGTGCTTGTTTCTGGTCATCTGATTCATGACATACCTACCAGGTCGAATTCTTGAAGGACAGGTACTTGCTCGCCAACTCACGGGCAAACTCGGCGGACTGTTCGATGGACATGCTGTGCTTGGAATAGCCCAGCATCGATTGCATGACGGCCATGCACTGCGGGTTGTACGTGACGGAACCATCGCAATGGATTTCGTCGATGCCGTCCTGGCTCTGGCAGATGCTGTTGATGCGCACCGCCTCATCCCGTGGGCAGGCCTCGGAGAACTGCACCTCGATCCGCCCCTCATGCAGCCGCACCGGATAGCCACCCGGAAGCCCAAGTGGGCCAGGCGCATGCACCCACGCCGGCGTGGTTGAAAACAGCCCTTCGATAACCGTGACGGCGGAGCACGCGGTCAGGAATTGCCCATCCACCCCGCCCAGGCGACGGAACTCGGATTTGACCGTAGAAAAAATCGCCTCGGCCGGCAGGCGGGCCACCTGCGGGCGGTCGCGCACGTCATACAACAGGCGGTAGCTGGCACGCGGTGGCAGGCCACCGCGCGGCACGTAGTGGCTGAAGTAGTGCTGGGCATACAACTGCACCTGCACATCGGCGGGCGAACATTCGAGCAACCGCGCAATGGAAAGACGCACGGCGGGAATCAGGTTGGCCACGTTCCCCACACCGATATCGGGTGCCAGGCCGACGCGAGCCAGGATCGGGTTGACCGCATCGGGGAACGCCGCGTTGACGGTTTTGGCCGAAATGCCGGAAGCCTTCACCGCCTGCATCAGGCAGTGCATCAACGTCAGGTGCATGGGCAGCCATGGCCCGAACTGGGCCTGGTCGAGCTTTTCGAACGACAGCTTGGGCAACCCGGTAATCACCCGCCACGACTGCAGCGACGCGCAGTTCACCAGGATATCCGGGGCTTCTTCACGCAGCAGCTGCGTCACCCGGCCGATGTCCGTGAGGTCAGCAATCACCGGCCTGATAGCAATGAATTGCCCCAGTTGCGCGCACGACAGCGCCACCAGGTTGCACAGCCGGATCGTCGCCTCTTCATTGCGCCCCAACACCACAAACTCGAACGCGTTTTTCGGCCCGAGAATCTTGAGGATCTGCAGGCACAGGTTGCCGGCGCCCACCAGCAGCAGTTTTTTCTTGCGCATCGAATGACTCACCGTGGGTAGGCTCCGTTGTCGACCGAAATCACCCTGCCGGTGCTGTGACGCAGGGCATCGCCGACCAGCAGCAAGATGACCTCGGCCACGCCGCCAGGCTGGATCGGATCCTTGAGGACTTCCTGGCGTGCGTACTCGGCGCGGCGGTATTCGGGGATGGTGTCGTAGATGGCGGTGTCATGGATCAGCGCCGGGGACACCGCGTTTACCCGTACGAACGGCGCAAAGTTCCAGGCGTTGGCCTTGGTCAGGCCGATCACCGCCGCCTTGGTGGCACCGTAGAGGGCATCGCAGCTGCCCACTTCACCGGCCACCGAAGCAATGTTGACGATGCTGCGCGGGGCTTCGTGGGTCATTTCCCGTTCGGCGAAGTCCTTGGACAGATACACCAGTGCCTTGAGATTGACGGTGAGGATCTCGTCGATCTGCTCATCGGAATAGGCGTAGACACTTTTACCGTGGTAAAGCCCGGCGTTATTGACCAAGCCATAAATGGTTGCATGACGCTTATACAGTTCAGGAATAAAACCCTTGATAACCGCCATATCGGAAAAGTCGGCGATATGCGCTTCAAATACTTCAGCACCGTAAAGCCGCTGCAACACGTTGAGGCCTTCGGCATCCTTGTCGGCGCCGATAACGAAGTAACCCTGTTGAATCGCCATTTCCACCGTGGCCCGACCAATGCCATTGGCCGCCCCGGTAACAATCAACTTCTTCATACAACCATCCTTATTGGCAAAATTCGTTCATGCGCGCGTAGAAAGTCCGATGGTATTCATACATCGCTTTTAACTTCGGGTATTGATCGAAGGCTTTCATATCGATGTGGTGTTTATCCGACGTCACAATGCGCTCACTGTTTTCCGCCGCAGCATGCCAACGACGCCAGGTTTTCCATTGTTGCGGACACTCTCGCTTCCACGTCATGGCATGCGGCAGAAACTCAATGCCCAAGTAATCACACAACTTACGAATCACCCGTTCCGGTTCAGCGGCCAGATCATCGGCGTTAATCACATAAGGCACTTTGCCCGTGAGTTTTGTGACCACGCAAAAGATCTCGTACAGCGCTTTATGCCCAATGGCCTGCAACGGCATATCCGGGTGCACCCGATGATGGGAAATAATGCTGCTGGCCGGCTCGCGGATAAGAAAGATATTGTCCTGTTGCGCGAGAAACTCACTGTCAACTTTCAAATTATCCAAACAGTGGTAACACATGTCTTTATGAAATACGTGTGTGCGCTCACGGGCGGTCAACAGATGCTGTTTTATACCCTGGTACGTCGTGGGCAAACTGTGATCCCACTCATCCGACGGGATCGCCGAGTCCTCGGAAAACGCCATGTGCGCAAAGGGCTCATGGAAAACCTCAAAATCGCCCCTCTCGATAAACACACGTTCCAGCACGGTGGAGCGCGAACGTGGGTGGGCCCACAACCCGATCATCCGGTTCATGCGACCACCCCGAATTCAGAGGCCAGCAGTGCGTTGAGCGCGCGCTTGAAAGGCTTGGTCACCGGGCAAAGCCGCACGCAGTAATCGGTCAGGCGCCGGTGCGCGCTGTTGGCTTCGTTGCAGGCGTTGATAAACGCCTCATGGTTGCCAAAGTCATACGGCTCGATGCTGTCGACAAAGTAGGCTTCGTAGAAATACGGGATACGGATCAGCTTGGCGAAGGTCGACGCGGGCGGTTTCTGTGGTTCCAAGGCGGGCACCACCGGTTTGCCGTGGCTTTCGCGCTCGATGAGGAACTCCACCACATCCGGCGTCAGCGTGTAGCAGGTTGCCGCATGCCCGGTCTTTTCCAGGTGCCAGCAATGCTTGTTGCCTCGCTCGTCCACATCGACTTTGATACTGGACAGCAAGGTTTTGACCGGCACGCTCGCGGCCGCCACCAACGCCTGGACCTGCTCGTAGATCATCAGCTCGGCCCAGCGCAGCTCCTCGGCGCTGAATGCCAGGCCACGCTCTGCGGCCTGCAGCGTGAGTTCGGGCTGACAGGCGAAACGCCCGATCATGAAGGTGATCACGTACTTGCAGTGGGCAGTGTCGATACCGTTGCTGCGCGCGGTCGCCATGCCCCGCTCGATGGCCTGGATGCCGGCCTGGAACTGCGCGACCGTGAAGCAGAAGGTGATATTGATCGACGCGCCCTGGGCGGCCAGTTGCTCGACGGTCAACAACCCCTCCAGGCTGCCCGGCACCTTGACCATCACATTCGGTGCGAGGCGATGCAGTTCCAGGCCCCTGACGGTCATGCGCTCGGTGCAGCGCACATCCACCGGGTCGACCTGGGCGGAAATCCAGCCTTCGACCTGTGCCGATTGAACCCACAACGGCTGGAGCGCCGACGCCCCCTCAACGATGACCTCGTTGTACAACTGCTTGTGCAATTCGCTGGGAGTCAGGCTCGCCAGGTTGAAGCGCGACGACCAGTACTCGCGTTTTTCAAGGATAACGGCGGTCACCAGCCGGGGATTGGTGGTCACGCTGCACAAGCCCCGGGACTGGGAGAAATCGTCTGGCATCAACGCATCTATATAAGCTGCGGCGGCCGGGTACTTATCCAGCAGGTGCTGTTTGTAAGGCAGGTAAACGGCAGGCGAAGAATCCCACCATAGCTGTGAAGATTGATCGTTGCGTTTAAGTCTTTCCAGGTAACCCAGTGTGTTCACAACGCCTCCTCCCTGAGTAATAAGATCAATTAAAAATCGCCAGTACTTCACGCATGTCGGCGATCGGTAATGCGCCGGCAGCCGCCAACTGTGCACGCCGGTGCGGTGGACCAAAACCCAAAACCCTTATATTGGCAGCGACGGACGCCTGAATACCCGTAACACTGTCTTCAATAACCAGCGCATCAGTAACGGCAATATCGTAAGTGTCACAAGCCGTCAAAAACACCAACGGATCTGGCTTCCAGCGACCCAGTTCATAACAACTGAATATTCGCCCTTCGAAATAAGAAAACAGACCGGCAGTACGCAAGCAGTGTTCTATCTTGCTACGGGGTGCGCTGGAGGCAACGCAATACGGGACCCGCAAACTGTCCAGCACTTCAACAATCCCATCCGTCGCTTTTAAATCAAGCGTCAAGGCATCCAGCGCGCGCTGACGAAAGTGTTGCTCAAACTCATTGTCCAAATGAATATCTAAAATACATTCAGCCTCACGCAAACACTCCGCAATTCTGCGTCCGCGGAAGTGTTCGATAAAACGTGTCACATCAAGTGTCGCACTGCCAGGTGCACGTGCATTTAGCATGGAGATCAACACAGACAGGGTGATCTCTTCACTTTGGACGAGTACACCGTCGCAATCGAAGATCACTAACTTAGGCATGCCAACTAAGGCAGCGGTTTTTCCCTGAACTGGTAGTTCCCCTATATCGGCCGAAAGGCACATAGATACCTCTTGTAAGTGGCCCCGCGATGACTTCCGAACTACCAACGGAGCGGGTTGAGGTGTGCCTATAAGACACGGGCACAAAAAGCCTGTCAAACGCTTTTAAGCGGTTTTTTAGTATCTTATGGTTATTTTTTATAGTTCTGTTATTCCATTTTCCACCATGGTTGTAGTCGCTAAATTCACACGGCTGAACTTCCCTTGCGCACCGTCAGTCAGCTACTTGAACTCACGAAATAAAGGTCGGTGAGCAATGCGTATCTCGTTGGAGCAACAAGTGGCGCTGGTAACCGGCGCCAGTTCCGGAATCGGCGCCGGCGCGGCCAAGGCTCTGGCACAAGCCGGAGCGGCCGTGGTGCTGAATTACAACAGCCAGGCTGCCCCGGCCGAGGCATTGGCCAGGCAGATCAACGCCGAGGGTGGCCGGGCGATTGCCATCGGCGCCAACGTCTCTATAGAAGAAGAGGTAGAACAGCTGTTTGCCCAGGCCCTCGATGCCTTCGGCCACCTGGACATCCTGGTGGCCAACTCCGGCCTGCAGAAGGACGCCAACCTGGTGGACATGAGCCTGGACGACTGGAATACGGTGATTGGCGTCAACCTCACCGGCCAGTTCCTGTGTGCCCGGGCGGCCGTGCGCATTTTCAACCGCCAGGGCGTGCGCGAGGGTGTGTCGCGGGCAGCCGGCAAAATCATCCACATGAGCTCGGTGCACCAGCTGATCCCCTGGGCCGGGCATGCGAACTACGCAGCGTCCAAGGGCGGCGTGGAAATGCTGATGCGCACCCTCGCCCAGGAAGTCAGCGAACAGCGCATCCGCATCAATGGCATTGCGCCGGGAGCGATCCGTACGGCGATCAATCGTGCGGCCACTGAAGGCGCCGCAGAGAAGGAACTGCTGAAGCTGATTCCCTATGGACGGGTCGGCGATGTGGAAGACGTGGCCAACGCCGTGGTATGGCTGGCCAGTGATGCGTCCGACTACGTCGTGGGCAGCACACTCTTTATTGATGGCGGCATGAGCCTGTATCCGGAGTTCCGTGGCAATGGTTGATTTGAAGAACGAGCAACAAAGCCCCATCGATGCCCACGGCATCATCGGCGACATGCGCAGCGCGGCACTGGTGAACGACAAAGGCAGCATCGACTTCTTCTGCTGGCCGGAATTCGACAGCCCGTCGATCTTCTGCTCGCTGCTGG
Source organism: Pseudomonas sp. FW305-3-2-15-C-LB1 (assembly GCF_058787615.1). NCBI lineage: Bacteria > Pseudomonadati > Pseudomonadota > Gammaproteobacteria > Pseudomonadales > Pseudomonadaceae > Pseudomonas > Pseudomonas sp. FW305-3-2-15-C-LB1. The sequence goes on along the minus strand of NZ_JBYSZX010000017.1, from coordinate 36,353 downwards.
ACAGCCCCGATGCCGGCATCTTCCAGCTCACCCCGGACCTGCCCAACGCGCGCCGTGAGCAGATCTACCTGCCCGACACCAACGTGCTGCAAACCCGCTGGCTCAGCGACGACGCCGTGGTAGAGATCACTGACCTGCTGGCCATCAGCGAAGAAATCGACGACCTGCCACTGCTGATACGCCGGGTGCGGGTGGTCAGCGGCACGGCCGAGATTCATCTGCGCTGCGCCGTGCGGCATGACTATGCGCGCACGCCCACACACGCGACCGTCGACAACGGCACCGTATGCTTCAGTGCCGACGGCCAGCCCGGCCTGCGCCTGTCCGGCAGCCATCCGCTGCAGATCCAGGACGGCGCTGCCGTAGCCCGCTTCACCCTGGACCAGGACGAAGGTGCCGAGTTCGTCCTCGGCGGCCAGGACGACGAACGCGTAGACAGCGGTTGCACCGACCTGGCCCTGGCCCACACCTTGAAATTCTGGCGCGGCTGGATCGCGCAATCGAACTACCGTGGGCGCTGGCGCGAAATGGTCAACCGCTCGGCCCTGGCCCTCAAGCTGCTGACGTCGCGCAAACATGGCGCGATCATCGCCGCCGCCACCTTCGGCCTGCCGGAAAGCCCCGGCGGAGAGCGCAACTGGGACTATCGCTACACCTGGATCCGCGATGCGTCGTTCACCGTCTACGCCTTCATGCGCCTGGGTTTTGTCGACGAGGCCAACGCCTATATGCGCTGGCTCAAGGGCCGCGTCAGTGACTGCTGCGGCCAGCCGACCAAGATCAATATCCTGTACGGCATCGACGGTCGCCAGGAGCTGCCGGAAGCCGAGTTGGAGCACTTCAAAGGCCATGGCGGCGCGAAGCCGGTGCGCATCGGCAACGGCGCGTTCGACCAGATCCAGCTGGACATCTATGGCGAGCTGATGGACGCGGTGTACCTGGTCAACAAGTACGGCGAAGCCATCTCCCACGAGGGCTGGAAGCACACAGTGGAAGTCGCCGACCAGGTCTGCGAAATCTGGAATACCGAGGATGTGGGTATCTGGGAGATGCGCGGCGAACAGCACCACTTCCTGCACTCGCGGCTGATGTGCTGGGTGGCGCTGGACCGTGCCATCCGCCTGGCATCCAAGCGCTCGCTGCCGGCGCCGTTCGCGCGCTGGGACCAGACCCGCCAGGCGATCTACGCGGATATCTGGAGCAACTTCTGGAACGAGGAACGCGGGCATTTCGTGCAGCATATCGGCAGCACGGCGCTGGACGGTTCGATGCTGCTGATGCCGTTGGTGCGCTTTGTCGCGGCGACCGATCCGCGCTGGCTCTCGACCCTGGAAGCGATCCAGAAAAGCCTGGTGCGCGACGGCATGGTCTACCGCTACCGCAACGACGACAGCCAGATCGACGGCCTGCAAGGCACCGAAGGCGCGTTTGCGGCCTGCTCGTTCTGGTACGTCGAATGCCTGGCCCGCGCCGGCCAGGTGGAAAAGGCCCACCTGGAGTTCGAACAACTGCTGCGCTACGCCAACCCCCTGGGGCTGTACGCCGAAGAGTTCGACAACCAGGCCCGGCACCTGGGCAATACGCCCCAGGCCTTGAGCCACTTGGCGTTGATCAGCGCGGCGACGTTCCTGGACCGCAAGCTCAGCGGGGAGAAAACCACCTGGCAACCCTGAAATAGCCTGTGCACAATGGGCAGCCCTCCAGGCCACGGACAGGAACACCATGCGCCAGGTATTGCTGATCATCGATGTGCAACCCTCGTTCAACCCTCCCGCGTGGCTGGTGGACGGCATCAATGCCCTGCTGGGCCGCATGCCGTCAATCGCCACCGTGGAGCGTCACGACGAGAGCATTACCCCCTTCGCCCGTCAACTCGGCTGGCAACCGGCGCCGGATGACCAAAGCCTGATTGCGGCGGATCGTATCTTCATCAAGCACGGCTACGCGCCAACGCCCGAGACGGTTGCCTACCTGAAAAACATGGGGCCCGAGCGCGTGCTGGTGTGCGGCATCCAGACCGACACCTGCGTGCTGGCGGCGGGGTTTGCGTTGTTTGATGCCGGGTTGCAGCCGACGTTGATCAGCGATCTGACGATAGGCTCGTCGCTGGACAGGTCCGGGCAGTTGGGGGTGGACTTGTGGCGGCATCACTTTGGGCACGTGGTTGATCGAGACCAGGTCGCTGCCACCTTATGACCCCCTTTCCTACCCTGCACACTCAACGCCTGCAACTGCGGGAGCTGGTGCCCCAGGATGCCCCAGCGCTGTTCGCCATCTACCGTGATACCGACAGCATGCGCTGGTTCGGCGCAGACCCGATGGCCAATATTGCCCAGGCAAAGCGCCTGGTCGAGACCTTTGCCCAATGGCGTACCCAACCGAATCCCGGGACTCGCTGGGGGCTTGAGTTCGAGGGCCGATTGATCGGCAGTTGTGGCTTGTTCAAGTGGAACCAGGGATGGAACAGTTGCTCGCTGGCCTGTGAGCTAGCACCGCAATTCCGAGGCCAGGGTCTGATGAGCGAAGCGCTACGCACCGCGCTGGAATGGGGTTTCAGGCAGATGTATCTGCAGCGGGTGGAAGCGCTGGTTCATCCACATAATCACGCGTCCCGCGCGTTGCTGGAGCGTCTTGGCTTCAAAGCCGAAGGAAAAATGCGAGAAGCCGGATTCTGGAACGGCCAGCGACATGATCTTGAAGTGCTGGGGCTGCTGGCGCGGGAATGGCCGTATCGATCCAGACTGGACAAGTAAGCCCGCGGTCCCAAAAACCACCTCTTCCCGTCACACCTTTCGGCTAGAGTTCCAGCATCTCTGGCCATTTGGTGAACCATGACCATGACCCCCCCACGGCTCCACGTACGCACTTCAATGCTCGATATGGCCTATGAAGCCCACGGCCCCATCGACGGCCAACCGGTGATCCTGCTGCACGGCTTTCCCTACGACCCACGTGCCTATGACGCGATCGCCCCGGTACTGGCCGGGCATGGCTGCCGTGTGCTGGTGCCGTACCTGCGCGGTTACGGCCCGACACGGTTTATCAATGCGCAGGTAATGCGTTCAGGGCAGCAGGCGGCGCTGGCCAAGGACCTGCTGGACTTCATGGATGCGCTGGCGATCCCGCAGGCCACGCTGGCCGGGTACGACTGGGGCGGGCGCGCCGCGTGTATCGTCGCAGCGCTGTGGCCCGAGCGCGTGCATGGGTTGGTGACCGGGGATGGCTACAACATCCAGGACATCGCCCAGTCGCTGAAGCCCAGGGCACCTGTGACGGAACATCGCTTGTGGTACCAGTACTACTTTCATACCCCGCGCGGTGTGGACGGCTTGACCGCCAACCGTGGCGAACTGTGCAAGCTGTTGTGGTCGCTGTGGTCGCCGTCCTGGGCCGAGGGGCCGGGGCTGTATGCGCAGACGGCAGCTTCGTTTGATAACCCGGATTTTGTCGAGGTGGTGATTCACTCCTACCGCCACCGCTTCATGTACGCACCTGGCGACCCGGCGCTGGAAGCCATCGAGCAGGCACTGGCGTTGCAACCGGCGATCTCGGTGCCGAGCATTTCATTGTGCGGTGCCGATGATGGCGTGGGTCCGCCGCCCGAAGTGGATGACGACGTGGAGCATTTCAGCGAGCTTTACCAGCGCCGGGTGTTGCCGGGCGTGGGTCACAACATCCCTCAGGAAGCGCCGCAAGCCACACTGGACGCGGTGTTGGAATTGCTCGGCGAAAAACGTTCACGATAAGCCTGAGGCGTCACCGACAAGGCGCGCAGAAAGCTGCGACGCAGGGTTTCCTCGCAACCGAACCCACATTGCACCGCAATGCGTTTGACCGACGCCGTGCTATCGGCCAATTGCCGACGCGCGGTTTCGACGCGGATGAGCTCGACGGCACGCGCCGGGGTCTGGCCGGTTTCGGCGCGGTAGTGCCGTACAAAGCTACGCTCGCTCATGCCGGCCTGGGCGGCCAGGGTCGAAATATTCAAATCCAGGGTGAGGTGTTCGGCTATCCAGGCGTGCAGTTCGGCGAAGCGGCTGTCATCTTTTTGCAGGGACAGCGTCACGCTGAATTGCGACTGGCCACCGGGGCGCTTGAGAAACACCACCAGGTGCCGCGCCACTTCCAGGGCCACGGCGCGGCCCAGATCCTCCTCCACCAGCGCCAGGCACAGGTCGATACCGGCGGTGACACCGGCGGAGGTCCAGACGGCGCCCTGCTGGATGAAGATCGGGTTGGACTCCACCGTCAGCGCAGGGAACTTGCGCGCCAACTCTTCACAACGGGTCCAGTGGGTGGCGACGCGGCAGCCGTCGAGCAGACCGCTGGCGGCCAACAGGAAAGCGCCGGTGCACACCGAGGTCATGCGCCGGGTATATCTGGCTTTCGCACGCACCCAGTCCACCAGCGCCGGGTCTTCGGCGGCGCCGTACACGCCCCAGCCGCCGGCAATCACCAGCGTATCGCACGGCGCATCGACAGCGGGCAGCGTCTCGGCGACCAGCGCCAGACCGGCGGAGGTCATCACCGGCTGCGATTGCGCGGCGATCACCGATACCGCGTAAGGCAAAGGTTCGCCGCGCTGGCGCGCCAGGTCATTGGTGGAGGCGAACACCTGCAGCGGGCCGGTGACGTCGAGCACCTGGGCGTTATCGAAAGCGAGTACATGGACGATTCGAGGCATGATTGGCGTGATTCGTGGGCTTAATGGCGCATCCGCCAAAGCCTAGGCCTCTAGAGTGAAGCCGTCCACCCCTTTATCGGAGCTTCATTCATGACCTTGCAGATCGGCTTTCTGTTGTTCCCCGGCATCCAGCAACTGGACCTTACCGGCCCCTACGACGTGCTCGGTTCCCTGCCGGACGTGAAGTTGCACCTGGTGTGGAAAGACCTGGCCCCCGTCACCTCCAGCACCGGCCTGGTGTTCACCCCGACCATGGCCTATGCCGACTGCCCGCCCTTGGATGTGATCTGCGTGCCCGGCGGTTCCGGCGTCGGCGCGTTGATGGAAGACCCGCAGACCCTGGATTTCCTCAAGGCCCAGGCACAAACCGCACGCTACGTGACCTCGGTGTGTACCGGCTCGCTGGTGCTCGGTGCGGCGGGTTTACTGCGCGGGCGCAAGGCGACAACACACTGGGCCTACCACGACCTGCTCGCCCCGCTCGGCGCCATTCCTGTGCAAGAGCGCGTGGTACGCGATGGCAACCTGCTGACCGGTGGCGGCATCACTGCCGGGATCGACTTCGCCCTGACCCTCGCGGCGGAGTTGTACAGCGAAGCAGCGGCGCAGTTGGTGCAACTGCAGATTGAATACGCGCCGGCACCGCCGTTCGATGCCGGTCGCCCGGACACCGCCCCCAGGCATGTGCTGGGCGAGGCCAACAAGCGCACCGCCGAATCGCGCAGGGTACGCGGGGAGATCGTCGCACGGGCAGCTGCTCGGTTGGGTTGATACGCTTTCTCTGTGGCGAGCGGGCTTGCCACAAAAAGCTGGCCCAACACGTTTAGTCAGGCCGGACGCGACATCACCGCCAGGCGCACCGCCAGCACTGTCAGCACCGTCGCCAGGCCCCACTTCTGCAACCAGGCGCCTTTCGAGCGCCTGGCGAAGAACCGGCTCAGCGCACCGCCAGACATGCCCAGCAGCAGATGAAACACGCCCGCAATCAGGGTCAACACGCCCCCCAGCACCATCAACTGCACAGCGATGGACCCCGCCTCGGGCCTCACGAACTGCGGCAGGAACACCACAAAAAACAGCAGCGCCTTAGGGTTGAGCAAACTGTTGAGCATGGCTTGCAGGAACACCCGGCCCAGCGGCACCCGGCTGACGGGGCCAGCATCCAGCCCAGGTTTTTTCTGCAAGGTCTTGAACACCAGCCACAGCAGGTAGATCACACCCGCATACCGGATCACGTCAAAGGATGGCGGCCAACTGGCAACCAGCGCCGTCACCCCGGTGGCGGTCAAGGCGGTCAGCAGCACGTCGGCCACGCCAATGCCCAGGGCAGACGCCATCCCGCCGCGCCAGCCGTGGGTCACGCCGTGGCTGATCACAAAGGCCATGTTCGGCCCCGGGGACAACAGCAACAGCAGCACAGCACCGGAAAAAACCGCCAGGGTCGCCAGGTCGATCATGCTCAAGCCTTCCACCGGTAAAGCCTGCAGATTAGTCGGTGCACCGGCGGCAAACAAAAAATTGTGCTGGATACAATGCGCGCCGGGAATTGCGAAGGGCCACGACCAACGTCTAGAATGCGAAACATTATCAATTAAGACAGCTGTGCCAGGATGCCCATGTCGAGCGATCACCCACTGGACCACGCCGCCATCGGCCAGCTTTACCACGTCCATCATTCCTGGCTGCGCGGCTGGTTGAGCCGGCGCACCGGGTGCCGTGAACACGCCGCCGACCTGGCCCAGGAAACCTTCGTGCGCCTGCTCAACGCGCGCAAACAGCAAACCTTGCAGCAGCCGCGCGCCTACCTGAGCAGCATCGCCCGCAGCCTGATGATCGACCACTACCGCCGCCGCGAACTGGAGCGCGCCTACCTGGAAAGCCTCGCGCATTTTCCGCAACTCGAAGTGCCGTCGGAAGAAACCCGCCTGCTCATTCTCGATAGCCTGGAACGCATCGACCGCTTGCTCGACCAGCTCAAGCCGCGGGTGCGCGAAGCCTTCCTGCTGGCGCAACTGGACGGCCTGACCTGTGCACAGATTGCCCTGCGCCTGGGTGTGTCCAAGGCCACGGTGGAGCGTGACTTGTCCAAAGCGCTGCATGCCTGTTACCGCTTGCGTTATGCCGAAGGCTGACCCGCGCCTGGTGGACCAGGCCATCCAGTGGATGATCACACTGCGCTTCAATGTGGCCGACGACGCCAGCACCGCCGCGTTCGAACGCTGGCTGCACACCAGCGCCGAGCACCAGTTGGTGTGGCAGCGGGTGGCCGCAATGAATGACGATTTCAGCCAACTGCCGCCCCAGGTCGGCCGGCACGCCCTGCGCGGCGCGCGCCGACACATCTCCCGTCGTGAAGGCTTGAAACTGCTCGGCCTGGTTGCAGGTGCGGCCGGTTTGACCTGGCTCGGCCGCGACTACACGCCACTGCCTGCACTGATGGCCGACTACCGCACGGCCACCGGCGAGCGGCGCTGGGTGGCGCTGGACGATGGCAGCCGGATCCAGTTGAACAGCGCCAGCGCCCTCGACACGGCCTTCGATAAAGAGCGTCGCCTGGTGCGTTTGCGCCAGGGTGAAATACTGGTCAACACCGGCACCGATCACCGACCGTTCTGGGTACAGACCCGCGACGGCTACCTGCGCACCCTTGGCACGCGTCTGCTGGTCCGCGAAGAAGCCCAAGGCACACAGCTGGCGGTGCAACAGGGCACAGTGGCGGTGTTTGCCGATAGCCATGCGGGCAATACCCGCCAGGTACTCAAGCCTGGCGAGCAGGTGCTGTTCAATCGCAGCGGCATTCGTCCGGTTGTCGGCAACGGCCTTGACCCCTGGGCCTGGAGCGACGGCGTGATCAGCGCCCAGGCGATGCGGCTGGACGACTTCCTCGCCGAACTGGCGCGCTATCGCAACGGCCTGGTGCGCTGCAGCGAGGCGGTGGCTGGGCTGCGGGTGTCGGGGACTTATCAACTGGACGACACCGATCAAGTGCTAGGCCTGATCGCGCAATCACTCAAGCTCGATCTCACGTACCGCAGCCGCTATTGGGTGACGGTTTCCGCGCGCGCGTAAACGCTCAAAAATAAATGAGGTGAATTCTCATTGCCGTTCGACCTGTAAGGAAAGGCCGATCAACAGGCCGGTTCTGTCCACTTCCTTCAGGAGCACCCCGCGGTCATGCAAGCGTTCCCCTCCCAACGTTCACCCCTCAAGCGCGCCATGCAGGCCGCCTTGCTTGGCGCCTGCCTGAGCAGTGCCCTGCCCCTGGCCGTGATGGCCGATACACCGTCCAGCGACACCCAGGCCCGTGACTGGAACATCGCGGCCGGCGCCCTCGCCGCTGCATTGGATCAGTTCGCACGCCAGGCCGGTATCAGCCTGTCCTACGACGCCACCAGCGTCGCCGGCAAGACAAGCCCGGGCTTGAGCGGCCGCCTTGATCCTCAGCAAGCGCTTGAGCAATTGCTGCGCGGCCAGGGCCTTGAAGCCCAACGCCAGGGCAACAGCACCTGGATGCTATTGCCGCAAGTGGCCGATACCGGCTCGCTGAGCCTGGGCGCTACCCTTATCAACGGCGAACGCCTGGGTGTCACCACCGAGGGCACCGGGTCATACACCACCGGTGCAGTCACCATCGGCAAGGGCGAACACAGCCTGCGGGAAACCCCGCAATCGGTGAGTGTGATGACCCGCCAATTCATGGACGACCAGAACGTCACCACCATCGACGACGTAATGGAGCGCACGCCCGGCATCACCTCCTACGAGTCGCCCATGGGCGGCAAGTATTTCTACTCCCGTGGTTTCAAGATGCTCGGCCAGTACCAGTACGACGGCGTGCCCCTGGACATGGGCAAGGACTACGTCCAGGCCGACAGCTTCAGTGCGAACATGGCGATTTATGACCGCGTGGAAGTGCTCAAGGGCGCCGCCGGCATGCTCAAGGGGGCCGGCACCGCCAGCGGCGCGGTGAACTTTGTGCGCAAACGGCCACAGGCCAAGCCCACCACCAGCCTGTCGCTGTCGGCCGGCACCTGGGACAACTACCGCGCCGATCTCGACACCGGCGGCCCGCTGAATGACAGCGGCACGCTGCGTGGCCGCGCTGCCGTGAGCCAGCAGGATCGCGGGTCCTACATGGACATCGCCAAGCGCAAGGACCAGGCGTTCTACGGTGCGCTGGATTTTGACCTCACACCTGACACGACCCTGGGCGTCGGCGCCAGCTACGAGGATGTCGATGCCTCCCCGTGCTGGGGTGGCCTGCCGCGCTACGCCGACGGCAAAAGCGCCAACCTCAGCCGCTCGACCTGCCTTGGCCAATCCTGGAACGACTGGCAAAGCCGGCGTGCCACGTTCTTTGCCGACGTCACCCACCACTTCAACGATGACTGGAAACTCAAGGTCTCGGCAGTGCACAGCCGCAACCTGCAAGACACCAAATACGCCGCCAGCGAAGGCACCATCAACTACGGCGACCCGACGCCGACGGCCAACTCCTATGCAGCGCTGATGGACTACGACCACAGGGACTACGGCCTCGATGCCTATATCGACGGCAAGTTCGAAGCCTTCGGCCTGGAACACGAAGTGATCCTCGGCGCCAACGGCAGCCGCGGAACCCAGGACGACGTCTATGCAATCCAGAACCTGCCCAGACGCCAGAGCATCTACCAGCCAGACCACCACTTCCCGGAACCGGCCAACAGCACCTTCTGGCCGAACATGTACCGTGGCGGCACGGTCAAGGAAACCGCCACCCAATACGGTACTTATGCCACCTTGCGCCTGCGCCTGGCCGAGCCGTTGATGTTCATCGTCGGCAGTCGCGTGAGCTGGTACGACAACCGTCGCGAGTCCTATAACCTGGGCTGGGGCGAGTGGTCCCTGCAAGATGCGCACACCAAGGAAACCGGCGAGGTCACGCTGTTCGCCGCACTGATCTACGACCTCAATGAGCACCTCTCGGTGTACGCCAGCTACGCTGATATCTTCCAGCCGCAGAGTGCCTACGCTACGGCCGATGGCGCGGCGCTCAAACCGAAAATCGGCGACAACTACGAGCTGGGTATCAAGGGCGAATGGTTCGATGGGCGCCTCAACAGCTCCCTGGCATTGTTCCGTGCCATCGAGAAAAACGGCGCCGAAACCGACTACAACAGCTTCTGCCCGACCTCTGCCGATGGCTATTGCTACACCGATAAAGGCAAGGTGCGCGCCCAAGGCGTGGAGGCCGAAATCAGCGGTGAAGTGCTCGAGCGCCTGCAACTGTTCGGCGGCTACACCTACACCCAGACCAAATCCCTGAACACCATTGACAGCACAAAAGAAGGCGGCGTCTCCAACACCTATGTGCCTCGGCACATGCTGCGCGTGTGGGGTGACTACCAGCTCGATGGCGCACTGTCGAAATGGAGCGTGGGCACCGGAGTCAACGCCCAGAGCAGCAACTACCGCGTGCAAACCATCAAATTGGAACAGGCCGGTTACGCCACCTGGAACGCGCGCGTGGCGTATCGCCTCGATGACACCTGGACCGTGGCGCTCAACGGCAACAACTTGTTCGATAAAAGTTATTACAACACGGTCGGCACCGCCTCTTGGGGCAACTTCTACGGTGAACCGCGCAATTTTACCGTCAGTTTGAAAGGCAACTTCTGATCCGGTGAAAGCCCCGGTGGCAGGGTACTTAGTGCGCCCTGCCCCTCCCTCTTTGTCCCCCTTTCCTACCTCGCATTGAAAAAGGTTTTTCCTTTAAGCAGGAAAAATCTGACATTTGTTCCTACACTCAAAAACACACCCAATCACCGAGTGTTCGGACAAGGAACGTCAATAAAATGCCTAAGAAAAAGCCAGTTAACCTGTCTAACACGCCACCTCCGCACCATCGTCAATTCATTGACTGAACACATATCAAAGGAACACTCCTTTAGTCACTACCCCGCAAAACCCACTCAAATGGATAGCCGCATTTGGAATGGCTAGTTGCGTATTACCCAGCGTAGTCGTTCGACCCCAGTTCTAAAGCCAGTCACCGCTTATTGAACAAACCGTCGAACAGTGAAGCCTGGAGTGCAATGAGGGATGTTTGTATGCGAGAGAAGTCGTCCGTCGACAGCCTGTTCTTAACGCGCGCCGGTTTTGTTGAGTTCTTTGTTGTTTTCGTCAAGTTGGTCCATGGCCTGACGGCCATTCTGCCCCCCATGGTCCTGGTGCTCTTGCTCGACCCGATGGCCCCTGAGCTGCGCGCCCACTTCCTGGGCCTGCTGGTATTTTTCGCGGTCCTCACCATTATTTTGTTCCAGGCGCTGGGCATCTATTCCGAAGAACTGTTCAGCAATCGCCTGCGCCTGAAAACCAAGATCAAGGCCTGGTCGGCGGCGTTCTGCATCCTGCTGTTCATGTACCAGATCCTGCAAATGTTCCCGCAGTTGACCCCGCGCAACCTGGTGACCTGGTACGTCGCCAGCCTGGCGCTGTTCTGCCTGGAGCGCCTGCTGATGCTGCGCCTGTATCGCAAGCTGATGCGTGCCGGCAAATTCCTGCAACGCACGGTGATCCTGGGTTTTACCGACACCGCCGTACACGTTGCCGATCACCTGCTGCGCAACGGTGACATCCGCTCCGGCCTGGTCGGGTTCATCGACGACCGCACCGAACGCATTCCCAAGGAACTGAGCAACCTGCCCCTGCTGGGCAACACCCGCGACCTGGAAAAGCTGATCCGCGCCGAGCAGGTCAACCAGGTGATGATCTGCCTGCCCTGGGCCGCCGAGCAGCGCATCCATGGTTTGGTCAACCGCCTGCGGCAGCTATCGGTGAACGTGATGCTGGTACCAGACATGGCCGCCCTGCGTTACGGCCACAGCAAGATTACCGACGTGGGCGGCATCCTGATGTTCAACACCTCGCAATTGCCGTTGCGCGGCTGGTCGCCGGTAATCAAGCGCTGCGAGGACTTGCTGCTGGCCAGCCTGGCGCTGGTATGCCTGTCACCAGTGATGCTAATAACGGCGATTGCGATCAAGCTCGATTCCAAAGGCCCGGTGCTGTTCCGCCAGAACCGCTATGGCTACAACGACAACGAAATCCGCGTGTTCAAGTTCCGCTCGATGTACACCGACCAGAGCGACTTCACCGCGGAACGCCAGACCACCCGCGAAGACCCGCGCATCACCCGCGTCGGCCGCGTCATCCGCAAGACCAGCATCGACGAGCTACCGCAACTGTTCAACGTGCTGCTGGGCAACATGTCCATGGTCGGCCCGCGCCCGCATGCCACTGCGACCAAGGCTGCGGGCATTCCCTTCGAAGTGGCGGTGAGCGAATACAGCTCGCGGCACCGGGTCAAGCCGGGCATCACCGGCTGGGCGCAGATCAACGGCTACCGGGGTGAGACCGACACCCTGTTCAAGATCCAGAAACGGGTCGAATACGACTTGGAGTACATCTCCAAGTGGTCGGTGTGGTTCGACTTGTACATCGTTTTCATGACGGTCCCAGCCGTCCTTTCCACCAAGGAAGTCTATTGATGAACACACTCAACGGATTGATTCCCTGCATTATTTCCGGTGGTTCGGGCACGCGGCTGTGGCCGGTGTCCCGGCAGAACATGCCCAAGCCGTTCATGCGCATGCGCGACGGCCAGAGCCTGCTGCAGAAAACCTTCCAGCGCGCGGCCAAGCTGCCGGGTGTGGAAAGCGTGCTGACAGTGACCAACCGCGACCTGCTGTTCCGCACCCTGGATGACTACCGCCTGGTCAACAAGGCCCATCTGCCCCTGGACCTGCTGCTGGAGCCGTTCGGCCGCAACACGGCGGCAGCGATTGCCGTGGCGGCGTTGCATGTGCAGGAGCATTTCGGCGGTGACGCGCAGTTGCTGGTGATGCCCGCCGACCATCTGATCCTCAATGAAGTGGCGTTCGCCGAGGCCGTGACCCAGGCCCGCGACCTGGCCGAAGCGGGCTACCTGGTGACCTTCGGCATTCAGCCGGATCATCCGGAAACCGGCTTTGGCTACATCGAACAGGGCGAGGCGCTGGGCACCGGCCATCGGGTCAAGCGCTTCGTGGAAAAACCCGACCTGGCCACCGCCCAAGGCTACCTCGCCGGCGGCAAACACCTGTGGAACGCCGGCATGTTCTGCTTCAAGGCCAGCGCCCTGGTGGACGAACTCGCCGCCCATGCACCGGACGTACTGGACGCTGCCCGCGCCGCGCTGGAACACAGCCAAAACCTGCAGAACAAGACCTCACGCCAGCGTGAGCTGGACGCGGACGCCTTCGGCAGCGCGCCGGATGTGTCCATCGACGTGGCGCTGATGGAGAAATCCAGGCAAGTCGCCGTGGTGCCCTGCGACATCGGCTGGAGCGACATCGGCTCGTGGGAAGCCCTGCGCCAGCTCACCCCCAGCGACGCCCATGGCAACCAGGTCAACGGCGAAGCGATTCTGCACGACGTGCACAACTGCTACATCGACTCGCCCAAGCGCGTACTCGGCGCCGTGGGCGTGCGCGACCTGATCATCGTCGACACCCCCGACGCCCTGCTGATCGCCGACGCCCAGCGCAGTCAGGACGTGCGCTACATCGTCGCCGAGCTCAAGCGCCAGAACCACCCGGCGTACAGCCTGCACCGCACCGTCACCCGGCCATGGGGCACCTACACCGTGCTGGAGGAAAGCAGCCGCTTCAAGATCAAGCGCATCGTGGTCAAGCCCCAGGCGTCGCTGTCGTTGCAGATGCACCACCACCGCAGCGAACACTGGGTGGTGGTCAGCGGTGCGGCGCAAATCACCAACGGCGAGCGTGAATTCCTGATCAACGCCAACGAGTCCACCTACATCCCCGCCGGGCACAAACACCGCCTGACCAACCCCGGCATCATCGACCTGGTGATGATCGAGGTGCAGAGCGGCGAGTACCTGGGCGAGGATGACATCGTGCGTTTCGACGACATCTACGGGCGCGCGCCCGCAGAAGTGAAGAAATGACATGCTCACCTCACTGATCATCCCGACCCGTAACGCCTCCAGCCATCTGGGCCGCCTGCTGCCGGCGCTGAAGATGCAAACCCTGCAACCCGACGAGATGCTGGTGGTGGACAGCGCCTCCAACGATGACACTGTGGCGCGCTTTCGCGAATTCGGGGCGCGGGTCGAGGTGATCGACGCGCGTGACTTCAACCACGGCGGCACCCGGCGCTGGGCCAGTGGGCAGGTGAGCGGCGACGCGCTGATCGTGATGACCCAGGACGCGATCCCCGCCACCCCGGAAACCTTCGCCAACCTGCTCGCCGAATTGCAGCAGGACCCGCTCAACGGCGTGGCCTACGGTCGTCAGTTGCCGCACCCCGATGCCGGAGTACTGGGTGCGCAATCGCGGCACTTCAACTACCCGGAGCAGAGCCGCAGCAAGAGCCTGGCCGATGCGCCGAAGCTGGGGATCAAGACCTGCTTCAGTTCCGACTCGTTTTCCGTGTACCGGCGCAGCGTGCTGGAGGCGGTGGGCGGTTTCCCGGCGGATGTGATCGGCAGCGAGGACGCCTATGTGGCGGCGCGCATGCTGCTCGAAGGCTACAAGGTGCGCTACGCCGCCACGGCGCTGGTGCATCACTCGCACGATTACAAGCTCATGGATGAGTTTCACCGCTACTTCGATATCGGCGTGTTCTACGGCCGCGAACCGTGGATCAAGCAGGCCTTTGGCGATGCCGGTGGCGAAGGCAAACGCTACGTGCTGGCTGAACTGGCGGCCTTGCGCAAGGCCGGTGCCTTGCACCGTGTTCCCGAAGTACTGGTGCGCAGCGCGTTCAAACTGCTCGGCTACCGGCTGGGCCATCTGGAGCGCCGCCTCCCCCTCGCCCTCAAGCGGCGCATCAGCATGTTTCCCGGTTATTGGAGGTGAGCATCATGACCCACAGGAAGTCCCCCTTGATGAAACGAACCCTGCTCGTCGTGGCCATGGTGGCCCTGGCCGCCTGCAATACGCCGGCACGCATCGTCCCGCCCGACAGTGACACCGTCGAGGCCGGCAAACGCGCCCTCGACCAGCTGGCACAATTGCCGCCGGCGGTGGAGCGCATCCGCATCGGCGACCAGTTGCGCATCGTCCGCGATGCCGGCGAGATGCCGACACTGTCGGCGTTCAACGTCAGCACCATCTATGAGCTGACGCTGTACACGGTGCAGACCGACGGCAAGATCAACTACCCGTTCCTGGGGCCGGTGCAGGTCGCCGGTCGCCAGCCGTCGGAGCTGGCCACGGAGTTGACCGGCAAACTCGCGCCCATCTACCGCGAACCGCGTGTGACGGTGAACATCAACCAGGCGCCGAGCGGCTCGATCATCGTCGGCGGCGCGGTGAACAACCCGACGGCGGTGCAGATCGCCACGGCCAACACCCTGGAACAAGCCATCATCGGTGCCGGCGGGGTCAGCCCGGCAGGCAACGCCAGCATGGTCGCCCTGCTGCGCGAAGACGCCCAGGGTGCCTATCGCGCGTACTTCCTGGATTTCAGCCAGTTGCTCAAGACCGGTCCCAACGGACGCAAACCCGTGCGCCTGCAACGCGGCGATGTGGTATTCGTGCCCAAGTCCAACGTGGGCGAACGCATCCAGGGGGTGGATACCTACATGAACCAACTGATCCCGTTCACCAAGTCGATCGGGGTTGGCTACAACTACACCCGAACCAGCGGCGGCAACAACTAAAGGAGCGACATCCCAATGATCGAGATCCGTTCTTTTCGTGATCTTCTGCGCTTGTTCTTCATCTTCCGGCATGAGTTCAAGCTGGCGGCGATTGCCGCGCTGGTGATCATCCTGCTGGGAGCGTTCCTGCTGCCGGCCAAGTACGAGTCCACCGCGCGCCTGTTGGTCAAGCCAGGGCGTGATTCGACCTTGCCCATCGAGATCAGCAACCGCCAGGCGCTGGTAATGCCCAGCACCCAACGCGACCCGATTGTCGACGAAGAGCGCCTGCTCACCGGCCGGCCGATCGTACGCGCGGTGGCCGAGCATTACCTGGAAGTGATTGAAAACGCGCCGCCGCCGGAAGGTTTCTGGAAGCGCACCAAGTACTACGTCAAGAGCGGCGTGGGCGCGGTGTTCGATGGCCTGCGCGTAGTGCTTGAAACCGTCGGTATCGTGGAGAAAACCACGCCGGTGGAACGCCTGGCCGCCAGCCTGGAGAAAAACTTCGAGGTCAGCCACGCCGTCGGTTCCACGGTGATGGACATCAGCTTCAAGTGGGGTGACCCCGAGATCGCCCAGGCGGTGGTCAAGGATTGGGTCGAGACCTACATCAACGAGCGTACCGAGGCCCTGGGGCGCAAAAGCCTGTACGCGTTCTACGAAGGCCAGGTAGCCAACAGTGCCACCGAGATCAAGAGCTACAAGGAGCAGATCCTCACGCACCTGAACCAGATCGGCGCGGCGAGCATCACCGACCGCCTGGAGGATTTGTCCGAGCGCATCAACGTGCTGCGCGGTGAGACCTTCAACACGACGCGGTTGATCGCCTCGTCCGACAGCGCGATCCAGAGCACGCGCACCCAGCTCAAGGGCCAACCCAAGGAAGTCACCACCGTACGCCAGATCGCCCTGAACCCGCAGCAGCAGGATTTGCGTCGCCTGCTCAACCAGAAGCTGCTGGAAAAGGCCGACATGATGCGCACCTATACCGACAATGCGCCGCCGGTCAAAGCCCTGGACGCGTCGATCCGGGCCATGCAGATGCAGGTCAACAGCGAGAGCAACACGGTGCAAGCCTCGGAGAACCGTGCGCCGAACACCCTGGAAATTCACTTGCAGCGCGTGTTGCTGGATGAAACCAGCAACAACGTGGCGCTGCGTACCCAGTTGGTGCAACAACAGAAACAACTGTTGAACCTGGAAGAGCAACGCAAGCAGGCCCTGGAGATCGAGCCGGAGCTGGCTCGCCTTTCCCGCGAGCTGAACACCACCGAGCGCAACTACGCGCTGTACGTGGATAACCTGGAAAAATCGCGCATCGACCGTGAGCTGGACAATAGCCAGATCAGCAACATCGCCGTGATCGAAGAAGCCACCCTGAACCCGGGCCGCATCTTCCCGAAAACCCTGGTGATGCTGGTGTTGGCGATTCCGTTCGCCATCGTGGTCGGCCTGCTGGTGATCTACCTGTGCTACCTGCTCGACCAGCGGATTCACGACGGTGGCCTGGTGGAGCGCAAGTTCGGCCTGCCGCTGTGGACCACCCTGCCGGAGCTGGACACCTCCACCGCGCAAAGCACCAACGCGTTCAATGCGAGCATCTACCGTTTGTACAGCCTGCTGCAGCCCGAGCGCATTGCCGAACAGGGCGTGACCCTGGGCCTGACCTCGGCGCGTCACGGCGAAGGGGTGACCTTTGTGGTTGAGCAACTGCGCCAATTGCTCAGTGAAAACGGCATCAACGTGCGCGTCGGCGGGCCGCACGCTGCTGCGCCGGGTGAAGTGGTGCTGCTGGATGCCTCGGCCCTGCTGGACAACCGCGAGGCGTTCGTCGATCTGCGTCGCGCCGACCTGATCGGGCTGGTGGTGGAAGCGCGCAAAAGTACCGTGCCGGTGGTGGAGCATGCGTTGTCGATCCTCAACACCGCGTTCGGCAAGGTGGACGGCATTATCATCAACCGTCGCAAGTTTGAAGTGCCGGGCAAAGTGCTGCGCACCATCGGCAAGTACCGGGGAGCGTTCTGATGCGAATCGCCCTGCTCGCCCCCTTGCCGCCGGAGAAAAACGGGATCGCCGACTACGCGAACCATTTCCGCACGGCCTTGGAACACCTTGGTGTGACGGTGCTGACGCCGTTGGCCGGGGTGGCGGGCAACTCCGGAGCGATCAAACAGGCCATCGACGCGTTCGACTGGCAGGCCGTCGACCTGGTACACGCCGAACTGGGCGGCGGGCGCCTGGGGGAATTCCTGGCCTTGCGTGAATTGCGCAAGGCTTACCCCCAGTTGCCGCTGACCGCCACGGTGCATGACCCGGAACGCATCGTGTGGCGCCGCGAGCACCTGCCGTTCCCCTTGAACCTGATGGAAAGGTTGCCCAGCCCACTGCCGCAGGCAGCCGTGGTGCTGGCCGACCCGCTGACCCTGCGCGAAGAGCGCCAGGTCGCCAAGGGGCTGACCCGGCTGGTGACCCTCACCCGCCTGGGCGCCGACTGCCTGAGCCAGCGCATGCACCTGCCGGCCGGCAAAGTTGCGGTGATCAACCATGCCAATCTGCCGATCCCGGCGGCACCAATACCGCCCCTCGCCACGCTGCGCCTGCTGTATTTCGGGTTTATCTACCGAGGCAAAGGCATCGAAGACCTGGTGCAGGCACTGGCGGATGTGTTCAAGCAAGCCCCCGAATTGCGCGACCGCGTGCGCCTGACACTGGCGGGCGGCACCGCCGCGGAAATGGCGTTTGGCGCAGGCGGTAACTACCTGGAGCAGTTGAACGCACAGATCGCGGCGCTGGACCTGACCGACGCCATCGACTGGCGCCTGAACCTGCCGGCGGATGACATCGCCCAGACCATCCAGGCGCACCACGTGATGGTGCTGCCCTACCGTGAATCGAAAAAACTCGGCCTGCTGGGGCGCCAGCGTGGCACCAGTGGCGCACTGTCCTGGGCCACCGCCTGCGGGCGCGGCGCGATCACCTCCGACGCCCGCGCGTTTGCCGAGGAAGTCGCCAGCGGCAACGGCGCGATCTACCCCGAGGGTGATGTAGCCGCGCTCGGCGAACAGCTGCTGCGCCTGGCGCGTACGCCGCTGCTGGCCCGGGATTGGGCCGAACGGGCCGGCGAAATCGGCCGTGAGCGCGTGTGGCCGTTGACCGCGCGGAAATTCAAGCAGCTCTTCGAGCAGGCCATCACCGGAGCCCCCTATGGCGCGTAAACGCACCTACCTGGCCACCCTCGCGGTGGTCGCCGCCCTGGGCCTGACCGCATTCTTGTGGGGACGCCAGGCGGATGCCGAAAGCCATGTGCTCAAGGGCAGCAAGGAGGTGGTCTGGAAGGACTTCCTCGGGGTGAATGCGCAGTTCTTGTGGTTCAGCCCCGAGCGCTACCAGAAGCAGATCGACCGCCTCAAGGCCCTGGGCCTGGAGTGGGTGCGCCTGGATCTGCATTGGGATCAGCTGGAAACCGCGCAGAACCAATACAAGCTCGCCACCCTCGACGAGTTGGTGGGCAAGCTGCAGCAGAACCAGATCAAGTCGGTGTTTTACCTGGTGGGGTCGGCGCGTTTTATCAGCAGCGCCCCGCCGCTGTCGATGTACCCGGACCAGTACCCGCCGAAAGACCCCAATGTGTTTGCCAACCGCATGGCTCTGCTGTCGCAGCGCTACCCCAGCGTCGAGGCCTGGCAAGTCTGGAACGAACCGAACCTGCTCGGCTTCTGGCGCCCGGCGGCAGACCCTGCCGGGTACGCGAATCTGTTGACCGTCACCACCAACGCCTTGCGCGCAGTGAACCCGAGCAAACCGGTGGTGGCCGCCGGCATGGCGTTCTTCAGCGAAATGCCCAGTGGCCAGACCATGTTCGACGCCCTGGGCGCACTCGGCGTGGCCAGCCTGAATACAGTGATCTCCTACCACCCCTATACCCAATTGCCCGAAGGCAACGACCCGGCCAACCTGGACTTCATCGCCAAGACCACCCAGCTCAACCAGGCCCTGCGCCATGGCGGCGTGAACACGCTGTGGAGCACCGAGTGGGGCTGGTCAACCTACAAGGGGCCAAAAGACGCCCAGGACATCATCACCCTCCAGGCCCAGGCCGACTACGTGGTCCGCCGCCTGGCGCTGATGAGTGCGATGGATTTCGACAAGATTTTCCTGTTCACCTTGAGCGACCTCGACCAGCGCGCCAGCGTGCGTGACCGCTCCTACGGCTTGCTGGATATCGACACCAACCCCAAGCCCGTCTACACCGCCTTGAAGAACTTCCTCGACGTCAGTGGGCCGACGCTCACGCCGGGCGATCCGCCGGTTGCCGACCAGTTGCCCGACGGCCTGTTCAGCATCGGTTGGACCCGCGCCGACGGGCGCAAGCTGTGGTTCTTCTGGTCGGCCCAGGGCGGCAACGCCCACTTGCCGGGCCTGGCCAGCGCCACCCTGTACGACCCGCTGCGCGGCACACAAACCCCGGTAAGCGGCACCAGCGGCCTGACCGTGCCGGTCAAGTCGAACCTGCAAATTCTGTTATGGGACTGAGGCCTGCCATGCGTATTTTATGGATCCTGCCCTACTCACCCTGGCCCGCCACCAGCGGCGGCAAGACGCGCCAGTTCCATCTGCTGCGCAACCTCGCCGCGCGCGGGCATCGGATCACCCTGCTTTTGCATGACAAACACCCGGTGTCGCTCAGCGACCGCCAGGTGCTGGAAGCGTTTCTCGAACAACTGATCATCCTGCCGCGCCGCCCTCTGCGCAGCGTCACGACCCTGTTGGCCGGGCTGTTTGCGCCGTACCCGCTGCTGGCCAGCGTGAATGGTTTGTCGGGTGAATTGCAGGACACCTTCAATTGGTTGCTGGGTGACCCTTGGGACGTGGTGCAAATCGAACACAGCTACAGCTTCCAGCCGTATGAAGAGGTGCTGGCGCGCAAGTCCCAACCCTTTGTGCTGACGGAACACAACGTTGAATCGGCCCTTGGCGCCGCCACGTATGACCGTTTGCCGGGCTGGTCGCTGCCGTTCATTCGCTACGATCAATGGCGCTACGCCCGCTGGGAACGCCGCGTGATGCGCCAGGCCGCCCAGGTGGTCGCGGTGACCGACAGCGATGCGCAGGTACTGGAAAAAATCGCTGGCAAGCCGGTGTCGGTGGTGGTCAACGGCGTGGATTGCGATCACTTCGCCGCCGCCCGTCCCGACCCAACCACCCAACGCGTGCTGTTTCTCGGCAACTACGAATACGCGCCCAATGTGGACGCCATCGAATGGGCCCTGGATGAAATCCTGCCCCAGGTCTGGGAACGCTGCCCCGACGTACGCATGAGCGTGTGCGGCTTCGGCATGCCCGACAGCTGGCGCGCACGCTGGCCGGACCCGCGTATCGAGTGGCAGGGTTTTGTGCCCGACCTGCTGAGCCTGCAATCGAGCTGCTCGGTGTTCCTGGCGCCGTTGCGCCATGGCGGCGGCTCCAAGCTCAAGGTACTGGAAGCCTTGGCCGCCGGCTTGCCGCTGGCAAGTACCGAGCAAGGCGTATCGGGATTGGACCTGGTGGAAGGCCTGGATTACCTCGGCGGGCAAACCGCTGCGAGCCTGGCGGATGCCGTGGTGCGCCTGCTGCAATTTCCCGATGCCGCCACGACCATGGGTGAAGCCGGCCGCGCCTATGTGCGTCGTGCCCATGACTGGAACGTCGCCGCCAGCCAGCTGGAAAAGGTCTACACGACCCTTTTGCCCCAGAATCAAAAGGAGCCCGCATGCGTGTAGGCCTGGATTACCGCACCGTCGGCACCTCGCCGCAATCGGGCATCAGCCGCCAGGTGTACGCGCTGGAAAGCGCCCTGCACGGCCTGCCCGGCATCGAGCTCGAGCGGTTTACCGTGGCGCCCCTGGGCGATGAAACCCGCTTGCAGGCGCACTGCCCGGCCTGGGGTTGCGCCAAGACCGCCATGCACCAGCCGCAGAATCGCCTGCGCTTCGAAGCCGGGTTTCTGCCACGGGCGTTGCGCGAGCACCACATCGACCTGTACATCAGCACCTTCAACATGGGCCTGCCGTTGCCGCCCAAACCCAAGGGCCTGCGCACCGTGGTGCTGTTGCATGACCTGTTCCAGATCACCTTGAACAACTACCACGCCAACCGCTTGAAGGCGCTCATCTATAAGACCAGCGATCGCCTGTCGATCACCTACGCGGTGCACAGCGCCGACCGGGTGTGGACGCCGTCGCAGTACAGCGCCGATGAAACCGCGCGGTTGTTTCCCAAGGCCGCGGGCAAGATTCGTGTGCTGCCCAATCAGGTCGACGGCTTTACCGAACTGGCGGCGGACCTCGGCCCGCGCCAATTGCCCGAGCGCTATTGGTTGCTGGTGGGCACCCGCGAGCTGCGCAAGAACGTGCCGTTCCTGGTGGAGGCCTGGCAGCAGGCGCGGCGCCAGTCCCCCGGCGTGCCGGAGTTGGTGCTGGTGGGCAGCCTCGATCATTTGCCTGAAAACCAGCGCAGCCTGCCTGGGATTCGTGCACTCAGTGGCGTGTCGGATGCCGAACTGCATGCGCTTTACCGCCAGGCGTCGCGCCTGTGGCAACCGTCTTACGCCGAAGGTTTTGGCCTGCCGGTGATCGAAGCCCTGAGCGTCGGCACGCCGGTGGCGGTGGCCAGCGGCACATCGCTGGATGAAATCACCCCGCCGTCGGCACCGCGCTTTTCGCCCACTGATGGTCCAGCGCTGACGCAGCTGATGATCAGCCTCGGCGAGCGGGCCGCCGATGAATCGCCCGAACAATGCCGGCAGTGGGCAGAACGCTTTAACCATCGCGCCTATCGCGGGCGCCTGGCCGAACTGATCGAGGAGCTGAAGTGAACGTGAACCTGCCCAGCCTCGTCGCCATACTGTTCGGCCTGTTGTTCGGCGCCGCCGCTCTGCTGCTGTCGCCGGCCAAGGCGTTCCTCGCCGTGATCGGCCTGGCCGGTGCGGTGACCATCCTGCGTTTTCCGTTCTGGGGCCTGGTGCTGTTCGCCCTGGTCGCCACGTTCATGCCGTATTCCACGGTCAACCTGGGCATTCGCAGTACCGTCAGCGAAGCGATCCTGGCGCTGACCTGGGGCGCGGTCCTGTGGCACAACTTCCTGGCGCGCCTGCCGGATACGCCGAGCCTCACCCGTCGGCCCACCGACCAGATGCTGTTGTGGCTGATGCTGTTCAGCGTGTTCCCGTTCATCGTCGGCCAGGTCACTATTCACGCCGACACCAGCGGCGTCGCCAACTGGCTGCGCTGGTTGCTGAGCCTGTCGGCGGTGTTCCTCTGTGCCAAGTTGCTGGTGGACCGCAAGCACCGTGAATCCCTGGTGATCGCCCTGCTGCTGGGCAGCCTGGCGATGCTGGTGCTGTCGATTGCGGTGTTCGTGCGCACACGCTCCGGGGCCGGTATTGCACCGGTGCTGGCGCTGTTCAACTACGGCAACTTCGACATGCTCAAATTCGGTTTGGAGGCGATGTCGTCGCGCATGGGCTCGCCGTGGATGCACCCGAATGCCATCGGCGGGATCATGGCGTTGCTGCTGCCCCTGGCGTTCTGCTTCGGCATGACCGAGCAAGGCTGGAAACGCGCACTGGGCCTGGGCGTGGCGTGCCTGGGCGCCGCCGCCTTGCTGTTGGCCAGTAGCCGTGGCGCGATGGTCAGCCTGGCGCTGGTGCTGCTATGGATGGCCACGCGCCGGGTGCCGTACACCGGGCGCCTGCTGATGATCGGCGCGGCGCTGACGGTGGCGCTGGTGATCGCGTATCCGCCTTTACAGGAGCGCCTGGCGACGATTTTCTCATCGAGCAACGCCAGTACCGAAGTGCGTTTCGACGAGTACCGCATGTTCCCGCAGGCGGTGATGGCGTATCCGTTCGGCATCGGCTTCAAGGTCGACCCGCCCGTCCCCGACACCCACTTGCTGGGCATTTCCAACCTGTGGCTGAACTTCATCTACAAGACCGGCATCGTCGGCATGCTGTTCTTCGTGGCCGTGACCGTGCGCTGGTGGCGTGAAGCCCGCCCGGAACGCGGCCCGATCCGCCTGACCAAGGACAACGCGCTGTGGCTGGGCACCACCGCCGGGATTCTCTCGGCACTGGTCAGCGGCCTGTTTGACCACTACTTCAGCTTTGCCGTGGTGATGGTCGCGCTGTTCTGGCTGATGGTGGGCATCAATGTGCTGGAAGCGCGGCGTCTGTTTCCGGCGCGCCTGCCGCAGGTGAAAAGCATAACGTCGCGCAAAACGCTGCTCGACGGCGTACAGCGCTGATGCTGGGCTCTGCCGCATGGCTGACGCTGGCGACGCTGCTGGGGCTGTGCCTGGGCTTTGCCCGTGAGTGGTTGCTGGTGGCGGCCTGGGGCGCGGGCGAGCGCAGTGATGCGTTCCTGATCGCACTGTTCTTGCCGGAGGCGCTGCGCATGTCGTTGGCCGGCGGTGTGCTGAGTGCAGCGGCGCTGCCGCTGTACCTGGCGCGCCAGGACGACGAGCGGCTGGGCTGGCTGGCGGTGTTGTTCCCGGCGTTGCTGTCGATCGCGCTGGTCACCAGCCTGCTGTTGACTGTATTGGCGCCGTGGCTGGTGCAACTGCTCGGGCCCGGCCTGGCCGCCAGTGCCACGGCGCTCGCCAGCAGCAACTTGCAGATTGTCGCCTGGTGTGTGCCGGGGCTGATGCTGCATGCGCTGTTCAGCATTGCGTTGCAAGCCAGCGAGCGCTTTGTACTGGCGGGCCTGGGCTCGTTGCTGTTCAACCTGCCGCCGGTGGCCTACCTTGCCTTCGCCGGCACCGCCACTCAACCTCACTCATTGGCCCTGGCCTGCCTGGCCGGCAGCCTGTTGATGCCGTTGGCGTTGCTGCCGTCGATGTGGCGCCAGGGCTGGCGGCCGTGGCATTGGCAGCGGTCGTGGGCACCACTGCGGGAGCTGGGCCAACGCATCGGCCCGCTGCTGTTGAGCAACGGCGCCAGCCAGGGCCTGGCCTTGATCGAACGGCTGGTGGCGTCCTTGCTGGGCGAAGGTGCGGTGACCTGGGTCAACCTGGCGCGCAAGCTGATGAACCTGCCGCTGATTGCGCTGATGAGCCTCAACCAGGTGTTGCTGGGCATGATGAGTCGGCGCCAGGGCGACGAGCGCCTGGCCCTGCTCAAGCGTGGCCTGGAAACCGCCAGCGTGCTGACCCTGCCCGCCGGAGTCGGCCTGGTGGCGGCGGCGCCGAGCCTGGTGGCGTTGCTGCTGCCCAAGCAATCGCTGGACTCGCCGTTGCCGCTGCTGCTCGCCTGGTTTGCCGTACCGCTGGTGTTCGGCGCCTGGAACGCCCTGCTCGCGCGCTACGCCTACGCTGCAGGCGATACGCGCCAGCCATTGCGTTGTGAACTGCTCGGCAGCCTGGCCAATGTGCTGTTGCTGGGCGTGCTGCCGTTTGTGTTCGGCCTGGCCGGGATTCCGCTGGCTGCGCTGGCCGGCGTGCTCTGCACCGCGTTGCTGCTGATGCAACGCCAGACCTTGCTCGGCGCTCTGCCCTGGGCTCGGAGCTGGCTGCTCAGCGCGGTGCTGATGGGCGTGGCGGCGTTGGCGCTGTTTCGGATTGAAGGCGTGTGGCTGCAACTGGGGCTGAGCACCCTGGCTGGCGCGGTGGTATTGCTGGGCATGGCACTCTGGCTGAGACCGTGGCGCAAGGCATGAATGATCGATCAGGACAACTCATATGAAACATCGCTGGATTCAGATGGATATCGCCAAAGGCATCGGCATCCTGGTGATCGTGTTTGCCCACAGTTGGTTCGTCGCCACTTCGCCGGACTTGCTGTACCCGGTGCTGGCGTCGTTCATCTTGCCGCTGTTCTTTTTTCTGTCGGGTGTGTTCTTCAAGCCCGAGCAGCCGTTCGTGGAGATGGCGATACGCAAGGCCGATGGCCTGCTCAAACCGTTTTTCTTCACCATGCTCACCTATGTGATCGTGCGCAGCATTCTGCGTGGCCAGCCGCTGTTGCCGGATATCGGCGGTGTGCTGTACGCCTCGGTGGATACCATTCCGTGGCAGGCGCTGTGGTTCCTGCCGCATTTCTGGGTGGCGATCCTGTTCAGTTGGGTGATGCTGCGCCTGATCCAGCGCCTGAAGCTGTCGCTGTTGCTCAGTTGCGCGCTGGTAACGCTGCAGTTGATTGTGGGCGTCTGGATGCTGCCGTGGTTCTGGCAGTTGCCAGTCGCGTTCGGCGGGCATACCTGGGTGCTGCCGGGCCTGCCGTTCAGCCTGGATATCACCTTGATCAGCAGCACTTATTTCATTGTCGGCTACCTGCTGCGTGATTGGCTGCACACCCACGCGGGCTCCTGGCTGACCCTGTTGATTTCGATTGCATTGTTCGTTGTGGTGTTCACCTTCACCTGGGACACCATGGACCTGGCGCAGCGACGCTACGACCACTGGTTCTGGACCACCCTGCCGGCCGTGATCGGCGTGTAC
Organism: Pseudomonas sp. FW305-3-2-15-C-LB1; assembly: GCF_058787615.1. Lineage (NCBI taxonomy): Bacteria > Pseudomonadati > Pseudomonadota > Gammaproteobacteria > Pseudomonadales > Pseudomonadaceae > Pseudomonas > Pseudomonas sp. FW305-3-2-15-C-LB1. The sequence continues at coordinate 10,506 of NZ_JBYSZX010000017.1, read as the reverse complement.
GCCTGCTGGGCGCTGGCGCGCGTATTGATGGTGTCGACCTGGGTCACGCGGGCCATGACCTACATCGGTCAGAACACCTTGATCCTGCTGATCTTCCACGGCGAGATCCAGCACAAGACGGTCGACCTGCTGGAGCGCCTGGGGCTGCCCGCGTTTGTCGCGGCCTGCGTGGGGTTTGTGGTGGCGGTGGTGGTGCCGTTGTTGATCGGGGAAGTGATCAAGCGGGTGGCGTTCCTGCGGTTTTTCTACTTTCCGTTTCCGGTGCGCAAGGCGCCTGTCGCAAAAACGGCGCCTTGAAGGCGCCGTTCAATCATTGCGTCAGAAAGCGTATTTGACACTGGTCATCAGGTTGCGCGGCGCTCCGTACACGCCGTGGTTGCCGGCGTAGCTGAAGTACTCGCGATCGAGCAGGTTGAAGGGGCCGGTGACGTAGAGATCAAGGACTTAGAGGTCGCGCGCGAAGAACAAGGCGTAAATGATAACGTTTATCATATTCTTCGCAGAGCTGTTACTGCAGGTTTCTGCTGCGGGAGCCGACTGCCCAGCTCCCGCACAGGATCAGTCGTCCAATGGTTGCGGCGCGGCATGCTTGGCGGGCTTGCCAGGTTTGGTGCCAGCCTTGGCACCCTGCTTCTCCGCTGGTGCGGCGGCGGGTTCAGGCTCGGCCGGTGCAGCGGTTTCTTTCTCGGCCATCGGCATCTGGTCGATGGCGCTGAAGAATGCCTTCAGGTCGAGGGTATCCGGCGGTACGGTCTTCTCGAGTTTTTTCTCGCCGTCCTTGCCCACCAGGATCACTTTGGTGCCACTGCCGGCGCCCAGCTTGAGGGCACGGATCAGCGCGTTGGTTTCCGGCGGGGTGAGTTTCCTGCTGTCCTTGGGGTCCTTGGCGAATTTCTCGCCTTCAGCACCGATGCTGCCGAACTTCACGGTGTAGAACACCATGCTGCGTTCTTCAAAGGACTGCTTGGTCGCAGGCTCGTCCAGCTGATTTTTGACCTTGGCCAAGGTGTCGTTGCCTGCATCAAGCTCCACCACCACCAGCGGCCGGGCCTTGCCCAAGTCCTGCTTGAGCGGGTTGATATCATCAGCAGCCAACAGCGGCCCCGTAAAAGCCATCAAGGTAGCCAGGGTCAGCGACCGGATGAGCATGCGCACCTCCTTTGAATTCCATGCAGGGTTCTTGAGTTTCATGTCTGCGACAGTCAAATTCAAGGATGATTCCTACACCACTTTAAGAAAGCGTAGGACAGGACGCCCGCCACGCAAGGGTTTGATGGCTGCGACTGTCATTGTTTCCACTGATTGCGGAAACATCATGAGACCTTCCACTCCGGCCAATGCCGAGCAAATACGGGCGCGACGATGGGGTCGGCGTCCACTTGTGCCAGGCTCAGGGCAAAGCCTGGCGCCAGGCCGCTCAACGCGTCGCGTGCCTCATCCCAGCGCGACACCGCCGCCGCCATCAGGCCCAGTGCATTCGGGGTGTTGTCCGGGGCAAACAACTGGTCGGCAAACTGATCGGCGAACACCACCCAGGCCTGGTGAAGGTAGCGTCGTGTGCCGGTGACAAGCTGGGCCTGCACGGTTTCGTTGACGTTACCGAGCCAGCGTTGCGGGTAGTCGATGATGCCTATCGCCGAGTAGCAATTGGCGGCGATATACACCAGGCCGCGAATGATCTGCGCGCGGTTGCCGGCCAACAGGTGGGAGACGGGAAATTCCAGGCCCAGGTGGATCAGGATCGCTGCGCTTTCCGTCAGCACCTGGCCGTCAGGCGTCACAAGGGTCGGCACCTGTTTGAGCGGGTTGATACGGGCCAGTTCGTCACTGCCCTCGCCCTCTGCCCAGGAAGCCGCGTCGACCCTGCGCCACGGCACCGCACAGCGCTGCAGGGCAATTTCGATCATGCAGGAGCCGGATTCGTCGATGCCGTAGAGCGTATACATGGACCTGTCCTCCTAGCGTTGCAGTTTGGCCTGCAGGTTGGCTTTTACCTGCGGCCACTCCGAGTCGATGATGCTGAAACGCACCGAGTTGCGCTTGCGCCCGTCGGGCATGATGCGTTCGTGACGCACGATGCCTTCCTGCACGGCGCCGAGGCGCAGGATCGCGGCGCGGGACTTTTCGTTGAGTTCATCGGTGGTGAATTGAACACGCACACAGCCGAATACTTCGAACGCGTAGGTCAGCAGCAACAGTTTGGCTTCAGTGTTGATGGCGCTTTTCTGGGTGGACAGCGCCAGCCAGGTGTGACCGATTTCCAGTTTGCGGTTGACCCGGTCGACCTTCCAGAACCGCGTGCTGCCGACCACCTGGCCGGTGTCGCGGCGCACCAGGGTGAACGGGATCACGCTACCGGCATCGCGCCCGGCCAGGGCGGTGTCGATGTACTGGTCGACAGTGTCCGGGCCCGGCACGTTGGTGACCTTGAGGTTCCACAATTCGCCATCGGCGGCGGCCTCGAGCAAGGCGGCCTTGTGTGCCCGTTGCAGGGGTAGGAGTTCGACCGTGGTGCCGGTCAAGGTAAGTTCGGTCATGGCGCTGCGCCGTCAAGGTGGTCGTCAGTGACCAAGAGTGCAGGCTCGCGCACGGACGAATCAAGCGTTTTAAAACAGACCCATTTGCCCGCCGACCAAGGTACTGAAATCGTCATTCACGAATGGCAGGATCGCATCGGCCACCGGCTGCAATTGCCGGGTGACGTAGTGATCGTAATCGATGGGCGCTTGCCGCACCTCCATCGGCTCGGGGCCGTTGACGCTGATCACGTAGCTGATCCAGCCGCCGCGCTGGTATTGGCGCGGGCGGTTCAGGCGGTCGTTGTACTCATCGGCCAGGCGCGCGGCGCGCACATGGGGCGGCACGTTGCGTTCGTAGTCGTCCAACCGGCGGCGTAGGCGTTTGCGGTAGATCAGCAACTCATCGAGCTCGCCGCTCAGGGTGCGGCGCACGTAGTCGCGGATGTAGTCCTGGTGCGGCTGGCGATGGAAGATGCGCTGGTAGAGTTCCTGCTGGAAGCGGCGGGCCAGGGGCGACCAGTCGCTGCGCACGGTTTCCAGGCCCTTGTAGACCATGTCCTCGCTGCCATCGCTGTGCACCACCAGGCCCGCGTAGCGCTTTTTGCTGCCCTCCTCCGCGCCACGGATGGTCGGCATGAGGAAGCGCGTGAAGTGGGTTTCGTATTGCAGTTCCAGGGCGCTTTGCAGGCCGAACTCGGTGTGCAGGTGCTCGCGCCACCAGTCGTTGACGTGCTGGACCAACGCCTGGCCGATGCGGCCGGCCTCGACTTGGCTGTGGGCTTTGCCGAGCCAGACGAAGGTGGAGTCGGTGTCGCCGTAGATCACCTCGTAGCCTTGGGCTTCGACCAGGTGGCGGGTCTGGCGCATGATCTGGTGCCCGCGCATGGTGATCGACGAGGCCAGCCGTGTATCGAAGAACCGGCAACCGCTGGAGCCAAGCACGCCATAGAAGGCGTTCATGATGATTTTCAGGGCCTGGGACAACGGCGCGTTGTGTTCGCGCTTGGCCACTTCGCGGCCTTCGGAAACTCGCGCAACGATGGACGGCAAGCAATGTCGGGTACGGGAAAACCGCGCGCCGCGAAAGCCTTCCACCGATTCACTGTCGTCGGGGTGCTTGAGGCCTTCGACCAGGCCGACCGGATCGATCAGGAAACTGCGGATGATCGACGGGTAGAGGCTTTTGTAATCGAGCACCAACACCGATTCGTAGAGACCGGGCCGTGAGTCCATGACGAAGCCGCCGGGACTGGCCTGGGGTGGTTTGTCGCCCAGGTTAGGCGCGACGAAGCCCTGGCGATGCATCAACGGCATGTACAAATGGGTGAACGCGGCGACGGAGCCGCCGTTGCGGTCGGCCGGCAACCCGGTGACGCTGGCGCGTTCCAGCAGGAACTTGAGCAGTTCGGTCTTGGCGAAAATCCGCGTGACCAGCTCGCAGTCCTTGAGGTTGTAGCGAGCCAGGGCGGGCTTGTCCTCGGCGAACATGCGGTTGATTTCGTCCATGCGCTGGTACGGCGTGGAGATGTCCTTGCCTTCGCCGAGCAGGGTTTGCGCGACGTTTTCCAGGCTGAAGGATTCGAAACTCCATGTCGCTGAGCGCAAGGCCTCGATGCCGTCGATGATCAACCGCCCCGCTGCCGCCGCGAAGTAATGGTTGCGGCTGCCGTGTTCGCGCCAGGCCATCGGCTCGTCGCCCCGCCCGAGCATCAGCGGCACGTTGAGGCGCTGGGCATGTTCGTGGAGCACGCGCAGGTCGAATTGCACCAGGTTCCAGCCGATGATCGCGTCGGGGTCGTGCTCGGCGAGCCATTGATTGAGGCGCTCGAGCAGTTGGGCGCGGGTGTCGCAGTAGTCGAGCTTGAAATCCACCGCGTCGGTTTTGTTCGGCGGGCCGAGCATGTACACCTGGCGTTCGCCGCAGCCTTCGAGAGCGATGGAATACAGATCGCCCTGAGCGGTGGTCTCGATGTCCAGGGACACCAGTTTCAGCGGCGGGCGGTAGTCGGGCGCGGGTTTCATCTGCGCATCGCAGAGTGCGCCGGTAGCGTCGGGGGTGCCGCCGAACCACACGGGCGCGGTGATGAAGCGCTCCATCATGTAGCGCTCGGGTGGGCGCACATCGCCCTCATAGACGTCGACGCCCGCAGCGCGCAGGCGTTTTTCCACGTCCATCGCCTGGCGGTGCTGGCGGGTGTACAGACCCAGGACCGGGCGGTGATGGAAATCGCACAACTGCAATGGGCGCAGTTCGATATCGCGCTCGCCCTTGAGCAGCCAATCCAACGGCTTGCGATGGGCTTCGGGGATGAACATCACCGAGGTCTGCACAGGTAGGCGGATAAACCTCGGACCCTGGTCGGTGGCTAGCCAGAAACTGACCTCCGTGCCCGCCGGGGTATCGCGCCAATGCCGGGTCAGGACAAAACCCTGCTGTAAATCCACCGTACCGCACCTCAGGAATCGCTTTCAGGGCGTGATTCTACTCGGCATCCGAACGCGCGGACCTTAATCTCACAAAATTGTTGCATGACGTTAATAATAATTACTATCATTTGCACTGGAGTTGTATCCGCGCAGTGAGGAAGCGCAACCATTGTTGCCCTTTCCCTCACCATTGACGGTTCACCGTCAGGATCGACCATGCCCGCCCGTATTCCATTCGCTGTGCCGTATCGCCCCACCCTGCTCGCCCTGTGCTGTTCCCTGAGCCTCTCGGCTCACGCCAGCCAGGAAACCGGCACGCTGGAACTGGGCGCCACCACTGTCAGCGCCGAGGCCCCTGCGCCAGGCGCCCTGCCCCCGGTATACGCCGGCGGCCAGGTGGCACGTGGCGCTCAGTTGGGGGTGCTGGGTAACCAGGACATCATGGACGTGCCGTTCAGCATGTCCTCCTATACCGAGAAATTGATCCGCGACCGGCAGGCCGAAACGATCGGCGATGTACTGCTCAATGATTCATCGGTGCGCCAGGCGTCTGGCTATGCCAACCAGGCACAGACGTTCATGATCCGAGGCCTGCCGCTCGCCGGTGACGACATGTCCTTCAACGGCCTGTACGGCATCCTGCCGCGTCAGATTATGTCCACCGACGCCCTGGAGCGTGTGGAAGTGTTCAAGGGGCCGAATGCTTTCATCAATGGTGTGACACCGACCGGCTCGGGGATAGGCGGTGGTGTGAACCTGCAACCCAAGCGCGCCGATGACCTGCCACTGCGTCGCTTCAGTACCGATATCAGCAGCGATGGCCGGGTGGGCGAGCATCTGGATATTGGCCAGCGCTTCGGCGAGGACAACCAGGTTGGTGCACGCGTGAACCTGTCCCAGCGCGAAGGCGATACCGGCATCGATGATGAAAATCAGCGCTCGAAGCTGTTCACCGTGGGCCTGGACTACCGCGGTGATGCGTTGCGTCTGTCCAGTGATTTCGTGTATCAGAAGCAGCGCATCAACGGTGGGCGTAATTCGGTATTCCTTGGCACGGCCACCCATGTGCCGGATGCGCCTTCGGCAGACACCAACTACGCGCCGAGCTGGAGCAGCACCAACCTCGAAGACACCCTGGGGATGCTGCGCGCCGAGTATGACCTGAACGACAACTGGACGGCCTATGCAGCAGGCGGTGCCAAGCACACCCGGGAAATGGGGCGCTACTCGTCGGTCACGCTGACTGACAACAGCGGCAATGCCCTGGCAAGCCGCTCGACCATCGCCCACGAAGAAGACAACCGCAGCTTAATGGGCGGGTTGAACGGCAGTTTCCAGACCGGCCCTGTGAGCCATCGACTCAACTTTGGCCTGGCAGGTATCTGGACTCAAGCACGCAATGCCTATGTGTTCAACGCCTCGTCGACGGCTACCCGAACCAATATCTACGACCCTGTGACCGGCGCTCCGCCCACCCTGAACAACCCGCGCAATACGCCAGGCACTGATTTCAGCGACCCTACCATTACAGGCAAAACATTCGTGCGCAGCGCAGCGGTGTCCGACACCCTGGGCTTCTTCGATGACCGCCTGTTGGTCACGCTGGGCGCGCGCCGCCAGCAGATGGTGGTACAGGCTTACAACTACATGAGCGGTACGCGCACTTCCAACTATGACGAGTCAATTACCACGCCAGTCTACGGCCTGGTGTTCAAACCGTGGCAACACGTGTCCTTCTACGCCAACCGCATCGAAGGCCTTGCGCAAGGCCCGACGTCGCCGGTCAACTCGGGTAACCGGACGATCATCGGTGGCGGCCAGGCGTTTGCGCCCGCTCGCTCCAAACAAATCGAAGCGGGTGTGAAGGTGGACATGGGCACCTATGGCGCCACGCTGGGTGTATACCGTATCGAACAGCCTGGGGCCGGCTACGTTCAGGTCATCGATGCGACTACAGCGCGCTATGTGCGTGAAGGCCAGCAGATCAACAAAGGCGTGGAACTGAACGTCTTCGGCGAGCCCCTCAGCGGCCTGCGTTTGCTGGGCGGTGTAACGGTGATGAAGACCGAACTCAAGGACACGCAAAACGGCGCCAATGACGGTAACCGAGCAATCGGCGTGCCTTCGTTCCAGCTCAACGCCGATGTGGAGTGGGATGTGCCTGGCCTGCAAGGCGTAACCCTCAATGGCCGCTGGCTGCGCACGGGCGGGCAGTACGCCGACGCCGCCAACAACTTGAGCTTGCCGACGTGGAACCGCTTCGATATAGGCGCGCGTTACAACTTCAAGGTTGCCAAGCGTGATGTCACCCTCGGCGCCACCGTGGAGAACGTCGCCAACACGAAGTACTGGGAATCGGCCCAGGGCGGTTTCCTGAGCCAGGGCGACCCGCGTGTTGCCAAGTTGTCGGCGACTGTAGACTTCTAAAAAGCACTACAACGAAGTGAGCCCGTTGTTGCAGTCATGCCTGGCGGGCTTGGTTCAGGTAGTTTTCGATGTTGCCCATTTGTTCATCCCAGCCCCGGGAGTTCATCTTGAAGGCCTTTTGCCGACGGGCTTCTGGCACCGTGTCGAAGCCGGACTCGACCACCCGCAATAGAATGCCTGGAGCACGGTCTTCAAGGGTGAACTCCACCAGCGTGGGGGTTTCCTGGTCATAATCGACACCCGCCTCGACCGCGAAAGGGTGCCACCAGAAGGAGAACAGCGTTTGCGGCAGGATGCGTTCGATCCTGGCCTTCCAGATCACATGTTCATAACCCGGATAGGTGATCGGTGCCTCGATGGTTTGCCCGGCAACAAAGGCTTTGCCTTCGAGGGCGATACCAAACCATTGGCCGAACTGCTCGGCATCGGTGAGGGCTTCCCACACCTGTTTGCGTGAAGCGTTGAGCAGGACTTTCCGTTCGATTCGATCCAATACGTGCATAAGTCACCTCCTCCATTGACAGTAGGTGACATCGAACAATGCGCAACCTGGGATTGTAAGCAATGATGATGACCCCTTTATTGATCCGGCAATTACGTTATGACTGACCCATTGAATGGAAGTTGCTTCTGCAAGGGCGTGCGGTATCAGGTGAGGCGTCTGGACATGCCGATCAGCCACTGCCATTGCGACAGCTGCCGCAAGGTGCATGCGGCGGCATTTGTCGCGACAGCCGGCGTGATGCGCGAACACTTTCGTTGGACCCAGGGCGTGGAGTTGCTGGCGTCTTTCGAGTCGTCGCCGGGCAAGCTCAGGCATTTCTGCTCGCGTTGCGGCTCGCACCTGATGGCCGAACGAGGGCATCAACCTCACGTGATTGTGCGGGTGGCGACGCTGGACGATGATCCGGGCGTCAAACCCACCGCGCACATATGGATGGCCCATGATGTGCCCTGGCTCGCCCATGAAGGCGTAGAGCAATGGGACGAGTGGAAAGCCTGATTTAAACCTTTGGGTCTCCAGGTGCTTTGGCCGGCGTTGCGTATTGCGGTTTCAAGTGACCTTCCTGGTCGAGCAACCAGGCGTCCATGATCTGGCGTACGACCGGCCCAGCAACGCGACCACCGGCTTCACCGTTTTCGATCATCACCGAAATCACAATTTTCGGGTGTTCGGCTGGGGCGAAGCCGACGAACAACGCGTTGTCGCGGTGGCGCTCCAGGGTCTTTTCACGGTTATAACGCTCGCCCTGCTTGATCGCGACCACCTGTGCGGTACCACTCTTGCCAGCGATACGGTATTGCGCGCCTTGTGCGGCAGCACGGGCGATACCGCGTGGGTCGTGCATCACCAATTGCATGCCATGGTTGACCTGCTCCCAATCACGTGGATCCTTGAGGACCACATTGGGCATAGGGTTTTCATCCACCGGTGGCACGCCGTTAATGGTCTTGGCCAAGCGGGGTCGGTTCCACACGCCTTTGTTGGCGATCAGCGCGGTGGCTTGGGCCAGTTGCAGCGGTGTGACCTGCATGTAGCCCTGGCCGATACCGAGGATCACGGTCTCGCCCGGGAACCAGGGTTGGCGGCGAGTGGCGCGCTTCCAGGCCTGGGAGGGCATCAAGCCAGCCGACTCTTCAAACATGTCCAGCGACACTTTCTGGCCCAGGCCGAATTCAGCCAGGTAGTCGTGCAGGCGATCGATGCCCAGCTTGTGGGCCAGGTCGTAAAAGTAGGTATCGTTGGAGCGCATGATAGCGGCGTCCATGTCGACCCAGCCGTCACCGCTGTGGTTCCAGTTGCGGTATTTGTGGTCGAAATCCGGCAGTTGGTAGTAACCGGGATCGAACACACGGGTCTGTGCAGTGACGACACCGCTGTCGAGACCGGCGATGGCGACTTCCGGCTTGATGGTCGAGCCCGGCGCATAGAGCCCGCGCAGGACGCGGTTGAACAGTGGCCGGTCGATGGAGTCATGCAGCGCGGCATATTCCTTGAAGCTGATGCCGGTGACGAACAAGTTAGGGTCGAAACTCGGTTTGCTGACCATGGCCAGCACTTCGCCTGTTTGTGGGTCGAGGGCAACCACCGAGCCACGGCGATCGCCCAAGGCTTCTTCTGCCGCCTCCTGAAGGTGGACGTCGAGGCTCAGTACTATGTTTTTGCCGGGGATCGGATCGGTGTGCTTGAGTACACGCAGCACACGGCCCTGGGCGTTGGTCTCGACCTCTTCATAACCTACGTGACCATGCAGCTCGGACTCGTAGAAGCGTTCGATGCCGGTCTTGCCGATGGATTGAGTGCCGCGGTACTCAACCGAATCGAGGGCTTTGGACTCTTTCTCGTTGATCCGTCCCACGTAACCGATGGAATGCGCAAAGTGGGCGCCCAGGGGATAGTGGCGAACGAACTGAGGTTCTACATCAACCCCTGGCAGACGGAACTCGTTCACCGCCAGCAACGCGATCTGCTCTTCGGTCAGCTCGTAAAACAATGTCACAGGGACAAAGGGGTGGCGTGCCTGCTTCAGCGCCTTGTCGAACATCGCGCGATCCTCGGCGGGCAGGTGCAGCAAACTGACGATGGCGTCCAGCTCGCCCTTGAGGTCGGTGGTGCGCTCTCGGGTGATGGTCAGGTTATAGCTAGGGCGGTTGTCGGCCAACACGACGCCATTGCGGTCGTAGATCAGCCCACGCGTCGGCGTGATGGGTAATACGTGGACGCGGTTGTTTTCGGAAATCGTGGAGTGATAGTCGAACTGCACGACCTGCAGGAAGTACATGCGCCCCACCAGGGCGCAGGAAATGCCAATCACCAGCAGCGCACAGGCGAGCAGGCGCTTGTTGACCAGACGGTTTTCTTTTTCGTGATCTTTGATGGGTATCGGTTCAGGCATTTCTACAGCATCTCGTTGAAGAAGGTCGACGCCGCATCCTGCGGGTGAAAGATCAATCCCTGTGAAAATGTGCTGCACCATACCAAAAATGCAGAAACACTTTGCATCGTTTTGCTCAACGGTACGGTATTTATTGAGGATGAGCTGCGCTTGAATTTTCGACCGCCCAAAACAAAACCCCTGACTGCGTTAGCAATCAGGGGTTCTGGAATTTAATCTTGACGATGACCTACTCT